>JBKBKN010000023.1:0-48112 GCA_046294625.1 Flavobacteriales bacterium
TAATTGGATAATTGGATAATTGGATAATTGGATAATTGGATAATTGGATAATTGGATAATTGGATAATTGGATAATTTTTTCATACTATAAATATTTATGCAAAGTATATAAATAAAATCGACATTTGCAATATAAATAATCTCCACAGGGTCGAATTGACTATTTATCAGCGCAATATAATTTGTTTTATATCACACAATCACAACAAAATGAAACATATAGTGTCAGAATGATGCAATATTTCATCCGCAAATAATTTGTTTTTGATAGGTCGGACCTGCCTGCCGCAGGCAGGTGGAAAACCTTAGCTTCGTTGAGCTGATAAACTCGGTTCATCCTTTTTCCTGTTTAACGAATCATGCTCGTTTCATGATTATTTGAAAAAGGAAATCCAACCATATGCGCTTATCCGCAATTAACCGTGGTCAAGCAATCTAATTTTTGTCATGTTTGATAAAAATGTCTTAGATACGCTTTTTAGCATAGTTTTAAAGTGGCAATTTATGCATCTTAACGCCGAAAAATATTTCAGTCCCTTTCCCGTTACACCTTCATGTACAGCTTATTTTTATTCCTGTTAGGCTTATGTCTGAATCTGTCTTCCATCAGTGCACAGGATGGCTTTTATGCAAAACTGGCCGCTTCGGCAGAATCGCTCACCGAGCAGCATGTGTTTTATGATCCGGCTTATTATGTGACTGCTTATCCCAACGCGGATGTTCCAGCCGATCGCGGGGTGTGCGCAGATGCAGTGATCAGGGCCTATTGCAAACAAGGTATTGACCTGCAAGGCTTGGTGCACGAAGGCATGCGTAAAAACTTTGCCATCTATCCGCAAAAATGGGGCTTGAAACGCCCGAATAAGAACATTGATCATCGCAGGGTGCCCAACCTCGTGAAGTATTTTGAGTGCTTTGGCGAAGTTTTGACCCAATCGGGAGCGCAAAGCGACTAACTGCCCGAAGAAATTATCTGCTGGAATTTGAGCGGCGGATTTACACATACAAGTATCGTAAGTTCAACAAAAGTTGCTATGGGAAAATCGAATTTGATGGTGCATAACATCGGAGCTGGCCAGGTATGAGAAGACTGTAAGATGCGTTTGGAAATTATTGGCCGATAAAGATATTAGGCGGATTTAGCCATCACCCACGCTTCACATTCTGTGAAAGGAGTTTAATAAATTGTTCGTCGGCTTTGATATATTCAAGCATTCGATTGTGTTTCACATTGAGCAATTCAAACTTTGCAAATAGCTGAGTGATTTTCTGATCTACAGCCTTTGAAGATGCTCCCATTTGCGTGGAGAGAATTTTATAAAACACCAAGGCATTTTCATAGCCCATTTCATCGTTCAGTTCACGTACCTTGCGTGTCACACTGCGCAGCACGCTGGTGGCAGGGTCGTATTTGTTGATCATTGAATAATTCAACGCCAACAGCAGTTTTACTTCGATTTCCGAGTGCGGATAATTCTTGAAACTGATGTCATTAATCAAACGATTAAGGTATTGTACGGCATCGCTGTATTTTTTGTCATACATAGCAGCCGTGGCGATAAACTTAGTGTAATTGATATAGTTCGGGATATCGTTTTTGTCCGGCTCATAGTTTTCTACCATATCAATGATTTCAGCATAAACCGACGACTCGGTGTTCATGCTGTTGTGCTTTTCGAGCTTTGAAATCAAAAACTTACTGGTAAAGCAACAATGGTTGTATAACAGAAAGGACTGCAGCTTATCGTTGATCAGGTCGAAATATTTTGTTGCTTTTTTAGTCAGATTTAAGCTGTGATAATATTCGAATGCCAAGAAATTATAGACTTGATAGAGGTATTGATAACTCACATCTTTCGAATAAGTGGAAAAAATCTTCTCCATTGTCAGCAGCTGATCTTCAATTGGCTCATCATCTTTCACAGCCTCTGTTTCGGGAATGAAAAGCGCATACGAAATATCAATGATGCACTTGTAAATCGTTAGGTGATGCGACTCATATATCTGGCATACATTATTGATTTCTTGCTTATAAAGCGACAATAGGTCGATGTGCTGCTTGATGCGCGAAGCATAGTAATCACCAAGTGTTTTGGTGAAATTGTTGAGAATGTCTTCCGCCTTGTCTAAGGCAATGGTATATGCAAGATGCTTATTGTATTGTTGAGTATATTCGTAATACTTAGGAGAGTGAATATTTAGTTTCTTTAGAGCGCTATACACACTCGACAATTCATAAGGCATGTCGTACGCCTTTAACTCCGATTCAAGTTTATTGAGAATAGCGATGGCTGTTTCACGATGTGTGTCATAAACCAATGTAGGGATATTAGCCACCTTACGCAACAGGTCAATGATAGGGGTTGACATGTTGTTAGTAAGGTAATCCTGAATTTTATCAAACAACCTTGATTTAAGGGTGTAGTAGGCGCTGATATTGATGCCGAGCATTTCCTGTATTTGCTCGTCATTGTAAACGTTTTCACGATAAAGCGTGAGCAGTCTCAAGTACTTTTCAGCCTTAGTTTCGGTAAATTGCTTACAGAGGGCATTGTAGTCTTCTTCTTTTAGCTGTAATACAATACTCTTAAACTTAATCATGTCTGAAATTTGCCCACAATATAAATCAAAAAATAAGTTTCAGAAAAACAATCAATTAATTTTCATCAACAGCCGAAGTCACACTTCCACCAACAAACTTCACCACTTGCCAAGAGCCGTCATCCGACTGCCTTTCAATGATATAGAAGCTTACGCCACTGTCCCATCCGGTATAGGGAGTCCATTCCAGCTCAGTTTTGAACAAATCGTTCATCCAGGCTTTAAGCACCACATTATGAGAAAAATTACTTTCTAAGCCCATAAGGCCGCAAGTGTTCATTGCCATAATTCGGTAATAGTATTGTGTAGTGTTCACATTCACCTGATTGTCCACATAGGCTGTTTGCACCGATGGCACCGTTGCTATGTGGAAGAAATGTTCATTGTCTTCGGATCGGTAAATCTTATAGCCGGTCACATGGGCACCCATCACAGTTGGTTGCGCCCACTCGGTGAGTATGGCTTCGTTGTTAAATACCGTGGAGCGACCGATAGTTACCTTCTGATTGGCAAATAAATTGTTAATCGGGTTGGCAATATCGTAATCACTATCGGAGCTCAAGTGGGCAAAACCATCTAATTGTTCGGCTTTAACCATGTAGCGGTATTTTACGGGGCAAATCACCGTGGAGTCCACAAAGGTGGTTACATTACCATCTACCACACCAATATCTTCATAAGTTTGCACGCTCTCTTCTCTTCGGAATATGCGATAGCGTGTCACATTTCTTCCCTGATAAGGGTTCCAGCTGAGGTAAATGCGGTCGTCGGGTTGGGTATTTGCAGTGATGTCGATCGTGCAATGTTCGTTCAACATGCTTAGGTCGACGGCATAACCACAACGATCCACAGCACGCACTTTGTAACAATAGCTGTTTTGCAGGGTGTGTAATCCTGCATCGGTATAGGTATTTGACGTAATTTCAGAAATAGATACAATGTGATCGTATAAGCCAGTATGATTATTTAATCGGTACAATTCATATTTGGCAAAATCACTCACATTAGTTTGTTCCCAACTTATGATAACGGCAGATTCATGAAGCACTGATACCCGGGCAATCTCTACCGGAGGCGGAGCAATGGTATCATACACTTCAATAAATTGTGATTTTAATACCGTGTCGGCACAGCCATTGGCATTGCTCACCATCAACTGAATATCATAAAACCCGGGAGCGGTAAACACTGCTATTGGATGTTGTTGGTTGGACACTTCGCCATTGTTGAAGGTCCATTCAAAGGTAGCTTGATCAAGTCCGGAGCTGTTGTTTTGAAGCTGGACTTCTACGGGGGTGCAACCCGCAACAGTAAGTGCAGTAAAGTCAGCAACCGGAACAAGTAAGGCATGCAGCCCTTCGATGGTAAAGGTGTCGCGGCATGCGAGACTATTTTCCGCAATTAGAGTGACATCAAACATGCCGCTTTGTGTATAGGTAACAGATGGTGACTCAAGCTGCGATTGTATTCCGTTTCCAAAGCTCCAATAATATTGTTGAGCACCTTCTGAAGCATTGATAAATGTTACGGTAAACGGGGTGCAACCACTGCTCTCTAATACACTGGCCTGTGCTATCGGCAATTCATGAATCACAATGGGTGTTTGCAACACAAAAAATGCGGTACACCCAATGGTATCTTGAGAGAATAAGGTAACGGTGTAATTGCCCGGCTCGGTGTAAGTAAAGCTGGGGTGTTGCTCGGTGGAAGTGCTTCCTTCACCAAAATTCCATTCCCAGCTCACCGCACCTTGCGAATGATCTGTGAACTGAATGGATGCATTGCTGCAGGCATCAGGGCTGCTCATGGTGAAATGAGTAGCCGGCCCAAGCACCACGGTGTAGCCTGGTTTAACAATCGTATCCGTGCAACCATTGGGAGAAGTGGTGATGAGCGTAATGTCGTAGCTTCCGGGTTGGGTATAAAGTTTCACTGGGTTCTGAACCGATGAAAATGTGCCATCACCAAAATTCCAACTCCAACTTACGGCATGTTGCGAAGCTTCGAAAAACTCTACTATGCTTGGCGCGCAACTTGCCGGTGTAGGGGAGTAAAAGTCGGCAATCGGGCCATGAACAGTGATATAATTGGGTTGGCTTAGCGTTTCCACACATCCCTCAAACGATGTCACGGTGAGTGTAACCGTATAAATGCCGTTGATTTGATATTGATGTGTTGGTGAAGCTTCACTGGACGTGGTGCCATCGCCAAAATCCCATTCATAGATTGCTACACCTTGCGCATCGGTCGAAAAGGTGGTGGTCACCGGGTTGCAACCATTGGTTACACTGGCAGAAAAGTTTGCATTGAATACATACACATTGGGCTTACTCACCGTGGCGGTGCAGCCATTCACATTCACAATGGCTAAGGTTATTGGACCATTGGGTAGTTCATGATACACGGTAGATGGATTCTGCAAGGTAGATGTAAGTCCGTTTCCAAATGTCCAGTTCCAGCTCACCGGATTCACACTCAAGTCGGTAAATTGTGCAGTAATTGGAAGACAAATTCCACTTTGCTCAAAGCTAAAATCAGCTGTAGCATCGTGTACGATAATATTTTCAATAATTGCTGTATCTCGACAAGTCAATTGGTTGTGTCGCACGATTTGTTTTACCCAATAGGTTCCGGCTGTTGTAAGATTTCGGTATGGGTTAATGGTGCTAATACCATCGCTCCACAAGTATTCATAAATCACTGATGCAGAGTCGGGTCCGGAGCGATAGCTTGTGTTTTTAAACGAAACATAAAAGGGTGCACAGCCTACCCCGATGCTATCCAGCTCAAAGTTGGAATTGAAAAAGGTAACCCGGGCAAGGTTTGGCAAATTATGTGTTCGTTGGCAGCCTTCCTGATCCGTAATCGTTAGGCTTATTTGATAAAGCCCGGGAGAAGTGTAGGTATAGTTCGGCTGAGAGTCATAAGAGAAATTTCCATCTCCCATGTTCCATTCAAATTGAAAATTGTCGGGAATATTATGCGTAATCGAAATATTGCCATCGCAGGTATGTGGGTTATAGTTGAAAGTTGGCGATGGGTTGCTAATGAACACACTCTTGGTGCGCGAAGCTATACAGCCTAAAGTGTCTCTTGTGGTAAGGGTAACATTTACCGCACCATTGTTATTAGGGAACATCGCCAGCGGGCTGTATGTGGTATCTGTTAGCCCATTGTAAAGCCAGGTCCAGGATTCGGCCCAAGGAATATCGGGCAGGAGCGAAACTGCGATGGAGTTGCAACTTACCTGCGGCGTAGCCTGAAAATCAGGTATATATCCACCCACCATGATGGCCTGAGCATAATTAATGGTCTGCGGTCCGGATGGTGTTTGTGCGGTGTAAGAAACAGAATAAAGTCCGGGCTCCGCATAAGTATGCACCGGTTGCTGCGAAGTAGAGGTATTGCCATCACCAAAGCTCCATTGAAGCACGGTGTGCGAAGTATCTGTCTTAAAAAAGTGAACAGTAAGCGGTCTGCATCCTTTTAGTGGATTGGGCATTGGGGCATTGCCTCCATTAGTGGAACTTCCGCCGGCAGGAGCTCCTTCTTCATTGTCCACACTCACTGAAGTGAACGGGTCGAAAGATGATGTAACGAAGCACTCATCACTATTGATCATTAGGGTAACAGTGTAATTGCCTTCGGTTTGATACACATGCACCGGATTCGGTTCTGTAGAGGTATTTCCATCGCCAAAATCCCAAAACCAGGAAGTTGCGTTAGGGTTAGTAGATGTGAAATGAACAGTTTGTGGAAAAGGTCCTGTAGTGTAGGTTGCTGTAAAAGTAGCCGAAATCACATCGAAATTCACCGCATTAAAACCAATATAAGAGTAGCTGCAGCCACTTGCGGTGGTAATGGTCAGTTTCACGTGGTGCACAAGAAGGTTTCCATAGATATGCGTTGGGTTTTGTTCAGTAGAAGTGGTTCCATCGCCAAACTCCCAAAACCAAGAGATTGCATCCACACTATTGTCGTGAAAGGTAACTTCGTAAGGCGGACAAGGATCTATGCTTACGGAAAAGATGGGCTCTTGTCCTTGCACAATCACCGTATGGTAAGCCGGATAAAATTGCGAGCAGCCATTCGCCATTTCGGTGAGTAAGGTTACCTGATAAGTGCCCGGCGAAGTGTAAGAGTGTATGGGATTGGGCAGGGTAGATGTGGTTCCATCGCCAAAATCCCATAAATAGCTGGTAACGCCGGGAGTAGTTACATCATAGCTCACGGTGAGCGGGCTGCAACCAACCACCGGGTCGGGCGTATTGTACTCGGCAAAAGCATAGCTCAGGTTGATATAATCCTGTATGGTATGGGTTTGTGAACATCCATTGGCGCTTGTTACAGTTAGGCTTACAGTGTAAGCTCCATTGCTGGTATAAAGATTTGATGGGTTTTGTTCGGTTGATGTGTTGCCATCGCCAAAATCCCATAGCCAGGAAACAATATTTCCGGTTACATTAGGCGTAAAATCTACTACTTGCGGTGGACAGCTATTGGTAGGTGTGGCGGTGAAATTCACCACCGGATTTTGCACCTGCACGATATCGTTTAAAGTGGTGCTGCGCGAACAACCAAATTCGTTTGTGGTGGTCAGGCGTACATTGTAGCTCCCCGGATTTAGGTAAGTTCTTGTAGGGTTTTCTTCGGTGCTGTTTAGTAGTCCCGAGCCCAGAAACTCCCATAAATAGGTTTGGCCATTCTGAGAAGCATTGTTAAACTGAACATTAAGTGGAGCGCAGCCGATGTTGTTGCTCACGGTGAAATTGGCTGTAGGTTGCGGATTCACCACTATTGGGTTAGGCAGTTGAAAAGTATTGCTGCAGCCACCGGGGAAATTAACCGTTACACTTACATTGTAGGTGCCTGCTTGCTGATAGGTAAATGAAGGATTAGCTGCATTGGATGTTTGACCATTACCAAAATTCCATTGATAGCTCAGTGCGCTGCTCACATTCGATGTAAAGTTTACTGCAAGGGGCACACAACCTGTTGTAACATTTGCATGAATATTTCCCTGATTTACAGGGGTGATGTCAATGTAATTCGTTCTGATTAAGCTGTCTATACAGCCTTGTTGATTGGTGATGCGCAATTTAACCGTATAGGTGCCAGATGCGCCATATACCTTGCTTGGTGCAGCTTGTGTAGAAGTTGTTCCATCGCCAAAATCCCATAGATAGGAAGCTGCATTAGTCACTACCGGGTTAAACTGAAACGCCTGATTCACATTGCAGCTTTGTGTGGGTGTGGCAATAAAGTTTGGATTTGGTCTTGGTGTTACTGAAATGGCATTAGGCTGAGAACTCAAGTGTGTGCACCCTCCGGCATTAGTTACTAATAGAGAAATATTATACGTTCCCGCATTTTGATAAATCTTGCTTGGGTTGGCTTGATTAGAAAAAGTACCATCACCAAAATCCCAAAACCAAGAAACTGCATTCTGAGAGTTGTTTTGAAAGGAAAAAGAAGTAGTACCTGCACAACCCGTATTATTCAACACCTGAAAGGAAGAAACCGGAGGAGTCAATACTTGAATAAATGCATTTCTGATCAATGTATCTCGTTGCCCGTTTGCTGCAATGGCTATTAAACGAACGTTGTAGGTTCCAACATTAAGATATACGTTTGATGGGCTGGTGTTGGTCGATGTGTTTCCGTTTCCAAAATCCCACACATAAGACACTGCCCCCGTCGATGTGTTGTTAAAAGCCACATTCAGAGGCGCGCATCCGCTTACGGTATTTGCTGTGAAGTTTGCAACAGGAGCCTGTGCAAATCCTTGCAAAGCAAGCAGAAGCATGAACAGTATGTTCAGCCTTTTCATAAATTTCCTTTCGGGTAGTTGTATTTTCATTTTCCTTTCCTTCCTTTTTCCCTTTGAATATTTATTCGTAAACCAATGTCACAGTTCCGTTAAATTTTTGTGGTGGACTTTCGTGTCCGGCTGCAGATACCTTGTAGACAAACACTTCTGTATTCTCTAGTTTTCGTCCTTTATAAGTACCATCCCATTGCTCATTGATGTCTGTTGTAGAAAAAATCAATTCTCCCCAACGATTAAATATCTCCATCCTAAAGTTTTGAATGCCTTCTGCTTTTACGCCAAACCCATCGTTTAATCCATCGCCATTTGGCGTGAATGCATTGGGAATATATATGAGTGGTTTGGGCACCACATCGGCTATATTTGAAAGACTGCTCACGCTATTAGATCCGCTTTTGATAGCAGTAACCCGATATTTGAACTTATACGGAGTAGGGCCGTTTTGCTGAGCCTGCAATGGCGCGAACCCTGCAGAGCATATGAGCGTAAAAACGAGAATGGATAAGACTTTGGCGTAATTATGCTGCATCGTGGATGTGCTGTTTTAAATCACACCTGTGTTACGCGCATACTATATAAGCGGGTTATTCAATAAGCCCTAGCTATTTACGCATGTAAGAAAATCTAAAGAAGTGTTAGTTTTAAGCGGGTATTTATGCGCCAAAAGCCATTAGCCTTCGCGACAAATTTACAAGCCCTTGATTTTCAGCCCCCAAAATTTACAGTTGATTTTTCGTTTAATGCGTTAGTTTCCTGAGTTTATAACAATGAAAACCGCAAAACAGACTCTTTTGCATCAATTCGAGCTCTTCGACAGACTGGGCTGTGTAGGAGAATTTTTTCGGTGATAGACATCCAGTGCCACAATCATGGCCGTCATGGCAAAGAAGGGAACAGCCGCTTTATCGGAGTCGAGAAAATTATTCAGAAATCCGTGCAAATAATAAGTGGAAAGGCCAATAATTGTAGCAATGCTCAATCGCTTCACCCAAACCGCTTCAGCCTGATTATACACCCTGCTTGCACTAACCAGGGTCAATATAAAAACAGCCACAATCGACAACATTCCAGGCAGCCCGGATTCCGACAGAGGACCAAGGTATTCGCTATGGGCATTTCCCATCGTTCCTGAATTGGTGCTTACATAAGTGGTTTCTGTGGAACGCTGATAAGGGGCATATTGAAATTTGTAGGTGCCCGGTCCAAAACCCGTAATGGGCTTGTCCTGAAACATACGTAAGGCCGAAGCCCATCGGTTGATTCGTTCCATATTCGAAGCATCGGACTTGATGTTTGACACAGATTTCAGGTGTTCATCGATTCGCTCTGATGAACTTTGTTTGTTTTTACCCAACTTCATGGTGATTTCTGTTCGAAAGCTGAAGAGTACCAGCAAAACTCCAACACCCATCAATCCTACATAATACCATCGAATGCGGAATAAAAACAAGATATAAATACCCATAGCTCCGAAAATGCTCAACCAAGTGGCTCTTGTGTAAGAAAGAATGATACCCAATAGTAGTAGGGAGAAGAAAAACAGTCCGTATAGGCGTTTTATTCTCGAATAGGTGTTGTCGAAAGCGAAGGCAAAGTAGAGCGGAAAGACCAAAGCGAGCACTGCACCATAAATGGTGTGGTCTTTAAAAAACGGCTCCATGATCCAGTACAGAGATTGCTTTTGAAACCCATATTGAAATAAGCCAAAAACAGAATATACGACTACGGCTGCAAGTGGAATTCCAAAAAGCCAGATGAAGCGATGAATATTTTTTCTCGCGATAAACAATTGTGTGGCGAGAAAATAGAATACGATGATAAACCACAGTCTAGCCAGAAAAAACTTAAAACTCACCAACGGCATGGTACTCGTGAAACAAGTTATCAGCATCCAAATGAGATGAAACAACAAGGCCAATGTGACCGGATGAAGTAAAATTTTTTGATCAAAACCGCCGTCATAGAGTAATCGAAAAAAGAAGATGAGCATGGCTCCGAATATCAAGGGCTCTGTGGGCAGATTTAAGGCAGCAAAACTGCTAAACTCCACAGTAAGCGAAAGCGGGGTAAAAAAGATGATGATAAAAATCAACTTGTCTAAAGAAACAAAGGCAAACAAACTCACCAAAATGGCTGCCGGGAGAATAGACAAATAGTAAAACTCATTGGCAATAAGCAAACTGTTCAGCGCGATAAAACTGAAAAGAATGATGTAAAACCAGCGATTTTGAACTTCGGTAATCAATCTTCAAGTTTCTTGTATGCTTCTTGCAATTTACCAAAATTCTGCATCAGCAATAAGATGATAATGCTCAGAATGAAGGCACCAACTGTAGAAATCACAACAATAAGCCAGCGTACCGGATAGGATTTCTTCTCTGCCGGATAAGCAGCATTTACAATAAACTTATGTGGTATTTCCTGCTCGGCATCTACTTTTGCCTGATCGAAGCGAGCTTTAAGCTTGCTGAGCTGCTCGCGTTCAAACTCCATGTCTTGTACGATGGCAATGTGCTGTCCGCCGTATTCAGCAAATATTTTCATCTGAGCCTGAATTTTGGCAGCCACATCGGTTTTACCTTGAAGCAAAGCCGTGGAATAAGCCTCGCTGAGCTTTTCCACTTGCGAAGCATAGTCAAATAGTCCGAGCTCTCTAAGTTTGGTAAGGGTGTCTTCTTTTGATTTTAGATAAATTTGAAAGTCGCGGTATTCTTTTTCTACTACACGCAATGCCTGAATTGCTCTTTCTCTTTGCATTCTCGTTTTCACGCTATCCAACAGCGATGCAATGTCATTGGCAATATTGGCCGCCATATCCTTGTCAGTATCCAGCACATCTACCTGCACGGACAGAAACTCGGTGCGTTTGAAGGAGATATTTTCACTAAATTTCTTTTTTAATCTCGTAAGTGGGTAGCTGCTATTTGGGCTGATGTTGTAGTGTTCCATCAAATTATATTTCCCGATAATTCTGTCGCGTATCTCATCAGAATTGAGTATTTGGAGCATCTGCTCGCATTCTTCTTCTTCTCCAAATCGAAGTACATTTTCTTTTTCTCCGGCATTTTCACTCAATAGCGAACGCGAGATCGAGCTGTTGGTGGAAGGAAACATCACCACCGACGATTTGTATTTTGGTTTAATAAAATAAGGCATGGAAAAAACAATCGATGCAATCGCTGCTACTGCGGTCACAATGATGATCGGTTTCCGCTTCTTCCAGATGAAGAGTAAGAGATTGGTAGAGTCAAAAAGATTGGACGTGGGTTGATTTTCCATTTAACTAATGCTAATAAGGCGACAAAAGTAACATAAACACGATAAAATGCTGCGAAGACAGAAATGTGTATCTATGCCTTTGGGTATAATTAAGATTGATACCGACAAACTTTTACTCAAAGCAAACTTCAGTTAGTCCATTATAATGCAATGGCTTAAGTCAGTTCTATTTTTTTCTGAAAAATATCTCTATCGGCACTCCGGTAAAGTTGTAGTGCTCTCTGATTTTGTTTTCCAGAAACCTTTTATAGCTGTCTTTGAAATATTGTGGATGATTGCAATAGAAAGCGAAGGCCGGATAACTGCTTTTTAGCTGAGTAGCAAATTTGATTCGTAGAAATTTCCCTTTTACAGTAGGTGGTGGGAAATTTTCTATAATAGGAAGAATGTAATCATTAAACTCTCTTGTGGGAATTTTTTGTTTCATCGATTGATAAACTTCCATTAAACCGTCTACTACTTTCAAAAGGCGCTGTTTTTCTTTTACCGAGATGAAAAATATCGGAATGTCGGTAAATGGCGCCGTCCGTTCCTTTATTAAGTCATTGTATTCCTTGGTCGTTTTATGGTCTTTCTCGATGGTATCCCATTTATTTACCCCAATGACTAAACCTTTATGATTTCTCACGATCAGCGAAAGAATGTTGAGATCCTGTGCTTCAATGCCATCATTGGCATCGAGCAGAAGCAGACAAACATCAGCGTGTTCAATTGCTTTTACTGTGCGCATTACAGAGTAAAATTCCAGGTCTTTATGCACCTTTCCTTTTTTTCGCAATCCGGCGGTATCAACCAAGAGCATCTCGTGTCCAAAGCTTTTGTATTTGGTATTGATGGTGTCGCGTGTGGTTCCAGCAATAGATGTGACAATATTTCTATTTTCTCCAAGCAATGCATTCACAAACGATGATTTACCCACATTGGGACGACCCACTATGGCAATTTTAGGAAGTCGCTCTTGTTCTTCTTCCGGCTTGTCTTGCAGGTGTTTGGAGAGTTCATCCAAAAGCTCTCCTGTGCCCGATCCGCTGATTGATGAAATGCAAAAAACTTCACCCAATCCTAAGGAATAAAAAACGCCCGCTTCTGGAATCCTTGAACCATTGTCCACTTTATTGGCCACGAGAATCACTTTTTTCCTAGAGCGACGTAGCAAGTCTGCAACATCTTCATCCAAATCAGTAATACCAGACACCACATCTACCACAAACAAGAGCACATCAGCTTCTTCAATGGCGATGGCAACTTGACGCCGTATTTCATCTTCAAACACATCGTCAGAGCCAGTTACGTAACCGCCGGTGTCAATCACAGAAAATTCTTTTCCCGCCCATTCACACTTTCCGTAATGTCGATCACGAGTCACTCCGGCCACTTCATCAACAATGGCCTCGCGTGTTCCGGTGAGTCGGTTAAAAAGCGTTGATTTACCCACATTCGGGCGACCGATAATTGCTACAATATTTGCCATGTTAATATCCGAATCTTTTAATTTGACGCTCGCTGTCTCTCCAGTCTTTGCTCACCTTAACCTGCACGTCGAGATAGACATGCTTATTAAGAAATTCTTCTATGGATTTGCGTGCTTCGGTTGATGTTTTTTTCAGTTTGGCGCCCTGATGTCCAATCAGAATTCCTTTCTGCGATTCCCGGTTGACATAAATTATAGCTCTGATTCGCGTTATTTCAGGTTCTTCTTTAAACTCCTCCACAATTACTTCAACAGAGTATGGAATCTCTTTCTGATAGTTGAGCAGGATTTTTTCTCTGATAATTTCACTCACAAAAAATCGCTCGCTGCGGTCACTAAGAGCATCCTGTTCGTAATAGGGCGATCCTTCGGGTAGATGATGCAGTATGCGCTTCAACAAATAATCAAGGTTAAAATTATGCAGAGCCGACACAGGGATAATTTCTGCATCAGGGTAAGCATCGTGATAGGCTTTGCTAATAGCTTCTAATGCCTCTTGTTTGAGCATATCTATTTTATTGAGTAAAATGATGAGCGGCACACCTGCTGTAATCGCTTTTTCGGGGATTTCTTCAGCCACTTTAGCTCCGCTTACATCAGCCACATATAAAAAAATGTCAGCATCCTGAAAACTGCCTTCAACAGCCTGAAGCATATACTCCTGAAGCTTGTAGGCCGGTTTGAGTATTCCGGGTGTGTCAGAAAATACAATTTGATAGTTTGCATCGTTCATGATGCCTAAAATTCTGTGCCGGGTAGTTTGCGCTTTGGGCGTGATAATGGAGAGCTTCTCGCCCAGCAAGGCATTCATCAATGTGGATTTCCCTGCATTGGGTTTTCCAATGATATTTACAAAACCTGATTTGAATGCCATGATTATGAATTTCGGACAAAGTTAATCAATAAGATGAAGCCTGAAGGAAAAGAAAGTAGCATGGTGCTACACACCATGACCAACAAGCGGTGGTCGTGATAGTAAAAAAGTAAAATCAAGGCTACAGTTGCACACCGTGACTTTTTGAATTGGGGATGTAACCATGGGAAAAAGGAAGTTATTTTGAAGAGGATATATTCTAACCCTACAACGGTCAAAAAATAGTATGCACTGCCTATTGGTCGGAATTTTCTTCGTTTTTGTCAGCAAGTATTTGATGCAAAGCAAAAAGTTAGGGCTTCTTTGCTTGATGCAAGCGCGGATTTTCTACCCCCAGCTGCTTTTCAAGTGCTTCTACAAAGAGCGCATCTTCTATGCAGAAGTCACCGATTTTTGTTCTTCGCAAAGCAGAAAGGTAAGCGCCGGATTGAAGCAATAGGCCAAAGTCACGTGCTAGTGATCGAATGTAAGTGCCTTTGCTGCAAGTGATCAGGAAGTCCACTTTGGGCATTCTGATTGCCGTGATTTCGAATTGGGTGATTTCGATTTCAATTTTTTTGATATCCACTACTTCTCCTTTTCGTGCCATATGATAAGCGCGTTCACCATCAATTTTTTTGGCTGAAAATACGGGTGGCGTTTGTTCCGAAAACCCAAGAAAAGATGCTGCTGCATGATGTATCATCTCTTCTGTGATGTGTTGTATGGGATAATTGGTGTCAACTGTTTTTTCAAGATCGTAACTCGCGGTGCTTCCACCAAGTGTAAAGGTGCCTGTGTAGGTCTTCGGCATGCCCATAAATTGGTCTTGCTGTTTGGTTTTTTTGCCTGTAAGCACAATCATGAGTCCTGATGCCAAAGGGTCTAAAGTGCCGGCATGGCCAACTTTCATTTTTCTGAATGGCACTTTGGAATGTCGGCAAACGACTTTTTTCACCTTATTCACCAGATCGTGCGAAGTCCAGCCAAGTGGCTTGTCAATTAGCAAGACTTCTCCTTCTTCAAAATTGAATGTTCTTTCCATTAAAACTGTATGTCAAGTTGCCAAACCAATAAGAGAAACAGCACGCCGAGCACGATACGATAATAACCAAAGTATTTGAATCCATAGCGGTTCAGAAAAGCTACAAAAGCCTTCACTGCAACTAAAGCAGACAGAAACGCCATGATGAGACCAATGCCAAGCAACATCCATTCATTTTTTGTCATGGCTGATGAAGATTTGAGCAGGTCATAACCGGTGGCTGCAATCATGGTAGGAATAGCTAAATGGAACGAAAATTCAGCGGCCTGCCTTCGATCAAATCCGGAAGCAATTCCGCCAAATATGGTAGCCGCCGATCGTGACACACCCGGAATCATAGAAAGACACTGAATGAGTCCTATTTTAAATGCATCGCGATATGACACATGTTCCAGCTCCAAATATTTGCTTTGCTTTTTTTCGGTCCATCGGTCAAGAAAGATAAGCACAACACCGCCAATGATCAGCATGGCGCTTACCACAATAGGATTAAACAGATAGGTTTTAATGGTTTTATAGGCCAAAAATCCAATAACTCCGGTGGGAAGAAAAGCAACGAAAAGCTTAAGATAAATATCAATGCTGACTAAAAATCTCTTGTAGTAAATGGAGAGCACAGAAAGTATGGCGCCTATTTGAATGGCGATTTCAAAGGTTTTCACAAACTCATCTTCATGAATTTGCATGATGGATGAAGCTAGAATCATATGCCCGGTAGAAGAAACCGGCAAAAACTCCGTTAAACCCTCAATGATGGCAATGATAATTGCCTGAAGCGTGTTCATCAGCTTTAGGCAGACTTTGATTTATACATGATAGCGACCGCTTCGATAATAAAACCAAGCATTACCACAATGGGTGCAACGGTAATTCTTCTGGTGCTGAATATTTCGGGGTTGAAAACATTCGGATCGTCTGAACCCCCTCCGGCCATTAAGGCGAAACCAATAGCTATCATTACAACACCAACAATCATCAAGATGTAATTGATTCTTTTGAATGCAAAACCGGAATTTGTTTTTTCTTTACTCATATTTTTTTTATAGAAAGACGGTTTAATACAGGTAATCCGTCTTCATTTTAATGAATTTATTCACCGCAAAATAAGTAGAAATTCCTGAAAGCACCACCCCAAGCAATAAAATTGCTCCTGCGATAATAGCAAATTCACGAATGTCTTGAAGCTCTCCTAGCTCTGGTATTTCATTCACAACAGCTTGCACAAAGGCAAAAAGTAAGGTCACTGCTATTATGCCACCAAGGGCTCCCTGCAGCAGACTTTTGGCTAAAAATGGTCTTCTGATAAAACTTCTGGTGGCGCCAACAAGAAGCATGGTTTTAATAATAAACCGCTTAGAGTAAATAGACAAGCGGATGGTATTGTTGATGAGTGTAATGGAGATGAATGCAAGTAAGCCGCTGATGATTAATAATGCCAAAGAAACTTTTCTAACATTACGATTAATTTTTGCAATCAACATTTCTTGATAACGTACTTCATCTACGAGACTGTTTTGCTCAAGATAAGCTTGCACTTCCTTGATCTTATCCACTTCTGTATATTCTGGTTTTAGGTGAATTTCTAATGTTGCCGGAAGAGGGTTAAAGCCCAAAAATTCCACAAAATCTTCTCCAACTTCTTCCTTAAATTCTTCTGCAGCCTGTTGTTTGCTGATATAAACCGATTCGGCTATCCATTCTTTTTCATTGAGTTTGGATTGCCATGCAAGAATGTTGGCGTCTGTGGCTGTTTCTTTAAAAACCACCATCACCGTAAAGTTTTCTTTTAGGTTATCAGCAATTTTTTTTGCATTGAGCATGACAATGCCTAACAGTCCGATGATAAAAAGCACTAAGGAGATACTTACAACCGCGGTAAGATATGAAGACCGCAATCTGCGCTTATTAAACTTTTCAGTATCTGAAGCCATAGTTAACAAAATGCCTGCAAGGTATAAAAATCAAGTACAAATCTTGATGGTGTGTTGATGGGGTTTAAACTTGTTTTTAAACAAGGGGTAAATCGAGCTTGTTTTTACTTTGTGGTATTCGTTTACATGGACTAATTGCACCAAAACTAAGGCTGTTTTTTCATTTTGCTGTCAATCTTCATTTTTTTATCTTCATAGATTAAGTTACACCCGTTAATAAGCACTGATAATAACTCCTTGAGCGCAGCCTTTGACTTTTGGCTCTTGTTAGCATTCAGTTTGCCGATCGCAACAATTTGTTTCTCTTTTAAGAAAAGATATCATGTAAGCATAGGGTCCAATACATGGCTATGGAGCTAGCGTAGCGAAAGCAGAACCATTTAAACAAGCGCAAATCTTACACGTTCTGAACAGCAGTCAATTTGAAGATGTTTTTCAGGGCATCTAATAGTCTGCTGAAGCAATTGTTTAAGTAAGTGTTGATGATTTGTTGTGGAAGAAAATTTTGAAACTTAAAAAAATAAGCATGATTAGGGCGTAGCCTTTACGGTGCGATTGTTTGTGAAAGGTTGCAAATGATGTTAAACCTTTTTTATGAGATAATTTTTTACCACATCATCACCATGGGTGCAAAAGATTGATGTGTAAAAATCTGTCGGAACTGCATCCCGCGTCTGGCGTCAACCAAAATTGTTTCCGTTTTGCCAATCACACCGTGTGCGTCTTTCATGCTAATTCGTAGTTCGTTTTGTCCCTCATTAAGCGGAATTCGGGCATAATGGATTTGTGCCGGAAGTGTTTGCCAGTTTCTGGTGTCAGCCTGTTCGGTAAATACATTGGCTAACCCTAAAATCATTCCGGCTTCGCGATTTTCTCTTCGAAGCGCTACTTCGGCCGATTTTTTTAGAGCAAAGCGAAGTAAGGCATTTCCCATTTCACGTGCGAAGCGGTCTTGAAGACTTCTGTGCGCAATGCTTTGAAGGTTTTGCGCCCTCTCGGGGCGAATTACCTGCCCGTTTACCTCCACTTTTGTTCGGTCAAAAACCGGCGGACGGCTCAGATATCGTGGAAAGGCAATGCGGATGATTTGCAGGGAGAGTAAATCTTGCCGTGCTTTTTCGCTCAAGTGCCCAACAGGAAAAGGAAAGGAAAAACCAAATTGATTGTTGAGAAAAACGACTGTACCCGGAGCGGTTTGCACGATGGTAAAATCAACCGACCATTGATCTTTTATGGGCGAGAGTCCATTGTTCCAAAGTAAAACGACTTCACGGTTGCTGGCTTGCTCTTCAAATTTCAGGTTGAACATGTTTTCATAGTACTCCACTTCGTTTCTGAATCCGGAAAACTGAGCCATACGAATCAGATCTTTTTTTAACTGCAATGGGGCTTCGATTCCAAACAGATCTTTGTATGTTTCTTCGTAAGTGTTGTAAGCATTTCGATAAGCGATAAATGCATTGTTGAAATCACTTGCTGATTCATATACCAGCCCCATCATCAGGTGGCCAAAAGCATCATCGGCATATTTATTGACCCGACCTGAATTATCGTTCATTTCATTCAGCACCATGTTCATCCGCCGCACTTCCACCAAAGCGCTTTCCCGCTTTCCCAGCGACAAGAAATTTATCATTTGAAAATAGTGCAGCATCACTTCTTCAAAGTTTTCGGCATGATAGGTTCGAACAGATGGGTTCACGAACATGGCCAAAGCATCATTCAAATAGTTTTTCCGCTCTTCTTTCATAATTTGATCAGCCTGAATGAAAAACCTTGTGCTCTCTTCGTGTTTGCCAAGCATCATATTAAAGTAACCTCTATTAAGGAGATAGAGCAACTTGTTGCGGTTGGTTTTCATCCGTTTGCTCGATGCAATCAGCGCATCAGCCTCTTTGAAGCGCTGCTGCATGAGTTTCATTTGCACCTCTCGGTTCACTCTTTGGTAAGTCATGCAGGATGTGCCCAACATTAGAAGACTAAGCAGAAAAATCAAATACACAGGGCGCTTTCGCGCCCCGTTGTCAAAATTGATTTTTGCTCCTTTCACATCTTGCATAGATGATTTTATTTATCGGAGAATATATTTCTTGCCTTTGTAGTCGCCCATCCATACAATCTCATTGGTTTCGAGATTGGTAAGCTGCATATCCACCTGCCAGAAAGTGGTACGTTCGCGGCGATAGCTGTCCACGATTGATTTTACGGCCCCTTGCATAATAAAGTCTGCACCAAGTTCCTGACCCCAGCGCTTCATTGTTGCAGCACTTGCAAAGTCTTGCTGGTCAGCCCTTTCGCCACGAAGTTCATTGCGCTTTTCTCCCGCCTGCACTAAGCGTATAGATTGGCTTCTTAAAAAAGCTCGTTCAATATCTCTTACGAAAATGTCCGTATCGATATGCTCATGGCTATTGTTGCGCACCGTGCCAACCACAATTATTGGTCTTTGATTTTTTGCGCGCATCCACTCATCGAGCCATCGGCCGGTAAGCGCCTGATCGGCAATGGTTTCGGCTGTAAGCCGTGCGTCAGTGTTGTTCCATCGGCCGCTTAAGTCGGTCACTCGGTCGGGGTCAATACGTGTTACTTTTCTTCTAGCACATGAAGACGTTATGCTTGCTACTGCAATGAGTAGGATAGTGCTTTTAATGATTAATGATTGCTTCATGGTTTCTAAGTTTATTTATTTCAAAAATTTAAGGTCTGGTAAATTGTGCTGTGACGTTGTCGTTCACCTGTCCGTCATTGGCAGTAAAGTTTACGGTCACGGTATTGTTTTGGAAACTTCCGCTTCCTGAAATTATTTGACCCGAAACAGATTGATTTAGAATGCTGAGCGAGTTGTTGTTCACATTAGCATTTACACGCGTTCCTGCTCCGATATTATAGAAATTTGCAATTTGAATCTGTTCTTCATTATCCGGGTGATTTGAAACTGTAACCTGATAAGCAGATGGCCCAAATACACTCGATGTTTCATTTACCACCCATGTGCCTCCAAATTTAATCCTTGGATCGTCCTGAATATCTTCTTCAGGAGCGCATGCTTGCAGCAAAAGCACTAAGCCCGAGAGCAGCAGAATCTGTTTTGCGTTATTTTTAAGCATCGTTTTGATTTCTGATTGCGATTTTCAATATCTGTGCCAATTTTATAAAATAAACAGCAATGCTTATTGTTTTTAATCTGTTTTTTATCTGACACATTCAGCGGACTCGAAATCACCGATTCGCTTCAACTACAGAGAGTTGTCAAGGTCGGCGGCCTTTATTTTGATAAGATATGACTGCCGATTGCACATTGCAGACAGTGTTTTTTTTCACAATAATTTACATAAAGATGTAAACAAGCTTGACTATCCAGTGCTGATGTCATGGGAAGGTGATGTTTTGTGAAAATCTTAGTAACTTTATTGCTTTCGGACTTAATGTAGGAAAGCCATTCTACCGCTCGGTCTTTCATTTCCTGATTGTCTTGATGCAACCCATATGCGAACAATATCGGGCTTACCACGTTGATCAGCATAAGGTCTTTTGCGCTCTTTCCAAAGGGTTTTTCCTGCCTTGGCGCGGGTTTGTCAAACATGAAATGCTCTTCCCAGTAGGCACTAGCCTTTGTGTCAAATAGCTTATTCAATTGCTTGATTTCTTTTGTTTCCGTGAATTTGGCAAACAACGATTCGCTTTTTACTAAAAGCTGGGCAAGTTGAGATAAACGAATGGTTGGGAAATTGCTCGGACGCATTCGCATCATTTTCCATATACCGGGCTTCATGGATCGGAGATTGTAGAGTTTACTCAAATATTGATATTCGTTCCATAGGGCCTGGGGATAGGGGTCGTGCAGCGCATCGTGCAACATGCCTGCCTGACCGAAAAGTAATGCTTCCACTTGCAATGTACTTTTTCTATGTTTTGCAATAATCTTAAGCGGTAGGCTGCGTGCTAATTGTTCAAATGGCTTGTTGTTGATACCCATGCCGAAATAACGGGTGGTGAGTATGTAGCATGTTTCCGCCCAGTCTCCGGTGTTTTGATGCAGGATGTCTAACACAGCAGTCGATTTTTCTTCAAGTCTTTCTGCGATTAATCGTTGATAATACATATCTACAAAAGCCAAGTCTATCCTATTCAATAAAGATTCGCACGCTATTCCGCCACGTGTTTTCATCATGGCTTGGTATTGTGCAATAAGCCTATGGTTGATTTTATTCTCTAGCACCAACACAGGTCTTTCTGCGCTCAATTGTTCGTTTTGGATATCATGCGAATAAACTACATGAAGAATTACATTGTCATAGCCCGGATCGGTGTGGTGTCCATGCGAAAACCAATCTGAGCTTTTTGTATGAAGTTCAATATTTCCAGCCCAGGTCGTCGCTCCAATTCGGACAAGTGCTTCAGAAAAGTCAGGCCCGGCATCACGATTGTGTTTCCCTGGTTTGATAATTTCAAGCGACTCACCCTGCAGTGTTTTGAGCGTGGTCTGGTCAAACAACCTAAACTGCCAAATAAAATGAAGTAACTCTTCTTTCATGTCATGCGATTGCCAAAATTGAACATATAATCGCAGTCCTGCAAGTCGGTTTTGTTTTTGTGGACACGTTTTGTTTGTTTTTGGCTTAAAAATTGACAAGTCACAGGAGAGCTGCCTGCAGTTGAACAGTGTTTCTCATGCTCTGATAAATTTTATTATCTTCGAAATTCAAAAAAATAATGGGATAAAAATGTTTGTGAAAACACCTAAACGCTGGAAGGTCAAGGAGGTAAAAGACGAATCGAAAGTGGAAGCACTGTCAGAAGCACTTAAGGTAAGCCATCAGGTGGCACGCTTATTACTGCAGAGAAATATAGAAACCTACGATGATGCCCGACGCTTTTTCCGTCCAACTTTAGCTGATTTGCATGATCCATTTCTTATGAGAGACATGGACAAGGCTGTTGAAAGGATTAAAACTGCGATTGAGAAAAAAGAAAAAATACTCATCTATGGCGACTACGATGTAGATGGCACCACGGCAGTGACGCTGGTCTATGGATTTTTCAAGAAAATTTACCCTGCTGACTTGTTGGATTATTACATTCCTGATCGTTACAGCGAGGGATATGGAATTTCATTTCAAGGGATTGATTTTGCGGCAGATCATGGCTTCAGCCTTATCATTGCTTTGGATTGTGGAATCAAATCCATTGATAAGGTGAACTATGCCCACGAAAAGGGAGTTGATTTTATAATTTGCGACCATCACTTGCCCGGTGCAGAAATTCCGACTGCTGCTGCCGTGCTTGATCCCAAGCGTAGTGATTGCCCATATCCGTATAAAGAGCTATCGGGTTGTGGCATTGGTTTTAAATTGATTCAGGCATTAAACCACAGCTTAAATCTTGAACAAAACGTGTTTGAATGGCTCGATCTCACGGCGTTGAGTATTGCGGCAGATATTGTACCCATTACCGACGAAAATCGCGTATTAGCATATCATGGTTTGAAGCAAATCAATGAGTCGCCGCGACATGGTATTCGTACCTTATTGGCCAGCAAATTGAAACCGGCGAAAGAAAGTGAAACCGCGACTGATGAGCTGGCAGCAAAGGAAATTACCATCACAGACCTGGTGTTTATTGCCGCGCCCCGCGTAAATGCTGCCGGTCGTATAGAACATGGAAGTAAAGCAGTAGACCTATTGTTAAGCGAAGATGAAGAATATGCAAATGCAAAAGGGGTTTTTATCAACGATCACAATAGCACACGTAAGGATCTTGACCAACAAATTACTCGTGAAGCTTTGGAAATGATTGCGCAGAATGCTGAAATGCAGAATAGAAAATCTACTGTGGTTTTTCATCCCGAATGGCACAAAGGAGTGATTGGAATCGTCGCATCGCGACTTATTGAAAACTACTATCGTCCAACCATAGTATTGACAGAGTCGAATGGAAAAGCGGTTGGTTCAGCACGCTCCGTAAAAGGCTTTGATGTGCATCAGGCTATAGAAGCGTGCGGCGATCTTTTGGAGCAGTTTGGTGGACACAAATATGCTGCCGGCCTGACCATGAAACTCGAAAATGTAGAAAATTTTATTCATCGCTTCGAACAAGTTGTTAATAGCACCATTTCCGACGATTTACTCGTGCCCGAAGTTGAAATAGACCTGCACCTCGACCCCGATGCAATCACGCCTAAGTTCTACAGAATCATTAAACAATTTGCTCCATTTGGACCGGGAAATATGACTCCGGTGTTCAGCACATCAAGTGCCCGAAGTGATGGTTTTGCCCGCATCGTTGGTGGCAATCACCTGAAAATGCGCATTCTGTCTGATAATGGCGCTGCATTCGACGCCATCGGGTTTCAGCTTGGAGAGTATTTGCCGCTCGTTAATCGACAAAAAACAGTTTCGCTTTGCTTTCAGTTGGATGAGAATCATTGGAATGGTAAAACTTCGCTGCAAATGATTTTAAAGGATATTAAAATTTAATTTTTATTTGCGGAGAACATCTTTTATGGCATTGGCATTTCAACATGGCGAAATAAACTACAAAATCTCAGGCGAAGGCCCATGTGTCACTTTTCTGCATGGTTTTATGGAAAGCCACAAAATTTGGAAAAAGTTTGAAGAAATTTTTGCGCAGCGTTTTCGTGTTTTATTGATTGACTTGCCCGGACATGGAAAGAGCAGCAATTTTTCAGAAACACATACCATGGAATTTATGTCCGAGTGTGTAGAAGCTGTTTTGGCACATGAAAATATAGACAAAGCGCTTTTCGTGGGGCATTCAATGGGGGGATATGTAGCATTAAGCTTCGCCGAACATTACCCTAGCAAAGTTTCTGGCTTGTGTTTGTTCAGTTCCACTGTGTTTGAAGACAGTCCGGAAAGGTTGGAAGAAAGACAACGCGCGATTAAAGCTGCCGAAGCCCATAAAATGAAATTTATTACTTCCGTCATTCCCAATCTTTTTTATGATCGCTCTGGTCGAAAGTCGGGGAAGCGCATATATAAATTGGTAAAAATTGCAGCTCAACAAAGTAAAGAAGGGATTACTGCAGCCATTCGCGGTATGATGCAACGCAAAAATAAGGCTGAAGTGCTTAGAAAGGCTAAATTTCCTGTGATGCTGATGGGGGGGCATGATGATTTTCTTATTCCTGTTGAGCGCATTGAGGAGATGGCCAAAATGACTAGACACGTAAGGGTATTAATATTAGAGCGATGTGGTCATGTTGGTTTTTATGAAGCCAAAAAGGAAAGTATAGAAGCGCTTTTTGCTTTTGCATCGGAAAATATAAAGGCATAAAAAATCCCGCCATCAACATCGATTGGCAGGATTTTTTCGTTCGAATAATATTTAATTGAAATAGCGGCTGTTCCAGTTGTCGTCGCTGAAATCTTTGTAGGTCACCAAGCCATAAATGATGGCAATGGTGGTAAAAAATCCTGTGCTGACAACAAAAATCGGAACTTTAAGCAAAATTGACTTGAATATATTTACATCATTGGCAATACCAAAGTAGGATGCCACAAATGTGATGAGTAATCCCAATAAGGAGGCACTAATCACGATCGACTTGAAATCGCGCAAGGGGAAATTCAACAGTTTGGTGTACCATTCAAAATCGGAGCCCCATTTGTGAAGCAATACATATTTTCCATTCTTCAATTGTGCAAACAGCAATGGGTCTGAATAGCGATCTTTTAGCTGAAAAAATTCAGAGGGTGCCATGATGTGGTAGCCTTCTATTTCTTCTTTTGGTATTTTTCTTTCAAACTGTTTGATGGCCGAAATGGCTTCATAGGGCAATTTGCCTTTGTACAAATTAGCCGAAAGGAAACGCAATCGAAATTTGATACAAGTGTTTTTGATGGTTTCCAATGAAAATAACTTTTCACGATCAAAAACCTGAAAAGGAAACTCATCTTCGCCGATCAGCTCTGCATTAGGAAAATAGGCCGAAATTCGTTTGTCTTCCGCTGCCTGATCTTCCAATAATGAATCCAACTCACGAATCAGTCGTGACATCTCTCTGTTACGCTCTTCCGTTAATTCACGGTCAAGACTGAATTTTTTCAACAACATGGTATATGATTTTAAAGATTAAACTACAATAGTAAATATTTTGTTTTGTGTAGCTATGATTTTTTTTCGCCTACAAAATAATGCGCATTGTCTTTGAAAAGTACATTGAAGGTGGTGAGACTTCCATAAATTCTTGTGATGTATTGTTGCAAATTTATTTTGTCTTCGTCGCTGAGCTTTTGATGGCTATTGATGTTTTGCTCCAGTACCCTCAAACGGTCTCTTACCATTACAATTTTATGAAAAAAAGTTTCTATCGGCACTTCTTTTCCTTTTAGACTAGTATCGCCGGGCTGTAGTATAAGTGTTCCTCCAGACCACTTTTCTCCCATAGGAACAGTTTGCTGTATGTCAGCGTATTCTGATAAAATTTTTCGCAAGGTTCGTTCCATCTGACTCATGCTAAACTCTTCATTTTCTTCTCCTTCCGGTTCGGGTTCATAAATTTCAAGACCTTCAGTTCTTTTCGAGATATCAAGATTACCTCTGTTGGGGAAATTAATGGTCAAGATATTATTATTAACCGATATCACCGTGCCTTTACCATAGGTTGGGTGCTTTACCAGCATTCCTGCTCTAACAATTTGTTCCAAATGAATTTGTTTTTTGAGTTAAAACTCAAAGGTAGAGGAAAAACAAAATTGAAGTCAAGATGAACCAACGGATTTAATCGTCGATGACCAATCAAAATGAAATTATTTCACTTCGAGTGCTAGTCCTGCAGTAAGGTCGGCAAGTGCAAGTTGATCAAAAGCGTGCGCGATGTGTATTTGTTTAATTCCATGCCTTTTGAGTGCTTCGGAAGTGCTATTTCCAATGGCTATGCAAGGCTTCGTTGGAATGCCTTTGGCTTGGATATAGGCATTAAGATTAGATGGACTAGTAAAAACCAGAATGTCTGTATCCGGTATACTGCGGTTCAGGTTCATTTTTGTGTTGTATACAATTACCTTTTCTGTGTTGCAATGTTTTGCAATTTCTTCACTCACGTGCTTCACCGCAATGTCAGACTGGGGGAATAGTACCGAAGTTCCAGCGTATAATTGAATAAAATCTTTAGCAATTTCCTGCGTGCTTTTAGCTGCATCTCCTACAAAATCAGGCTCTAGTCCAAGCAGTCTGATTTGCTTGGCTGTTCCGCTTCCTATTGCAGCAATGCGTTCCGGAATAAACTCCGGTTCTGCTTCTTCAAAGAAATACTCCACTGCATTTGCTGAAGTGAAAAAAATCCATTCGTGTTTTTTGGAAAGCTGAAAGTTTTGTGGTTCTGTTTTGATCAGTGATTTAGCCGCCACCATCATGCCCATGCCTTCCAACAGTCGCGCGAACACCTTGCACTGCTCCGGTTCTCGGGTGATGAACACTTTGCCTTTGATGCCATCATTGAATCCTTTAATCAATTTTTGTATCGCAAGATTTGCATCTTTATTTTCAATGTAAAACCTTCTCAATGGAGCGCCATCCAATGGTTTGAGCGATGCCCAGATTTTAAAAACCTCGTCCTTTTTTTCCACGTAAACACCTAAGGGAAGCTGACAACCTCCATCAAGCAGGTTGAGCACCTTCCGCTCAATATAGATTTGACTTGCCACATCTGCATGGTTGATTTCACGCAAAATATTTTTCATCGACTCGTCTGATTCACGAATTTGAAAAGCAAGCACACCTTGTGCTGGTGCAGGAATAAACCACCTGGGGTCAAGTTTCTCTATATGAAATTCTGAAAGGTCGAGCTTCAACCTCTCCAGCCCTGCGCTTGCCAACATGATGGCATCATATTCATCATTCTTTAATTTTTCCACACGCGTTGGCACATTACCACGAAGTTGCATGACCTGAAGGTCTGGTCTGAAAAACTGAAGCTGGCTGCTTCTTCTAACTGAAGATGTCCCGAAACGAGAGAATGACTTTACGCCAAGCAATTGGCCAGGATCAAAGGCTTCTTTTCTAATGAGAATGGTTTCTGAGCAATCTTCTCGATAGGAAACGGCTGCAATGCATAAGCCTTCCGGATTGGTGGTGGGAAGATCTTTGTGAGAATGAACAGCAAGATCTATTTCGCCATTTATTAAAGCATCTTCTAATTCTTTAGTAAAAAATCCTTTTCCTTCAAGTTTGTCAAAGCTGAGGTGTTGAATTTTATCGCCTTGGGTTTTGATAATTTTAATTTCCACCTCATGACCAAGGTTTTCAAGCGCACTTTTGGTATAATTGGCTTGCCACAAAGCGAGATCACTCCCGCGTGAGCCGATGATAATCTTTCGGCTCATCAATTTTTTTCGAGAAGAATATCTTTTGCCATTTTCATGGGAACGCTGATATATTTTTTCTCCATGTATTCCATCATTCGTTCTAACACAGCACGCGAGTCTTTGTCGAGTGTTTCCATTTCACGGGCAAACACATTTTGTATCGCGTGTTGACGAATTTCCTTAACAACGCGTGGCACTTCTTTCATTGCCACCTCCACCATGCGATGGCGAAGTTGAAGTTTTAAATCTTCAAGCTGATTGCGAATAATAATATCACAATGTGCAATGGCCTGACGACGTTTTTCAAGATTCTCGGCAGCAGTATCTTTCAGTGTGGAAACACGAATAGCGTGAATATTAAAGGTGTCAAATACGAATTCTTCTACATCGTTCGGAACAGCTAGGTCAATGACCACTTTCTGATCGTTTTCACCCTGTAAAAGCTGATGATAGGTGCTAACATCCACGATAGGCTCTTCTGCTCCTGTACAGGCAATCATCACATCAAATCCACCATCGTAATGTTTGAGTTCATCTAGCGTGTATGCTTCTCCACCCATTATGGATGCAAGTTTTTGAGCATTGTCAAGACTACGGTTGAAAATAGTGAATTGTCTGTAACCATGCTTTTTGAGAAACTTACACATATTTGTATTGGTTTGTCCTGCACCAATTACCAAAATGCGGGCATCTTCTCGAATATTAAGTTTCTTCAAATCATGATACGCAAGCGATACTACGGACACAGGGTTTTGTGCGATAGTAGTTTCAGTAAATACTTGCTTGGCGCACTCTACAGCTTTTTTAATAAGTAATCGGATAACATCGCCGGTGAGACCAAGTTCACGACAGCGCTCATATGCTGTGCGAACCTGAGTAATAATTTCTCGCTCGCCCACCACAAGTGAATCCATAGAAGAGGCTACTTCGAGTATATGAAACATCGCAGCTTCACCTTCAAAAACACGAGCCTTGTGGACAGAAAAGTCTATATCTTCTTTAGTAAAGGAAGGGTTGAATGAAGAGAAAAATTTATGGAGAAACTTTTTGCCGATATTTTCTTCATTGCTGAAGATGAACTCTACACGGTTGCATGTAGAAAGGTACATGAGTTCATTGAGTTTCAGCGTAGCTTTCAACGAATTCAACCGCAATTCCCACTGATCGGGCTCCACATGAAACCTTCCCACATCCTTGAGATCAATGTTTTTGTGTGTAAATGCGATTACCTTTAATTGTTTCAAAACAGCCTAACTGATTTTACGCTACAAAAGTATTTTTTCCAACAAGTCGTTTTGTCATAAAATTGTCAAAAGCTGTGACGAAGTCTTATTTTAAATGATTTTAAACAATTGTTGCTTTACATCTCTTCGAGATAGTTTAGCTCTTTGCCAAAAGTTTCTTTGATTTTAATGGTGGCAAATATTGCCAGACCGATGCAAGTGGCACCTACGATCAATGCACTGTGAATCATTCCGAAATGTTGATCAAGAAACATAAATAAGCCTGTAATAGGGACCACCGCACCTCTTACAAAATTAGGCACCGTTGTGGTCACTGTAGCTCTGATATTGGTCCCGAATTGCTCGGCTGCTATAGTAACAAAAAGCGCCCAGTATCCTGCAGCTGTTCCAAGACAGAAACAAAGAAAGTAAAAGTAAGAAGCTGATGCATTGGTGGTGGTAAACAGGTAAATGAAAACCAAAACAATAGTCAGTAGCAAATAAAATATGACCACCTTTTTACGACTTCGAAACACCTGACTGAAAATACCACTCAGCAAATCGCCAAACGAAAGTCCCAAGTAGCAAAACATCACTGCCGAACCATTAATAATCGGCTCTCCAAGGCCCAAAACCTCAGGTTTAGCAAAATCTTCGGCCAGCGCGATGAGCACTGCCACAATAAACCAGATGGGCAAACCAATCAGAATGCAATACACATAATTGATAAATATTCTTTTCTTTGTGAATAGCGCAAAGAAGTCGCCTTTACTCACATTTTTGTGTTCCATATTTTGGAACATGCCTGATTCAACTGTACCAAAACGCATGATTAGTAAGGCTAATCCCAAAACACCCCCGATGATGTAAGCTACCTGCCAATTGGCAAGTTTTATGCTTGTGAGTTGATAGATTAAATATCCGATTCCGTCGCCTTTAGCGCCAACTAATGCTGCAAGCACTGCCCCAAGCGCTCCGAAAGTGACGATAATCATCGTGCCATAACCACGAGTTTCTTTACTCATCACTTCTGCCACAAGAGTTATTCCAGCACCTAGCTCACCCGCTAAGCCAATTCCTGCTATAAATCGCACAGCAGCGTAAATGGGAATATCTGTAACAAAGGCGTTCACAATATTGGCTGCAGAATACATCAGAATGGATCCAAAAAGCACTTTCAAACGACCTTTTTTGTCGCCAAGCACACCCCATAATATTCCTCCGACAAGCATACCCGCCATCTGCCAGTTGAACAGCATAATTCCCGTGTTTTTAATCTCCACCGGGTCTGTAAAACCTAGTCCGATTAGGCTCTCTTTTTTGATTACATTGAAAAGAATAAGGTCATAAATGTCCACAAAATAACCCAACGCAGCCACAATGATTAGCAGAATGGTTGACCTTTTCTCTTTAAGCATTAAGTTGTTGTTTTATCCAATTTAGAGTATATTGAAAAACCTGTAACTTTTCTGGTTCGTTATGAATTTCATGATATAATCCATCCCAAAGTTTGAGCTCCGAAACATTTTTCGAAGCTGCTGCAAACTCTTCCGTTGCTTTATGCGAAGTGAGTTTGTCTGCGGTGCCATGCATGAGTAAAAGCGGACTCTTGAACTCCGATGCATGCCTGATTGCATAATATCCGTATTCATACACGCTCATAAAAAATGAGGCAGAAATTCTGTTGTGAACATATTTGTCTCGTTTGTAGGCTTTTACCACTTCCGGATCGCGTGAAATGTGCTCAGCAATCAAACCGGTCGGTTGGCTGAACGATGGATAAATGTTACGCATCCATTTTCCTAATTTAACCTTAAATGCAGGAGGCTCAAAGGCCAAGCGAAGCCAAGGACTGGTAACGATTACTCCTTTCACCTGAAAGGGCTTCCGAAGCATGTAATTGAGCACCAAGTTACCTCCCATGCTGTGTCCATAAAGAAACACAGGCTTGTGTTTGAATTGAACCTTTGCCCGGTCTACCAATTCGTCAATGCTTTCGAGCAATATTCTGTAGGAATGTGCATGCCCACGTTGCCCTTCTGAGCGTCCGTGTCCGCGTTGGTCAAAAGTAATGACCGAAATGCCGTGACGCGTAAAAAACTCTGCTACATGACGGTATCTTCCGCAGTGCTCGCCCATACCATGAACAAGCGCAATCACTGCAATGGGCTCGCCATCGGCATGCCACACTCTCCCGAAAATCTTAGTCTGATCGACCGAAAGCCAACTAAAGTCTGCTTGTTCCATTGGATAAGTTTCTGCGGTTAAAAATAGAGAAAACAAGTTAGCTGCAAATTTTTTTAAAATATACGAATTTGTTTTAAATCTGAAGATGATATCAGTCAACTTGCCATGGTAATTTGTTTCTTGCTATCTCAAATTCATTAGGTTTGCAGGAATTATTTTGTCACTTTTATGCAATTATATCCTATTCATGCGGGCAATTTCAAATTAGACGGCGGTGCAATGTTTGGCGTAGTTCCTAAGTCTATTTGGAACAAACTTAACCCGGCAGACGATAACAATATGTGCTCCTGGGCGATGCGATGCTTGTTGATAGAAGATGGAGACAGGCTGATTTTGATTGACAATGGTATGGGCAACAAGCAAAGCGAAAAGTTTTTCAGTCATTATTATTTGCATGGGGATGAAAGTCTGGAAAAATCATTGGCCCATTATGGATTTAATAAATCTGATATCACCGATGTGGTGCTCACCCATTTGCATTTCGACCATTGTGGTGGAAGCGTAGAATATGATTCGAGCAAGGAAAACTTCAAAACCGCCTTTCCTAAGGCCATTTTTTGGAGCAACGAAGCACACTGGAACTGGGCAACACATCCCAATGCGCGTGAAAAGGCGTCTTTTTTGAAAGAAAATATCTTACCAATTCAAGAGTCAGGACAACTCAAATTTCATCAGCCAGGCGAATCAATATTCCCATTCATGGAGCTGGAATATGTTTATGGTCACACAGAGTCTATGATGCTTCCGGTGATTCATTATAAAGGACGCAAAATCATGTATATGGCCGACCTGCTTCCTTCAGCAGCGCATGTTCCATTGCCATATGTAATGGCCTATGATACGCGCCCGCTTCAAACACTCGAAGAAAAAGAGCGATTACTTAAAAAATGTGTTGAGGAACAATACGTTTTATTTTTTGAACACGATAAAGATAACGAATGCTGCACACTCATGCATACCGAAAAGGGCATACGTCCCAAACATTTTTTCAAGCTTTCAGATCTTGGTTAATTTTATGTAGCCTGTTTACTTGCTTATCCAATCAGGCACAAGGATTAATTAAGGTTTCGCAAGGCAAAGACATTTATGTAAGATTGCTTTCCGACACCAGTGTAGTATATGGACCGGTAGTTCAGGTGCGTAAATCTGGGGAAGGCTTCTATGCTGTTGAAGTTTTTTTAGGTAAATGGAATCTGCTCGACAGTAAACTGGTTCCCGTTTTTATTAAGCCGGTTGAAAATGTTTCGAATGTTGACAAAGGCGTGTTCCTTGCTCAATTGAAGGGAAAGTGGGGTATTGCTGACACTAAAGGGAAGTGGGTTTTAAAACCACAATTCGACGATACGTTTGGATTTAGCGAAGGCTTTGCCTTTGTTTCCATAAAGGATTCATGGGGCATTATCAACACATCAGGAGACTGGGTGCAGCGTCCAAGTTTGAGTTTAGCAAAGGGCAGCAAGCATATCATCTATGAAAACGGATATGCTATTGTGCCACTTAGCAACGGCTTTGCTTTGTTTGACAAAAAAGGTTTGCATGTAAAAAATGCAGTTTTTAAACGATTATTATTAGCCGCTGAGCGTAGTTTTTGGGCAATCAGAGATGCCGGCTTTGTGCATCACAATAGCGAATTAAAACCTTTGTCGGATTTGCAATTTGAGTGGGTGGAAGAGGAGAAAGATGCTCATCCATTACGAGTGAAAAACAAACTTAAATATGGATTTTATGATGTCGGTAAAGCCACATTGATCCAACCCTGTGTCTATGAAATGGCTAGTCCTTTCAGAGATGGCTATGCAGTTGTCAAGGATCAAAAGGGATTTTCCTTTATAGACAGCTTAGGCGAAGAATTTTCGAGTCACTGGCCTTTTTTGAAAAATTTAGGTAAAGGCTTTTTTGCTTTTTCTAATCAGGTCAGTGGAGAGCGAAGTTATGGATTGATGGATCACTTCGGAAAAATTGTTGTCCCATCAGGGCTTTCGGAAATCAACGCCTTCAGGGGAAACTGGGCAGGCGTTCTTAAAAATGGTAAGTTTTACATGATAGACAAGTTTGGCGCTCCTTTGACAGATAATGGTTATGATAGGCTTTTCGATTACGATGAAAATTATGCAGTGGTTGGGGATGGGAACCATGCGCTCGTGATAGATACATCTGGTAAGATAATACTTGGGTCAACGCGAGCAAAATTGGAGCTCCCTTAACTCCAATCTTTAATACAAATGGTAAATTGGATACCTTTCACCTTTGTCGAAAAAATAAGATTATGCATCAAATATTCCACTGTATCAACGGCTATCCATAAGCGATGCAAATGCCTTTTTGGTTAAGAAAAAAATTATTAATCTAAATGCAAATAATCAAGTTGCTGCTGGGAAGGGCTATCTAAATTAGTGACCGGAAGCAGATATCCGGCACCAATTACTTTAGGTTTCATCTATTAATTAGAGTGAAATCATTAACCACTTTTAGCATGTTGATGTTACCCAACATGTTACATGTCAATTAGTTGTTCAAATCTTTTGCATGGCTTACAAGTCCAAAAAAACATTAAATTTTAGCTTAGCCACAAAGCTTAACCACGAATCGCTCTCTTATGGCAGCCAAAAAAGCAAAGCAAACCAAAAAAATTTTTGTTCTCGACACTTCAGTTATTATCTACAATCACAATGCGTTATACTCCTTCGAAGAGCATGATGTGGCTATTCCCATCACCGTGCTCGAAGAGTTGGACAACTTTAAAAAGGGGAACGACATCAAGAATTTTGAAGCACGAGAGTTTATTCGCAAAATGGATCAACTGTCTGGAAATTTCATCCTCACCGACTGGCTTTCATTGGGCGAGCATTATGGCATGTTTAAGGTATTGATGAATGGTCAAGGGCGTTACGATGCCATTAAAATCCTGGGAGAAGACAAGGCCGATCATCGTATCATCAACTCTGCCCTTGCATTAGCCGAAGAATACCCTGAACGAAAGGTAATTCTGGTCACTAAGGACATTAACCTTCGACTTAAAGCTAAATCACTCAATCTGCACGCAGAAGATTTTGAGACCGGCAAAGTAAAGGACGTTGATCATCTCTACACCGGCAAATCTGTTGTTTATGGAGTAAATGTAGCCATAATAGATCAACTCTACCAAACAGGAAATTGCCTGCCCGAAGATTTTCTGGACGAAAAGCCCATCATTAATCATTATTACATTCTCAAAAACGGCAAGCATAGCGCTCTTTGTTTCTATAATGCAGAAACCAAACTGATGGAAAAGGTGGATAAAGTTAGCGCTTCGGGCATCAAACCGCGCAATGCGGAACAAATCTTTGCCCTGCATGCCATCATGAATCCTGACGTAAAATTGGTGACCATTCAGGGAGTAGCAGGAACAGGCAAAACCTTGCTAGCTCTTTCAGGAGCTTTGGAACAAAAAAGAGAATTCAGGCAAATTTATCTTGCCCGACCTATTGTACCGCTAAGCAATAAGGACATCGGTTATCTTCCTGGAGATATTAAGTCCAAATTGAACCCATACATGGAGCCCTTGTGGGATAACTTGAAGATGATTCAGAATCAATATGACGAAACCGACAAGGAATACCGAAAAATTACGGAAATGCTGGAGAATGAAAAGCTGATGATCACGCCTTTGGCCTACATTCGTGGGCGAAGCTTGTCAAATATCATTTTCATTGTGGACGAAGCACAAAACCTTACACCCCACGAAGTGAAAACGATCATTACCCGAGCGGGCGAAAACACTAAAATCATTTTCACAGGTGATGTATTCCAAATAGACACCCCGTATCTCGACACACAAAGTAATGGTTTTAGCTATTTGATTGACAAAATCAAAGACAATAAGCTTTATGCCCATATAACCCTCGAAAAAGGCGAGCGCTCCGAATTAGCCAATCTTGCCAATGAGCTACTTTAGAATGATGACTGATTTTTGCTTTACTTTGAAGTAAATTCAGCTCCATTGGAAAAAAAGGAAAAGTGTATTAAATGGCTCTGCAGACTAAGCTTTGCCGGATTTATGTTTTTTCTTGCTAAGGGAATTATCTGGCTGTTTGTATTTTATCTCCTTGGAAAAGGCAGTTTATAGCAAATAAAAAAACGATAAACCTGAACCGAATCCTTCAAACACTTCTTTTACTTTTGTTTTTTGCAAGCATTCCCTCGCATGGACAACATTTTGAATGGGCTTCATCAGGAAGCAGCATTTTTTCGGGTTACAGCAAAAGCTGCGTCACATCAACAGGGCGTCTTGTGGCTGCCGGAGAATACAGCCAACCAACGAGCTACATTCCTGGAAGCGGCATCCCTACACTGCACGCCGGCAATGGACAGGACTTTTCATTTGAAAATTACAGCTCCCAGCTATTTGTAACTTGTTTTAGTCAAACAGGAGAGATACTTTGGGTATTTCAAAGTAGGAAAATAATGCGCGATGCTAGTCTGATGGGTGTTGCATCCGATGCACAAGGCAATGTGATCCTGGAATTTCAATCAAGATACTACATTTCTTTTGATTTTGAAATTCAAGAAGCGCAAAAATGGAAGCAAGTTTATTCGAGTGAATTTAATAATAACAAAGCAGGCGACAAGCTCCTTACTTTTTTTGCAATACTTGATGGAGAAGGTCAGCTTGTTCGGATAATGGGATCGCGCGATTTTCCGAGAGAATCGTGGAATGGCTTTCTCGCCACACCTGATGGGGTGTGCTATAACTTTTTCTGATGAATTGAAGTCGGTGAACGAAAAGGGGGTGCATGTGCAACATGGCTATCATTTTGTCATTAAGCTTGATAAGGATTTTTCAAAGCAATGGGAGCACAAATCAAAGCTTCTTGCCCCAAGCTGCTGCTCCTATTATATTCCATCCTGTTTGATTGCCGTTGGTAAAGATGGCGACTTGTATGCCGCAGGCAATTATAATTTCGGCATTGCCGTGGAAGGAAGTAAGGACCGGATGATAGAGCCATTTTATGAAACCGGACAATATAAACCACCTTATGAAGCCTATATTGCCAGAATAGGCAAAGACGGAAAGCTAAAATGGGTGAAATACATGAACGGAAAATCGCTGATCAAGTCCATTCATGCTACAGATAAGCAAGTGCTGATCGGCGGCACCATGCAATTGCAGCGCGATTTTATGGGCTTAGCCATAGATAATACTGAGAGCAAGAATGGCTTTATGGCTGCGCTCGATTTGAATTGGAAAGCCAAATGGGTGCAAAATTTCAATGCTTCAAGTGTGGAAGCTATTTGCAGTGATGTGTCAGGGGGCATCTATGCTTCTTTTGAAAGCAAACGTTCCGGGGCAATAAAACCGTTGAAAATAGGCATAGATACCATTCCCAATAGCTATGATGGTATGGTGGTGGCAGCCTTTGAGGACGATGGGAGTTATAAATGGTATAAAAGTAGTCGGGCCATGCTTTCACGCAACACACAACCGAATTTACTCAGTGATGCCTGCGGAAATCTTTATTTTACAAGAGAAATGTGGTTTATGCTTTCGGCAAATATGAATATTTTCGATGCTGCATTTGTGAAAGGCCGTGGCTATGGCGGATCGCCACTTGCTGCCAAGATCAGAACTACCATTCCGGACGAACTCGTCGCATTTAACCAAAGTTTACCATCAAAACAAGCTGAGGCCATTGCCATTAAAAATCCTTTTACTAAACCGGAGAAGCCCGTAAAAAACGAAGGACGATATGCCGATGGCACAGAAAACATTGCAAAAAGAAGTGCTCCGGATTCTATAGCGTTCAGCCGCGGCCCTTCGGTGTGCATGCCTATTCCTTATCCTTGGAGATTGTTGGTTTTTCCAAACCCAAGTGCAGGACCGGTTACGATTCGCATCGAAACATCTTATGCTGACCCCAAAGTGAGTATAGAGCTTTGGGATAGTAAAGGCGCATTCATCAAAGTAATTCGCCCTGCCCAGCTGCAATCGTCAGGCAGCTTTGATTTGCAGGAAGACTTAAGTAGTTTGGCGAAAGGCCTATATTTTGTGGTTTTAAAAGGAACTTCCGCAGCCGCATCAGAACGTCTGGTAATTGCGAAATAGCGAAATCAAAAATCACTAGAATTAGGGATTTACAATGCCTTGTCAAGTGTGTTTCTTGCAAGAAAACTATTGATCATAAGATTTGTCTTCATTCAGCTTCTTTTTACATTTTTGATGAGTACTGTAATTCACGCGCAGCGCTACAATTTCACTTTCGCATCGGAAGCATATACTTTGCTCAACAGTGGAACAGGAACAGACATTACCCCACCCAATTTTATTGTTTGGGATTTTAATACACAACTACCGTTCAATTACTCGATTATGGGGACGCCTAATACCCAATTTATCAATGGTGATGTTTGGTTAAGGCTAAAATCGAGTGCAAATGATTTTGATCCTATAGGTTTCATTTCGCCAGGCATAACAAGGGTAATACCCCAAAGCAAAACCAGAATTAGAACAAGAATTGATGGTGAAGCACCGGATAGAATTTTCAAAATCGAATTAACCAATCTTTCCCTTGATTTTGGAAGTCCAATCCGTTATAATTTACAGCATTGGTTTTATGAAAACGGTTGTTATGAAATGAGATCCGGCTTTTCTAATGTAACGCAGACTGTACTCAATGAGTGGATGAATGAAACATTCTATTTTTATTTCCGCAATTGGGTAAACGATTCTGTAGCAGTGATTCGGGGCAATGTGAACAACATCCAGGCGGTGGAAGGAAAGTGGCCTGCTTTGATGGGCTCAAATGCCGATTGCGACATCAATGGCGACTTTCCAATGACGCCTTTGATTCGTGCATGTCCAAGAAATGTTAGCCCAACAAGCACCTTCGATCAGTTGAATGAAGATGCGATTGCACTATTCCCAATCCCCTTGCCGGCAATGTACTTCATGTTTCCACAAGTTACGCCATTAACTTCTTTCAAATCACCGACTATGCCGGGCGGATGTTGCATTCAGCCCCATTCCCTAAGGATGGAAAAATAGATTTGCCAGTGCTTGACCCCGGGGTTTACATCATCTCCTTAAGCCGGAATAATCAACGTATCATGAAGCGTTTTATTAAATCCAACTAAACCTATACTCATTAATCAGCTCACCAATTCTGCGATAATGAGATTTGATGAGCTGATTTTTTATTTGAAGAATTACAGCTTTACCACCAGGTTCATCAGCCAGTTGGTGCCTGCTTGCGGATAGAAATAATTAAAATCCTGACGTCGGCCCTCTACAATTCCCGAGAAGGTGTAGCCATTGGGAGAATACAGCACATTAGTGAAGTTGTTGACCAGAAAATTCAAGCCGATTTCGTGCATTCCCAAGCCTTTGAAAGTATAGCCAATACGGAAGTCCTGCACCCAGAAGGCGTCTAACATGCGGTCTTCGCTCTGTGTATTGTCTAAATATTGTTTGCCAACATATTTGCTCAATAAGGTCAATTCAAGCCCTTTAGCTGGACGATAGCTTAATGCAGCTCCTGAAACCACAGCGGGAGAAAAAGCAATATCCGTGTTTTGTCTTTTGATTTCAATCTGCCCGCCATTGTCCCAGTCATCTACAAATTCCGTGAATTCTCTGATTTTGTTCTGACTGTATGTGAAATTTGCCGCCAATTCAAGCTTAGGGTGCAGACGTTGTTTCCACTCCAGCTCTATACCGGCACGATAACTTTCAGGAGTATTCACGCGGTTATAGGCCCCCACATCATTAATACTACCGGTAACTACCAATTGGTTTTTATAGTACATGTAATAAAAATTGGCACTGATTTCCGACTTTTTCATCTGATAGCGATGACCAGCTTCGACATTATAAAGCGTTTCGTGTACAGGCCGACTGTTGGGCGTGGACTCTGTAAAGTCTCTTCGCACAGGCTCACGATTGGCCACTCCGAAGGATGCATAGGATTCATGCTTTTCATTTGCACGAAAACTCATACCTGCTTTAGGATTGAAGAAAAAGAAATCGGCATTTTGAGTTACGTTGTTTAAATCATTATCAAATCCAAGAAAGGTGTAATCAATTGTTCGAATTTGCATGTCGGCAAATAATGCGAGCTTATTGGAGACCCGGTAATTGGCTTTTGTATAGACGTTGAAATCCTTTTTCACCGCATTGTTGTCGTAATATCGAAGACCCTGTGGAATATTTTGCGCATGCTTAGCCCAAATAATTTCTCCAAAATGATCGCCATCGTAAATATTGTATCCGCCCCCCAAAATTAGGTCAAGCTTATTATTGGGCGTATAGTTAAGCGAAAAAACAGTTCCATAGAAATGATTGTCGAGCCAGCGTCTGCGGATGAGGTCAGTCCGGGTGATCGTTGTGTCTCCAATCACCAGATTAGGCAAGCCATAGCGCGAGAATCGTTCATTTTGGCGATATTGCTCAAAAAAACCTCTGCCTCGCGTGTAATGCAATGCAACATTAGCCGTAAGTTTTCGGTTGAATTCATAGGTATAAAAAAGTTGATAATGATCTTGCTGATAGTCGTCCACTTCATTATCGTGAAAACGCAAATTTCCATCTGCATCGAAAAACATTCCGGCTTCATTGAATCTCCTGTTAGTGGCCAGACTGTCTTGCGGAACGCCATACCAAGCCTGATAGGTTACTTCTTTTCCGCTAAAAACATTGGCTCTCAAGATACTTTTATCACCATAGCGAGCGCCGCTTAAAAAGAAAGAGCGAAGGTCGGAACTCGCTCTGTCGATGTAGCCATCTGATGTTATTTTTGATAGTCGAGCATCAAATACATATTTATCGTTGACAAGTCCGGTTCCTATTTTCATTGTGTGTCGCCAAGTGTTAAATGAGCCAAGTCCGTTTTGTATTTCGGCATAAGCATCGGCATTTAATTCATTGGTTTGCAAATTTAATGTAGCTCCGAAAGCCCCTGCTCCATTGGTAGAAGTTCCCACACCGCGTTGCACCTGAATGCTTTGAACTGATGAAGCAAAGTCGGGCATATTTACCCAAAAAACCCCATGTGATTCAGCATCATTTAAGGGGATTCCATTTACGGTAACGTTAATCCGTGTAGGATCGCTTCCCCTAATGCGAATACCTGTGTAGCCAATACCGGCGCCGGCATCCGAATTTACTACCACTGATGGTTGCAAATTGAGCAAGAAGGGCAAGTCTTGACCAAAATTTTGTTTGGCAATTTCTTCCTTACTGATCTCGCTGAAAGCCAATCCGGAGTTGGCCTGTGCTCGTGTTGCCGTAATAACGACTTCATCGGCGATAAAAGCCGATGCTTCCATTTCAATGCTCAATTGCCGATCGCCCGAAAGATCAACCGAAAAATCTGCAATTTTTTTGTAGCCAATGTAGGAAACCTGAAGCATGTATTTACCTTCTTTCAGGTTTCGAAAACGAAAGCTACCATCTGCGCTTGTTTGCGTGGCCAAAAAGGTTTCCTGAATGGAAACAGATGCTCCCGGGAGCATATTTCCGGTAGATTTGTCCTTAATTGTGCCTGATAATGTGAATTGTGCGAAGGTGTTTTTAAGCAGTAACACCAAAACTGTTGTCCAAATCATTTTTTGCATCGCTCGTAATGTTTTTAAAAGTTTAACAATACGGGCTTGCAAGGGGCCACAAGTCCAGTGGGATATTTTATGTCGTTTCATTCTCCCTACGCAGGCATTATCCTGATCAGGTTAATGGGTATAATCTCAGCCTTGTTAATGTAACAAAGCACCCCTTGAAAGATTTCGGGGCAAATTTACAGCCTTTTTTAAATTTTCAAAGAAGTACCTTATAAAAACAAATCCCTTTTTGTTGTGCAGCTACAATATAATAAATTTCTTGCAGGAAATCGACTCTTCCATTTTTGCTAAAGCCACACGCACCTAAAGCAACAAAAAAATTTGTTCACACACAAGATTACTTGGTAACTTTTGTTAAAAATAATCGTAAATCTTACATTAAAAAATTGGACATCTTATATAAACATAATGTGAAGAAATGGCGTTTTTACACCGATGTCATCAGAATAAATTTCTGAAAACATTGATTTTTCAGCTTTTTTTGATTTGCATTTATAGGATGTTTAGTGTAATTTTAACACTCCTAAATCTGTCTTAACTTTTAAGTGCTATGAATATATATTTACGATCTTACAAAGCAAGGGTAATTTCATGGAGCTGCAATCTTTCATGGATTATTGCTATAGCCTATACCTTACTTTATGGTCAGGTGGCATTTACGCAAAATGCCATCGTTGGTACTGGCTTCTCTTCCGGATGGGGAGGTTCCTGTCCAAGTACGGGCAATGGTGGATTTTCTTTCATGTCTGCAAGCGCCGGTGGAACATGGATTGTTACACGCAACGCCAATGGTACCGGAAACCAATTCTGGCGTTTTGGAATCGATTGGGGAGGAACCACGCATCAGCGCACCCAAGTGATTGGTTCAGATGTGGATGCCGTACCTAGTACTACTTACACCCTCAATCCAAATTGTACCAATAGTGGGGCTATTCGATACAATGTTCCGAATACATCTTATAATTATGTATTTAAAACGCTAAATGCAGGAACAAATCCAACGGGCACCTGGGTATTTTTTGAAGTGCAAGGAGATGTAAGAACAGCTAATACGGTGAGTCAACTACCATTGGCAGCCAATGTTTCACCTCATGCAGAAGTAACAGTTACCGCCAACATGAGCGGAATAAAAAGTACTGGCCAGGAAGTTTATCTGAGATATACAAATAACAATTACGCAACATCTACAGTAGTGCAAATGAACTACATTGGAACAACTGCGACGGCCACTATCCCGGCATCTTTTAATACAGCTGGAGCTAACATTAGTTACTATGTTTTTACCTCTGGCCCCAGTAATGTAGCCACCAATGGATCCAATGCTGATTTATACACCATCAATCTGAATAATAATGGTGGTCCCAACTACACATATACGGTTGGTACCGGTTGGACTACCGCCAGCGCAGGCAACTGGGATGCGGCAGCCACCTGGACGGCCGGTGTGGTTCCTCCAACTACCCTAAATATGGGTACCGTAAATATTAATCACAACGTAACCGGAAATGCAGATGCCTTGTTCTCGGCGCTCAATGTTAACGGAAGCAATACGCTTAGCCAAAATTCCGGCATCGTACACACCACTACAGGCGGCGTAACCATCAATGGCGCCGCCACTTACACTGTAAATGGTACTTTGCGGATCAATAGCGGCGGTTTTGTTAATGCAACCGGAACATTGAATTATGGTTCATCATCAACACTAAACTATAACTCAGGAGGTAATTATGGTGCATCGAATGAGTGGATCACCAATACCATGACAGGCCAACGTGTCCCACAAAATGTCACGATTTCAAATAATACTTCCGTAAATTTTGGGGCATCAAACCAATATAGACAAGCGATCGGTCATATCAACATTAATGCAGGTTCTACACTCGTTTTATCTACTGCGGCAGGTGGAGATTTAAGGATTGGAGGAGATATGATAAATGCAGGCACGCTAACCCATAATAATCGCTCGGTGACCTTCAATGGAACTACTGCTCAAAGTGCAAACAGTGCAGCCATTACTTACAGAACACTTATCATAGCAAATACCTCGGCAAATGTTACTGCAGGAGCAAATATTACCATTGCAAGCGGTGGGGCACTTACGGTGAATGCTTCGGCTAGACTGGATATGGCAGCAAACACCCTTATATTGACGGGCACTACATCTGTGGTGAATGGATTTTTGCGTTCAAGTGGGACTATTACTGGTGCAAATGCTACTACACTTACCATAAGCGGCACCGGAACATTCGAACACAATTATACCGGAACTACTGCCGTTCCAACTGCTACATGGAGTGCAGGATCAACTTGCGCCATTATAGGCACTACCACTTCCGGAGGCACTTTAGGAGGTTTAGCGCAATCTTTTCATCACTTTACGGTAAATATGGGAGCGGGCTCTACTCAATCACTTAATGCAGGTGGAAATCTTACAACAGTAAATGGCGATTTGACAGTAAGCAGTACCGGGAGTGCTGAATTTAGATTAACCGCTACGACTTCTCCTACAATCAATATAGGAGGAAATTTAAATGTTAGTGGCGGGACTTTAGCTCTTACCAATGGTACAGGCACACCATCTATCAATCTATTAGGAAATTTCAATCAATCGGGAGGTGCTATCACTCGCGCATCGAGCACCGGTACAATCAATTTGGTGCGAACAACCGGAGTGCAAACACTTTCACAAACTGCCGGCACTGTAATGCGTCAAATCAATTGGAATATTGGCAATGGAAGCACCACCAATACAGTCGCTTTATTGAGCAATCTCGATTTATCAGCCTCAACCGGTACGGGAGGTACTTTTGCCGTGCTCAACAACGCTTCACTTGATTTTTCAACCTATGAACTCACCGGAACCAACGTAACCTTCAATGCCAATTCAGGTTCTACTTTAATCACAGCCAATACTAATGGATTTGCTGTTGCACCTACGACGAGCGGATCCGTTCAAACTACTACACGAATTTTTAATTCGGGGGCAAATTTTACCTACAATGGAAGCAGTGCTCAAGTAACCGGCTCAGCGGCAACTTCTGTAAATCGTCTTGAAATTGACAATAGTGCAGGGGTTTCGCTTAGCACCAATCTTAATACTAACCTGCTGGAGCTATCCGCAGGACTGCTCACTTTGGGCACACATCACCTTACTGTTAATAGCACTAGTGCAAGCGCGATCAATGGTCAAAATGCCACCCGTTACATTGTAACCAATAGCACAGGAGAGCTTCGTCGCGCCATTGCTACCAGTGGTTTACCCATAAATTACGAGTTCCCGATTGGAACAGCTTCGGCTTACACTCCTACGCAATTTAATTTTACCGCTAACAGTGCTGCCCGCAATTTGCATGTGCGCACCGTTGGCAATAGGAACCCGAATGATGTAACCGTAACCGATTACATAAACAATAGATATTGGGTAACAGATCTAAGTAACAACGCGGGTACCTATAATTACACTTCACAATTCACTTTCCTGCCGGGCGATGTAGTAGGCTCAGCGAGCAATATCCGCTTAAACCGCTGGAACGGAACAGCATGGAATCAGCCAGGTGGAAGCTCAATAGTTGGTAATAATTTGGTCTCTGGATCAATGAATCAATCGGTCGGAAACTTAGCCGCGACATCAGAATGGGCAGGTAGGGTGGTTGGTCCGCAAAATTACACTTGGCTGGGAAGCATCTCAAGTAGCTGGGACGATCCAGACAATTGGGATTTAGGAACTGTGCCCGGCAATCCGCTTGATAACATTACCATACCCAGTAGTTTCACAAATGAGCTAATCATTACTGGAACGAGAAGTTCTAATAACTTTACAGTGAGCCCTTCTGCAACATTTAGTTTAGCAGCAACAGCCACGCTAACTGTAAACGGAAATTATGTATATAACAGTTCAACTGCTGCCACTTTTGCTTGCAATAGTTCCTTGGTTTTAAGCAGTAGCTCAAGCCAAAATGTTCCGGCGGCTGATTATGGAAACTTAAATATAGCTGGTGGCCCTCGCGTACTGGCCAGCAGCGGCACCATTCGCATTTGTGGTAATTATACCCCAACCGCAGGCACACTCACCACAACTGGCAGTACAGTGGAATTTAACGGTACCAGCGCGCAGAGCATATTGACGAATATTACCAGCTTCAATATCTTAAATATTACTAACACAGTTGCCAATGTTACATCAACAGTAAATGTTACGGTGAGCAATCAGCTGAATGTAAGCACCAATGCGCGTTTTGACTTTGGCGCCAATACACTTACTATCACCGGGGCCACTGCCACCATCAATGGTTTTTTGAGAAGTGCAGGAACCATCACCGGGGCTAGTGCCACTACCTTAATATTTACTGCCACGGGAACATACGAACACAATCATCCGCAATCGGGTACCAATCTGGGTACCATCCCTACTGCCAATTGGAATGTGGGTTCTACTTGTGCCATTATAGGGTTAACCAATCCTACAGCAGGCGCTTGGTTTAATCCGGCAGCCAGTGCTGCGCAATCATTCAGCAACTTTACTTGGAATACCCCTTTACTCACTACTATACCCAACATGAATGGTGCTACTTTAAATGTGGGAGGTACATTTACTATGGCATCCACAGGAACCGCATCGCTACGTTTGGGCACAAACTCCAGTGGTATTATTAATTGTGGTAATTATGAACACACAGGCGGTACCATTGACATGTCTGCCGGAACAGGCAACGGAACCATCAGTGCTTCTGGTAATTTCAACCATAGCGGGGGTATCATTACCGAAAGCGGTTCAGGCACTTCGCATCTGATTCGCTTCAATGGAACAGCTTCACAGGCTATTAACTTTGGCGGTACCATAAGTAATGATATCAATTTTGAACTTGATAATGCTGCCGGATTCAACATTTCAGGTACGGCTCCGGTAGCGAGCAACCGTTCTGTTACACGTGTGTCCGGCGATATAACTGGAACAGGTTCTTTTAACTATAGTGCAATAGGCACCTCACTGGTATTCAATTCATCTACCAACTTCAATACCAGTAATGCGGATTTTCCTGCCAGCAATGGACCTGTTAATTTAATCATCAACAGCGGCGCTCAAGTGAGTTTGCATGCCGATAGAAGCTTGCCCGCTAACGGTACATTGACACTCAACAGTGGAAGATTAATTCTTGGCGCCAACAATCTGAGTCTATTAAATAATAATGCCGCTGCAATAACTGGAACTTTTACAGCAGCTAACATGGTGATCACCGATGGAAGTGGTCGATTATTGCGCACCATTGCTACTGCCGGACTTCCTATTACTTACACATGGCCTGTCGGCGAGAATACAGGTGTAATAGAATATTCGCCTGTATCAATCACATTTACGGCTAATTCTACTGCACGTCAGATCGGATTTAATGTGGTGGATGTGCAACATCCGGAAAACAATAATCCTCTTCCGCAAACCAATTATATAAGCCGCTATTGGACTGCATCCAATTCTGCAGCAGGCTCCTACAGCTACACCGGTGTATTCACCTATATGCCTGCCGACATCAATGGTACAGAATCCCTGATAAAAGTTAACCAATGGAATGGTGCCGGATGGATCGAAGCAACCAGCACAGCGGCCGCTAATCAACTTACTATCACTGGAACGCAAACTCAAGCTACTCTACCTTTTGGCGCAACTGCCGAATTCTCAGGTAGAGTAAATCCAATTTTATATTTCCAATCTGTTGCATCAGGCAACTGGAACACAACTGCCACATGGGAAGTAGCCGATAATCCGGGTTTCACGGGAGCTGCAGCAGCAACTTTTGCTCCAAACAGCAGCAACAGCGCCGGCATTTGGGTTAGAAATGGGCATACCGTAACAGTAAGCACTGTTGTAAATGCAGACGAATTAACTGTAGATGCCGGAGGAATTTTGTCTGTGTCAGCTGCCGGAAATTTTACGATTACCGATGCTGTTGCCTCTACCGACTTCGTTGCAAACGGAACTTTTAATGTGGCTGGAATATGTGCCTTTAGCGCAGGTGCTGGGGTGGAGCTGAATGACCAAGTTAATGTTACCAGCAACAATTTCACTTCTCTAGCCACCGTGAGTGTTGGTGGTAGCGCGGTTTACAATCACAACGTAAATGGCGGATCGATAGTAACAGCCACATGGAATGCCGGATCTAAACTTGAAATAACAGGGATTACTTCTTCTAACCTTTCAGGTGGTTTGGGGCAGCTTTTTTGGGACGTGGAGTGGAACTGCCCAAATCAGAGCCAAGCGATCAACGTGGCTGCTGCACCATTTAACACCATTGCCAACGACTTTATCGTGACCAATACTAACGGCTTTGAACTACGATTTTTCTCAGGAAACACCGGCGGCACTGTCACCATCAATCGAGATCTCATTGTTAACGGAGGGCTGTTGTCTTTGGCATCAGGTGCATCTGTTTCTACTAGCACAGTGGTAGTAAATGTAGGCAGAAATGTGGAAATTAATGCCGGACAAATCGGGACAGGTGGAGCCACCAATACCACAGCTTCTAATCTCACTTTTAATATCGCGGGGAATTTATTACTCGATGGAGGAAACTTAAATTTCTTGCCTGGTTCATTTACCATCACGGCTAATCATGTGATCAATTTAAGTGGTAACTTAACCATCAATAGCGGACAAATCTTAAGAACCGGAACCTTGACCGCTACTTTCCGATTTAATCGAACAAGCGGAGCACAATCTTATTCTGCTAATGCTCCTGCAACGGCCATTTCAACAAATACAATCGGATGGCAAGTAGGTAATGGTACTTCAGCACCGGTATTGAACCTGATAAATAATTTTGCAATGAATGCAAGTTCTACCCTAACAGTTCAAAACGGAGCCCGATTAAATTGCGCTGACTATATTGTAACTGGGGGTACATTCACCATGAATTCAGGCTCGGCTTTGGGTATTGGATCGCCTGCAGGTATCGTTACTGCACCAACTGCCGCAGGAAATATTCAAACAACAACTCGAAACTATCACTTGTCCAACGGCTCTTATTATTACATGGGTTCAGTTGACCAAGTGACAGGGAATGCTCTTCCTAATACAGCTTCAAATAATATAAGAGTCCTAGGAATTGAAACAAGCAATGGTGCACGAGTTACTCAAAACACAGCAAGTTTCGTAACCGTAAGCAATACCTTACAACTAACTAGTGGAATATACATCCTCACTAATACAGATTTACGCCTTACTAATTTAGCCACTGTGGGCGGAACTCCAAGTGCATCGGCTATGATAGTTAACACGGGCACCAGTCGATACAATGGTCGCTTGATGCGTCTTTATCCATCCGGAAGCCACAGCAGCACATTTACCTTTCCGGTTGGCGATATAGTCAGCACAGCAGAATATTCACCAGTGACCTTCACGGTAAACTATTCCGGTGCAACCTCCCCTCCTTATATTGCTATAAAATGTGTTGACGCCAAACATCCACAAGATCCTTCTATAGATGATTACCTCACACGATATTGGGAAAGCACTGCCAACTGGTATAGCGGAACAGGAACAGTGAGCGCTCAGTTTAACTATCTTCCTGCTGATATTGTAGGCACAGAATCAAATATTAAGCACAACCGCTTCTCATGGTCAGGACCAACGGCTGGCAATTTCTTTGAAGATGCTGCGAGTTTTGCTTCAGGAAACGTGCTCACTTCTGTCGCTATGCCACTAAACAATATGATCGATCACGA
>JBKBKN010000024.1:0-42959 GCA_046294625.1 Flavobacteriales bacterium
TTTATTTGCTTGAATTTTTATCCGCTGTTCCCGATAGCCGGTCATATTAACAACTAAGGAATCTACCGGTCGTTGAATTTCCAAAACAAATGTTCCATCCCATTCAGTGATTGTACCTACCGTGGTTCCCTTAAACATGACCGATGCAAAAGACAGGGGTTCTTTGGTTTGGGCATCTTTTACCACGCCACTCACTTTGGTTAGCTGAGCGAATGCAACATCAATAGACCATAAGAGCGATAACAGTATTAGCCATCGAAGTGAGAACGCGAAAAAAACAGAAGGCATAAGCTGAATTACATGGACAATCTTAAAGAAAATTGCATCAATAAAATTAACATTTTTTTAAAGATTTAAACAGGTATCCGCTTAAAATTTAATCACCCTAGTCATGAACCCGGAATTTACGTTCCTTATCATCATTTTAGGAAGGCTTGTTTTTAATAGTTTAGGTGATCTGGTCAATAAAGTTGTGTAAAAAAGTACTTATTTGCAAATTATTTTGAACTCAAAAAATCATGTTTCGTTTTCGGCTGTTTTTGTTATGTTTTGGTTTACCGGTTTGTTTGTTAGCCCAATCAACTACTTATAAGGGCACCTTAATAGTGGGCAGTAATTCGCTCGATATCATATTCCATATTCAAGAAGAGCCGAAAGGCCGAATTTCGGCAAGTATGGACGTGCCACAGCAATCGGCCATGGGATTGAAATGCGACGAGGCCACTCGAACCACAGACAGTCTGATTTTGAAAATTAATATGATTCGAGGCGCCTATCGCGGCAAATTCGAAACCGATAGCACGATTAAAGGGGTCTGGAATCAAGGAATGGATTTTCCGCTCAATCTATCGAAAGTGGATCAGGCCTTGAACCGTCCGCAGCATCCTAAGCCTACAGATGATTACATTTCGCGAGAAGTGATTTACAAAAATGCCGATGCATCCGTTACTTTTGGCGCTACCATTACCATTCCAAAAGGCGAAGGCTCCTACCCTGCCATTGTGCTCATTAATGGATCGGGACAACAAAACCGCGATTCAGAAGTATTCGGCCATAAACTCTTTGCCGTATTGGCCGATTTTTTTACCCGAAACGGTTACATAGTACTTCGCGCCGACGATCGAGGCGTGGGTAAGACAGAAGGCGATTTAAAATTTGCCACCTCGGCTGATTTTGCTGAAGATGTGAAAGTCCATCTTGATTATTTGAAACGACTTCCTCAAACTGATAAAAAACGACTTTACCTCATCGGCCACAGCGAAGGTGGCATGATAGCTTCAATGGTCGCAGCAAGCCGGAAAGATGTAGCAGGTGCAATACTTTTAGCATCACCCGGCATTCCTATTTTTGAGTTATTGGTGCAACAACAGGCTGAAGTATTAAAATCGGCAGGTATAGCGGAAAAAGATATTGACACCTACAAAATCGTGTTCGAAGCCCTAACCAAAGCCGTAAGCCTTGCCGGTGATTTTGAAACAGCGCGACAAACAGCCGATCAACTCATTAGCACCTATCGTAGCACTGCCAATCCGGCTGTAGTTTCGGCCATTACAGGCATCACTGACGACGAAAGTCAAGACAACTTTGTGAATGACATAGCTCAAACCTTTATGAGCCCGTGGTTTGCCTATTTTCTGCGCTACAATCCTGAGAATGATCTGAAAAAAATCAAGATACCGGTTTTGGCCATTACAGGTAGCCGTGACATTCAGGTGTTGGCCGACCCTAATTTGGAAGGCATTCGAAATGCGCTTACGAAAGCAAAAAACAAAAATTTCCGAATCGAAAAGATGGAAGGCTACAATCACCTTTTTCAGAAATGCAAAATCTGTTCGGTAGGCGAATATGCTTTGCTCGAAGAAACTTTTTCACCAAAAGTGATGCAAATGATGCTGGATTGGCTTAATTCATTACAACAAACCAAAAAGAAAAAGAAATAATTCTATTCGAGTCGTCTGAATTTTAAATCGGGAGAAATACCAAATTGTCAAATGCTATTAAACAAACATATATCGACCTTCATAAATTAAATATTTGTCTTAGCTATTTTAATCGTGAACATCTCCATGTTGCATGCCCAAAAAACGACCACTTATTGGCAGCAACGCGTAGATCATGTGATTGAAGTCAAATTAGATACTGCACGCAAAATGCTACTTGGAGAAACCGGTATATTATACCATAACAATTCGCCCGATGCGTTGAACAAAATTTACTTTCACCTTTACCCTAATGCTTATTCGAGTCACGAAACCGCCTTTGGAAAACAGCTTAATCGCCAAGGAAATGCTTCGCTTTATTTTGCCAAAGAAGAACAAAAAGGCTACATGGACAGTCTGAATTTTACGGTAAATGGTAAGCCAGTGAGCTACATAATTGACCCTAAAAATCCAGATATTTGTTACATTTCACTTGAAAAAGTACTTCTTCCCGGACAAAAATTGCAAATCCTGACCAGTTTCCGGGTAAAAATTCCCGATTGTCGCTTCTCTCGTTTGGGCCAATGCGGCAATTCCTATCAAATCACCCAGTGGTATCCCAAACCGGCTGTGTATGATAAGGATGGCTGGCACCCTATGCCCTATTTGAATTTTGGGGAATATTACAATCAATTTGGATTTTATCATGTAGAAATCACTGTGCCCGAAGGCTTTGGCTTAGGCGCAACAGGCCGGAGGATTTCCGGTAATCATCTCCGAACAATTTCAGGTGAATCTTCATGGAAAACTTTGGTCTTTGAGCAAGACAGCGTCACTGATTTTGCCTGGTTTTGCGATACGGAGTTTGATTTTATCACCGAAACAGATCAGTTGGGCAATGCCCATAGCTATCGGGCTGAAGTATTTCATCGCAACCGACCTGGCTGGGAAAATGCACCTGGCATGATTCGAGAAGCGGTGCAAGCCTACAGCAGTTGGGTTGGGCCTTATCCATTTGCACATGCTACAGTGGTGGATGGCGCCATCACCGCCGGTGCTGGCATGGAATATCCTATGATTACAGTGATAGCGCACAGCGAAGATCAGTCTTCAATGGATCAGGTGATTGCGCATGAAGTTGGTCACAATTGGTTTCAGATGATGCTCGCCAGCAATGAGCGCCGCTATCCTTACCTCGACGAAGGTCTAAATAGTTTTTACGACAACCGATACATGCGTGCGCGATATCCCGATGCAGGTATTTCAATAGGCGGTTTACCTAAATGGTTGAGCAAAAATCTGCAGATAGACCAACTCACTTTGCACAATCAATACCATTACTTCTACAATGTGTTTGCCCGCTTAAACCAGGATGTGCCCTGTAATTTGCCGGCTGAGCGTTACAGCGAAATCAACGGAGGTTTAATCGTGTATGGTAAAACGGCTATGGCGCTTCGCAACTTGCAGGGCTGGTTGGGCGAACAGGCTTTTGACCGTGCCATGCAGCAATATTTTAAAGAGTGGAGTTTTAAACATCCCGGACCTGATGATTTTCGAAAAAGTATCACCCAAAGTACAGGTCAAAGTTTAGATTGGTTTTTCGATGACCTGCTACAAACCCGAAAAAAGACCGATTATGCTATCAGACGGGTAAACTATCGCAAAGACAATCCATATGTGGTGGTGAAAAATACCGGCCATGTCAAATCGCCCTTTCCCATTACGGGTGTAAAAGGCGACTCCACGCTTACGCTTTGGTATGATGGCATTGAAGGCATGCAGCGGCTTAGCTTTCCAACTTATGATTTTGATGAAATTATCATTGACCGTGATTGCTACACGCTCGATGTGAATCGCGCCAACAATGTGTATCGTCGAAATAAATTGTTCAAAAGCATGCCGCGCATGCATTGGCGTTTTCTCACCAGCATGAATCAGCCGGGCGAAAATCCGCAGTATTTTATCCCCGTCATGGGATGGAACCGTTACAATGGCTTCATGCTTGGGGTGAAATTGCACAATATCGCAATGATGGAGCGAAATCTGGAATATAACTTCACGCCGCTTTACAGTTTTGCGCAAAAAGATATGGCGGGTATGGCGCAAGTGCACTATCACATCAAACCACTCAATGGGCCGATCAGAAAAATAACGCTGGGTGCTGATTTTGCCACGTTCGCAACCGGGGAATTGGGTAAATTCAGAAAGTTATCGCCTTCCATTCGTATTCATCCGCATAAACAAAACGATGACAGCCCTATCAGTCAGGAGATTTTATTGCGCCGAGTGCAAATTCTCCGTGCACAACATACCACATTTGATATCCTCAACAACGATTTTGCTTCCGATTTCTCCGTGAACCAAATTCAATGGCGCATGAGCAATAGCCGTGCAATACAACCATTTAGCATTCTTACCTCTGTGGAGCAATCGGAAACATTTGTAAAAGCGCAAACCGAGTTGAAATACCGTATTCAATACATCTCGAAGAAAAAAGGGTTAGACCTTCGCTTCTTTGCTGGAAGCTTTCTTTATACCGACCCCGACTTGAACAAGGTGCCCGATGTACGATTCCGTTTAAGCGGTCAAAACGGTGCGCAAGATTATCTCTTCGATGGCATTTATTTAGGTCGATTCGAAAACCAGGGAATCTGGGCACGTCAGTTTACGGTAACTGATGGTGGTTTCAAAGAACTAAGCTTTCGAGGACAAACCTATAATTACATCCTGGCATTAAACCTTAAAGCATCGCTTCCGGGCAAACTGCCGATAAGGCTCTATGCTGACTTTGGACATTACGAAAATGGAGAAACCGACCGTGACCTGATTGCCTATGGTGCCGGGGCTGTCTTGAGTATAATTCCCGATGAATTTGAAATCTATTTCCCTGCTATTGTGTCACCTGCGATAAAGAAAACCTTAGAAACAAACAATATCAGCTATGCCCAACGCATTCGTTTTGTAATGAATTTGCATCACCTAAATCTATTTCGTGTAATGAAAAATTTCAAAATATAGGCATTCGAAGCTGTTGGAATTTTAATTTGTAAGTTGGTTGGCGCAGGTATTCTAATCGCAGATACCATTGTTCTTCAATTAGGTAGCTAATAAATAAAAAACCGGAACCTGCGCTCAAACAAGTCCCGGTTGCTCAAATTAAACCGATTTTTAATATTTTACAATGCGTTTATACTGGATACCTTTATTACTACGTATGCTGATGAAATAAATGCCCTTGGCTACACCTTGTAAATCGAGTTCGAGTGATGAACGTGTGCTATCGATTTGGGTGAAATTTCTGATTAAATTGCCTTGCAAATCTGTTAGTTGTACAGCTTGGAGGCTATCCATATTTTGAAAACTTATGGTCAATAAGCTTTGACAAGGATTGGGATAGATGATCCAATCTGCAGCTTGAGAAGGTAAATTGACCATCATAGGGCCAAAAATTGCTGTCTTTCCATCCATATCCACTTGAACGATGCGGTAATAAGACACTCCCGCGAGAGGCTCGCGATCTATCACTTCATAATCGGTTGGCTTATTGGAATGATAAGCTGCCTGATGGGTGGCTACTTTTTCGAAGTGCGATAAATCACGGCTTCGCTCCACATCGAAATAATGACTGTTGGTTTCGCTTGCTGTTTTCCACTTTACCATCACTACATCATGTAGCACCTGCGTGCGATAATCAAGCATTTCAACTGGTAAGGGTTCTTGAAATTCATAAGATACGGCAAAGGGAGAGAAGCTACTAATCGGTCCATTGCTCACCACATCCATAGCATTGTAGCTTCCTTGGCCATGATCAGACCAGGAGCTGCCATTCCAACGAGCCACCCGAAGCGTGGAAGGATCATAAACTGCACACGCCGCTCTTCCATGATTAAGTGTGACTGACACAGCCGAATTACCGTTAGTGCGGTCAAGAATCCAATACCCACAAGTGCTGATGTTGTGTAAAGTTGGTGATTTTTCAGAGTGTGGATAGTAAAATCCAGAGTTGTCATAAAAGAATTCGGCTGTGAAGTGATGTGTATTGTTGCTTGGCGCTGAAATACCAATGGGTTTAAAAATCTCACCATTTCCTACCGGAAATGAAAAGGATTGATTTCCTATTTTTCTAACCGGACCTATTACATGCGAAGCATTAGCCCCTCCTGTGCAGGTAGCGTTGTTCTGAATGACCAGCAAATTGGCTTGCGAACTTCTGATATGTCCATTGTTCAAACTAAGATTGACAGAAATATGGAGCGGTATATTTAAATTCAATGCTGCATTGCTGTTCATGATTAGTCTAGAGACAAATAGTGTTTGACCTGCGTCACCCAAAATTTGTTGATCAGCGTTGCCGGAAATATTTATATTACCGTTTCCGGCACCTAAAGTCAGGTTTTGAATGCTCCCCGCCGTAGAAATATTCCCTTTGAAATGATTTGTACCGTTGTGCGCCGCTCTAATAATACCTGTTGATAAACAGGTAAATTGAACATTACCTTCATAAGTATCTCCAACCGAATTGGCCAGTCTTATGCCATTGTTTGACAAGTTAGTAAGTGTAAAGTTTCCAAACACATTGCCTCCATGCCAGAAATTATCTACTCCACCGGTTTTGGTAATATTCAATGACGCATTGTTGGAAGTAGCAAAGGAGCCTGATGCATTCAGATAAATATTATTACCGATTAGCAGTGCATTGGCAGTCATAGACGTGTTGTTTAAAGTAATGTTTCCAACTGCGTTAATATGCACATCACCATTGAATACACTGTTATTGGACGTAAAATGAAGCGGATTAAAATTTCCGTTGGCTTGATTACCCAACTGCACAAAACGATTAATAAGCAAATTGCATTGGGTAAAATTGCTTGTTTTAATGGAAAAACCTTCGAATTGCGTCGAAACTCCATTAGCTTCTCCAATTCGTATATTTCCTAAATTGGTAGTATTTAATATAATGTCGCCTTGAAAAATATTGGTTCCATTGTGCGCTAAGCCCACATCACCATTGGCATTTTTAAATATGGTAACATTTTTTGTGAAAGTATCACCAATGTTGTTGCCTAATCGAATACCAGAGTTGCTGTTTTGATTGATAACCAGCGTGCCGAATGTATTACCGCCGTTCCAGGAATTTAACGTTCCGCCGATTTTGGTTACTGTGATTTGGGCACCTTCTGCAGTTGCAAATTCGCCGGAGCCATTTAGCGTAATATTGGGGGCAATAAAAACTGTATTGCCGATAAAAGATGAATTTGTAAGGATAATACTTCCTGATGCAGTTATATGTGTAGCTCCGCGCAGGATTGTATTAATTGCTGTGAAATCGCCGGTAAGAAAATGATCATTTGCTTGAGTTGTTTCTTGTGTGATACCATTGAGTATGAGATTGGTTTGGTCGAAGCCGTCGGTCTTCAATCGTGTGTTTCCGGTTAACAATGAAGTGCCGCCCAGTTCACCAAATCTAATAAGTCCCGGTGTGTTGCTATTTAAAGTAATATGCGCTTGAAAAATATTTTCTCCTGCAGCTGCTACACTGATTGTTCCACTGCTGTTTTTATTTATGATTAGCTCGCCTGTGAAAATATCTCCATTCACATTTGCCAATCGAATGGTCGAGTTACTGTTGTTGTTAATGGTCAGCTGTCCAAATTGATTACCACCCGTCCATATATCATCGCTTGTAGCGTTTTTAGCGATAACTGTATTTCCAGAAATATTACTTAAACTATTGTTATTTTGTAAAATCACCCTTCCGCCTTCTATTCTGTTACTGCTGGCGAAGTTCACTTGATTAAGCGTAATAGTGCCCGTGGCATAAACTTCGAAACTTCCTTTAAGCGTAGTGAGCAATGAAGTGAAGTTCAAAGGTGTAAACACACCGTTTGCTATTTCATGCGTTTGTGTTAGCCTATTGATGGTGAGACTGGCTCCCGAAAAACCTTCTGTCAAAAAAGCACCGTTATTCAAAACACTGGTTCCGCCATTTTCTCCTATTGTAATTGCTCCTGTGGAACTACTATTGAGTATAATGTTTCCATTAAAAAAATTTTCACCTGTTCGAGCAATGTGAATATTACCTGTGCTGTTTTTATTAAATCTTGTATTTCCCAGAAAAGTGTCACCACTTGACACAGCCAACATAATACGTGCGGTGGAATTGTTGTTTAAGGTCAAATTTCCAAAAACATTGCCGCCTACCCAATCATTATTAGTGTTTCCATTTTTATAAATAATGATTTCGCCTTCTTCGTAACTCAATCGATTGCCGGATAAATAAAGATTTGCTGCAGACAAGGTGTTTGCGTTCTTGTTGTTACAATTGTTCATGGTCAATGTTCCTATTGTATTGACGGAAAATCTACCACCAAATTCACAATGATTCATGGTCAAATTAACCGGGCTGAGCACATCATTATCAGCGGATCCGCGTTGAACAAGGTTTTGCATCAGAAGATTTCCATTTGTGAACGTGTTTGACAGCAATGCAAAGCCTTCTTCGATCACTATTGCACCATTGATGGTTGACAATGTTAAACTGCCGGAAGCTGAGCTATTAATAGTGAGATTACCAAAAAATCTGCTTGTATCAGTTCTGGCTAATGTAATCGTGCCTGAACCATTTCGATTGATTTCAGTAGTCCCGTAGAATCTATCGCCAACGGTATTGGCAAAATTGGTGGCTCCGGAATTGTTGTTATTGAAAGTGAAGTTATAAAATACATTGCCACCTTGCCAAGTATTGGTACCTGTTCCTGTTTTAGTCAAAACAGTTTGCGTGTAAGCAGAGCCTAGTTCGTTTGCATTATTTAGATTGATGCTGCCAGCCGAGAATGAATTATTGCCCAAGAAAGCTGATGAAGTAATATTGATAGTAGATGCGTTAATTTGAATATCACCCCTTAACTGAACATTATTTGCCGTAAAAGTAGCAGGTGTGAATGCACCATTTTGTTCAACATGGTTTTGAGTAAAATTAATCAGATTCAATACGCCCACATTAAACCCGTTGGTAAGCAGGGCACCATTGTTGATGACTACAGATCCACCTAAATCTCCGAAGTTGAAATTGCCATTATGCGTATTACTAATCGTCAGATGGCCATTAAAAATATTGAGACCTGCACAGGCAACAGAAATCTGTCCGCTATTGTTTTTTGAAATGGTTGTATTGCCATGAAATGTATCACCCTGATTCACGGCCATCCTCACTCGCCTGATACTTTGATTGATAAATGTGAAATCATTGAAGTTGTTATTGCCTGACCAGTCATTGTTGCTGCCTGCGGTTTTTCTGATCGTCACATTAAACAGATTGGCATTAGATAAACTGCTAATGTTAATTGCTGTCAGCGTTCCGTTTTGAAGCACGCCGCCTATCAAATGTGCATTACTGGCTGTGAGTGTAAAGCCTCCTAGATTCAAAATGCCAACGCTCAAATTCAAGGTATTGATTGTTCGGTCTGAATTAAGCACACAAGGGAAATTTACCCCATCGTCATTGATATGAATCGTAGCATTATTACCCGGCACAGCAGCAGGATTCCAATTCAGGGGATTGTTCCAGTCTGGTGAGACTTCTCCAAGCCAGGTATAATTATTCTGGGCATGAGAGCTGATCGATAGTAATACTAAAAACAACAGAGAAAACCATTTTTTAGTACCGTAGATTAATTTCGTACATGTATTTGCCATAAGCCTTTTTTTGTTTAGCAGATTATTTCCAAATCAAAAGAAGCTATTCCATTCTAATGCCACAATTATAATTTACTGAATATCAATATATTGCAGTTAAATATTTTTATTCGAATTCCAAATAATGGAAAATATATTTCCAAATTCCGGAAACAGGAAAGCGATTAATCACCTACCTGCAAGGCGCATGAAAGAAGAAGGAATTAAAAAGGCCTACTATGCAACGAAAGGAGCTGAATAAGCGATGAACACGGTGTGAAAGTTTTAGAATGAATTATAATTGAAAGTCTTTTTTTACCCACTTCATGCAGGATTTCAAATCCCTCTCAACAGTTGACAGTAGGGTATTCAATCTATTTAATTCAGGATGGGTTGATTTGCAAATCCGTTCGATTTCGATGGCTTTTTCTCTGGTTTGATGCAGCCCCATGTTGCCAATACTTTGTTTCATTCGATGAGCTATGCGTGCTGCTTCATTAAACTGCTGTTGCTCAATCGAATGGCGCAATTCTTCGATAGAAACCGGGGTGATTTCTAAAAATAATTGTAGCATATCTCTTAAGAATGCTTGATCGCCATTGCATATTTCTTCCAACGCTTTAATGTTGTAGGGCTTATAAACTGACCATTTGTCGAATTTGCGCGATGATATTTTTCTCTTGGCTAGGAGGGCATTGATCCGGTTGACCAAATCACTTTCTGTGTAGGGTTTTACCAATACATCATCCATGCCCGAATCCAAATAGTGCTGCACATCTTTATTAAAGGCATTGGCAGTAACAGCGATGATTGGAATATCATTAGAAATATTGCTTCTAATGAATTTTGAAGCCGTAACACCATCCATTTCGGGCATTTGAATATCCATCAAAATAAGGTCAAAAGACATTGTTTCGAGTGCCTTCAAGGCTAATAAGCCGTTGGATGCGAACTCGCATACGAAATGATTGCGGCGCAAAATAATGTCAGCCAACTTTTGATTTTCGATCTGATCTTCCACAATGAGAATACGGTGGGGCTTTTTTCGTGGCGAATTGTCGAGCGCAGTAAAATTCAATTGGGCAGCATGGTCGCGTTTGAGCGGGATGGTTATTTTCACCGTAGTGCCTACTCCAAGGCTACTTTCCACTTGCATCTGACCTTTGAGGAAAAGTACGAGTCGGTTAATGAGATGTAAACCCATTCCATCACCAAAAAGAAAGTCTTGTTTATCGACATTCTCCATATTTTTAAATTTCAGAAGTGTAGCTTCGTTAATTCCACCACCACTGTCGCTGATTTCTACACACAGTATGAGTGTATCAGATGCACTGCCTGTTAATGTACTCTTAACAGCAACCTCTCCTTTGCGTGTATATTTGATGGCATTGCCAATTAGACCATATAAAATCTGCTTTAGTTTTGAAGCATCGCCATGCGTGAACTGTCGTTGCTCTTCTTGGTTAATTACATTTAGCGATATGTCCTTATTGCCGGCCATTAAACTGAAATAATCTGCTACTTCATTGATAATATCCTGCGGAATAAACTTTGATTCTTGTCCTACGATGCCTTCTTCATCAATACTGGTGTAATCCAGTATATTATTAAGCAAAGCCAACAGATAATCAGCTGATTGGTGAGCGCTTTTCAAATATGCTCTGAGTTGATCTTTGTTTTCAGCATTTAGCACCTGATTGAGCAGGCCAATGATGATATTGAGCGGATTTCTGATTTCATGGCTAAGGGTTGCCAAAAAACGTTCTTTAGCCAAAGAGGCTCTCTCTGCAATTTCTTTTTGTTTCGACAACTCTATTTGTAATTGCTTTTGGGCAGTGATATCGAGTACAATTCCAATGGTTCCGGTGAGGTCCTTCTCTTCATTGAATATTTGAGAGCCGCTTATCAACCAGTAGCACTTCGATCCGTTGCGGTCTGTAAATACAATTTCGAATGTTTTTCCGATAAAAACATCCGTTGGGTCTGATTGATAATCTGAAACTTGTTCCCAATTAGCGAAAGGAAATTCATCCATATTATGCCCAATCAGCTCCGAAAGTGCATATCCCGAAAGTTTGCTGAAACTTCTATTGGCATACTGAATGACACGATGTATATCAAATTCTACAATTCCTAAATTCATGTGTCGCAGCATGTATCGAAATAGTGCTTCCCGATTATGGGAGATAGATGGCCGCCTCTGTTGCTTTTCGGTAAGTTGCTCTTGATACATTTGTTTCATCAGCACCAATCCTATCGTGTTGCAATATGCTTGCATAAAAGCATCCGAATGTGTTTCAACATGATGGTTAATGAAATATAAATTACCAAAATCATTCAGCGGATAGCAGCTGTAGCCTTTAATTGCTGCTTCTTGGCATGTTAATTCATCCAATACAGTGGGCCATACCCTATTTTCGGTGGCTGTGCTGCCAAAACGTTGTCCCTTTTTTGATACAATGAAAGCGTTCACTTGAAACTCATCTTCAATGAATTGAAGAAGTTTATGGATGGTTTGGTTTGTATTTTCACCTTGAGTCGATTCAATTTTTTGATTAAATGCTTGCCAGTTGTATGTTTTCATTCAAGATTTATTTTTTATGAAATACCTCTCCACTTTTGATTAGGTTATAAATGGTTGATTTACCAATATCGAGCTTTTCTGCTACTTTCAACACATTATAATCGTATAATTCCATGTACTGATTAATGATGTCGGCGGTATATTCGCGCAGCGTTTTTTCTTGAAGTATGATTTTTTGCTTCACGTCAAAAGCCGGATTCAATTCAATATGATATGCTTCTATTTGTTCTTTCTCAGCATATACACACGCTAACTCCATCACCGCTTTTAGTTCTCTGACATTGCCCGGGAAGTGGTAATTCAGCAATTTTTGCTGTGCATCTGTAGAAATACGTAGTGGCAACAATTTATTTTCGGTCACAAAGCTTTTCACAAATGCTTTAGCAAGCAGAATAATATCGTGCTGACGCTCACGCAGTGGTGGCATCTGAATAGGGATACCCATTATACGATAATATAAATCTTCACGAAATAATCCACGATCGACCTGTTGAGCTAAATTCTGATGTGTGGCCGTTATGAGCCTAAAATTGAGCTTTACAATTTCATTCCCCCCCACTCTTGTAATTTCTCTTTCTTGTATAGCTCTCAGTAGTTTGCTCTGTAGCGGGAGACTTAATTCCCCAATTTCATCGAGAAAAAGTGTACCATTTTCAGCTTCTTCAAACTTACCTTTTTTGCGAAAGTTGGCTCCGGTAAATGCGCCTTTTTCATAACCATACAATTCGCTTTCAACCAAATCAGCAGGAATAGCAGCCATATTAACAGCTATAAATGGCGCTCTTCGCCTTTCGCTATTGTGATGAACGGCCTTTGCCGCTAATTCCTTGCCTGTTCCAGTCTCGCCTGATATCAATACATTAATATTAGTTTCGGTGGCTTTTTGAATCAGTTTAAATACCTTTTTCATGGCCTCGCTTTGGCCAATCAATATGTTTTGAAACTTAAACTTCTCTCCCAACTCTTCGCGCAATTGAGCTACTTCGGTTTTAAGCTTTTTCTGTTGGCGAAGCTGATGCACTTTGTTCCAAAGCAAATCTTTGGTATGGTCGTCTTTCACCAAATAATCTTCTGCACCTGATTTGAGCAGTGCAATGGCTATTTTTATTTCATCCTGTCCACTAATTACAATCACCGGAATATCCTGATTAAAAGCCTTAATTCTTTTTAAAAGCTGATCGCCATTCAAATCGGGCAAAACAAAATCGATGCATACCAAATCAGGATTGAGGTGCAGCTGCTTTATGCAAGTGTCGGCATCAGCAAAGGTGAAAATCTCAAAATCGGGATTAAGGGATAGATGGTGTTTGAGCACCTTCAAATACCAGGGATCGTCTTCTACTATAAAAATTTTGTAATGCTGTTGCACGTGATTAACTGATTAGTTTTTGAATGTTATCCATTTTTATGGAATATAAATCATGTTTCTGAATCGGCTTGATAAGCATTCGCTTAAGTCCGGGCGTATCATTGGCTTTTTGCAACTCTTCGGGATCAATGGTGGAGCTACACAGATAAATCCCTGTTTCTTCGCACACTTTAAGTTGACAACACGATTCTACAAACTGCCATCCATCTTCAATAGGCATGTTCAAATCTACCAGAATCAAATCCGGCACTTTTGCGCCTGCTTTTTTTCTTTGTTCAATTTCAATCCGCGCATCCTGCCCATTTTCAAAAACTTGTATTTGCTCACAAAAATCGGTTTGATTGAATAATCTTTTCATTGCCATTCTGTAGATTGCATCATCATCTACAATAAATACTTCTTTAAATCGCTTGCTCATATCTCTGTTTAATTTAAGTAGTAGTTGATCTCCTCATTTTTAATGCTCAAATACACCGAAAATTCGGTGCCTTCATCAGGTGTTGAATGCACTTCGATTCGCCCCCCCATCGTTTCAATTTGGTTTTTAACAAGAAAAAGTCCAATGCCGCGAGCATCTTCGTTTTTATGAAAAGTCTTATACATCCCAAACAATTGAGCACCATATTGATTTAAGTCAATTCCTAATCCATTATCGCGCACGGCTACCTTCACAAAATCCTCCAATTCCTGAACATCAATGTCAATTCTACAAGGGCGATTCGGACTCCGATATTTAATGGCATTGGTCATTAGATTCTGAAAAATGCTTTCAAAATACGCCGGAATATAGCTGATAACCGGGTGACAGTGAAAATGAAAACGAATTTCAGCTCCGGCATCGAGGAATAAATAAGTCAATCCTCCTGCAATTTTCTCTAACTCCTGGCATACATCAATGTTTTTAAACTTGTCAGTAGCATTATTTTGAACCAAAATTACTTCATTGAGATTGAAAAGGGTTTCTTTTAACCTGTCTGAACTGGTAACTAATGAATCAATCAATTTTTGTTTTTGCTCAGGTTCGTTTTCTTCTTTCAACAAGTTGACTATCGATTCAAAGTTGGCAACATTAGAGCGAAGGTTATGCGAAACAATATAAGCAAAGCTCTGAAGCTGTTTATTTTGCTTTGCAGCCAGAAGGTAAGTCTTTCGAAGTTGCTCTTCTTTCTTTTTTCGTTCACTAATGTCTTGAATAATTCCATCAATTCTAATGAGCACCTGCTTTTCGAAGATTGGTTTTGCAACAACCCGCATCATTTTTACTTCCCCTGTAGTATTGATGATTTCAAATTCATCGTCAAATGGTGTTCCTTTCTGAATAGCATCAATCCAATATTTTTTTACTCTTTGTTGATGAAGTGGTCCATTGTAGTACTGAAGGTTAACTCGTGGATTAGGCTTAAATTCTTTGTCAAGGCCATGCAAATGATAAATATAATCTGTCCAAAACATTTCTTTGTTTTCGAGCTTATAACTCCAGCCTCCCATACCCGCCATATAATTCGTATCCATAATCAGCTGATTGACTTCTTGCAGCTTTTCGTTGGTGGTGGCCAATTTAGTATTGTCGAGCAAAAAAGCATGAACACGAAAAGCTGTATTCGAATCACCGGAAGATAAAACAATGTAAAAATCAAAATACTTTTTACTACCATCAGCAGTTGTCAGTTGAGCTGATAAGTTAAACCTATTCTCGCCGGCCTGTAATTTTTTTTTCACCTGTTCAAGAAAAGAATCAGCACGGTCTAATTGTTGAAAAAACTGGCTTGCATTCATGAGATTATCTTGTAGGCTATCATGATATTTTCGAATGTTATCAGAAACATAGTGAAGAATCAAACTGTCATCGATAGTAAACTCAAAGAGCACCACCGGGCTTTGTTTTAACCAGCCAGATTTCTTGAGCAGAAATCGATTAATTTTTTTCAGTTTATTTTTTTGAAGTTGAATTTTGATCCACACCCAGATAATACTGATAATTGAAATGATTATGATTATTAACCCAAGTATTCTTGCCATGAAAAGCTGCTTCTGTTTTTCGAAATATTCATTCTCCATTTCCAGGATAGCTTCGTTTTTTTTCATTTCAACTTGGAGTAATTTACTTTCTTCAGCTAATAAATCGTATTTATTTTTCAAGATACTTTCATTCTCTTTGATAACATATAGGCTGTCTTCTATGGTTTTGAGTTGCTCGCATATCCGGTATGCCATTTTAAAGTCTCCGGTTGTCTTGCATTGCTGAAGCTTATTTTCCAATTGGAGCTTCTGGGCCAAAAGTTCGGACAAATAAATCTCTTCACTTTGTGACCATGAAGTATTGCATACGATCAACAGGCTGATAAACACTAAGTGAATGAGTCCTTTTTTCATGGTCTTACTTTTTTGGTTCGACTCACAACAGATTGAAGTTGTTTTCGAAAATAGACTCTAAATGAGGTTCCAAGGTCGGGCTCCGACTCCACTTCGATTTTTCCGCCAGTATATTCCAACTGATTCTTTGTCAAAAATAAGCCTACTCCCCTGGCATCTTCATTTTTATGAAAAGTTTTGTACATACCAAAAAGGCGGTCGCCATATTTATTCAAATCAATTCCTAAACCATTGTCTTTAACAGTAATCATATGATAGGATTCATTTTCTGAAAAAGTTATTTCTATTCTTGCCTTTCGCTCCGGGTGTTTATATTTGATAGCATTAGAAATCAAATTGTACATCACACTTTCAAAATAAGCTGGAACATAATGAATCGCTTTTTGCTCGTCTATATTCAAATAAATGTCGGGTAATTCGCTCGGTTTACTCAACATCATTGACGAAATGATTTTTTCAATTTCGCTACGAAGGTGAATTTTCTTTAAAGGTATATTCTGGTGGCTTTGCACCTTTACTACTTCACTCAAGTGATGCAAAGTTTCTTTAAGCCTAAGGGTATTGGTTTCAATTGCCTGTATTAATTCATCATCATTTCCTTTAGTATCTTTCAACAAATGAAGCAAGAGTTCAAAATTTCCAGAATGAGACCGGAGATTATGCGAAACAATATGGGTAAAATTCTTTAGCCTTTTATTTTGTTCTTCAGTAAATAATAGCGCATCTTCTAGCTCTTTTTGTTGTTTTTTCTCGTCGGTTATATCTATCAATGACCCTTCCACGCCGACAGGTTTACCATTTTCAAATTGGGATTGACAAATCAATTTTATCATTTTCAATTCTCCATTTGAAGTGACAATTTCGAACTCATCACTAAACTCAGGAGTTTCGGGGGTTAGATTTTTTAAGTATTCAAGTGCTTTATTTCTCGATTCGCCGGGCGTATGAATTTGGATGGCTTTATCAAAGTTTAATATATCATCTTCTTTGTATCCGGTAATGTGCAAAGCTTCTTTGCTCAATATCACGTTATCTTTCTTGAAATCAAATTTAAAAGAGCCAATTTTACCGATACTATTGGTGCTTTCTAAAAGAGTACGTAGATCTTCCAAAGATTTATTGAGCTTGAAGGCATCATCGATATCGACTATGAATCCAAATAATAATTTAAGCTTGTTCGCATCTTTGATTGGTTTGATATGAAGTTGACACCTTAATCGGTTGTCATGACATTTAAACGTGGTATTTATTACGAAGTCATCGTCCGTTTCAACAACTTTTCGCATCAATTCAGCACGGAATTCTTCCGGACATTCCAATAGCTGATACAAAGCGTGAAAAGGTACCGAGCATTTGAGTTTGGCCAGTAATTCGCGCGCATTGTCCGATAAGAAGCTAAACTTTAAATTATTGATATCTTTCAATTGAAAGGCAATAACCGGACCTGTATCGAACAGTTTTTGCTCTTGTTGAAGCATGGCATTAGCTTTTTTGAAACTTTCTTTAAGCTTATTAGCTTTGAACATTAATATAAAGAAGCCACTTCCTACTATGAGTAGTAATATAGATGCAATGAGTATAATTAAATTTCGTCTTTCGATAAGTTTGTTATTCCTGCCTTGAAGAACTAACTTTTCTTGATCAATAAACTGTTCTTTCTCCAACAAAGCTTTAGAAGCTTGCAGCTGTTGAAGTTTTATAAACTTTAATTCATCACTATGTTTCTGTCCTTTAAACTCTAAATCGTAATGAGCATAACGCTCATATGCATTTACCGCTTCCTCATACCTTCCCAGATTATACAAAGCCTGAGCATACGAACTATAGAAAACACTTAACAATTTCACATCGTCCTCTATCAAAAGATTATCTTTGATAAAAGTAAGCTCTGACAAAGCTTCATTATTTTTGTTATGCTTAAGTAAGGCTTCCGCTTTAGCTAAATGAAGATCTAAGATTAACTTGTTGTTATTCAAATGCTTACTAAGTAATAAGGCATGATTAAATACCGATAAAATGTTTGCCAAAGGCTTGCCAGCACGTAGATAATATAATCCCAATTTGTGGAGTGATGATGAGATATAATAGGGCTCATTAAGTTCTTTAGCTATGCGAACAAACTCTTCTGTAAACCTAATAGCCAATTCCCTTTGTCCTTTCTTTTCATAAATATCTCCCAGGTTTGGCAAAACCATCATTAATCCGCGCTTGATATCTCTTGCTTTGTAAACTTCGTAAGCTTCCAGAATGTACTTTTCAGCATTTTCTAAATCATCGATTTGAAAATAAAGATTTCCTAAATTTGTAATACACTGATAATAAAAAAAATGCGCTTCATATCTTTTGGCAATATCTTTTGCAGTGATTAAAGCCTTGAGCGATTGTGCATAGTTGCGAAGATATTTTAATGTATTAGACTTATTCACCAAGGCCTTGGCATAAGATAGCGAATCTTTGTTTTGAAGAAATATCTGGGCAGCAAGATCATGCATACGAACCGATTCAGCAAGATTCTTCATTTCATCATAAGCAAGAGCCGAATACATGTAAGCATTGGCTTTATATCGGAAATGTTCCGGTTTTTTGGCCAGTTGACTTGCAATGTTTCCGTAAAAAACCGCCGAATCAGGATTGAAGAAAATATACTCAAAAGCAATCTCATTCAACAGATTGAGAAAAACGGTATCTACAATTTGATCTTGCTGAGAACTGAACTGTTGCTTGAGTTCAGCCAATAACGAATCTTTATAATGACTGCTTTGGGCATATCCATTCGATAAGATTAGAAAGAACAGTGAAAAGAAAAAAATAATTCGCTTGGATAGTTTGGTTCTCATACCTATGTTAGGCTAATTTATATTCGCTTTTTTTCCAAAATAAGAGGTAAGAAAATACTTTTAAACACCCTGTGTTGAAGAAAAATTTGGAATCCAAAAGTTTAAACTTTATTAGTTATATGGTCAATAAAAGTGATTAATCGTTTGTAATCTATCTTGTAATGTCTAAAAACATTGCCTTCTCTTTTTCCGTCGGTACTCTGCAAGTTGATCTTTTGCCAAACCATTTATAGCGATTCGCCGCTATTAAATTATATAACGCATTTCTTAAAAATTTCGGTATGACGAAAAACACTGCCATCAAGTTGTAGGGAAATCCAAGCACTGACATGATTTTCAAAACGGCTGATGTTTTAAGGTAAAAGCGACCTTGATGGTAAAAAATAATGCTATCGGCTGTAGATGTATCAAAATTCAAGTTTTTGAAGAAAGCTAAGGTGAATTCACTTTGTTGCGAAGCAAAGTGCAGTTTGCGATGCTTGTCTTTTCGAATAAGAAAATCAACGGAACGATTGCAGAGATTGCAATATCCATCAAAAAAAACGATAGATAAATCGGTGGGATATTTTTCAGTTTTATGCATATATCAATGGCGACCCATAATCCAGGAGCTAATCTGCTCATCGAGCGGGCTCACTGCTGAAGGTAAAACATCGATTAATTGCCCCTGTTCATCCACTAGGAATTTTGTAAAATTCCATTCTGCCCGAGCATCCTTCACCTCATTGAGCTGCTTCTGCTGAAGATAATTGAACAAAGGGTGCGCATTTTCGCCAATCACGTGTGTTTTCTCAAACAGTGGAAAGGTGATTCCAAACATAGATTTACAAAAATCAGCTATTTGAGCATCGCTTTTAGGTTCTTGTGCACCAAAATCGTTAGATGGGAAAGCCAGAATTTCGAAATTATTTGGAGCAAATTGCTCATAAAGTGCCTGCAATTCAAGATATTGCGGTGTAAAATAACACTCCGAAGCGGTGTTGACAATCAAAAGCTTCTTTCCTGAATAGGAAGCCATGCTAATGCTCTTTCCGTTGTTCAGGCAAACTTCTACGTCATAGATATCAGTAATCATGCAGGTGTAATATTGTCAAAGGTAATTAGCACAGCATCAAGTTCAACATATGGACAGATGAACTTTTCTGAATAATTGCTAAAACGACCTATTCTAGTGGGCTTAACAAGAAAATAAATCAAACAATCGATACTTTCATTTATTTTTGAAGGCAAGATCAAAACCAAACGCATACGCAAAACATGAATCAAGACTCAAATAATAAGGGCGCTAAACCACAGTCGGATAAAGAAGAAATCAAACAAAAATACAAACGGCGCAGCTATTTTTTAAGAAAAGAGAATGCGAGGATGAAATTTTATCTCTATGCTGCAATCATCATTTTTATGGCGAGTCTGGGAGCCAATCTCATCATATCAATGAAATACAATGAATTGAGCAAGGAAAATGATGACTTGCTTGCTACAAGAAAAAAAATCACTGCCGACTATGCTACACTACGCGATCAGTACGATGATTTATTTCAACAGTTTTCAATGCTCACCAATCCCTCTGTAAAGGCGATTACCCTTCAAGCTGCCGAAAATGGATTCGATGCGCTGGTCTATTACAATCAGTCAAATGGCGCTATTATTTTGAATGTATCCAATTTTCCTGACAGCGAACCTGCAACAAACTATCTGCTCGAAGTAATTGATCGAAACGGAGAACGGCATGAGCTCGGCACAGTTGAGAGCATAGGAAGAACTTCAATTCTCAAAATCATGCTTCCGGTGCAAAATGCTAACAGATTTGTAATTTACCGAAACACGCCTTCATCTGCAACACATTCGCAGGTAATGTGCGAGGGTGCTATCAACTCTTGAACCCATGAATAGTCATAATTTTTGGGAACTACTTGCCGGCATTGGCATTTTTCTATTCGGAATGCATCTGCTTGAAGAGTCCATTAGATTACTTTCTGGCTCTGCACTTAAAAGTTTTATCCGAAACTATACCAATACCCGAGTAAAAGCCATCATAACCGGTGCACTTTCCACAGCTGTGTTACAAAGCAGTAGTGCTGTTACCCTTATGGTTCTGGCATTCGCAGGTGCAGGCATCATGCAAATGCAAAATGCCATCGGTGTAATATTTGGCGCAAATGTAGGTACCACCTTCACTAGCTGGATAGTTGCCATGATCGGATTCAAAATCAGCATCGAAGCACTTTCATTGCCATTCATTGCCATTGGGGGCTTGGGCTTAATATTTCTTGGCAAATCGGGCAGAGCTATGAACCTAAGCAAACTCAGTGTGGGCTTCGGTTTTCTATTCATGGGGCTTGACTACATGAAAACTGCAGTGGAGGAAGCTTCTGCGTTTTTTGACCTGAGCGTCTATGCCGATTATCCGGTGGTGGTCTTTGTCCTAATAGGCTTTATCCTCACCGCAGTGGTGCAAAGCAGTTCGGCTGCCATGGCCATCATTTTGAGTGGACTCAATGGCGGATTAATCGATTTCGACTTGGCCGCAGCTATGGTCATTGGCAGCAATATGGGAACTACCATCACCATCATTGTGGGTTCACTCGGTGGAAACATCACCAAAAAAAGAATTGCCTGGAGTCATTTCTTTTTCAACACACTCACCGGCGCGATTGCCATCATTCTACTGCCCTTTCTACTCTATTTTATTGACTTGATTTATGATATTGATACCGATCCTGTCACAGGATTGGCATTGTTTCATACAGTCTTCAACGTAACAGGTGTACTCATTTTCTCTTTTTTCTTGCATCCCTTCGTAAAGTTTATTATGCGTATTGTGCCCGAACAACAAAAGCAAATTGCTTTATTTCTTCCAAAAGCCAGCCCCGAAGTGCCTGAAGCTGCAGCTGTAGCGCTTGAAAATGAAGTGCGACGCTTAATTCACATGAGCATGCTCTATCATTTACGGGTGATTGGTTCTATCAGTCCCTTGCGAGACAGCTTAAACGAAGGATTTCAAAAGCACACCAATGCCATGCTTTACGATGAAATGAAAGCATTGCAGGATCAGATTTTTAGTTTCTGCGCTCGCGTACAACATGAAGAAATTCCTTTAGAAATGACCAAACAATTAAATACTATTCTGCATTCAGCACGATATTCGACCATTTCTGCCAAATCGCTCAAAGATGTAAAAGAACACATCAAAGCGGTGAAAGAATCTGAAAATCCTTTTTGCATTGGCTTACACGAAAAGCAAAAAAATTACATGGAGTCGATTTATAAAATGTTGAGCGAACTGGAAACACAACAGGCCAATGCTGAAATTATTGAGGAGCTTGGGGAAATGAATTTGGTCTGGAAACAAAACGATCAGAAATTTACGGAAGAAGTGATGAAGCAATTGCAGCTAAATCAAATTGGTGCGCAGGAAGTATCGATGCTTTTGTCGTTGCAACGCGGATTCACACAGGCTTTAAGGCAAATCATTGCTGCACATAGAGATTTACTACTCTGCCGCTATGAAGAAGAAATGCCGGAAAACATCTGATTCCGGCATTTCAAACTCGTGCTTTGGTAATGACTTTAATTTGATGATGACCCTTTAACCGGATCTAAAGCATTTTTCACCGGAGGGGGATCGCAGTTCTTATTAAGTAAAAGTTTGATCATAGTAGCCAATTGCTTTTTCAATTGACGACGATCAACAATTTTATCCAAGAAGCCATGTTCAAGTACAAACTCTGCGGTTTGAAAACCTTCCGGAAGATCTTTTCCAATGGTTTCTTTCACCACTCTTGGACCTGCAAAACCAATCAAGGCGCCTGGCTCAGCGATGTTCAAATCGCCCAACATGGCATAAGAAGCTGTAACGCCTCCTGTGGTAGGATTGGTTAACACCGAAATGTATGGTAGTTTTTTCTCTGCTAGCTTAGTGAGCAAGGCCGATGTTTTGGCCATTTGCATCAATGAATAAGCCGCTTCCATCATGCGGGCTCCTCCTGATTTGGAGATAATCACCAAAGGAAGCTCATGTTCGATACAATACCTGATGCTTTTCGCAATCTTCTCCCCTACTACTGAGCCCATAGATCCGCCGATAAAGTTGAAATTCATGCAAGCTACCACCACTGTGCAATCTTCCATATCACCTACCGCACATGAAATTGCATCCTTGTAACCTGTCGAAGCCATGCTGCTTTTCAATCGGTCGCTGTATCGCTTGGTATCTTCAAACTGAAGAGGATCGCCCGATGTAATGTTTTCAAACAGGAGTTCATACTCTTCATCATCAAAAAGAATATCGAAATACTCCTTTGAATTGATTTTCTCATGATAGCCACAGTTGGCGCAAACAAAATTAGCAGCCTGATGGTCCAATGTTGTGTATATGGACTTGCAGGATGGACATTTATACCACAAACCTTCAGGGGTTTCTTTCTTCTCCTTAGTGGTGGTAGTAATGTTTTTAAAAGTTCTCTTAAACCAACTCATACCTTCATATTTGTTGTGTTACGCAATAGTAACATCATCACAAAGATACACATCCTGAACTGCATTCAACAATTCTACACCTTCTTTGAAAGGTTTTTGAAATGCTTTGCGGCCCAAAATCAATCCGTGACCACCTGCACGCTTGTTAATTACTGCAGTTGCCACTGACTCTGCCAAGTCAGATTGACCTTTAGACTCACCACCGGAATTGATCAAGCCAATGCGCCCCATGTAGCAATTAGCCACCTGATAACGACATAAGTCGATTGGGTGATCGGTCGTAAGTTCAGAATATACTTTTGGATGCGTTTTGCCATGCTTGGTAGCAAGATAACCACCATTGTTAGTAGCTAATTTTTGCTTAATGATATCAGCCTGAATAGTTACCCCAAGGTGATTCGCCTGACCGGTTAAGTCAGCCGAAGTATGATAATCTACTCCATCTACCTTAAAGCCATTGTTTCTGGTGTAACACCACAATATCGTGGCCATGCCCAGTTCGTGCGCACGTTCAAAAGCTTCTGCAATCTCAACGATTTGTCTTGAGCTTTCTGCAGAACCAAAATAAATAGTAGCTCCTATGGCCACTGCCCCCATATTCCATGCATCCTCTACAGTTCCGAACAGGTTTTGGTCATACTTATTTGGATAGCTCAAAAATTCATTGTGATTGATTTTCACCACAAAAGGAATGCGGTGCGCATATTTTCGCGCCACAGTAGCCAATACACCAAATGTAGAAGCCACAGCATTGCAGCCTGATTCCACGCCAAGTTTTACGATATTTTCCGGATCGAAATACATTGGATTGGGTGCAAAAGATGCACCTGCTGCATGCTCAATGCCCTGGTCAACCGGGAGAATGGAGAGATAACCCGTATCAGCCAAACGACCACTTCCATAAAGCTGTTGAATGCTTCTCAAGGTTTGGATATTACGATTGCTGTTCAAAAAACTTCTCTCCACAAAATCGCCTCCTGTAGGCATAATACTGTTGCTGTCAAAGGTGCCTGATTTGTGGTTGAGCAGGTAATCAGCCTGATTACCCAATGCTTCTCTGATTTTTGATATCGACATGAAAGATGAATATTTTAGTTTGGGACAAACCTAAGGCATTTTCATTTACCTACAAAGTGTTATTTTTACACATAGATTTTGACATTAAATGAAAAGCCTGAAAAGCTTCAGCTCCACGATTTGAAATGGTTTACAAAACCACTCAAAATCAGCGCTTATTGTCTCAGAATTTATAACAAAAAATCCAAGAAATTATCATTTTAATCTACCTCCCTTTTATCCTTTATCAAACATACTTATACTTGCATGAAGCTACCTGAGCAAAATTTCGGAAATACCGATAAATGGTATGTATTATCGAAATGTTGGTGAGAGGATAATAGAGTTATATGCCATTTAAAAAAAGACATAATGCCAATCATAAACATACTAGGATACAACAACGTTGTCATTTCAACTACATCTTATGACCACAACTGCTGGAGACAAATTAGCAAAACTATCTATAATGAATATAAGGATGACATTATATACAATGCTGCTATTATCCAAGAAATTCTATTAAAATCGCTTACTGTTATTGAAAATGAATTTAAAAAGAAACTTCAAACACATAAAAAATTTTCCTTCTATCTATTTGTACAAAATTTTCATGAGAACTCTTGTGAAATATGGCTGAAATGTTGCAGTGGATTTGACTTGGGCGAACTAAACGCAAGCTTCGCCATTTCACGCAGAACATTAAAAGTTATATTAGAACAAGCATGTGAGATAGATTATGAAAATTCTCCCAGTTTTGCAGATGACTGTTTCAAAAATAGATTTGTTTATTTAGAAACATTAGAATAATTAATGATAACAGCTAGATATGCATTTGAGATATCAGAAGCTTATGCTAAATCTAAACTCCTCTCGCGCTCGGTTGGAATTGCATTTAAGAGTGGGATAATGGAAGTACAGGAATTTTGACCATTTACAGAAATAAGTGAATTTGTGTCAAATGATATAAGCAAGCATAATGACGATGTCGTACTATCTATGAGCTTTGAAGAATTGAGATTATTACTTAATAATTCAACAAATAATTGCTTTGATAATTTAAATAATTACTTGCATGCAATTGAAAATAAGGATACAATTAGAAATGGAGTTTACCCATGCAAGGCATTTATTCAAAACCTATTCAGCGAGAATGATAAGCAAAATTCAAATATTAAGTATTTAATTGAAGGTCTTACATTGAGTAAAAGCAACAAGTTATCTTTTATAGATTGTTTTATTCGTGGTCAATACATTGATCGAATAATTTATAAGACGTTCATAAAAGTTCATATTGAAGGAAATGAATTTTTTCTTCTAGGAAAAGGAAAATGGACTGAATGCATTTACTCACTTTCTGAAAATGCGATACCGTTTAATGAATTTCCAAAAGCTTGGTCAAAAATAGAAGACTTAAATAAGTTTATCCGCAAGAAAATAAAGAACAACGATAAAGTTTTGGAAAATCGCGTTAAAGATATTTTCATAGAAAAGAATGTAATATTTCAATAAGACATAAGAAAAATAGAATTTGATAAGAATAAATATATTTATTTAGCAAAATGCGATGTAGGTCAAATTGATTGCATTTTTATTGATTTAGCAAAAAATATAATATTTGTCGGGGAATGTAAAAATAATAGAGTTCGTTTTGATATATGCGGATGGCGAAGAGATTACAGTAATTTTGTTAAAGAAAATGAAAGTCAATTGGAGAGAAGGACAAGTTGGATAAACGAGAATAAAGAAAAAATAATTTTTCATTTCTCACAACGTCATGAAAATTTTGAAATCGATATTAATTATGAAGTTAAAGGAGTATTTGTGATTAACGCACCAACTCTTTACATGTATGACAGCCCATTCATTACATGCACTTTATATAATCTAAAAAAACTTCTTGATAATAAACTTGAATTTGAGATTTTTTCAGTCACAGATAAGTTTGGAAATAAATTTGACGTGACTTATCCATACTACAAAAATGCTGAAAAAGAATTAGAGATGTTATGGAATGATAAAAACGGCATATAACAGCACCTACCCAAAAGGCGGGGTTCAGTGCTCCGCAGACACATTTGTGGTTAATCAAAAATTGGTTCTCCGCATCAACATTTGTGCTAAAAATCCGCCACTACACCAAGCTGTAACCCGTTGGCATTAAGTTTATAACGACACGAAATAAATTGAATAAATGAAAGAAGACATTTTAGAACAACTTATAGATGGCTATTTTTTTAAGACAACCATTAACATTTACGAAGCACAACGTAAAATATCGACCTGTTCAATACACTTTAAAAAAGAAGACAAAATAAGTATAGTGTTCACTCTGGCATAGATGTGCTCTCGGATAACTTAAAGACTAAAACAACCAACGTTGTTACATGCAAATCTTGGCAAGGCGGCTTTGACGTTGAAAAATATTTTGAATGGTTATCAGACTCAAAGAAGGTTAGTGGACGAGACAGTTTGGAAATCGTTTCGTGAGTTGACAGATCAAGTTTGGACAAAAGCATTTAGAGACAAAATATTCGAAGAAACAAATAGCAAAAAGTTCAATTACATTATTGCAGTGACAAAACTCAATAACAGTAAAAGAATTAATGAATTTAGTAACAAATAGAATTTTCTAAATATTTTGAATGACAATAGAGATTTTTAAGTAACAATAAGCTTTTTGACTTTGGAGACTATCATTACAACCATTCAAAATGAACATCAAAACACAGCAGTTGAATCAACAGAAATAGGACGATTTTTACAGTTACTAAAAGCAGCAGACATTAAATTTGAAAGAAAAACCAGCAGCTAACAGCATTTTTGCAAAAGTGGTTAGTATGCTCACAATTTATATTGGCTTTGGCTACTGTTTAAACACTAAAAATTGACTATTTGAAAAGAATAGAACTTTACATTTTGACCACATTGGCTTTGACTAATTGCAATAATGTCGAGAAAATTGAAGGACTAAAGTCAAACGAAATTTTGGACGACATAAAAATTAATGAAATCACCTTATCTTCAACCGGTGGGACAGACAAAATAAATGGAGCCCAAATTAAAAATAGGAAGAAAATCAAATTAAAAACCCCGCAGAGTAGAGATGAAACTTTCAAAATTTGCATTTACACAAATACAAACACTTTATGTTCACAAGACAGTTATATTGAAGGTGGTTACAGACCTAAACTAAGACTTAAAAACAATAAATTTGAAACTTTAAAATGGAGCTAATTGACAGACAGGAAAGAAGAAACACTACTGCCAAAACAAGCATGCCGTATGCGGGGGTGAAATTATTCCATCAAAACTTTGTTTCGACAATCAGCCTAACGATTTAAACACACCAATCCTTTGAAACAAAACCAAAATAACCGAGAATAGAGAAAATGAAAGCCATAGTTCATACACAATATGGCTCGCCTGATGTAGTTAAAGTGATGGAAGTTCCTAAACCCATTCCGAAAAACAACGAGTTATTGGTTAAGGTTGTCTCTTCTACTGTAAATCGAACAGATGCAGGTTTGCGAAGTGCCGAGTATTTTATTTCTCGATTTTTTACCGGGTTTTTAAAACCCAAACAGTAGATATTGGGGTGTGAGTTTGCAGGCATTGTTCAAGATATTGGACAACATGTGACAACTTTCAAAATAGGTGATAATATTTTTGGTTTTAACGATAAAACCTTTGGCGGACATGGAGAATATTTAAAAATTGCCGAAACAGATGCCATTGCTACTATTCCTGATGAATGCAGCTTTGATGAAGCAGCTGCATTTACAGAAGGTGCTCATTATGCCTTAGTTGATATCAGAGCTGCTAAAGTCAAACGAGGCCAAAATGTTTTGGTCAATGGTGCAACCGGTGCCATTGGTTCTGCGGCGGTGCAAATATTAAAGCATTTTGGAGCAAGAGTAACTGCAGTGTGCGATACACCAAACGTGGATTTGGTAAAATCTTTAGGGGCAGATGAAGTGATAGATTACCAAAAACAGGATTTCACTAAAACAGATGCTAAGTTTGAATTCATCTTTGATGCTGTAGGAAAAAGCTCATTTGGCAAGTGCAAACCCTTATTAACTGCAAAGGGGATTTACATTTCAACCGAATTAGGAAAAAATGCAGAGAATATATTTTATGCGTTATCAACACCACTTTGGGGTGGAAAAAAATTGTTATTTCCCATTCCATCCATTTCTCAACAAGACGTAATCTTCCTAAAAGAGCTTGTTGAAAAACGTGAATTCAGACCTGTGATAGACCGAAAATACAGGATGAATCAAATTGTAGATGCCTACAAATATGTTGAATCTGGCCAAAAGATTGGAAATGTAATATTGAAAATCACCGAATAAATCTTTTCGTAGCTCCTAAAAATAACTGGTCGGAAGGAATGCAAGTGAATTGCTTTAAATAAAAATCATTAATTAAATTTTGACTAGGCTTGTTTTCCAAGTTTCCCAATTCTTTCGAGCAATTAATCCGCTATATTTGCAGCCCTAAAACAAAAGCATGATTAAGATTACCCTGCCTGACGGTTCTGTCAGGGAATATGAAAGTGGTGTAAGCAGTATGGATATTGCCAAAAGCATTTCCGAAGGTTTGGCGCGTAACGTGCTAGCGGCGAAGGTTAACGGCGAGATAGTAGATGCTAATCGCCCGATTAACAAGGATGCCAGCTTTCAACTACTCACCTGGAATGATACCGATGGCAAAAAAACCATGTGGCATTCTTCAGCTCACTTGATGGCGGAAGCCTTGGAAGCGCTCTATCCCGGAGTGAAATTTGGTATAGGCCCTGCTTTGGAAAATGGATTTTATTACGATGTGGATTTGGGAGAACACACCATTTCTTCCAACGATTTTGATGCCATAGAGCAAAAAATGCTGGAATTGGCAAAGCAAAAAAATACCTATCAGCGTCAGGAAGTCCCTAAGAAAGAAGCCATCGAATATTTTAAGCAAAAAGGTGATGAATATAAACTCGATCTGCTCGAAAATCTGAATGACGGGGAAATCACCTTTTATCAGCAGGGCAATTTCACAGACTTGTGTCGTGGACCGCATATTCCCGATACAGGCTTCATCAAAGCAGTGAAACTAACCAATATTGCCGGAGCTTATTGGAAAGGCGATGAGAAAAACAAACAATTAACTCGTATTTATGGCATCACTTTCCCTAAAAAGCAAGAGCTTGACGAATACCTGCTCATGCTCGAAGAAGCCAAAAAACGCGATCACCGAAAACTCGGAAAAGAACTCGAGCTTTTCACCTTTTCTGAAAAAGTAGGCCAGGGTTTGCCTTTGTGGATGCCCAAAGGAGCTGCCTTACGTGAGCGTTTGGTAGATTATTTGAAAAAAGCGCAGATGGCCACAGGCTATGATCAGGTAATCACCCCACATATTGCGCACAAAGACCTGTATATCACTTCAGGACATTACGAAAAATATGGTGCAGACTCTTTTCAGCCGATTAAAACCCCGGCTGAAGGCGAAGAGTTTTTCCTCAAGCCAATGAACTGTCCGCATCATTGCGAGATTTACAAGTCCAAACCACGGTCTTACAAAGATTTACCGATTCGCTATGCCGAATTTGGAACAGTATATCGTTACGAACAAAGCGGAGAATTGCACGGTTTGACCCGTGTTCGTGGATTTACACAAGACGATGCCCATATTTTCTGCCGTCCCGATCAGGTGAAAGAAGAATTCATCAAGGTGATTGATCTGGTATTCATGATTTTCAATGCTTTGGGCTTCGATGACTACATCGCTCAAATTTCGTTGCGCGACAAAGAAAATCGAGCAAAATACATTGGCTCAGAAGAAAATTGGAACAAGGCAGAAGCAGCAATTATTGAAGCGGCTGCCGAAAAAGGTCTAAAAACCATCGTGGAATATGGCGAAGCCGCCTTCTATGGTCCCAAACTTGATTTCATGGTGAAAGATGCAATCGGTCGCAAATGGCAGTTAGGAACCATTCAGGTGGACTATAATTTACCCGAACGATTCCAACTCGAGTTCATGGGCTCCGACAATCAAAAACACCGTCCGGTGATGATTCACCGCGCACCTTTTGGTAGTTTGGAGCGTTTTGTGGCCGTTTTGATTGAGCATTGTGCCGGCAATTTCCCCTTATGGTTAACCCCTGAACAAGCAGTAATTTTGCCGATTAGCGACAAATTTAATACCTATGCAAAAAAAGTTTTTGATAAGCTGAAAATTTCCGATATTCGCGCCGCAATTGACGACCGTGACGAAAGAGCGGGAAAAAAGATCAGAGAAGCGGAAATGAACAAGTTTCCATTTATGCTGATTGTGGGTGAGAAAGAGGAGCAATCCGGCGAAGTTTCGGTCAGAAGGCATGGCGGCGAAGACCTTGGAGCAATGAAAGTGGAAGCTTTTGCAAAATTGGTTCAAGAAGAAGTGGCCAAACAATTAGGAGAGAATTTAATAAATATTTAGGAGGAAAACATATAGCAACAGAAAACACCGGCTTTAAGCGGAATTTCAATCCAAAAGCCAAAAAAGAAGATGCACACCGGATCAACGGTAATATTAGAGCTGCACAAGTAAGGCTTGTAGGAGAAGGCATTGAGCCTAAGATCTACAGCCTAAGTGAAGCCCTTAAGATTGCCCAGCAGATGGAACTCGATTTAGTGGAGATTGCACCAAATGCAGAACCACCGGTATGCAGAATCATTGATTATGGTAAGTTTCTTTACGAACAGAAAAAGAAACAAAAGCAGATGAAACAAAACGCTGCTAAAACAGTAATCAAAGAGATTCGTTTCGGCCCAAATACCGACGACCATGACTTCAACTTCAAGTTGAACCATGCGAAGAAGTTTCTTCAAGAAGGTGCAAAAATCAAAGCCTTCGTGTTCTTTAAAGGAAGAACCATCTTGTTTAAGGAAAAAGGAGAAATTCTCCTGATGAAATTTGTGCAGGAGCTCGATGATTTTGGAAAAGCGGAAAGCATGCCGGTGATGGAAGGTAAACGAATGATTGTGTTTATAGCTCCAAAGAAGAAGTGAGTGTGAAAGTAAAAATGTAAATCAATATAAATAGCGAACAATGCCTAAAATGAAAACAAATTCCAGTGCAAAAAAGCGTTTCACGCTTACTGCCACCGGAAAAATTAAAAGAAAAAGCGCTTTCAAAAGGCACATTCTGACGAAGAAAACCACCAAGCAAAAACGCCGTCTCGGACACACTGCTTTGGTTTCCGCAGCAGATGAAGGCCTGGTAAAAAGAATGCTTTGTATCGGTAAATAAGTTTAAATGTTTAACCAGATGCCCGGCATCAAGTTTCTTGCGTGAAGTAAGGGCGCCGTTCATCAAAAAAAAAATGACAAAATGCCAAGATCAGTCAACAACGTGGCGTCGAGAGCTCGCCGTAAAAAAGTTCTCAAGCAGGCAAAAGGCTTTTGGGGTCGCAAGAAAAATGTGTGGACCGTTGCAAAAAACGCCGTTGAAAAAGGTTTAACCTATGCTTACCGTGACCGCCGCACCAAAAAACGCGAATTCAGAGCGCTTTGGATTCAACGTATCAACGCAGGTGCACGTGAGCATGGTATGTCTTACAGTGAGTTTATGGGTAAAATCCACGCCAACAATGTGGAAATCAACCGTAAGGTGCTTGCTGACTTAGCGATGAACAATCCGGAAGCTTTTGCCGCGATTGTGAAATCACTGAACTAAGTTCACTCTTAACAGAATTTTAAAAGCCCCAGAATGGGGCTTTTTGAGTTTATAGACATTGTAAAATATATCGGAAATATGTTCAATCAAGCCCAAAGACAAAATAATTCTTTGACTGGTTGTTTGAATAAATTGGTCGAACATGAACTTTCTTATAAAATCCTAAGGAATGATGCCGACATTTTGGTTTTAGAAAAACAATTGTATTATTGCAGCTAAGTGTAAAAAAAACAATTTAACCAATGAATATATCCATACCCAACATTGCCAAATTACTTCCGGCAATCATACTTTCATCAACCCTTACCGCACAGCAACCAGAAGTGAAGCAAATCAGAAACTTAAAAAGAGGTGTGGCAGAGTTTCAACATGCTACCCCGGAGTGGTCATTCAACTCGAATATGTATGAAGTCAATATTCGTCAATTCAGCAAAGAAGGCACTATCAACGCTTTTGCTTCTCATTTACCCCGTTTGCAGCAAATGGGAATAGGAATTATTTGGTTGATGCCGGTGCAGCCCATTGGCTTAAAAGAACGCAAAGGCAGTTTAGGCAGTTACTACTCTATTCGCGATTATATGGCCATAAACCCTGAAATGGGCACCATGCAGGATTTTATCACCATGGTGAAAAAAGCGCATGACTTAGGTATCAAAGTTATTTTGGACTGGGTGGCTAATCACACTGCCTGGGATCACCATTGGATGCAAAGTAATCCGGAATTTTATACCCGTAATGAGAAAGGTGAAATGATACCGCCGGTGGCCGACTGGACCGATGTGGCCGATCTGAATTACGACAATCCGGAACTCCGCCGCGCAATGACTGATGCCATGCTCTTTTGGGTAAAAGCTGCAGACATTGATGGTTTTCGTTGCGATGTGGCCGATATGGTTCCTGCAGACTTCTGGCGGAATATCAGAAAGGAGTTGGATGCAATCAAACCTGTTTTTATGCTGGCCGAAGCTGAAAATACCGAAGTACACGAAAATGGCTTCGATATGACCTATGCTTTTTCGCATCACCACATCATGAACGATATCGCTAAGGGCGAAAAAGATGCCTTGGCTATTGATGCTTATCGTGCTGAACAAGAACAAAAATTCAAACCTGAATACACCCGCATGTATTTCACTTCCAGCCACGACGAGAACTCATGGAGTGGCTCGGAATACGAGCGCATGGGTGATGGCGCCTTAGCCTTTGCCGTGCTCACCTTTGGCATGGACGGCATGCCTATGATCTACTCAGGCCAAGAAGCAGCATTAAATAAACGACTCGACTTTTTTGAAAAAGACGAAATCAAATGGGGCAATTTTCCGCTACAAGATTTTTACACGCGTTTGTTTAAATTGAAAGCTTCAAACAAAGCTTTGCATCACGCCGGCAGAGGTGGACGATTTATTAAAATTAAAACATCAAACGACAAGGATGTTTATGTGTTTGCCCGAGACACAGGTGAAGATAAAGTATTGTTTATTCTCAATCTCAGCAACCGTAATCAAAGGTTAAACATCAACGATGCCAACCTTGCTGGTGATTACAAGGAGCTCTTTTCAAACAGCAACAAAAAATTCTCCGCTAAAGAACGATTGAATCTGAAGCCTTGGGAGTATCAGGTTTGGGTAAAGTAAATATAGCTACTAAACAACTTGTTTTTATTATATATCTAATGATTAACCGCAACGATACCCATCAGTTTAAATAATATCGATTCTTAAAAACAGCAAATTTAATTCTAACTACAGGATCAAAGTTTTTGAGAGCATTTCTGTTCATCTGTGCCTAGGGCGCGGTGGCCGAGGTAAAGTAGCAGGCCACGTGTAAGAGGGAATTTGCTTTTTAGTAGTAATAGCAAGAAGGAGATTCATCCAGCTTCTTAGCTAATAAAGAAAAAGCAAAGGGAGAGCAGGATAATAACTTTACCCTTGAATTTCTTTGCTTACTTTCTTGTTTCAAGACAAGAACCGATCGTGCTTGCGAGCTCAATTTGACCTTTGAAAAAACACAACAAATTAAAGTAAGTAGCCGATGGCAATTAGGTATAAAAACGGACAATCATTTAATATCTTACTAACTTCTTCATATCACTTCGAATTGATTTAGGTGAAAATCACGTTTGTATGGTGAAGTTATTCGCCATGCATCTTGAAAAATTAATTCAAGTTAAATGATGCTTAAAAAACATTAAACCATTGTGTATTCTCTCCCCATAAAGATACTTTCGCGTCTGAAAAATTGAATACACTATGCCAAAGAAAAAAATATGGCAAGCGGCTTCCCTTGCTGCTTTAATGATGTTTGCAGCATCATGCGCTCCCGTTTACAAATGCGGAGAGCCTAAACCTGACAAAAAACTATTGGCAGGAAAACGACTGAAAACAGTGGTAGCCGAAAGAGACGAACTTTGCACCAACCTGAGCAATTCGAATCAGGAAAATGCAAACCTGAAACGCTCCCTTGAAGATAGCAGTGCTGAAAATCAACGTCTGCGGGGTGACTTGCGCAATACTAATCTTCGATTAAATGACCTGCAGCAAAATTATGACAAACTGATGAGCGATAACCTCTCACAAGCTTCTCAGTTTAATCAGGCGTTGAAACAAAAAACAGAAGAGCTCGAAAACAAAGAACGCTTATTAACTGAAAGAGAACGTGCGCTTAATGACTTAAAGCAAAGAATTGCTCGTCAAGATTCCATTACACAAAGACTTAACGATATAATTCGAAACGCCTTATTAGGCTTCAATTCCGATGAGCTCTCGGTAGAGATCAAAAACGGAAAAGTGTATGTGTCTATGTCGGACAAATTGCTGTTCCGTTCAGGCAGTGCAGCTGTGGAAACTAAAGGGCGTGAAGCGATTAAACTTCTCGCCGACGTGCTGAATAAAAACACTGATATCGATATTCTCATCGAAGGGCACACCGACAATATTCCAATCCGCACCAATCAATTTCGCGATAATTGGGATTTGAGTGTGGCTCGTGCCACTTCAATTGTGAGAATATTAACCGACGAACATCGGGTGAATCCTGTGCGCGTGACTGCTTCGGGCAAAGGTGAGTTCCAGCCGAGAGCGGGCAATGACACGGCAGAAGGTAGAGCCCTAAACCGCCGCACCGAAATTATTTTATCACCCAAACTCGAAGAGCTAATGCAATTGCTGGGCAAATAAATCTTTTATATTTTCATTCCTAAAGCGCAGCAAGTCATTCTCCTGCGCTTTTTTATTGGTTTACTCGCTTCGCTATTGTAATAATTCTTGTGAAGTAAATCAATCATAAAAACTCTCTCTCCCTTAAAGCAAAATGCATTAATCAAATCACCCCAATTCAGTACATTTTGAAAATAGGGTCTTTGTCTGATGATGCATTGCTGATGCGCATTGCATGTTAGGTATAATGCATTAATTTTGCGAATAACATCACAATCAATGAATTCATGCAAACAGCCATTTATAAACCTAAGAATAAAATTCGCATCGTAACCGCCGCATCCCTTTTCGACGGGCACGATGCAGCCATTAACATCATGCGCCGCATCATTCAAAACACTGGCGCAGAAGTGATTCACTTAGGTCATGACCGCTCGGTGGAAGAAGTGGTGAATTGCGCCATTCAGGAAGATGCCCAAGCCATTGCCATGACCAGTTATCAGGGCGGGCACATGGAGTATTTCAAATACATGCATGACCTGCTAAAAGAAAAAGGCGCAGGACATATCAAAATTTTTGGCGGTGGAGGCGGAACCATACTTCCTTCCGAAATTGAAGAATTGCATGCATATGGCATTGCCCGTATTTATCATCCTGACGATGGCCGGGCTATGGGCTTACAGGGTATGATCAACGATTTGATTGAAAAATGCGATTTCCCCACCGGGGTAAATCTCAATGGCGAAGTGGGTCATTTGATTGAAAAAGACTGGAAGAGCATTGCCAAGTTAATATCTGCTGCCGAAAACAATCCCGACGCGGCCGGAGCCGAAATGGACCGTGTACATCAACTGGCCGAAAAAAGTAAATCGCCTGTATTAGGCATCACTGGTACAGGAGGGGCAGGTAAATCATCGTTGGTGGACGAATTGGTTCGTCGATTTCTGATTGACTTTCCAGATAAGCACATCGGCGTGATTTCGGTGGACCCATCCAAACGCAAAACAGGTGGCGCCCTACTGGGCGACCGAATTCGCATGAATGCCATACGAAATCCCCGTGTATATATGCGCTCATTGGCTACCCGCCAGAGCAATCTAGCACTGAGCAAACACGTGAAAGAAGCGGTGGCCATTCTCAAAGCAGCTCAATACGATTTAATCATTCTCGAAACATCGGGCATTGGCCAAAGCGATACCGAAATTCTCGACCACAGCGATTTGAGCCTGTATGTGATGACGCCCGAATACGGTGCTGCCACGCAATTGGAGAAAATTGACATGCTGGACTTTGCCGATCTGATTGCCCTAAACAAATTCGATAAACGCGGCGCACTCGATGCTCTGCGCGATGTGAAAAAACAATACCAGCGCAACCACAACTTGTGGGACAGCGACCCGGAAACCATGCCGGTGTTTGGCACCATTGCTTCGCAGTTCAACGACCCGGGTATGAACAATCTATACAAATCGGTGATGGACAAGTTGGTAGAGAAAACCGGTGCTGAACTGAAATCGAACTATCAGGTGACCCGCGAAATGAGCGAAAAAATCTATGTGATTCCGCCCAATCGCACCCGTTATTTGAGCGAAATCTCCGAAAATAACCGCAGCTACAATACCTGGGTAGAAAAACAAGCCGAGGTGGCGGAAAAACTTTATGCCATTAACAAAACCATCAAAAGTTTGAATGCCGGCACTGATCCGGAATTAGTTAAGCTATTAAACGCTGAATTCGATCGCATCAAACTTGAGCTCGACCCGAAAAACTGGAAAATCATCGAAGAATGGTCCGCTAAGCGCGAAGCTTACAAAAATGAATTTTACATTTTCAAAGTCCGTGACAAGGAAATCAAGATAAAAACCCATACTGAAAGTCTTTCACATTCTCAAATCCCTAAAGTGGTAACTCCTGCTTTTCAGAATTGGGGGGCTATTCTTCGTTGGTCATTGACAGAAAATGTTCCGGGAGAATTCCCGTATGCTGCTGGAATTTACCCTTTTAAACGCGAAGGAGAAGATCCTACAAGGATGTTTGCCGGCGAAGGTGGCCCGGAACGCACCAACCGCCGTTTTCATTATGTGAGTTTGGGAATGCCGGCTGCCCGTCTGAGTACCGCTTTCGATTCTGTTACCTTATATGGCAATGACCCCGATTTGCGCCCCGACATTTATGGCAAAATCGGCAATTCAGGCGTGAGCATTTGTTGCTTAGACGATGCCAAAAAACTCTATTCGGGCTTCAACCTTTGTGCCCCGAGCACTTCGGTCTCTATGACCATCAACGGTCCTGCACCGATGTTGTTAGGTTTTTTCCTGAATGCCGCCATTGATCAGCAATGTGAAATCTACATCAAGAAAAATGGACTCGAAGCTGAAGTGAATGCTAAAATCGATGCCATTTACAAGGAAAAAGGCGTGAAAAGACCCGCTTATCAAGGTCCCTTGCCCGAAGGCAACGATGGCTTGGGCTTGATGCTCCTGGGTGTGACCGGCGATCAGATTTTGCCAAAAGAAGTGTACGAAAAAATCAAGGCCGAAACGCTAAAAGTGGTTCGTGGCACCGTGCAAGCCGATATTTTAAAAGAAGACCAAGCGCAAAATACTTGTATTTTCTCTACCGAATTTGCCCTACGCATGATGGGAGATATTCAGCAGTATTTCATCGATCATAAAGTCCGCAACTTCTACTCGGTGAGTATTTCCGGATATCACATTGCTGAAGCCGGTGCCAATCCGATTACACAGTTAGCGTTTACTTTGGCTAATGGTTTCACTTATGTGGAATATTACCTAAGTCGTGGTATGCACATCGACGATTTTGCGCCTAATCTGAGTTTCTTTTTCAGCAATGGTATAGACCCTGAATATGCCGTAATTGGCCGCGTGGCGCGCCGTATTTGGGCCAAAGCTATGAAATACAAATATGGCGCAAATGAACGCTCTCAAATGTTGAAATACCACATACAAACATCCGGTCGTTCGCTGCATGCCCAGGAAATTGATTTCAACGATATTCGCACCACCTTGCAGGCTTTGTATGCCATCTATGACAATTGCAACTCCCTGCATACCAATGCATACGACGAAGCCATTACCACACCTACGGAAGAATCTGTGCGTCGTGCCATGGCCATTCAGTTGATTATCAACAAAGAATTGGGCTTAGCAAAAAACGAAAACCCATTGCAAGGTTCATTTATTATCGAAGAGATGACAGATTTAGTTGAAGAAGCTGTTTATGCCGAATTTGATCGCATCACCGAACGCGGGGGTGTTTTGGGAGCTATGGAAACCATGTACCAACGGAGCAAAATTCAGGAAGAGTCGATGCATTATGAGATGCAGAAACATACCGGAGAATTTCCGATTATTGGAGTGAACACCTTTCTGAGCTCTAAAGGTTCACCAACAGTATTGCCGCGTGAAGTGATTCGTGCTACGGAAGAAGAAAAGCAATACCAGATTGGCATGCTGGGTGAGCTTCACAAAGCACATACTGACCAATCAACTGAGTTGATTAAAGCCATTCAGGATGCAGCTGTGCAAAACCGCAACATCTTCACTGCCCTGATGGAAGCTGTGAAATACTGCTCCCTAGGTCAAATCACTGAAGCTTTGTTTGAAGTGGGTGGGCAGTATAGAAGGAATATGTGATATAGAGAATATTTTCACTACTTTTGATTAGGTTTATAAATGATGATTTATAAATTATAAAGATGGTAGCCGTAATTAAAAAAACAGCATCAAAAAAGCTATCAGAGAAGCTTTGCAAAAAATTCAAAAACACAAAGGCTTTGATGAGAAGAGATATTGGGGCATTGTAAAATTGAAAGAAGATCCATCTGAAATACAAAGAAAGTTAAGAGATGGGTGGGAATAAGCTCCTTCTTGATACAAATATCATTTCATATCTCCTTTCGGGAAATGAGCCTGTATTGGAAACACTTGATGAGACAGATGTTTACATCTAATTCATTACTGAACTAGAATTGCTGGGTTTCAAAGGTCTATCAGCATCGGATAAGAAAAAGATTTCTTTAATTTTAGACGATATTAATATAGTTGATATTAATAGTAAAATCAAACAGAAAACCATCTCCATTAGAAGTGAATCAAACTTGAAATTACCCGACAGCATTATTACCGATACGGCATCCTTCTTAAATCATACGCTATTCACAGCTGATAAGGAATTTAAGAAGGTAAAAAATCTAAGCTTGTTATTTTATGAAGACAGTTGAGATTATTAATAGCATCTTTGAGTAGTTCAATCTGAACAGGGTGGACAGTATTGGAAGAAGTATGTAGATTTAGGTTAATAGGAAGGAAGTTTAAGTTTTAGGCTACTTGCAAATTAGCCAATGTTCAGAGCGGCATTAAAAATGACCGCTCAACAAACATCTAAAAACATTTTCCGCTGAGCGAGAAGTAATATGTGATGAGAAATTGTTTATCGACATTTGCTGATATTATTACAATCATTGCTGTAATCTTTGCAATTGCCGCAATCTTTGGTATAAGCGATAAATTGAGTTTCGTTAAGAGACGAAAAGTTAATAAGATTAAATCATTAATAAAGACTAATAATGATGCCGAGTTTATCACTTTTAGATCTAATCTTAATGCACCTTGGCTAAATAGGGATTATTTGATAATAGAGTCAAAACTTCATTGGATTGGTACAGAGCTGTTCCCTTCCCACCAGCCGACACTAAACAGCACATTTAATTTTGCCTAAACGCACCCAAGCCCACCCACCACCCAAGACAAATAGTTAACTGCATCTAATCATTTTCTAAAATATTGTTCGTACATTTGCGAACAATAAAACGACAAAAGATGCCAAGCGTTACTAAAAACGATTATTTCACGAAAGAACAAGAGCAGACTGCAAGGTTTGCGAAAGCCTTAGGACATCCAGTTCGAATTGCTATTTTGAAATTACTCAATTCTCAGGCGTGTTGCTATCACGGAGATATGGCAGAAGAACTTCCAATTGCCAAATCAACCCTTTCTCAACATTTGAATGAATTGAAAGACGCAGGTTTAATTCAAGGCGATATTACACCACCGTCAACAAAGTACTGTATCAACCGAGAAAATTTTACACTTGCTAAGTCGTTGCTAAACAAAGTATTTGAATAATTTTTTTAACATTATGTTCGTAATACTACGAACTACGAATAATTGTTCGTACATTTGCGAACTGAAACAATAAAACATCAAAAATATGACAGAGATAAAAGTATTAGGACCAGGTTGCCCAAAGTGCAAAACCACCTACAGTAATGTGCTTGAGGCACTCAAACAATCCAACATTGAAGCTAATGTTGTAAAAGTGGAAGATATTGAAGAAATGATGAAGTATAATGTGCTCACCACGCCTGTATTGATGATTGACGAACAAATCAAAATCAAAGGCAGAGTTGCTCAGGTAAATGAAATTATTGAACTTTTAAAATGATTTGAAGATTTTTTGATGATATAATTTGAGAATTGACCGATTAAATCAAAACATCTTCAAATTAAAACATCTTCAAATCAACTCATTTTCAAATCAAACAATCAAGTATATGGAAAATCAAACTTTAGTAAAGGAAATTTGCCCAACTACCACGCAAGAATGGGTAAAAAACGGAGCATTATTGGTTGATGTCCGTGAAAAAGACGAAGTAGCTCAATTAGCTTACGATGTGCCCAATATCATTAACATTCCGCTAAGCGAATTTGAGGAACGTTATACCGAAATTCCAAAAGACCAACCGGTAGTAATGGTCTGCAAAGGTGGAGGTAGAAGTTTAAGAGCATCTGGATTTTTAGTAAATCATGGCTATACCAATGTAGTGAATATGCAACACGGAATTGCTCGTTGGGTGCAAAAAGGCTTCCCCACCAAAGGCGATACTTCTGTGGTTACAGGTAGCGGTTCGTGTTGTAATGACTCAGGTTGTTGCTGATTTGAAAATGTGTTGATAATATGATTTGAAGATGGGTTGATGATTTGATTTGAAGATTGAGCAATCAAGTTAATAAATATTCAAATCATCTAATCTTCAAATCGTTTCATCTTCAAATCGTTTCATCTTCAAATTAACAAATCTTCAAATCAAATAATCTTCAAATCCACTATGTTTGATTGGATACAACATTTCGCTGATTGGCTCATCTACTCCGTTTTTGGTTTAGGTGCAGAAACCCATTTAGGAACAGCATTGAATTTCTTTGTGTACGACACATTGAAAATTCTTATTCTGTTGTTTCTGATTGTGTTTTTAATGGGTATTGTGAACGCTTATTTGCCCATTGAAAAACTCAAAGATTTTCTGAATAGAAAAAAATTGTACGGATTAGAATATCTGTTAGCATCAACTTTCGGAGCGATTACTCCCTTCTGTTCGTGTTCTTCTGTTCCACTATTTATTGGATTTGTGCAAGGCGGAATACCTTTGGGAGTAACCTTTGCTTTTCTCATTACCTCTCCCCTAGTCAACGAGGTTGCCATTGCTATGTTTATCGGAATGTTTGGCTTGAAGGCTACACTTATTTATGCCGGTTCGGGAATTTTACTCGGAACTATTGGTGGCTGGCTTTTAGGAAAATTCAATCTCGAACCGATGCTTTCAGATTGGGTTAAGAAAATACTTGCAAACAAAATGCAACAAAGCGAATATGAAGAAGAAAAATTGACTTTTAGCCAACGATTACCTGAAATTACTCGTGGTGCTTGGGATATCGTAAAAGGTGTTGTTTTGTATGTGATAATCGGTATTGGTATTGGAGCAGCAATGCACGGTTATGTTCCCGAAAACTTTTTTGGTCAATACTTAGGTGGGGGTGAGTGGTGGACAGTTCCGCTTGCCGTAATTGTTGCCGTACCTATGTATGCCAATGCCGCAGGAATCGTTCCAGTAATTCAAGTTTTTGTTGCCAAAGGTGTTCCACTTGGCACAGCTATCGCCTTTATGATGGCAACCGTTGGCTTATCAATACCAGAAGCCACCCTACTTAAAAAAGTAATGACAATGAAATTGATAACAATCTACTTTGGAGTGGTTACATTATTCATCATCCTTTCAGGATTCTTATTCAATATATTATTATGAAATGAGCCACATAGACTATCTAAATAATTACTTAAATGCCGGATGGCGAATTCCATCTGACCATAAAAAATTAATAACAACAGATGAAAAACAAAACGGAAATATTGCTTGAACTTTGGATAGAATCCCGAACACGATTTACGAATCAGTTAGATAATTTATCCGAAACAGATTTACAAAAGAAACTTGGCACTTCGCCCAATTCAGTTGGTTTTTTAATTCGCCATATTGGTGATGTGGAGTTGCTTTTTGCCAAAAATGTATTTGGAGACAGTTCAATAAAAGTAACGGCAAAAACAGTCATCGAAAAACGAGATACAGGCGAATGGACAGATTTGGAAGGCTTAAAAAACTATGTAGCTGAATCTTTTGAGAAACTGAAATCAATAGTGGAGAAGCAATCAGACGAAGATTGGGAAAGCACCATCACTACAAAAGAATTTGGAACAAAAACCAAAGCAGAAGCCTTTGGCAGAATTGTATCACATACGGCTTACCACGCTGGACAATTGGCAATCATCAATAAATACGGAACCATTTAAAATTTAAATACAATGAAATCAAAAAACATCTTTCTCTCATTTGCAACACTAATGATGTTGCTTTTTACCGCTTGTAACAGCGAAGCACAAAACACCAAGCAAACTTCTACTGCAACATCTGACGCGAAAATTGAAGTCATTCAATTTCACTCTGAACAT
>JBKBKN010000025.1:0-39372 GCA_046294625.1 Flavobacteriales bacterium
GGGTTTACATGATGAATTAACTACAAGCTTTAATACAGTGTTTTCGTCAAACACTCAAAAAACTTAGCCCAGTAAAGCACCTGAAGCCTTCAAGGCCTGCTCCAATCCGTTCATATCGCTTCCGCCTGCAGTAGCATAAAAAGGTTGGCCTCCTCCCCCTCCTTTAATGTGCTTGGACAGTTCGCGTACCATAGTTCCGGCATTCATTCCCTTGTCTTTAACAAGATTATCGGATAGGGCAACGGTTATCATCGGTTTGCCATTGCTCTCGTGCCCCAATACAAGCACCAGATTTTCGACCTGATTGCGCAATTCAAATGCAATATTTTTCACCACTTCGGCATTTGGCATGTCGATCCTTTCGGCAATAAAGTTCAACCCATTTGCAGGCTGCACTTGTTGGATTAATTGATATTTGATCTGTTGCCCTTTCGCATGGAAAAGTTCTTGCACATCCTGTTCAAGCTTTTCTTTTTCTTCCAAAAGCTGATTCAGGCTTTTTATTAAATCCTTTGGATTTCGGAGTCTTTCGCTAATTTGTGTTATAAGGTTTCTATCCTGAAGCATCAATTCTACTGCAGCAGAACCTGTGCAAGCCTCAATACGTCTTACTCCTGCAGCAACAGCGCTCTCAGATAAAATTCTAAATAAGCCGATACTTCCTGTTGCATTTACATGCGTTCCTCCGCAGAGCTCAATGGAGTAATCTTTATCAAAAGAAACCACACGAACCGTGTCACCATACTTCTCTCCAAACAAAGCCATTGCACCCATAGCCTTAGCTTCTTCAATAGCCATTTGGCGAATGTCTGCATGGATATTTTCTCTAATTTTTTCATTTACCATTTGCTCAATGGCAATGATCTCTTCCGGACTTAGCTTGCTGAAATGAGAAAAATCGAAGCGAAGGTAATCTCCGTTAACGAGCGATCCTTTTTGCTCTACATGTGTTCCGAGAACTTTCCTCAACGCGGCATGCATCAAATGCGTTGCGCTGTGGTTTCGCATGGTATTTATTCGCTTTTGAACATCCACATTTGCTGAGAAATCAGCTTCCAAATCTTTTGGCAAGCGATCGCTGAAATGCAGGATAAGTCCATGCTCTTTCTTCGTATCGTAAATGGTGATTTTTTCATCTCCAATCTGTATATATCCCGAATCGCCCACTTGACCTCCACCTTCAGGATAGAAGGGGGTAACATCAAACACCAAATGATATTGCTTTTTGCCTTTTTGATCGATTTCTCTGTAACGCATCAGTTGCACATTGGCTGATGTGGCATCATAACCGATAAATCTGGAATCTTCACCTTCATGCAAAATGACCCAATCGCCGGCCACTACTTGCGATGCCTTGCGTGAACGCTCCTTTTGCGCTTGCAAATTTTTCTCAAAACCTTCCATGTCCACTTCCAGCCCCTTTTCGCGCGCTAACAGTTGCGTAAGATCTATTGGGAATCCATAGGTATCGAACAATTCAAATGCAAATTCACCATCAACATGCTGTTTTGCTGCTTTCGAAGTATATTCATTGAATCGGTTAATCCCAGTGGCTAGTGTCCTTAAAAAACTTAACTCTTCTTCCCGAATCACTTGCTCGATTAGGGTCTGTTGTGCTTTGATTTCAGGAAAAAAATCTCCCATCTGCCCTACCATAACCTGCACAAGGCGAAAGAGAAAAGGTTCATTGAAACCTAAAAAGGTATATGCATAACGAACAGCTCGTCGAAGAATTCGGCGAATTACATACCCGGCCTTGTTATTAGAAGGCAACTGTCCATCAGCAATGGCAAAAGCAATGGTACGGATATGGTCAGCGATTACACGCATGGCAATATCGGTCTGCTCATTTTCCTTATAGCGTTTGCCTGATGCTTGCTCTATAAATTGGATATAAGGCTGAAAAACATCCGTATCATAATTGGACTGCTTTCCCTGCAACACCATACACAATCGCTCGAATCCCATTCCTGTGTCCACGTGTTGCGCCGGAAGTTTTTCCAGAGAGCCATCTGCTTTGCGGTTAAACTCCATGAATACATTGTTCCAGATCTCGATCACTTGCGGGTGGTCATTGTTCACTAGCAGTTTTCCATCAATTTTAGCACGTTCGGCATCATCGCGTAGGTCAATATGAATTTCAGAACATGGACCGCAAGGCCCGGTGTCGCCCATTTCCCAGAAATTGTCCTTTTTATTTCCATTGAGAATTCTTTCTTCTGAAATAAATTGTTTCCAGGTGTCATAAGCTTCCTGATCAAAGGGCAAATTTTCAGCGTTATCGCCTTCAAATACGGTAACATAAATCCGACCCTTGTCAATTTTAAAAACTTCAGTAAGCAATTCCCAAGCCCAGGCGATGGCTTCTTTTTTAAAATAGTCGCCAAATGACCAATTGCCCAACATCTCGAACATGGTGTGGTGATATGTATCTACACCCACTTCTTCCAGGTCGTTGTGCTTACCCGAAACACGAAGACATTTTTGGGTATCGGCCACACGTGGATATTTCACCGGAACATTTCCCAGAAAAATATCTTTGAACTGGTTCATTCCCGCATTGGTAAACATTAAAGTAGGGTCATTTTTGATAACCATTGGCGCTGATGGGACAATTTGATGCCCTTTGGAAGCGAAAAAATCTAGGAAAGTCTGGCGAATCTGAGCCGAATTCATCATAATGATTAGTATCAATTTTGGTGGCGCAAAGGTAGAAGTTCGTGCGATATAGAAGGTAGGTGCCTTCATTCAGATTTTAAACATCGTGTCACCTGAAAATCTATTTAAAACTTTAGGTAAGTTTAAAATACGCGCGCCTTGTATTTGATTATTTTTGACCGCAATAAATATAAAAAAGCATGAGGAAAGTACATAATTTCAGTGCAGGGCCGGGAATATTACCTAGAGAAGTCATTGAGCAATCAGCTAAAGCTGTGCTTAACTTCAATAATCTGGATCTTTCAATATTAGAAATTTCGCACCGCGGAAAAGATATTATCGAAGTTTTTGACCACGCATGTGCATTAGTTAAAAAGCTATTGAATGTTCCGGAAGGCTATGAAGTTATTTTTATTCAAGGAGGTGCTAGTCAGCAATTTTCTATGGTGCCTTTTAATTTACTGGAGAAAAAAGCTGCATACCTCAACACCGGCACCTGGGCTAAAAAAGCGATTGAAGAAGCTCAATTGTTCGGAGCTGTGGATGTAGTAGCCTCGTCGGAAGCGCAAAAATTTAGCTTTATTCCAAAGCAATACAACATTCCAGCTGATGCGGATTACTTTCATATCACTTCTAACAATACCATTTACGGAACACAGATCAAAGAATTTCCAAATAGTCCGGTGACTATGGTGTGCGATATGTCGTCTGATATTTTCAGCCGCCCGGTGGATGTTTCAAAGTTCGGTTTAATCTATGCCGGGGCACAGAAAAACATGGGCCCTGCCGGTGCTACGATGGTGATTGTAAACCCCGAAATACTTGGAAAAGTGAGCAGAAAAATACCTTCCATGCTCAATTATAAAATTCATATCAAAGGCGAATCGATGTACAATACGCCACCGGTATTTGCGGTGTATGTTTCCATGCTCACTTTGAAATGGCTCGAGGAACAAGGTGGTGTAAGCTGGGTGCAGGAGCGCAATCGCAAAAAGGCAGAACTGTTTTACAATGAATTGGATCGAAACCCATTGTTTAGAGGTACTGTAGCTGTGGAAGACCGTTCAGCAATGAATGCTAATTTTGTGCTGGTGGACGAAAGCCTCGAAGAACGCTTTAATGCTCTGCTAAAAGAAGCCCGCATCAGTGGCCTGAAAGGACATCGCTCCGTGGGTGGCTATCGTGCATCGATGTATAATGCCATGGATATAGACAGCGTGCAAGCCCTCGTGGAAGTGATGCAAACTTTAGAAAAACAAGCCTGATAAGAATTATAATTATGAAAAGAATACTTGCCAACGATGGCATCGATACCAAAGGAAAAGAAATGCTTGAAGCTGCCGGTTTTTTTGTAGAAACGCAAAAAGCAGAACAAGCTATTTTAGCTCAAAAAATAAATGATGAACAATTCGATGTGCTTCTTGTGAGAAGCGCCACAAAGGTGCGTCAGGATGTGATTGATGCTTGCCCCGGCTTGAAATTGATTGGACGTGCGGGAGTTGGTTTGGACAACATCGATGTAAAATATGCCAATGAAAAAGGTATAAAAGTGGTGAATACACCTGCAGCTTCTTCACAGTCAGTAGCCGAATTGGTTTTTGCACATTTATTTGGTGGGGTTCGCTTTCTACACCAATCCAACCATGCAATGCGAAACAAAGGTGCTTCCGATTTTGCGGGCTTGAAAAAAGTCTATTCAGCCGGAACAGAACTAAAAGATAAAACCATTGGCATCATTGGATTTGGACGCATCGGACAGGCGACAGCCAAAATAGCAATTGGCTGTGGCATGAAGGTGTTGGCCTACGATCCATATATCCCAACCACTGAACTTGAGCTTGAATTACCAATGGTTTCTGAGCCGATTAAAGTAAAAATTGATACCACTTCGCTCGATGAAATATTAAAAAATAGCGATTTCATTAGCCTGCACGTGCCTGGTCTGGTAAATGGAAAAGCAATTATAGGTGCTGAAGAAATTTCCAAAATGAAAAAAGGATCAGCCATCGTGAATGCCGCTCGCGGAGGCGTAGTAGATGAACAAGCAATTCAGGAAGCGCTTGCTTCGAACAAACTTAAGTTTGTAGCTTTGGATGTGTTCAATAATGAACCTACACCTGATGAAGCGTTGCTCAAAAACGAGAAAATATCAGTAAGTCCGCATATTGGTGCTGCAACGGACGAAGCACAGGAACGTATCGGCATTGAAATGGCCAAGCAAATCATTGATTTTTTTGCCTAAACCTCAGCCGTCTAAACCATCAAAACCGATATGATACATTTGCGCCCTTTTAAAGGATACAGACCTCCACAAGATATTGTGTCCGAGCTTGTTTCTTTGCCTTTTGACAAGTATTCGAAGGAAGAAACATTGCAAATTGCAAAATTTAATCCAAAATCGTTTATCAACATCATTAAACCGGAATTATCTGAAGGAAAACGAACCCCTCCTTACGATAAGAAAGCGCAAAACAAAAGCCGCCAAAAATTCAAATCATTCGTTAAGCAGGGCTATTTGAAGCAGGATGAAAAGCCATGTTTTTATATCTACAAAATCATCAAGCCCGATTTCGTCCATAAAGGTCTGATTGCCGCAATTGCATCAGAAGACTATCACAATGGTAAAATAAAGCGGCATGAACAAACCTTGGCAAAAAAGGAAGAAAAACTCAAAGAATATCTAAAAGTGGTAGGCATCAATGCAGAACCCGTCATGTTTACTTATCCTTTTCGCGATGAAATTGATGAAATGATTGACCGGCTCTCCTATAGGGAGCCTGAAATTCGTTTTCATCAGGGATTAGATGAACACCTTATCTGGGTAGTGAATCAAGAAAATGAAGTGAACGAAATCAAAAAAAAATTTGAGCAGTTAGACGCTGTTTACATTGCAGATGGACACCACCGCACAGCATCATCGGTGCTTCTGAGCGATGAACTGGCAAAAGACAAAGCTGACCATCCAGCAGCTGCATTCATGGGGATTTTCTTCCCAAACCACAACCTGCGGCTTTATGAATTTAACCGTTTGCTCAAAGATATAGGTTCGCTCACTCCTGTTAAGGTTCTGAATAAATTGAAAAAAGAATTTCATGTCGAAATGGTTTCAAAAGAACAAATCAGACCTGAAAATATGCATGAATTTGGTCTTTATATAAAAGGAAAAAGCTATCGCCTGACTCCAAAATCAAGACTTGACAATCAGGTGCTGGATGCTGACTTACTCAATGAAAAAATCCTTTCACCAATATTTGATGTAAACGACCTTCGAAATGACGAGCGGGTAGGATTTATTAGTGGATTAAATGGCTATCAGGCTGCAATTGATTCGGTGGATAAAGGTGATTATGCGCTTGCATTTCTGCTCTATCCAGTGAGTTTTGAGCAGTTTTTCAATTTCTCAGACCAAGGTAAAATCATGCCTCCAAAAACAACCTATTTTGAACCAAAACTTTTGAATGGTTTGGTGATTTATGATTTGGAAGTAGATAAAGTATGAGTGAAATTCAACGCAATATCGAACATGTATTAAAGGATATTCCCGATCATGTAAAACTGATTGCGGTCTCCAAAACCAAACCTGTAGAGCTTATCCAACAAGCTTACAATGTCGGATTAAGGCGCTTTGGAGAGAACAAGGTGCAGGAATTGGTTGATAAACAGCCGCTGCTCCCCGAAGATTGTCAATGGCACATGATTGGGCATCTGCAGCGTAATAAAGTAAAATTTCTTCCTTTTATCACCCACCTGATTCACGGGGTAGATAGTTTGCGATTGCTGGAAGCTTTGCAAAAAGAAGCTGAAAAATCTGATACTACTTTCAATTGTCTGTTGCAAATGCACATAGCTGAAGAAGAATCCAAATTTGGACTTGATCGTCGCGAGTTGGATGAAATTCTCCAACTAAATGCATCTGATCAGTTTTTGCGAATCAAAATTTGTGGCTTAATGGGTATGGCCACCTTCACTGACCATCAACAGCAAATCGAAAAGGAGTTTAAAGGACTACGCTTATTATTTGAAGAAATAAAGCAACAATGGTTTCCGCATAGTGATCATTTCAAAGAGCTCTCCATGGGCATGTCCGGCGACTATAAAATTGCCATCGCCCAGGGAAGCACGATTGTGAGAATCGGATCAGCGATTTTTGGAAACAGATAATTGTTTGACGTGAATGCCTAATGCTTGTTTTTTAATTTTTCACATTCGTACAAAACTTTCAGGCAAATATCGATAAGCATTAATTCTATCTTTGCCCAAAATCAGAACATTAATCCAAAATGAACGAATCAGAACAAATTCAATCTTCGCACCCATCGAGCAATAAAAAAAACAACACTTCTTTGATTTTCAATGTAGTGCTCACGATAGCAGTGGTGGTGCTTTTCATTCTCCAGTTCACCAGCAAACCAAGTAAATCAGGCCCAACTTCATCGGGATCTACCAGCTCAGGCGAAGGCTTGAATATTGTTTACTTCAATGCTGATTCGCTTCTGGCAAATTATAAAATGTATGATACAGAGCGTGAAGAATTAAAGAAAAAGTCGCAAGAGTATGAAAACAGACTTGCGGGCGACCAGCGCACTTTCGAAAAAGAAGCAAGAGAATTTCAGCAGCGTGCAGAATTTCTCACCATCACCGACCGCGAAGCGCGCCAAGAAAAGCTTATGCGTAAGCAGCAGGAACTCATGCAACTACAGGAAAAACTTTCCGGCCAGTTGATGCGTGATGAAGCGGAAATGACAGAGCGTATTTTCGATACCATAGAAGCCTACCTCAAAGAATATGTGGCTGATAGAAATATTCATTATATACTCTCCTATTCCAGAGGTGGCGGTATTTGGTATGCAAATTCAGAAAATGATATCACCGATGATCTCATTGCAGAATTGAATAAGCGCTACGAGAAAGCAAAAAAATAAACAGGATTATTAGAAACAAAACGCGCGGAGTGGGCTGTTGCCACTCCGCGCGTTTTGTTTTAGTGCCCAGGACAAGACTCGAACTTGCACAACCGAACGGTCACTACCCCCTCAAAGTAGCGTGTCTACCAATTCCACCACCTGGGCTTTTATCAAAATGGACGCAAAAGTAATCAATCGCTTTTGAATTGCAAAAATTAAGCCTACAAGTTTTTAATCAAATACCGGCTAGTTATTTTGCCAAAAATCTTATTTCACGACCAAGCGATGCGAAAATCGCTTTCTATGACTGCGAGCTTCAACTATATACATCCCGGAGCGCAAATGACTTGTTACTAAGGTAATCTCATAAGCATTATTTGGTCGTTTACGCACATAAGCCTTTCCATTCAAGTCATAAATGGTAATTTCCTGCATGGGCTCCCGAGATTGAATCTGCACGTAATCCCTGGTCGGATTGGGAAAAACCTGTAATTGAGTTGTTCCTGCCAAGAGTGAGCTTGCACTAAGACCCGATTCGATTTTAAAATCCCAAACACCCCGTCCATAGGTTACAAAACGAGCGGTTTGTATTGGTTCTACAAATTCCACATTCCAATATACTTGATCGGGTGCATGTGTACCTGCCAAATCAAACCATTGTGACTGACCTTTGGCAAATACATAAGGTCCGAGCTCAGTTGCTGCAAATAAAAATTCGTCGTTCGTGCTAATATCCATTCGATAAATCATGGTATTAGGGAGTCCTTGCGCCATGGGTGTAAAAGTTTGGCCATTGTTTAACGAACGATACACTCCGGGATTAGAATAGCCACTGCCACAAATATAAACTTCACCTAAATTTACCTTCGATGGCACAATGCAGTTGCCATAGAAATAATGCGCTGCAGGCATTCCGGAATTTCCGGCCGTCCATGTTTGGCCATAATCTTCGGAATAAAAAAACCTTCCATTCGTGGTCATAGCATACCAATAGTTGGGGTCAAGTGGTGAAGTGGCTAAAGCCGACAAAGTACCCCCTCCTGATGCTGTTCGAAAATTAAATGGTAGCTGAGTTGCACTAATGTCATTGCCAAGAGCTACCAAGCGAATGATGTATGAACCAGTTCCCGTTATTGAGCCTCCGGCCAAATAGGCGATATTGACATTGATCGGATCGGCCATGATGGGTGCAAGCCAAAGCATATTCTGACCTTGTTGCGGAAAATCATAAAAAGCTGTTGGATTGCTATTCAACGCATCGGGAAAATACATCGCAAAACCGGGATATACCGTCCAGATGGTACCGCCTTCATCGCCACTTGTCAAATGCCCATAATCGCCACTAATAATTTGTGTATAATTTCTCGGCCCCAGCTGATTACCCTGATTGGTGCGCTGATATCCTTGATCCTGAGAGCCCAGATAAATATATCGTGTGTCAAATTTGCAAGTGTAGGATGAATAATATTGACTGATGTTTAAGCCTGACATGGATAGATTAATCACCATTTGCAGTTGATTGTAAGACACATACAATCCTCCGTCTGTGTTGATAAGTAAAAATTCATTGCCGTTCTCGTCGAGCAAGGCATTTACAGAAGGAATATCAGCATGCAGTCTAAATTGAGGCATGTCATAATACTCGCCCCATTCATTAACCCTTGTCCAGGAAAAGCCGGCATCGCTCGAAGAGAAGCACTCAACTTCTCCAAAATAGAGCCGATCTTTGATGGTAGCGGAAGCGCTAAAACTGATTTTGAAAAACGGGCTCCGCGGTAAATCATTTACATATACCCAATTTTGTCCACCATCGTGCGATTTATACATTTTGCGATCCACATAGCAATAGAGATTTACCGTTCCATCCGCTACATTTCCTGTGAGCATAGTAAGTCCATTATTATTTCCAGGCAACGTCCCAAGTTGATTTACCTGATTATTTTCTAGGTCTATTTCATAGGTCCGACCATTGTTTTGTAAAAAGGCAATGGCATGCGTGTAATAAGGTGCCCATAGATCCCAACTGTCAATGTTTCCAAATTGGGAAACGGGAAAAGATTGCATCCGATAAAAGCTGTTGCCAAAATCATTGGAACGATAGACACTCGTATGTGTTTGCCCGCTGATTCTTTCTTCGAGGAGCAAAAGCACAGTTCGATTTTCGTCATCGAGCAGCATACCACGCGATATAAATCCATTCTGAGCTATATTATCAAGACCAGAAGCGGTATTCCATGTCAGTCCATCATCATCAGAATAGAAAAACTGTTTTCCGCCGGATGTAGCCATTATTCTACGCTGATTTCCTTTTCGGGCAATGCGCAACATGACGATATGTTCAAAACGAAGTTTTTCATTTAATACTTCCCAGCCGGTGCCATCTTTGTTGCCTCGCCAGATGTTTCCACCCGATGTTCCGACATAAATTTTGCCTGTAGCCGTATCATAATCTGCAATATGTGTTCTTCCTGTCTGATTGAGCGAACCCCTTTCGTCCCATAAGCCGGTGATAGCGCCATTGGCAAAAGATTCAACGCTTGATTTAGAGTTAAAATCGATATTTCTGTTTCGGTATTTCTCCAGTCGTGCAGCACGATCCATGGCTCGCCAATCTACATCGGGAGCTGCAAGATGAATTTGCTCAAAAAATGCTATTCTACGCTCACGATTTGAAGTGCCATCAATTTTGTACTTCGATTTGTCTACCACCATGGTGCCGGAATCCTGCGGCTGCGGCATACGCTGATACCGTGTGGGGTTTATGCTAAATAAAGCACTAAGCGCAATTGTAAAGGAGAGATAAGTTGCTCCTACAAGAAATCCTGCTCTACGGTTCATCTGTTCATATTTGAAAAGCTAAAGTAAGGCAATTGACTTGTTTGATAAAATAAATCAACTGTATTGTCCAACATTTAACTCTTGAAGGCAATTGACAGTAATGTTGATTATGCTTAACTTTGAAGCATGGTTAAAGACTTGAAATATCTGATTGGTTACAGTATTCCGGCGGCTGCTATTATAGGAATTTTTTATCCAACATGGTTTGCTTATCTCACACCCATTTATGCATTTGGATTTCTTCCATTGATTGAATTGTTCACAAAACCCGACCCCGCTAATTTGAGTGAAGAAGAAGAGCAACGAAAACATAATTCACCATTCTATGACTTCATGCTGTATCTCAGTGTTCCGATTCAATACACGGTGATATTTTTGCTGGTTTCTAAGATTAATCAAGGTAGTCAAAGTCTTTTCGAAGTCATAGGTATGGTGCTTTCAGCAGGAATTTCATGCGGTGCTATTGGGATCAATGTCGCCCATGAGCTTGGCCACAGGGTTACCAAACATGAGCGCATCATGGCAAAAGCTCTTTTGCTCACTTCACTTTACATGCACTTTTACATTGAGCATAACCGTGGGCACCATAAATATGTTTCCACTCCTCAAGACCCGGCAACAGCCCGATACGGTGAGTCATTGTACCGATTTATCATTCGCTCTGTGCTTCAAAGTGTAATATCAGCTTGGAATATTGAAAAACAGCGATTAACTAAAAAAAATATACCGATCTTAAGTTTTTCAAACGAAATGCTTCGATTTGCTTTAATTGAAATCATTTTTGTTCTCATCATATTCATTGTTTTCGGACTACAATCCATGCTTGCCTTTGTGGCGGCAGCAGTAATCGGCTTTGTGCTACTCGAAACCATCAATTACATTGAGCATTACGGTTTGATGCGCAAGGAAATCGCTCCTGGAAAATATGAGATAGTTCGTCCTGAGCACTCCTGGAATTCCGATTATCGCATTGGTCGCATTATGCTTTTTGAACTCACCCGACATTCTGACCACCATTACAAAGCATCAAGGAAATATCAGGTGCTCCGGCATTTTGGAAATGCGCCCCAGTTACCTACAGGCTACCCGGGCATGATGCTCCTTGCCACCATTCCACCGCTTTGGTTTAAAACCATGAATCAGCGAATAAAAGATCTGCAACTTAATTATCAGGCTTAATCTTTACGTTTCATACGAGCCATAAAAAAACCGTCGAATCCTTCGGATGGCATTATAGAAACAAGCTCTTCTAATTCAAATTCATCGTTTTTTGCAAGAAATTGCTTCACCTGACCCTGATTTTCGGAAGGTAGCAGACTGCATGTGGCATAAATTAGCTTTCCACCCGGCTTTACCATTTGACTATAGTCTTCTAAAATTTTCTTCTGCATCTCTCGAAGCTTCTCCACAAAAGCTAAATCGAGCTTCCACTTTGCATCCGGGTTTCGCTTCAAAACACCTAAACCACTGCAGGGAACATCAAGCAATACTCGATCTGCACTGTGTTTAAGACGTTTTATGGTTTTGTTATTCTCAATCAGGCGGGTTTCTATGATATGCACGCCGGCTCGTTTGCTCCGCTTCTTCAATTCATCCAGTTTCCATTGTTCTACATCCATCGCAATTATGGTTCCCTTGTTTTTCATTAAAGCGGCCATGTGCAGGCTTTTGCCTCCCCCGCCCGCACAGGCATCAATTACACGCATGCCTGATTCTAGTTGAGCAAAGTAAGCTACCCGTTGAGATGAAGCGTCTTGAATTTCGAATGCACCTTCTTTGAAGAGCTCTGTTCTAAACAGGTTTGGACGATCCAAGACATTAATTGCATCTGGAAATCCATCAATTTCTTCAGACTTAATATTGATTTTATCTAGCTGTCCTATGAGTTTAAACTTGTTTATTTTCAAGGTGTTTACCCTAATAATCAATGGAGCTGTTTGATTTAGCGCCGAAAGTTCTACTTGCCATTGCGCTCCTAATTCTTCATTGCCGATCTGTTCGAGCCAGTCCGGAATAGATTCTCTAAGAGCGAGAGAAAGATTGGGGTCTTTAAAACGTTTTGATAATTCCTTTGCTCCTACTTTTAATTCCGGCATCCAATCAGGCAACTCATATTCATCTTTGATCAGATACCATGCAGCCAAAGCCTTCACATATTTATCAGAATCCTTCTGTTCGATAGCAGCAACATGTATAATTTTTCGCCACCATCTCACCATGTCGTACACTGTTTCGGCTATTTGTCTGCGGTCGCGAACTCCCCATAAGGGATTGCTTTTGAGTATTTTATCAAGCACTCTGTCAGCATATTTATTATGCTCAAAAATTTCTTCCAATGCTATTACGATGGCTTGAACGATGTTGCGATGCAGGCGTTTTTTCATCACACAAAGATAGCCTATCAAATCAGCGTATTTTAAGAGATTTCAATTTATTTCCTTATTCGCTATCTCAGCATATATGTGGCTTATTCAAAATTAATAAATCTTTTATGCAGCATTTAATTAATTCAAATGCATATTTGCAGCACATGTTTTGCTTTTGAATTGAAGAAGATTCTAATTATATCGTATTTCTACCCGCCTTGTACTTTAACCGCATCGCAAAGGCCAGCCAATTGGGTGCAAAACCTGAGTAAAATGGGATTCGAGATCACTGTAATAACTAGAAAGTGGGAAAGACCTATTAAGGTTTATGCTGATGAATGCTACCCAACAACACCAGAAACAAAAATAGAAAAGAGTGCCAATACAAAAATCATTTACACCCCCTACCTCGGCAATATTCGAGATAAACTTTATGCAAAATATGGCGAAAACAAATTCGTCCTTCTCAGACGCTTGTTGAGCGCAGTTAACCTCTTAACCCGAAATCTTCATCCAATTTTCTCCCCATATAAAACTTTGTATGATGCCGCTAAAATGGAGATTGAGAACAACAAGCCTGATGTAATTTTAATTACGGCCAATCCTTTCAATCAATTCCTATTTGGCTATCTTCTTAAAAAGCGATTCAACATTCCATGGATAGCAGATTATAGAGATGATTGGACTACTTCCGAATTAAAGGTTTTCAGCAGCGTATTAGATAGATTCATCATCGCTCAGCATAGAAAATATGAGAAAAGATGGGTTGAAACAGCATCATATATATCTTCAGTTTCGTCTTATTATGTGGAGAAAATTACCAAGCTGACTAAGGTGCCCGGATTTGTTCTTCAAAATGGATTTAATCCCGAATTGCAAAAAAAAGCCACTCCCGTGCATTTCGATGGCACTTTTCGAATTCTGCATAATGGAACGCTATACAATACACAGCGCTTTGAAATATATATAGACGCAATAAAAACGGTGATTGACAGAATCGGGAATCAAGTTAAAATTGAATTATTATTTCCCGGTGTAGCTATAGACCCTAATCAAGTAAATCGCATCAAAATAGCTTCAGGCGAATATTTTAAATATTTCAAAATCAGCAATCGAATTCCACAGGAAGAACTGATGAATATGCAACAAAAAGCAAATATGGTACTCATGGTTGCTCACACGGGATTGAAAGGTATTCCATCCAGTAAATTATACGAATACATCGCTCTGAGAAAAAAAATATTGGTCTGCCCATCGGATGGCGATATCATAGAGCAAATCGTTTCTGAATGTGAAGTTGGCTATATCGCTAATGACGCAGCAAAAGCTGCTGAACTAATTATAAAAGAAATTGAAATCTGCCTTAAAACTCAAAAGACGGATTTGGCCGGTAATTCTGAAAGAATTGAAAAATACTCTTCATCCCATCAGGCAAATATTTTAGCCGAAAGAATCGATTCGTTGCGCTGCATTGGCTAAACATGTGTCAGGGAAGCAAAAGTGCATTTAAAACCTATCTCCTGACCATTATTGTATATCTTAACATCTAATGTGAACTGAAGATAAAGCTATTATTATTTCTCATAAACTACTTCATCAAATTACTAGTTAAGAAGTCTACAAACTTTGCATGATTCAAATCAGAGTTGAACTGTGTATTGAAGGTTGTTAATGCATCTTTTCGCTTTCGTTCCATCCCCACCTTATCCAGGTTTATAGCATCGAATATGAGTTCAGCCAGATCGTTATCACTGATATTTTTGTGGACTAACCACCCATTCTGAGCATTTACGATTTCCGAAGTGCCGCCCACATCAGTAGCCATAACCGGAATTGCAGCACTCATTGCTTCCATAATAGTAACCGGCAACCCTTCGGTCTCACTTACATTAATAAACATGTCGAAATAATTGTTACTAAGCAACTTTCTTAGAGCATCATTCGTTAATTGCCCTTTAAATTCATAGGTGCATTTTCCTTCTAATAAATCGTGGGCTAGGTTCTGAATTTTGTCTAAATCTGCTCCTGAGCCAACATGAATCCACTCTATTTTACCTGGGATACGATTACCACACAACTGTAATACCTTAACAATTTTTTCAACACGCTTGAGTGGTATAACACTCGAAATACTCAAAATACGAAATAATTCTGTATTCTTTTTCGATTCAAAATGTTCGAGTGGCTTTGTCCCTAATCTCATTACACTTGCTTTATTGAATGAAGCATACCGTGCTTTCAGATAATCAAATCCATTCTTTGAAATACAAAAAACATGGTCAAGGTTTGAGAATATAAAATTTCGCCAAGGCAAATAATTTTCTCTGTGCCGTTCTTCATACACATCCCAGCCATGTGCACGTGAGATTGAATAGGAATTTTTAAATTTTAATTTGAGTAAAATACATGCAATGGCTTTTTCATCTGTCCAATAGGCATAGAAAAGTATTTTCTTGTTTTGGTATTGTTCCCAATTGCGCTCGATATGCGCTGAAACCACATTAACTATCTGCAATGAGTTAAAGTAGTAATGCACCAGTGATTTGAGTTTGTAGGAAGTAATACTCTTGGTTCTGATCAAATAGAAAATTTCTTTGTAAAAATCTGAATTGCTGAGCAAATGCAATCCATGACTCAATTTTTGAAGCAATGAATTGGCATTCCCTGTATTTTTCACCGGAATATGTGTCTCCGACTGCGAACTGTTTAGTTTACTTGAAGTGGTCACATAATAAATTTGTTCGAAACACTTTTTTAAATAGGGTAATTCTGCCTGCAAATGCTGTTCTGATGACTCAAATGGAAATCCGCTTGATAAAAGAAAGAGTATATGATTTTCGTTTGACATTTAATCACCTTGTAATTTTGGATTGGTAAAACTATTCAAAATGGTTTAATGTCTTCGTGTAACATCTCTTGAACTGCCCTGCGCTGCAGGTAAAAGTAAAATATCCGCCACATTCACATGGCTTGGGGTGTTTAAAATGTAGGCAATCGCATCAGCTACATCTAATGCTGTAAGTGGTTTAAGGCCTTGATAGACCTGAGCAGCTTTGTTCGTATCGCCGTGAAATCGGACTATCGAAAATTCTGTTTCTACCATTCCTGGTGATACACTGCTCACTTTTATTCCCTTGTCATACAAATCCATTCTCATAGCACGCGTGAGACTATCTACGGCATGTTTGGTGGCAACATATACGTTTCCGTTGGGATAAACTTCCTTTCCGGCTATTGAACCTACATTGATAATGTGGCCCTGACCACGTTCCACCATCTTCTCTGAAATGAATCTCGATACATACAATAAGCCTTTCAAATTCGTGTCGATCATGCGCTCCCAATCAGCTATCATCCCGCTATTAATTGGTGCTAATCCGGCGGCTAATCCGGCATTGTTTATTAAAACATCAATGCCACTCCATTCTTCAGGTATAGTTTGAAGTGTTGAAAAAACTGCATCTTTATCTCTCACATCGAAATGCAATGAAAGGGCTTGCGCTCCAATTGAAATAATCTTTTCTGATAGATAATCCAGTCGATCTTTGCGCCTTCCGGTAATGATGATGTTGTTGCCCTCCTCAGCTAAGCGCAAAGCTGTGGCTTCACCTATGCCCGATGTGGCACCAGTTATCAATATGGTCCTATTCAATCTTTCCAAAGGTTTCATTCAATATTCTTTTTAATCGTTCGTAATCCATCATCATAAACATAAGCATCATAAAAAAAGGCAATGCCGGAACCCTGTACCTGACCAAAGTACCAAGTACAGGAGTGGTGAGTCCTGAAAGTGCATAAACGATAAAGACAAAACTCATTAAAAACAACCACACGGCTAATTTTTTTGGATCATATTTAAAAAGCCCGATGCAAAAAACAAGTATTATTATAATCAGCAAGTTCTCAAATGCAGCAAGCCATTTCAAAGAATTATCAGCATCTAATATGCTTGGTCTAAAAGCTGCATTAATTAAAGCCTCAGGAAGATTTCTCAACAAACTCCAAATGTTGGGGTTCAAAGGTGCCGCGTAAACCAAGCTTCCGGAATCCACATAAAATGCTAAGCGCTGAACACTCTGCTGTCGCTCCGATAATTGCTCCAAAATATTGTACTGAGGCTCTAATTGAGCAAGAAGCCAAAATGCAATAGCCGAAAGGGCATAAACTCCAGCAAAATGAAACCCTATTCGTCCGCCTTTAATCCTTGAAAAACTTATTAAAGCTATGACTCCGGGAATTAAAGCTGCAAGTATGTAGGGTTTTACAACAAGCATTAATAAAACCCCGGGCAATATAAATTTTATGGATTTCCAATTTAGTTTTCCGCTATAACAAGATGAGAGGCCATAAAGCAAAAAACCTAATCCAAGAAACAACACTGCTTCTTTGAGTACACCTGAAGTCCAACATAATACTGAAGGCATCAGAAACAAAGATAATGCAAGAAGCAAAGTCCTATCTGCAAACCAACGATACATTGCTTTGTAAATAAAAATCAAGCCAAGAAATGTAAGTAGTGAGAAAAACAAAGTATGCACATGATAAACCCCAAATGAAAAGAGCCGAATGAAGGCATTTAGCCTAATCATTGTTCTGGTATCATTAAACAGACTTGAATCATAGGACTTGAACCAATTACTCATTTGGTAATAGTATTGATCATAGTACGGTCTGTTTTGGTCAAGGCCGAAAACCATAGAGAAAAAGTCTGCCGGCTTATGCTCTAATGCCTGGTAGATATATTTACTGTCATCGAAAAACTTGAAAATATCGGACTGACTACGATCATCGTAATAGGCTGTGTAAATCCACGTAAGCAGAAAACCTGATATGATTTTAACTGAGAATGCTATTACGGAAAATCTCGGGTGCAAACCTGCCAGATGAAAAAAACGACTGTAAAACATCCAGGCGAAAATGACCAAGGCATAAAAAGATGTAAGCGCTATATCGAACCAAGAAAGCATCAGGCCAAAGGTAAAAAAGCAAAGCATTCAACTTCCATTTCATTTGCAGTTGAAACAAACCGACCCTAAAATGTTAATGAATTCAGAAAACAGGAAATTGTCTATGCAGATTTTAAGCTTAAATTTGTAAAATTATTCCTTTGTTCATACCAACTCAATGAAACATATGAAGGTACTTATTTTTACACTGCTGGCAATAATTGGTAAGATGAGCGATATTTCGGCTCAGGTCATTTTTGAATTTCAGCACAGCCAGGCTCCGGAGTTGCGAATTACGCCTTACTCTGATCAAGCAATATTGATTAATCAAAGTATTACACTCAACCAAAATCCTGCCGCCACAGGAGGCACAGCACCTTATACTTTTTCATGGTCGCCATCTGCAGGTTTGGATAATTCAACAATTCCCAATCCAGTAGCAAGTCCTTCTACTAGCACAACCTATACATTTCAAGTAACTGACAGTAAAGGCTGCACAGCATCACGACAGATTACGATAATTGTAGAAAGCCCGCTAAATACTGCCGATGCTAATGCGAATCAGGCTATGCTTTACCCAAATCCTACCAAAGACCAATGTGTATTGCGCTGGCCTAATCAAGGCAAAGTTCAGATAGAAATCACAGACATCAATGGTCGAATGCTAGAAAAGCAAAATCAGCTTAATAACCAGCAAGAAGATATTCGTGTTGATCTGTCCACATTTGAACCTGGAATTTATTTTATCAATGCATTTGACGAGCAACTGAAAATGCAATTCAAAATCATTCTTCAATAATTAACCCTATGAAAATGACTTTTCGAAAATTATATTTCCCCACACTAATTAGTACGATGCTCACTTTGTTTTCTGCTTCCTTGAGAGGTCAGAGCGTGATTTGCGAAGAAGAACCCATTATTCTCAAAAGTAATGCATTCAGAGGAATTATGCACTGGGAGATTTCCAGTGATGGAAACAACTGGATAGAAATTGGCACTACACAAGACACCATCTTGCAAACTGCAATCTTTCAATCAGGAAATTTCACTTTGCGTGGAAGAATCGAAGAAGGTGATTGCGAGCCTGTTATCACCAATTTGCGTCAATTGCAAATTAATCCCCTTCCGCCACTGGTTAACTTTATTCACCCGGATAGTGTTTATCTCAATCAAACTTTTGCCAACCTAGAGATAGAAGGAGAAAGCAATGGGATGTTTAGTATCCTCTCCGGGCAAAATGGAAACTTAGAATTTGGCTTTAATCCAAACATTGCAATTTTGGAAGGTCAAATTGGTGAGCGTTATCAAGTGGAATATCGTGTTACGAACAACTGCGGCTTCAGAGCCGATACAGTAGATGTTGCTTTTTGCTCCGATACTCTTAGAGCTATTGCAGGGCCTGACATGCTGCGTAAATCCGGTACAAGCGCAATATTATCTCCCACCCTGCAAACTCCATTTGATGTAGGTCACTGGTCCATACTTGATGGAAGTGCTTCCAGCTTATCAGTTAATACAGCCGGACAAACTGTATTTCACGGACAGAGCCTTCAGGCTTACACCCTCTTGTGGACGGTTGCGAATGGTTGCGGAACGTTCTATGATACACTTCAAGTAAGTTTCTCATCTTGCCCGTCTGATTCCATTACCTTCCAATTAGGCAACCAAACGGTAACCTATGGCTTGGTAGCAGGTAATTTTAACAATGGTCAACACTGCTGGATGGATCGAAATCTTGGTGCACAGAGAGTGGCAGAAAGCTTCAATGACAGTGAATCTTATGGTTTTTATTATCAATGGGGAAGATTAACAGATGGACATCAAATTTCAAACAGCCCCAATACAGTCTTCTTATCGCCCGTTGATAATCCGGGTACTAATCGGTTCATCAGAAGCAATGAGCAACCTTACGACTGGAGAAGCCCACAGAATAATTCACTTTGGCAAAGTCCACTGCTAGTAAATAATCCCTGCCCCGAAGGCTGGCGAGTGCCTACACGTCAGGAATGGATCAATGAGGGCGCAACTTGGTCGCCACAAAATCGTGTTGGCGCATTTAATTCCCCACTCAAAATACCAGCGAGTGGATTCAGAAGTCAAGGTGCAAGTCTTCTTAGTGTGGGTTCGAGCGGAAATTATTGGTCATCGACCATTGCAGGTCAATCGTCATTTTACTTGACCTTTGGTCAGTTTTCTGTTGATATCTTTGGAGAATTGCGAGCAGTTGGACTATCCATTAGATGTATCAAAGATTAAAGGCTTTGCGAAGAATTTTTTTTTCTCATTCGATACATTATTGCCTGATATTCATAAGCTGCATTGCTTTTGCAAAAATTCAGGCACAAACGGAATTTTCACCCAAATTGAAAATTGAAATCTATGAAGAAACTTGGGGGAAAGCATATCTTATTCAACAGTTTGGTGCCCATCAAAAGCTGATTGACTCCACTCACTTTTCCCACCATACTGCCACCTTTAATATTGCCGGACTTGACACAGGTTTGTATGTGGTCAGATATCAGTTGAAGCAAGTTAATGAGCACGCCATGATCGCTCAGGAAGTGAGCATAATCATGCTGCAAGAAAATATTCACCTGCGGATAAGACATAAAGAAAACAAACCCCTTATTGAAGTTCCGCATTCGTTTGAAAACCAAAGGTGGCAACAATTTTTAAAAAACGAAGAAGACATCAAAGCAAGACTGAAATATATTTTTGCGGCCAAAGAGATATTTGAAACAGATTCGGATGTGCTCAAATCATTAAAAGATAAACTTCGAAAAGAGCAACGCTCTCAAGAAAAGCAATTGACTTTGTTAAAAGCCAATCGCCATAGGTCTATTACTGATGCCTTAATGTATTGTAGTTTAATGCCTATACCTCCATTTGAATTTGATTACGACGAAGTACTTAGTTGGCAGCCTATTCAGCTTTTTGAACGGTGTGAGTTTGATCAACAGATCCTGCTCCGGAGCAATGTATATGAAAACATAGTCTTCAACCTCATCACCGCGCAATATGACCGCTATGTCAATCTCGAAGAGCGAGAAAAAGCGGTATTGAAAAGCATTATCAATGTGCTCGAAAAATCGAAATCGTTACCAGCCATTCAAAAACGTCTTTTATCCTTTGTAAGAACCGGAGTAGAACGAATGCAGTTGGCAAGTGCCATGAAATATCTAGACGAAAATTTTCCTGAAGAAAAATGTGAAAGTGATAATTCGGAATGGAAAAGAGAAAATTTGCAAATAGGGATGACACTGCCTGCTGATGGAATAATCTTATTGAAAACAATCGATTCTGAATTGATAACCAACTCCCGAGCCATTTTAATCTTTTGGGCAGGCTGGTGCACATATTCTGATCTATTGGCACAAGAACTACGCAGTAAGCCTATTTCGAAAGAAGTGCCTATCCTGTTAATTGATTTGGCACTCGGAAAGTCGAATTGTGGAAAATCGAGAGCCAGATTTCCTGATTGGTTTCAATACTATTGCGATGGACAAGGATGGGACAATGAGGCTGCAGGCATTTTAGGCATCAATGCATTGCCCAGCTTAATTCTTTTGGATGAAAAACAGAGCATCATCGCACTGCCTGAAAACATTCCAGAAATGATACAAGTGCTAATTGATCCATTCAAAACACAATAATCGTATTGCACGAACTCCCTGCTCGAAATACATTTCTTTGATGATATTTCTTTATAGAATAAATCGGCAGACAAAAAACAGCGCCACCAAGTGGGCTTGAAGGAATGTTGCCCAGACCTTAAAACATTACGCTAATGTGCTTGAAGTCCTTAATGGGTAACAATTAGTAAAAACCCCACTCGACCGATTCTATTTTTCAGAAAGTGAATTGCTAAATTTGTGCTGAGTAAAGCCTTGCCCAAATCGTATGAGCACACACCCACAATACAAAATTGCTATTGCTACTATTTTGAAGATGCAAAGCAATGGAAGTTAAGCGCACCAAAAAAATTTTATATACACAAGCCCAACTATTCGTTCCCTAATTTTAGTCGGCTCAGTCTGCAAGATATGGAACGGGCTAGCTTTAAGCATAAGAAGCGTCGCCATAAACTATTTACCGTTTAAAACCTGTTGAAATTAATTTTGATAATAAATTCGGTTAACCCGGCATGAAATACCGGTGAGAACTTCATAAGGAATGGTTTGGCATATCCGTGCCATTTGTTTCAGCTCTTCGGCCGTTTCAAAAATAACTACCTCATCCCCTTCATTCACCCCTTCGATATCTGTAACATCTATCATACACATGTCCATACACACACTTCCTATTATGGCAGCAGATCTCCCTTTCACTTTAAGAGAATATTTTCCTTCACCAAGATTGCGAGCTAGACCATCAGCATAGCCAATTGCCACAGTAGCTATCAGGCTATCACGTTCCAATAGACCTCTGCCATTGTATCCAACTCGCTCGCCTGATTTGAGCTTTTTGAGTTGAATAATTCTACTGCTCAGCCGGCTTACCAATTGTAAGTGTGGTTGTTCAGTATCGTCGCCTACACCATATAAGCCGATGCCAAGTCTTACCATATCAAACTGACCTTCGGGAAATCGCGAAATTCCGGATGTATTCAAAATGTGACGCATTGGTTTTTCTTCACTCTCTTTCGTAAACTCATCAGCCATTTTAGTAAACATAGTTATTTGTTGGCGTGTGACATTATCCTGAGCGCTATTTCCGCTAGAGGTCAAATGCGAAAAAATCGATCGTATGTTAAACATATCCTTATGCTTGATTAGAAAATTTTTGAGCATGGCTATTTCGCCAAGTTCAAAACCCAGCCTGTGCATGCCAGTATCAAGTTTGATATGAATGGGAATTTGAAAAGCTTTTTTTTGGACTGATAGGAAATCAAACATTTCATTCAATAAACGAAAACTAAAGACTTCAGGCTCCAAATGATACTTTATGATGTCTTCCATCTGTGAAGATTCGCAGCCCATAACCATTATGGGTAGGCTGATACCTGCCTCGCGAAGAGCTATGCCTTCATCCACATAGGCCACGGCTAAATAATCCACACCATGATGCTCAAGCAAAGAAGCAATCTCAAAGCCACCACTACCATAGGCATAGGCTTTTACCATAGCCATAGTTTTCACATCCGCTTTTATGAGTTTTCGATACACATTCAGATTGTCGCGCATCACACTCAGGTTAATTTCGAGTTTCGTGTCGTGCGTTTTCAGTTGCAGTCGGGCTGCAATTCGTTCAAATTCAAATTTTCGGGCTCCCTTAAGCAAAATCATTGAATTGCTCAAATTCAACAAACTTAAATACTCAAGCAAATCATCGGTGGTTGGATGATGGCTGAAGTGACGAGCGCAATAATCTCTCAAATCCGCAATCTTCTCTCCAACCGTGTATAGTTGCTCAATTTGATACTGCTTGATTAATTCGGCTAGTTTCTTAAAATCTTGCACACTGCCAAAGCCGCTGTCCATGAAATCGGATAAAATCAGAACCAATGTTTTATAGCCTTTTTGACGATAAGCAAAGTCCAAAGCTATTTTCAGCGAATCCATATCAGCACTATAGCTATCGTTGATCAGGAGACAGTTATTTTTTCCATGCTTAAGCTCAAGTCGCATGGCTACTGACTGCAATTGACTTAAACCATTTTGCAATTCTTCGATTTCTAGGCCTTCGTTTAGGGCAAAAAGTACCACATGCATAGCATTTTCCAATGAGGCTTCATCTTTGAACGGTATCTCTACTTCACACAATTGGTTGTTATAATGAAATTCTATTCGATAGCCTTTTTCAATAGTGTATTTCCGAACAATCTGAAGTACATTGTCGGACCGCGAACCCCAACTCAGCACACGCAGGTTTGGATGGCTAAACTTTAACTTTAACCACTGCGATGCCACCAACTCCTGATTGCCAGAGCAAATCAATGTTTGACTTTCAGAGAAAAGTGAAAACTTTTGCTCGAGTTTAGTTTGTAGATCGACAAAATTTTCAGAATGAGCTTCACCGATATTAGTGAAAATACCAATGTCTGGTTTAATGATGGCTTCCAACTTTTGCATTTCATCAGGTTTGGAAATTCCAGCTTCAATAAATGCATACTCATCCTGTTCATCTATTTTAAGGATCGATAAAGGAACACCCAGTTGCGAGTTGAAACTTGCTGGGCTTGCCATCACACGAAATTTTTGCCCCATTACTGTTTTAAGCCATTCTTTTACGATGGTTTTTCCGTTGCTTCCGGTAATCCCCACCACCTTAGCTTTCATTTGCCTGCGATGATGCGCTGCAATAAGCTGAATGGCTTTTAAAGTGTCGGGCACAATCAGGTAATTGGCATCTGCACTCAACAGATTTTTAATATTGCGAGATACTAAAAAATTTCTCACCCCTTTAGATTCTGCTTGTGAAATAAAATAATGACCGTCGTTTCGTTCACTGGTCAAAGCAACAAAAAGAACAGTTTCGCCTGCTCTTATTTGCCTTGTGTCATACATCACGTCGTAAAAAAAATGATGGTCTGTAGCATCAAAAATTAATTCTCCCCCAACAATAGTTTGCCATGCTTTTAAGGAAAATTTTACTTGACTGCTATCCATCATCATGTTTTAAGGTTGGACTTTTGCATTGACTTCATTGAAGCATGATCGACACAGTGGCCGATAGCTTTCTGTTTCACCCAACAAAACCAATGACTCACTATCACTGTTATATCGATTGGAATAATTCGCCAAATTGCCACATATCACGCAAATGGCATGCACCTTAGTTACATACTCTGCAATAGCCATTAAGCCGGGAATCGGTCCAAATGGTTTTCCCTTGTAGTCCATATCCAAACCTGCGATAATCACCCTTATCCCACAGTTGGCCAATGTGTTGCACACATTAATTAATTCTATATCGAAAAACTGAGCCTCATCGATCCCAACTACATCTACATCATTGCTCAATAGCAGAATATTCTGCGAAGACTCTACCGGTGTGGAACGAATAGCATTGGCATCATGACTCACAACATTGGTTTCGTGATAACGGTTATCAACAAGTGGTTTAAAAATTTCTACACGCTGTTTTGCGATTTGTGCACGTTTTAATCTCCTGATCAATTCTTCTGTCTTACCTGAAAACATTGAACCACACACCACTTCTATCCAGCCTCTGTTAGTTTTTCTGTTTACAGGATTTTCAAGAAACATTGCACTTGTTATTTATCTATGTAATTTTACCCGATGATCTTTGGATGCAAAGCTAAAGAAATCCATATCATTCACCATTCAGAAATACTAAAATGAGTATAAATCAACTACATAAAGATATCACAGGCCTGCTCTATAAGGTGGAAGAAGACTACAGCCGAATTATTCAGCATGGCGATCATGTGCCACTCATAGAAATCGATATAGTATTAAAAGATATTCGACTACTCTATGAATATTTCAACGAACTAAAAATCGTTACGGAAGAACAGCGAAGAAAAGCCATACCAAAGGAGAAAACACAAGAGTCAGCTGCGATTATTGCTGCTGAGAGAATAGAAGAAAAAGAGCTCATCAAAGCCATAATCGAAGAAGAAAAAGCACCGGAAACATCAATCGAAGAAACATCGGACAACGAAATGAGAACCGATGAAGCAACTACCGAAGAAACAGATAAAATTGATGAAGCAGCATCAGAAATCGATGAAATAAAGGCAGAAGAAACAAGTATTGAAGAGCAAGGAAAAACAGGCGAAAATGAAATTAAAACCAATGAAGTTAAAGCAGCACCCATCGCTTGGCAAAGAACATTCGAAGCCCCAAAACAGAAAGAAGTAAAATTGGGCGCCGAAACCATTGCCCCTCCTCCTGTTTCGCCCAAAGTGGATTTACTTAAGGAAAGAGAAAAAGATTTTGTGCCAACAGTGCGCAAAATTGAATTCAAAAGGGACGCCGATCAACAGGAACCTAAAAAAGAATCACTTTTTGAAAAAGCAGCATCGCTTTATGATAAAATTGCAAAACCAGCAGATAAATCCATTGCCGCACAGCACACACGACAGCCAATTTCAAATATCAAAGCCGCAATAGGCATCAATGATAAATTCATCTATCTCAAAGAGCTTTTCAAAGGCAATGTAGATGAGTACAATGCTGCACTCGATAAGCTTAATGACTTTGACAATTATGCCGATGCCGAAGATTACTTTCAGGAATTGAAAGAGAAATATGAATGGGATACAGACTCAAAACCTTTTCAAGGATTGGCTGAACTCCTGTTGAGAAGATATCTGTAAAAGATGCCTCAACTCATATTAGTTCCAACTCCTGTCGGCAATCTGGCAGATATTACCTTCAGAGCAATTGAAGTGCTCAAAAATGCTGACCTCATTTTAGCTGAAGACACGCGTAAAACCGGCTTCTTACTCAAACACTATGGCATTGAAACCAAAATGGTGCCTTATCATCAGCACAATGAGCACAAATTGCTGGAGAAAATAGTTAGAACCGTAGCTGAAAATGAGATCACAGCATTGGTTACCGATGCCGGCACACCCGGTATATCTGATCCCGGTTTTTTGCTCAGCCGCGCTTGCATAGCAGGAGGTATGCAGGTGAGTTGTTTACCGGGTGCAACTGCATTCGTTCCTGCATTGGTTATGTCCGGACTCCCCTGCGACAAGTTTATATTCCTGGGCTTTTTACCTCAGAAAAAGGGGCGACAAACCAAACTTAAAGAATTTGCTCAATTAGCCTACACAATGGTGTTTTATGAGTCTCCTCATCGCATTGGAAAAACACTGCTTCAAATGGCTGAGTTTTTTGGAGAAGAAAGAAAAGCTGCGGTAGTTAAAGAAATCAGCAAGATCTATGAAAATGTGCAACGTGGAACACTAAAGGAGCTTTCAGTACATTTTCAAGATGCCAATAGCAAGGGAGAATTTGTAATTGTGGTAGAAGGAAATAAAATTGAAGAAACAAATGAAGATGAATAAACTATTTTGGGGAAAGTTTCGGTTACATGAATGGTACTTGATAGTACTATTGGGTTTGATTTGTGATTTTTCTAACGCTCAGAAATTTGAAAACATCGTGGTGAGCATGCCGGCTAAAAAGAAATTTAAATCCGACAGGCCTTTTAGAAAAATGTTGGAATACAATAAGATGAGCAATGACTCTTCCATAAAATTGCTGAATACTGTGTTTCAAAACCATTTTGCCAATCGCTTAGGTGCTGATTTTATTGCTTCCGACAATTCAGCATCATCGCGCATCGCTTGGCTAAGAGATAGTGTTAAACACGTCGCAAAAAGCTTTAGCCCTGAACAATTTAGCAATAAGACTTTTGAAATATTACCCGGCATAAAAAGGAAAAAACATCAGGTTTTCGTTAAGCGTTTTAGAGTAAATGATACCGATAAAAAATTAGCTTTGGCAAAAGAACTTAGAGGCAAGCAACTGCTGGCTATCAATCAAATCAACCTTAAAGGAAGATTTATGAAACGAGGCCGAATGAAGGCCAGTATTCATTGTGAACTGTTCAACCCCGATATGCAACAAACTGAAGTACATCGGTTAGACATCTTGCTCCCTTTTAGAAAGAAAATGTTCTTCTCCGTCTTGGAAATGAAACTGCGTGAAGAGTTAACCGAAACATTTAAATAGCTCATTATGGAATTTTTACCCAAGGAAATAGATGATTACAGCACAGCACATACCAGCCCGGAATCAGAAGTGCTTCAAAAACTAAACCGCGAAACCTGGGCTAAGGTGATGATGCCGCGAATGCTTTCCGGACATTTGCAGGGAGCAATACTGAAAATGTTCAGCCATATGATCCGCCCCAAGAAAATACTTGAAATTGGTACTTATACCGGATATTCTGCCATTTGTTTGGCTGACGGCCTAGCCGATGGTGGCGTTTTGCATACGATTGACGTGAATGATGAACTTGAACATATAGTTCGGACTTATATTGCCGAAGCAGGCATGAGTGAGAAAATCATCTTTCATCTTGGTAAGGCCGCGAACCTAATTCCAGGTATTGAAGGGCCTTTTGATTTAGTATTTATTGATGCCGATAAAGAAAATTATCTCAACTATTACCAAATGGTGATCGATCAGGTGAGGTCGGGTGGATTTATCATTGCCGATAACGTGCTTTGGAGTGGCAAAGTGATAAGAGAAGCCAAGCAAAATGATGTTGAAACCAAGGCGCTTCAAGCATACAATGATTTTATCCATGCTGACCATCGAGTAGAGAATGTACTCCTTCCGGTGAGAGATGGTTTGATGATTGCCCGAAAAAAATAACTTCACCCATGAGTACAAAAACCTTCATCAATGCTAATATAATCAGTGGTAAAATAGCTGAAAGTAATCATGCTTACTTGATGGGAAAGGCATTGGCTGAGATGAATACTAAAAGCAATGCTTACCTAAAAGTTGAAAATGGACTGATCGCTGAAATTGGTAGTATGACCAATTTTAATCCACAAGACCATGCTGACATTACCGATTTAGAAGGTCAAACAATCATTCCCGGCTTTTGCGACTCGCATACCCACATTGTGTATAGTGGAAGCCGTGAAGCTGAGTTTGTAGATAAGATCAAAGGTTTGAGTTATGAGGAAATTGCCAAACGCGGTGGGGGAATTCTAAATTCAGCCGAGAAGCTACAGAATACATCTGAAGATGATCTCTACAGAGAATCATGTTTAAGGCTAGAAGAAATCATGTCGTATGGCACCACAGCTATTGAAATCAAAAGTGGTTATGGGTTAACAGTGAAAGATGAGTTGAAGATGCTTCGGGTCATCAAGCGCATGAAAGAAAATTATCCACTTACTATAAAATCTACATTGCTGGCTGCGCACGCTATCCCAAAAGAGTATAAAGAAAATCGGCCTGCGTTTATTGAGTTGATTATAGATGAAATGATTCCAAATGCAGCAGCTGAACACTTAGCAGATTTCATTGATGTATTTTGTGATAAAGGCTTTTTCACAGTTGAAGAAACCGACGAGATTCTCAATGCAGCCGCCAAGTATGGACTTATTCCCAAAATACATGCCAATGAGTTGGACTATTCAGGAGGTATTCAGGTAGGAGTTAAGCATAAAGCCCTTTCGGTTGATCACTTAGAATTTACCGGAGAAGATGAAATTGATACCTTACTCCGTTCTTCCACCATGCCCACCCTGCTTCCTTCTACCGCTTTTTTCCTTCGATTGGTACCACCACCAGCGCGCAAAATTATTGATGCAGGTCTACCGGTGGCATTAGCCAGCGATTATAATCCCGGTTCATCCCCATCAGGGCGCATGCAGTTTGTGCTATCGCTTGCATGCATCATGCTCCGAATGACACCCGAAGAAGCATTGAATGCCGCTACAATTAATGGTGCTTATGCCATGAATATAAGTAAAAAAAATGGAAGTATCGAAGAAGGTAAGCGCGCTGATTTTATTGTTTTAAAACCAATCCCATCATTAGCTTATTTACCATATGCCTTCGGAAATGACCTGATTGGCGAAGTGTTTTTGGCAGGTGAAAATATAATAAAGGGCGACACCTGAGTGACGCCCTAATTGGAGCAACTTAGCGAGCTAAGAATTTAAAGGTTAGGCGGCTCCGGTATTTTGGTAATGTTTTTATTTCTTAATCACCCTTCGGGTAACTTTTTGATTTCCTTCTGATGCAGATATTAAGTACAAGCCTGAATTAAAAAGACTCATGTCAATCAAAATTTTCTCATCACTCCGTTTTAAATCAAATGTCTCTTCAAACACTTTAGTTCCTCTTACATCTCTTACCACAACCAATGGCTTGCGGAAAACTCCACCCGACAATTGAACAGTCACATCGTTGACAACCGGATTGGGACTTAAAACCATGTCTACAACAGCTCCCTTATTGAAAACCACTGCCTCGATCCCCGAGTAGCTGTATTCACCATTAAAGTCAGTTTGTTTTAATCGGTAATAAGAAATACCTGGGAACGGATCATAGTCTCTTGCATTGTAGGTGAGACGAATATTTGAATTACCTGCTCCCGAAACAACAGATACCGCTTCAAAATTTACCGCATCATAGCTACGTTCTATGGTAAAATAATCGTTGTTGATCTCCGAAAGTGTTACCCATTCTAATTCCACATGTTGGTCTACAACTTTTGCTTCAAAATTGAGTAATTCTACAGGCAATGGATTTTCTTCATTAGATGATGACAAAGTAAATGGGCTAAAGGAAGAAATTGGACCGGAACTTGTAATTGATCCGGCTGTCGTGTTACCCGTGGTTCCTCCATTTCCATGATCGCGCCATTGAGAGCCATCCCAGCGAGCTACTAACAAATCACCAAGGCTGGTCACGCCGCAGCTAACAGTATTCCAGGTGAGGGTAACACTTACCGCTGCTGAACTTGCCAGTCGATCAAGTATCCAATACTCACAGGCACTCAAATGGTGTATACTCGCATCTTTTGAGCTGTGCGGGTACAAAATATTCGAATCATCGAGAAAATACTCCGCAACGAAGCGTGCAGCGGTGGTAGATGGGGCTGAAATACTTATTGGCCTGTAAACACTACCCTTACCTAAAGGAAAAGTAAATGCATCGTCTCCTTCTTTGATTACCGGACCATTTACATAGCTATTGTTGCTCATATTCACTGCGGTAGCATTGTCAGCAAATGTGATGGGATTAGTCGAAGTAGTTCTCATTCTACCTGAGGTGAAATTAACCTCGTCGGTCACGAGTATAGGTACATTTACATTGACAGTATTGGATGATTTATTCAATGTTATATTCTTAAACTCAGGCGATGCGCTGCTACTACCGTTGATTGCTTGCAATGAAGTACCTGAGAAAGTTACTCTTCCACCATTGTCACCAAAAGTAATTTTATGCAAAGTTCCTGATGTTGAAATATTGTTTGTGAAATTACAGTTTACTGAATAAGCCGGAAAGAGTGTGTTTGAATTGGTTTGTGTAAAGGTTACAGCGCCATTAAAATTATCACTGTTGGCTCCGGCCAGCAGGAATGAACCGGTACCGGTGTTTGATATGGTTGTGGTGCCGTTGAAAACGTTTCCACCGGCAGATAAGTTGAGACCTGAACCGTTTTTGGTAATTGTTGTTGAATTATTAAATGTAGCACCATCAAGATAAATTTCCGGTGCAGTGAGCGTCAAAGCGCCGTTAAAAACAGAGCCTGACTCCAAGTAAACTTCAACGGAACTGCCAAAGCTTGTTAAATTTTGAGCAGTTGAGCCAAGTTGCTCAAAGTGAGCCAAGCGCAAATCACCTGAAGTAAATCCTGAGCCTCCGATGGTGATCGTTCTGCCAGATGCCAACATGCATGTACCATCGCCCTGACCAAATCGGATGCCTCCTGATGATCCGGTGCTATTCATGATGATATTGTGGTTGAACTCCGTGTCTTCTGCCCCATAAGCCAGATTTATCACGTCTGATCCTGTATTATTAACCGTTAACTGTGCATTGAAAATATCATTGAATACCAAAGCCATGGTCAGGTCTCCCGAACCTGAGTTATTAATCACTGTAGTTCCTTCAAATGTATTTCCTCCTAATCCCGAATCGGAGCTGCTTCCAGTCTTGGTCAAGGTAGCTGTACCTTCAAAAGTAGCACCATTTAAAAGTAACTTAGGGGCTGTACCCGTAAAATTTCCTGTCCATACGGTTCCACTTTCAAAAACCAAACCTGCAGATCCGGTCAAGGTTAACGATTGAGCATTTCCACCGTCTTGATAAAAATTGCGGAAAAGTAAATCCCCTGCTGAAAATCCGCTGCCACCCACTGTAATGGTTCGTGAAGACGCAAGAGTTGATGAGCCTGAATTTTGACCGAAACGTATTCCGTTACCTGAAGTTGCATTTACCACTATATTTTGATTAAACTGGTTGCCGGTCGAAGTATGAGCCATATTGATAGCCGAACTTCCACTATTGACCAAAGTGAGTACACCGTTAAAAACATCGCCATTTGTGGTTGCCATTGTTAGATTGCCGGTGCCGGAATTCGTGATGGTTGTGGCACCATTGAAAGTGTTTCCACCTGATGAACTATTATTACCGCCTCCATTTTTGGTCAAGGAAGCAGTACCATTAAAGGTAGAACCAGCTACCTGTAACTGTGGGAATGAAAAAGTAACATTGCCATTGAAGGTGCAGCCACTTTCAATCATCAATAAAGAGGTGCCTGATGTCTGCACCAACGATTGAGCAGTGGATCCGGTTTGAGTGAAATTTCTCAGCCTCAATGAACCTCCATCAAAACCTAAAGAACCAATCTGAATCGTTCTGCCACTTGCAAGGGTAGATGAGCCTCCATTCTGACCAAATCGAACACCCCTGCTCGATGCCGAGTTGCAATTCACGATAATGTCATGGTTGAATTGATTCCCTGATGCAATGTTAGCAGGTAATATTCCGCCGGAACCGGTTGCTGTAAAGGTAACTACATTATTAAAGATGTCTGCTGAACTCGTTCCTAATGTAATATCGCCAGAGCCTGAGTTGGCAAACAATACGGTGCTATTGAATGTGTTGCCGCCCAAACTTTGGTTGTTGTTTGCACCTGTTTTGGAAAATTCGCATGCTGCATTAAATGTACTATTGCTCACAAAAAGCTGAGGAGCTGTGATGGTCAAAGCGCCATTAAACTGACAGCCTGTTTCGATATGGCAGCCTGTGGTGCCGCTAAATGTGGTTAGTGTTTGTGCTGTAGACCCACTTTGCGTAAAATTTCTAAGTCTTAAATCTCCTGAACTGAATCCACTTCCACCTATGCTAATCGTATTTCCGCTTGTCAGAGTTGAGGTACCTCCATTTTGACCAAAGCGAATGCCTAAACTGCTTCCAGTTGAATTTACGATGATATTTCCTTGAAAACTATTGCCCGATGAATTGTGCGACATGAAAATAATCCCGGAACCAGTATTGCTAATGGTTAATTGTGCTTCAAAAGTATCGGATAAGGTATCCGCTAAGGTTAAATTACCTGAACCCGAATTGGCTATAGTTACATTTGCTTTGAAGGTATTACCGCCTCTACTAATAACGTTTGTAGCTCCTGTTTTGGTTACCGTGATTGGATTATTAAATACCGACCCCGCGAGGTTAACATTTCCACTGCTTACCGTGATACCCGCACTGAACGACGTTCCTCTAAAAACAGAAAGTGAGCCATTGCAAACAATATCTCCATTGATAATACTGCCGCCACCAAATCTTGCCTCCCCCGCAATCACCATAGTGAATGACATCAAGTCGAGCGTTCCTGAATTTATGGTGAAATTATTGATGCCGATAAATTCTTCAAACTCTGGTTGGTTAGTACCGGAATTGATAATGATATTGTCACCAGGTTGTGGTTCGCCTGAAGGACTCCAGTTGCCTGCTTCTCCCCATTCGGAGCTGACAGCTCCTGTCCATGTGCGCGTGGTTTGCGACCATCCAATAGTTGCGCTTAATAATATTAAGGCAAATACTAACCATCCCGATGATAAGGGAAACTTGAAAATTTTGTATCGCTTTTTCATAAGCATTTCGGTTTACACTTTTGAGCAATACAAATTTTGCATTTGCGCATCGCACCTGAAGTCAATAAGTAATGAATGGCTTTCAGATGTAAGAAATTATCTTCATTCTGAAATTTTCTCCGTGAGTTTCATGACGAGGCATGGTGGAGTTTGATACTTAAATTTACAAAAAATCAATTAATTATGGCACGGTGGTTAAAAATGCATCAATCGCCCGGCAGCAAAGAAATTGGAGTCTGTTTTACTATTCCCGAAATATTTTTCTTTCTTTTGAGAAGCCGCAAAAGACTAGAAAAAATGGATTCAAAAGATTTTTGAGGTGTAATTAAATTCAGTTGAAAGAAAGATTTCGTTCAAGGCACAATTGACATCAAAATAAAAAAGTCGGTAAATTCTCACCGACTCTCTTTTTTTTATTCTTCCTGAAATAGATTTTCGCTTAGAAATTAAGATGCATCTACCCACCTTCCATGATCTTTAATTAGCTGTATTAATTCATCTACTGCATGCTCAGAATTCACGTTTCTTTTCACCACTTCTTTACCTTTGTATAGTGTGATTTTACCTACTCCTGTTCCAACATAGCCAAAGTCTGCATCTGCCATTTCGCCCGGTCCATTCACAATACATCCCATGATGCCAATTTTCACTCCTTTCAAATGATTGGTTTTAGCTCTAATCTTAGCTGTTGTTTCTTGCAAATCAAACAAAGTTCTGCCGCAAGAAGGACAAGAAATGTATTCGGTTTTTGAAATCCGTGTTCGTGTTGCTTGCAGAATGCCAAAGGTGGTGAAGTTAGCCTCTTTGATTTGACTTGAAGAATGACCATTACTAATCATCAATCCATCTCCAATTCCATCTACAAGTAAGGCTCCTGCATCTGTTGAGGAGAATAGCTGAAATAGGTCTTCACTTAACCCTGAGTAGTTAAGTTTAATCACAACCGGATTTTTAATTTCCATATTGATGGCACGCATCACAAATTCTCTGATTGCATGTATATTAAGAATATTTTTCGAAGAAATCAGTAGCACAAAATGTGGAGCAAGCGATTTAATCTTGTGAAAAAGCGTATCTTCTGCCTGGTCAACATCGACTTGAAGGAAATTAATTTCCTTATTGATATCATACTGCCCTAACTCATCTATTTTAAAAAGGGGCACATGACTATCCTTATTTGCTTCATAGTTCGCTACATCTTGTATAATGTGAAGGGTGCCAGGTATTTCGAAATCAATTGACTTTTTTCCCACATATACATAATCACATGCAAAATCGGTTATGTTCCATTTATCCAAAGGAACGCTGTAATGATAACCAACTTTAAATAATGCAGATGGCTTGCTCAGATCATCTTCAGACAAATCTGCAATAACAACAGGCACATGCTCACCTCCTAAATTTTTTACAGCGATTGCATCTCTCCTGTTGTAGCTGAAAGGGTCTATAGGAATGGGATTTACTTCTGCAATGCGTGCCTGTTGATGACGCTGATTGTACCTTTCAGCCAAAGCTTTGGCTACAGGTATTTCAAATTCAGGCTCTTCGGTAAGAGAAACCCTAATAGTATCGCCAAGGCCATCTTCGAGCAAAGTACCAATCCCAACCGCTGATTTAATTCGCCCATCGAGTCCATCACCGGCTTCCGTAACCCCTAAATGCAAGGGATAATTCATTCCTTCTTGAATCATCCTATTGACTAATAATCGATAAGCTTGCACCATCACCTGAGGGTTGCTTGCTTTCATAGACAGCACAATCTCATGATAGTTTTCGTCGCGACAAATGTGGAGAAACTCCATTGCCGATTCCACCATTCCCTGAGGCGTATCGCCATAGCGGCTAAGTATGCGATCTGACAATGAACCGTGATTGGTGCCAATTCGCATCGCTGTTCCATATTCTTTGCAGATTTTCACCAAAGGAAGAAATCGTTCTCTGATTCTGTCGAGTTCGGCTTGATAGCTGGCATCGGTGTAGTCTATCTGTTCAAACTTCTTTTTGTCGGCGTAATTTCCCGGATTAACCCTAACTTTTTCTACCAAGCGTGCTGCTAACTCTGCAGCATTGGGAGTGAAATGTATATCGGCTACAAGCGGAGTGTTAAATCCTGCAGCTCTTAATTCTTTTTTGATTACTTCCAAATTTTGCGCTTCTTTGATGCTTGGTGCGGTGATTCTTACCAGTTCGCAGCCGGCTTCAATCATGCGAATGGATTGTGCCACGGTGGCTTGGGTATCCATGGTGTCGGTTGTGGTCATGCTTTGCACCCTGATTGGATGATGCCCACCGATTCCGATTTCACCTATGCTCACTGCACGGGTTTTAAATCTTGAATAATTAAAGAGACTGTTGCAATAAGCCTCAGATAGCGTTTTGTTCACGTTGTTATGATTTTGAAGCAAAAGTAATGATACACACTACAACAGAAGCATTACCTTATGGTTTATTGTCAATGTTATTTTCATCTGCATATAATTTTCTTTTTATGACCCCGATAATCACTTGAAGATATCACATCGTTGAAAAATCATCGTGCTGTTTAATTCTTAAGTTTTCTCGATGGACTTCATTGTATGTGCCAAGCTCTAAGAAAATAATTTAACGAACCAGTCATAAAAAAACCGCTTCAGTTGATCTAAGTCTTCTGAAGCGGTTTGATTCTTACAATAAAATCATGATTATTTCACTACAACGAATTTTTTGGTCACTTCATGTTGGCCATTTATAAGTTGAATAAAATAAACACCGGTTTCGAGTTTAGAAGTTGGTATTTGCAGATTTGCATTATTAGCTATGTTAAAATTCATTTCTGAAGCCACAATTCTTCCCTGCATATCTGAAATTCTATACTCTAATCGGTTACCGGTAATGCCTTTAAGACTAACGTACATAAAATCTTTAGCCGGATTGGGATGCAATGACACGTTAAACTCATTGTTCAGCTCTGCAACGTGGAGTGTTTGGTCAAAATTCATGTTAATGGCCGGCTTACGGTTAATGCCTCTAAACCAGGCAATATTTTGATTTGTTCCAAAAGGACCAAATATCCTGGCTCCATTATCATCATCTCCGGTCGATGCTCTAAATACAATTCTTCCCGTGTTATCTGCATTGCCTACACTTACTAAGTAGATCTTTTCTGCTTCCAATATCACATCCAAATCGAGCTTGATAGTAACGTAATTGGAAGCATTACCGGTATTCACATCACTTGATTTAATTTGATAAAATGTTTGGCCTAGATTAACCAATTCATTAGCTGCTTCCCATATTTCCACAATTACTTCTTTACCAACTGTAGTTCCCGGAGCAAATGCCACATTTACTGCTTTCAGCAATGCTTCACTACGAATACTAAAAAAATTAGCTAATTTATGCTCATTGAAAGGAGGATTAGTGCCGCCGTTCCAATCCAAAATGGCATTGATAGAGCCAACAGAAGCATATATCTTTTCATCAATTCTGAAATTGCTGGTTTTGGTATTGTTGGTTGGAAACTCATCCGAACCCGCCGAAGCAGTAACCGTAAACTCAACCGAGTAGTTATTAATGTTCGTCGGGGTGAAATTTGCATTATGCCAGATTAAAACAGTGTCTTGTGACGAAAGCGTTTGTGCCGGAAAATTTCCACTATTCACGGTATTATTGCCTTCTTTAATTTCGTATGACACCGTGAATGTTTGTGCTTGTGTACCATTGTTTACGACTTCAGCGCCGAGCACTAATGGCACTGTTTGTTGTTGAGGAATTACGGTAAACTGAAAGTCGTTGATGATATCGTGATGGTAAACTTTGTTGAGAATCAAATCAACCTCCGGTGCATTGAAAATTCTTAAATCATCGATAAACCAGCCATAGGCCGTATAATCGATTGCTTGCCCGCGTAATTGCCCATCCCAAAAAAATCTCAACTGCATATTTTCCAAATCAGCACCTTGTGGAATGTGCGGAAATACATTGAATCTTCTTGTTGATGGATTAGCATAGGCACTTCCACCATTGTTGGTCAATCGCTCTATATCATCATTGCTGCCAATGGTGATCCAGCTAACTCCATTGTTAAAGCTCACCTGCACAGCCTGAAACTCAAAAAATCGTGCACCGAATTGCTTAAATTCAAACACCACATTCCCATCGCCAATATTGATAGGATTGTTGTAGGTTGCCGTAAAGGGTCCGGCGTTTAAAGTAGTAGGCGGCGTAGCGGTTGGATTTCCATTCTGAAATCGAAGATAGTTGCCCCCGCTTGTCGAGTTGATAGGGGTATTGAAAAACCATGTGCCACCAGTACTCACTATACTGAAACCATTGAGCACTCCTAAACCTGTTGGTCCACTTAATGTCCAATCTGATGGATTGTCGAAATTGTTTTCCCAAACATTATTTCGCTGAGTCGCTGCAATATTTTGTATTGACTCGGACACCATTTCAGGAGTATAACTTTTGGCAATACCTTCAGTTGAATGATCGAAATGAAGGGTCTCATTTTGGGCTAACAAGAAAGAAAACGCGAATAGTAATGCGCCGGTAAAAAACTTTTTCATAATCTCTTAAATTATTAAGCGTTTGAAAAATAAATGTAATTGCAAAATAAAAAACAATCTTGCCAAACAAATCCAGTTTATCCATGTCTCAATTAGCTTATTAACAAAATTTTAATCTTTTTTTTAGTCGCAGCGAAATTTTGCCATCTATGCTAATAAGGACAAATCTAAATTTCCTGCATTTCAGTACCACCACTGCCCGGCTCTCGGCGCTGTGAACCTCGACGACGGAAAAAGCTAAAATCTGGCTCACCAAATTTCCAAACCAAATTTACCCTTGCATATCGTACTTCCCACCTGCGCGACAAGTCTTGAATGAAAAACTGATCCTGATAAAAGGTACCAAATCGCTTGGTATTGAACATATCGCTGATGGTGAAACTTGCGTCAAAGTGTTTGTTAAACTTCTTATTTATAGAAAGATCGGCATAATAAATTTCAATCAACTGACCCTGTGGAATAAAACGGGGTGCTTCATAGCTCCCATTGAGCTGAAAAGACCAGTTTTTAGGGAGTCGAAGCGAGTAGATCAATTTAGCATTCCAACTCCAGCCCTGGTTGGAGATTACCTGATTGTTTTGTTCTGCACGAATATCAGTGTAAAAAACATGGGTATTCAGCGTGAAATCCATGAATTTTACCGGGATGAATTTGAGTGTATTTTCCCATCCATAATTTACGCTACTGGTTCCATTGATGAAAGTACCAATCAACACTTCTGGATCTTCGGGCGATGGAAAATAGAAGTTGGTAATTTTATCGGTGGTTTGTCTTAGATATAACGATGTCAAGGCACTACCCTTTTCTACCATTTTGCTGTAATTAATCTCTGCGAGATTGATAAATTCAGGAGCAAGCACCGGATTTCCGATTTGAACACTTTGCCGGTCGGCATACATGATAAAGGGTATGAGCTGCATAAAACCAGGTCTTCCGATTTTTCTGGAGAAATTTACCTGCATTTCGCCCTTCTTCTCAAACTTCCGCGATAGATACAAACTCGGGAAAAATGCTTTTTCAAGATTATTAAATCCTTGCGGATAAATAAACTCAAATCGACCTTCACGATCGGTCATTTGCCCAACAAAATAAGTTTGCTCAAATCGAACACCAGCCTGATAGGCAATTTTTCTCCAGGTGCTGGAGTAGTTTACATATGCCGCTGTTACCAAATCATCGATACGAAAAGCATTGGATAGTGTGGAATCAAAAACATAGCTATCAAACGCATGATCGAAATTAAAGACTCTGAACTCAGAATTACTTAACTTATACGCTGCTCGAGCACCTAATTCAAGTTTGGTTGTATCTGTTATGGGGTTTACAAAATCCAATTGCCAAATTCCGAAATTTGCTGTTCTGTATCCTTTATTATCTTGCCTTTGCGGCTGATTGGGCAAAAGCGTCCCATCTGGCTGAAAATTTCGCGTGGTAAACAAAGAATTATTTTGATTCTCAGATGAAATAAAAGAAATATCTGAAGTTAATTCCTTGCCTTCTTTGGGAAAGTTGTGGGTAAACAATAATTGGGCATTATAAGTATTCCAAGTGGTGCGT
>JBKBKN010000026.1:0-38525 GCA_046294625.1 Flavobacteriales bacterium
GCCAACAACCGGTACAGCCAACTGTGGCTTGCTATGAAACAGCTACATTCAATACAGAAATCTGTGATTGGGTAGTTTCAGGTCAACAACCAGTACAACCAACTGTGGCTTGCTACGAAACAGCTGTTTTCAATGAAGAGACCTGTGCTTGGGAAGTATCTGGTGAAATGCCAGCTCAACCAACATTGGCTTGCTATGAATCAGCAGAGTTCAATACACAAACATGTGAGTGGGATGTAACAGGTGAGCCTAATGCACCGATTGTAACTGAAGCTGTTGAATGTGACAGTTATACTTGGTCAGTGAATGGCATAACCTATGCTGAGAGCGGTCAGTATACTTACTTTGTTGATTGTCAGGATTATATTTTGAATCTTGCCATTAACAGCAGTACATCGTTGTTGGTGATTAATCAAACTATCAATGAAGGCGAAATCTTTGTGTATGATGGAATCAGCTATTCTGTTCAAGGTACGTATAATATCAATGGATTGAATGAATTTGGATGTCCTGCACCGATTCAGATTAACCTGACAGTGATTCCAACGCCTCCGGGTGATGGCTGTTATGCAGTTGCTGTGGTTGATTATAACCAAGGACTTACTAAATTGGGTACACCTGTAAATCCTGAGCGTAGCATTGTAACTAACATCTTAGGAGCGCCTGATGGTCAGAATCCTGCAATCATTGCACCGGTTCAGAATTTCTTCTCTCTAGGTTTCGGAGGTTATGTGATTGCGTCTTTCGGAGAGCCTATTGCGAATGGTCCCGGAGCTGATATCAAGATTTGGGAATCATCTGCAAGTCCAAATGCAGAAAGAGCCAGAGTGGAAGTATCTCAGGATGGAGTGAATTTCTTCCCTGTGGGTGAAGTATCTATGACAGGTACAGTAGATTTTGGTCATGTATTTAATGACTATGTACTATATGTAAAAGTAGTGGATATCAGCAACCCTGCTCAATTTAGCAACAATCAGGTTTCTGATGGCTACGACGTGGATGCATTAGAGTGTCTGCATGGAAAGTACATTTTCCCAGGATGCTATGCTACCACCGTAGTAAGCACTAAACAAGGCAAAACAGCCTTAGGTAACAATGTACCTGCTGTGAGAAGCAACGCTGAATTTGCTTTAGGTGAGCCTAAGCCATCTATTGTTGGAACAGTTAACTTCTACTCTTTAGGTTTTGGTGGCGATATCACATTGAAGTTTGATTACCCAATTGCGAATGGCCCAGGACACGATCTTCGTGTAGGCGAAGTTACCTGGAACTACACTTGTGGTCAGTATCCTGAAATTGCTGATGTATTTGCATCTCAAGATGGTGTAAACTTCGTGTACCTAGGCAGCAGCTGTCATGGTGGTACTTTTGATCTTGGTCCTTTGTCTTGGGCACTTTATGTGAAAATCGTTGATGCATCTGACGCATCTTTATTCCCACAAAACAATGGTAGCGATGGTTACGATGTGAGTGGTGTAGAGTGTCTGAATGGCATTGAGTCTAACCCGGGTGATGATGGTCTGGTTGGTTGTTCGGCTCAAACCATGATTGATTATTCACCAGGATTAACCAAAATCAATACACCGATATCTGCAAATAGAAATGATCCAAGCAAAGCTTTAGGCTTACCTCAGAATGATGACTCGTTCAATTTCGTTTCACTTGGATTTGGCGGTTCATTAACCCTACGTTTTGACTATGTTATCTTCAATCAGCCTGGTGATGATATTCAGGTTATTGAAACCAGCTTTGGAAACCCAAAATGCAACAATTACCCTGAGCATGCTAAGATTGCCGTATCAATGGACAACATCAATTATGTTGATTTAGGTGAGATATGTCTTGATGGAACAGTTGACTTAGGTTCGGTACCTTATACTCAGTATGTTCGTATTACGGATATTTCCAACAAGAACAGCTCTCGTTTTGCTTCTGTTCAGACCAGCGATGGATACGATGTGGATGCGGTGTTAGCCATTGGATATTGCTTCGAAGCTACCCCACGCTTTATGAACGACAATATCGAAAGAAGAGTGGATGCAGTGCTTCAACCAAACCCGGCAAAAGATTTCACCGTGTTGAATCTGACCGGAACCAATGCGAATGAAAACTGGAACATCCAGATCATGGATGCAGCAGGTCGCTTGCTCATGAACAACCAATTCAAATCAACCGATGGCAATACGCAGTATCGCATCGATGTTCAAGATTTTGCAATGGGTGTTTATCTTGTAGTTGCCAGCAACGGTGACCAGAAAATCGTTCAACGTTTGGTGCGCTAATCTGTTTTCAACAACAACCAAATAGCAAAGCTGCCGCATCTGAAAAGGTGCGGCAGTTTTTTTATGAAGTTTATTTCGGCTAATTGTCAAATTGACAGTTTTCTTGCAATTAAACCGCCAAATTGTCTCTATATTTGAGTTAAATTCCTTTGGCTAAAATATTGTTATGCATCAATGGTTAAAAAAACAACAACAACATGAATTTGAATAATTTCACCATCAAGTCGCAAGAAGCCGTGCAACATGCACAGCAACTTGCCATGACTTCCGGGCATCAGGCTCTAGAGAATGCACACTTGCTGAAAGGTTTATTTCACGCCGATCCGCAATTGATGGACTATATTTTTAAGAAAACCGGCATCAATAAATCGGTTATTGAAAAGGTACTTGAGGGTATTTTGCAGTCTTATCCTAAAGTAAGCGGTGGGCAAACCTATTTGGGACAATCAGCACAGCAAAGTTTGCAACAAGCCGATGTGCTCCGCAACGAGATGAAAGATGAATTCGTTACACTTGAGCACATTCTCATGGGAATCGTGAAAGGAAGCGATCCTGTGGCCAGAATGCTTAAAGATAATGGCATCACCTTCGATGGACTTAAGAAAACAGTAGAAGAATTGCGTAAGGGCAGTAGGGTGACCAGTCAAACATCTGAAGATACCTATAATGCCTTAGGAAAATATGCTAAAAACTTAAATGATCTGGCCCGAAATGGTAAGCTTGATCCGGTGATTGGCCGCGATGAAGAAATTCGCAGAGTTTTACAGATTCTTTCTCGCCGCACTAAAAACAACCCTATCTTGATTGGTGAACCTGGTGTGGGTAAAACCGCCATTGCTGAAGGACTTGCACATAGAATTGTCAATGGTGATGTGCCTGAAAATCTAAAGCAAAAATTGATTTTCTCACTCGATATGGGTGCTCTGATTGCAGGTGCTAAGTATAAAGGTGAGTTTGAAGAACGTTTAAAATCAGTTGTTAAAGAAGTGATTGATTCTGAAGGTGATATTGTGCTCTTTATAGACGAAATTCATACCCTAGTAGGAGCGGGAGGGGGAGAAGGGGCTATGGATGCAGCCAATATATTGAAACCAGCACTTTCGCGTGGTGAGTTGAGAGCCATTGGTGCTACAACATTGAATGAGTATCAAAAGTATTTCGAAAAAGATAAAGCCTTGGAGCGCCGCTTCCAGAAAGTGCTTATCGATGAACCCGATGCACAGGATGCAATCTCCATTCTCCGAGGTCTGAAAGAAAAGTATGAAAATCACCATCAGGTGATGATTAAGGATGAAGCCATCATTGCTGCTGTGGAGCTTTCTCAGCGCTATATTAATGATCGCTTTTTGCCCGATAAGGCCATTGACCTGATTGATGAAGCGGCTTCGAAACTGCGTATGGAGATCAATTCGTTGCCCGAAGAGCTAGACGAATTGGAACGTAAAATTCGTCAATTGGAGATTGAACGGGAAGCTATCAAGCGAGAAAATGACACTAAAAAACTAGAGTTATTGAACGAAGAAATTGCTAACCTGGATGAAGAACGCAAAAGCCTAAAAAGTCGTTGGCAAGCCGAACGCGATATTGTGGAAGAAATTCAGCAAAGTAAAACGCTGATTGAGCAATATAAACTGGAAGCAGAACAAGCAGAAAGAAGCGGCGATTTTGGAAAAGTTGCTGAGTTGCGTTATGGTAAAATTAAAGATGCGGAACAGAAGGTAGAAACACTCAAACAGCAATTGTCGGCAACACAAATGGGTAAGGCCATGATAAAAGAAGAAGTAGATGCTGAAGATATTGCCGGAGTGGTAAGCCGTTGGACGGGCATTCCAATTACCCGCATGCTGCAAAGCGAACGCGAAAAATTGCTCCACCTGGAAGATGAATTACACAAACGTGTAATAGGGCAGGATGAAGCCATTGTAGCTGTGTCAGATGCTATTCGCAGAAGCCGATCAGGATTGCAAGATCCGAAAAAGCCCATTGGTTCATTTATATTCTTGGGAACAACCGGAGTGGGTAAAACGGAATTGGCAAAAGCGCTGGCGGAATTTCTGTTTAACAATGATGCTGCCATGACCCGAATCGACATGAGCGAATACCAAGAACGTCATAGTGTATCGCGATTGGTAGGAGCACCTCCGGGATATGTAGGTTACGATGAAGGTGGACAACTCACCGAAGCTGTTCGTCGCAAACCATACAGTGTGATTTTACTCGATGAGATTGAGAAAGCACATCCTGATGTTTTCAATGTGCTGCTTCAAGTGCTCGATGATGGTCGCTTGACCGACAATAAAGGCCGGGTGGTGAATTTCAAAAACACCATCATCATCATGACATCCAATATCGGCTCACACATCATACAGGAAACCTATGATGAAATGCCGCTGGCTTTGCCGGAAGAAGTATCTGCCAAAGCAAAAAGTAAGGTGTTCGAATTATTGCGAAAAACGTTACGTCCGGAGTTTTTGAATCGAATTGATGACATCATCATGTTTAGCCCGCTCACAAGAAAAGACGTGGAAGAAATTGTGAGATTACAATTCGAACAAGTGAAAAAGTTGCTTAAAGAGCAAGGCTTTGAGTTGGAAGCTACACAAGAAGCCATAGACTGGATAGCTCAATTAGGTTTCGACCCGCAGTATGGTGCAAGACCGGTGAAACGTGTGTTTCAGCGTAAAGTGTTGAACGAATTGAGCAAGTACATTCTTGCCGGAAAGGTGGATAGAGAGCATCCAATTGTACTCGATATGTTTGATGGTGAGCTCGTGTTCAGAAAGCCACTGGAACAAGAGAAAGCGTAATTGTTTTCCACAAATATTAAAAAGCCCCGCATTGATTGTCGATGTGGGGCTTTTTTGTTTTCAATATTGCTCATTAATGAGTTTTACAATTTCAGGATTGTTATCTTATTTTCTGATATGTTAATCCCTGTGGTTTGTGGCAGCAAGCCGGCAACTCTTCTTCAGTTTCGGGTGCTTTTGGACTAATGTAGGGAATGCCCAAATTCAATCCGCGTGCAATCAAAAGCAGCGCCATAAAAGCAATCACAAATGGTTGCGCTTTTCTTATCGTATTACGAATTCTGATACTAATAAAATTGGCCGAATAGCCTAATGCTGCCATGGCGGGCAATGTTCCCATTCCAAAAATGAACATAAACAGCATAGACCCATAAACGCTCCCGGTGGCAGCGGCAGATGCCAAAGCAAGGTACACCAAACCACAAGGAAGAAAACCATTGAGCATGCCGGTCATAAAGCTACTTGCAGGATGACTGCTTCTCAGAAAATATCCAAGCCTTTGTCTTAGAATCGATGTAAATGGAGATAACAAACTCGGTTTTCCAAATCTGAATTTTTCGAGTCTTCCGGCTAGGAGTATGAATAATAAAAGTACCCCTAAAATGATGGAGAGTTTCTGTTGAAAGCCAAAGGCTGTGAATCCGGCACCAATCATTCCCGGAAGTATCCCGATCAAAGCATAGGTGATGGCACGCCCTGTATGATAAAGTAATTGTCCATTGAACTTTTGCATGGCTCCCTGTTTGCTGGCAGGCAAGGAAAGCACAATGGGGCCACACATGCCAATGCAATGAAAACTGCCCAAAATACCCAAACTGAATGCTGCCCAGTAAATCATCATATTTTTAAGGTATTACAATAGTTTCTTCGTTAAAATAGGAAATGTCGTCCATGATCCACGAAATGAGAACTTTATACATTCCCGATTTCAAGGGGGATTTGTTGATTAACATCTCTCCTTCCGAATTCGTGGTAATAGGAAGTTGAACATCCATTCTCTTGTCTGAAGGGCGAAATAGCTCCACTTGACCGGCAACAGTTTTACCCTGCGGGAATTTTAAAATCAACACTTGATTATTCATCATCAACAATACATTTTCTTGCAATTGACTGCTGCGAATCAGCTCTGCTTGTCGTTGCTGATACTTCAGCTCTTGTTCATAGTAATTTGGCGTAACCAAATCGATATTTTGTTGGTAAGTGCTTACCACCATCACAACAATGAGCGCTACGAAGGCTGAATAGGCTAGAAATATTCCTGTAGCCCAATTAAATTTCTTTTTCTTCATCCCTGTCTTTGTTTATTAGCTGTTTTTGATTATCGTTTACACTCACCTTACCGGTGCCCAGAAAAGTGGTTTCAACCGTTTTTAATAATTGTTCATTTTCGAAAATGCCAAGTTTTATTTTGGTTTTTCGCTCTTTTAATGAGTCACGGTGTATGATTACAAAGAACTCACCTGAGGCAATTTCGGCATTGCTCAGATGCATTTTATGATTACCCACCATCCTGATTTCACCTTTAGGTTCGATAAGCTCGATGCGTGCATCATATTCTTTTCGTGTTTTATTGACAATCTTGATGTTATACAAATTGCTGATGTGATTTTCACCTTCTAGGTGATAGAGCATGCCTGGTGTGCGAAGGATGGTGGCATCGAAATCGCCGCGTTTTGTGAATCCGAATCCAAGACTAACAATTAATGCAAGTAATACCACACTGTAACCAATTATTCTTGGTGTAACTTTTAGCTTTTCACCTTTGGCAATGTTAGCCTCAGATGCATAGCGAATAAGCCCTGTTGGTAATCCTACTTTATCCATTACATTGTTGCAGGCATCGATGCATGCTGTGCAATTAACACATTCGAGTTGAGTGCCGTTTCGAATATCTATTCCTGTTGGGCAAACTTTCACACACATGGCGCAATCCACACAATCGCCAAGACTTCGAGTTTCATTTTTCTTCAGGTGGCCACGGGGCTCTCCTCGCACATAATCATAGGCCACCACAATGGAATTTTTGTCAAGTAAAACACCTTGCAATCTTCCATAAGGGCACACCACCAGACAAACCTGTTCACGAAACCAATAAAAAACAAAGAAAAATACTCCTGTAAAAAGTAGTAGTGCCATAAAGCTGCCTAAGTGCATGCTCATTGGTTCGGCAATCATCTGAAAGAGTTTGTCTTTGCTGATGATATAAGCCAAAAAGGTATTGGCAATGATAAATGAAACAATAAAAAATATGCTTGCTTTGGTCACGCGCTTGATGATTTTCTCACGATTCCATGGCATGGCCTTCAATGCTCTTTGCTTGTTAGCATCACCTTCGATCCAGTATTCAATTTTGCGGAATACCATTTCCATAAATACGGTTTGTGGGCAAGCCCATCCACAAAACAAACGTCCGAATATGGCAGTGAACAGCACAATGAACACCAAAAAGGTGAGCATGGATAGCATGAACAGAAAGAAATCCTGCGGACGAAAAAGAAACCCTAATATAATAAACTTTCGTTCAAGCACATTGAGCAAAATAATGGGCTCTCCATTTATCTTGATAAAAGGGAGGGAAAAGAAAACTATAAGATAAACAATGCTGGCATAGGTTCGTAAGTTGTAAAATTTTCCTTTTGGCTTCATTGCGTAAATCCAAGCCCTTTTTCCTTTCTTGTCTATCGTGGTGATGCTGTCACGAAACGACTCATCCTTCAATGGTTCCATCTTTTTATTATTTAAACATTGGAAAGAGCTCTTTCACCCTTCCCGTTGCAAATCGCTTAAATTTCTGTACCTTCGTTTTTAGCTTCTTCTGATAATGCATCAGCACTGGTAGTTTCTTCTACCCATTTTTCTCCCTGAGGTGCTTTTGCATTAGGCGGATTGCTTCCTCTCAATGAATAAATATAGCTGGCAAGGTCTTGAATTTCATTCGGTTTCAACACACTTTGCCACGCAATCATACCTTTTGCAGGTATTCCGTATTTAATAGATTTGAATATATCGCGGACACTTCCTCCATGCAGCCAATAATCGTCTGTCAGATTGGGGCCAATACTATTACCTTCACCCTTTTCGCCATGACACGAGCTGCAATTATTATCCATGAATATTTTTTTACCATTGGCTAAAGCCGAAGCTTCATTAACAAACACTACAGTATTTTCATCAACGTTTGCAGCTGCAAATTTGATGTACTCTTGTTTCAAACGTTCGCCTTCTGCCATTTGGGCTTGATATTCCTGTTCTTGCGATGGGCCAGTGCGGAGCACATGGAAATGGAAAATATAAACCACACTAAAGGAAATGGTGAAATAGAACATGTATTTCCACCATGGAGGTAAATTATTATCCAATTCTTTGATACCATCATATTCATGGTCGGTCATTACTTCAGCTTCGCGCTCCACAGGCACAGCATCAGTGAGCTTTTTGTTCATCCATGTCCAGTTTATATTGATTATCGGTTTAGGTTTTTCTTCGACAGTGGCAACATATCCTAAGCCTTTCAATAAATCCTTTACACTGCTAACGAGGACAAGTATGATTAAAAATTCAACCACAATTACTGCAATCATGGTGTAAAACAAATAGGTGTCCATACCCGCAATTCCAGCATCAACCGCTGATGATGTATTCGTTGACTGAGCTATTACGCTGTTCTTGGTCACAGACATAGAGAGGCCAACAAGGATAATAGCAAGAGAAGAATTCCCCTTCTTTCTACCCGAATCGGCTATGTTTTTTAAAGTAGAAGACAGGCTGACAATCACAAAGAGCAGGACGATGATGATGGTCAACAGTGTTATGAAAGTGACATTAGTAATAAGTTCAGAAGTCGCTGCAGTGGCACTTTGCGCCATCAGCGTTGGAGTGGTGATGGGGAGTAAAAAGGCTGCTGCCATTGCAGCGAGCAGCCTTTTGCAGCGTTGAGTGGATGATGAATATTTTATCATAATTTTCTGATTTAGTATTAAAATGACTAATCTTGATCAAACGGTAAAGATTTCATTCTGAGCATTTCCTGCTTATCGGAACGAAAAACATAGAATAACAACACCATAAAGAAGCTGAAAAAGATGAGCAGGGAAATCATTGGGAATACTTCCACGCCTGCAATGCTTGTGAGATAATGGATAAATTTCATGATATGCTAATTATTTATTGGCAACAGCCTGGTTAAAATCAATGGGTTTTTCTCGTTTAATATCAGTGCCAAGTCTTTGCAGATAGGCTATCAGTGCGATTATTTCTTTATTGGGTTCGGTGATAACGCCGCCATTTAAAAGGTCTTTTGCAATTTCATCGGCTTGCTTCATTAATTCCCGATTGGCTACTTTATCATAGCCTTGCGGATAAGGAACCCCCAAGGTTTGCATAGCCCTAATCTTGACTGCTGTGGTTGATGTATCCAAATCATTGTCCAAAAGCCAAGAATAGCGCGGCATAATCGACCCGGGCGAAAGTGTTGTGGGTTCATCCATGTGGTTATAGTGCCAGGCATTGGAATATTTACCCCCCACACGATGTAGGTCAGGTCCATTTCGTTTAGAGCCCCACTGGAAAGGATGGTCGTAAATAAACTCTCCCGATTTGGAGTATTCACCATATCGCTCTGTTTCAGATCTGAATGGGCGAATCATTTGCGAATGACAGGTGTAACAACCTTCTTTGATATATATGTCGCGTCCCTGCAACTCGAGCGGAGTGTATGGTGCAACAGTCGCGATCGTCGGCACATTGGTTTTGATCAGGAAAGTAGGCACCATTTCTACAATACCACCAATGAGAATAACTACTAAACTGGCAATTAACAATTGAACCGGATTACGCTCAATCCAACGATGCCAATGCTCGCCCGGATGAGCCACTACCGCTCCGCGTGCCAATGCAGGTGCTTCTGCTTCTTCGTTTTCTACTAATTTGCCAGCTGCAGCAGTCTGATAGAGGTTGTAGGCCATCACAATCACACCAACCAGATATAGCAACCCACCTAAAGATCGTAGGGCATACATGGGCACAATCTGCGTAACTGTTTCTAGGAAATTTGGATAACGCAAAAAACCATCAGCCGAAAATTCTTTCCACATTAAGCTTTGTGCAAATCCGGCCCAATACATAGGTATGGCATAAAATAGAATACCTAGAGTGCCAATCCAGAAGTGGAAATTGGCGAGTTTTTTAGAGTAAATAGGCTTTCCGTAAAGCTTTGGAAACAACCAATATAACATGGCAAATGTCAGGAAGCCATTCCAACCTAATGCACCTACATGCACATGTGCTACAATCCAATCAGTGAAGTGTGCAATGGCATTTACATTTTTAAGCGAAAGCATAGGCCCTTCAAACGTAGCCATGCCGTATGCCGTAACGGCTACAACCATAAATTTCAGCACCACATCTTCGCGAACCTTATCCCACACACCGCGAAGTGTAAGCAAACCATTAATCATTCCACCCCATGAAGGCGCAATGAGCATGAATGAAAATACCACACCAAGAGATTGCGCCCAGTTCGGCAATGATGTGTAAAGCAAATGGTGCGGACCTGCCCAGATATAGATAAAAATGAGTGCCCAGAAGTGGATAATGGATAGTCTGTAAGAATACACCGGACGATTAGCTGCTTTGGGCAGAAAGTAATACATAAGTCCAAGGTAGGGCGTGGTAAGAAAGAATGCCACTGCATTGTGCCCATACCACCACTGAACCAGTGCATCTTGCACACCCGAATACCAAGAATAGCTTTTCAGAAATCCTACCGGAATAGCAAACGAATTGACCAGGTGCAGCACTGCCACCGTTACAAAAGTGGCGATATAGAACCAAATGGCTACATATAAATGTCGCTCACGGCGCTTGAGAATAGTAGCAAACATATTCCATCCAAAAACCACCCAAATAATCGTGATCGCAATATCAATTGGCCACTCAAGCTCCGCATATTCTTTTGATGTGGTGATACCCAACGGTAAAGTTAGCGCTGCCGAAACAATAATTAGCTGCCAACCCCAAAAGTTGATTTTGCTGAGCAAGTCGCTATACATCCTTGTTTTAAGTAACCGCTGAAGCGAGTAATACACGCCTGCAAAAATCCCATTGCCCACAAAGGCGAAAATCACCGCATTGGTGTGTAAGGGGCGGATGCGACCAAAAGTAGTGAAGGGCAAATCCAGGTTGAGCACAGGAAAAACCAGCTGAAGCGCCACCCACAGCCCAACCAACATACCTACTATACCCCAAATAACTGTGGCTACTGCAAAGTTTCTGACTATTTTGTTGTCGTAAGAGAATTTCTCGTTTTCCATGATTATTTTTGTTTTTCAGGATTAGCTTTTTTTACGGTATCGTCAAACAGCATTCGTACAGAAGGAGTGTAGCTGTCGTCGTATTGGCCTTTTTTCACTGAAACAATAAAGGCAATCAAAAAGCCTGATGCCACCACCAGGCTGATTCCGATTAATAAGAATAATGCACTCATATCGCTTTACTTTTTTTGATAATGCAAACTTATCAAAGTGCAAAAGCGACAAAAATGACCGCTATCATTAAGAAATATGATTTATATCATGTTTTTGAATTGATTGGGAAAATGAACGGACCTTCAATAAAATAATCCCAGGTGTGATTAAGAAAGCTCTATATCTTATAGGCTTTACTTCTTTTCGCGGTGTGTTTCTGCTAAATTGGAAGTGGAGTGAGCGAGCAATTTTCCTTCGGCAGTGCGTATTTCGCAATGCACATTCATCATTTTACTTCCTCTACGCATGATTTTAGATGTCACCATAACAGTGGAATTAACCGGTGCGGCAGAAAGAAAATCGACATGGATATTTACACTGGCAAAAAAGTTGGCATTCCCTAAGGCATATACATTGGTGCCAATCACCTCATCCATCATAGCCGTGAGAATGCCTCCGTGGGCTATTTGCATCGGATTAGCCATTTCGGGTCTTATTTGATAGGCTATGGTGATGCTATTTTCTGTGGCTTCCACAAGTGTACCATCAAGCCAGTTGGCAAAAGGAGACGGCGTTTGGTTGATTTTTTTTCCTTCAAATTGTTTGATGTGCTCCAATACTTTATTCATTACGTCCGGTTGTATTTGCTGATTTCACTTGATTGGCTTTTTTTCCTTTAGGAATAAGCCGAAAGGCGGTATTCAAGTCCGAAAAGCTCTCAAACTCTCTTCTGTAAAATAGACCAACTCCCTGAGTGTAAGGCACGTCGTTGGTGATGAGAATATATTGATTTGAACGGTTAAAAATTTTCATTCTCAGTCGCCCATCATCTGTAATACGCACTTCGATATTGAATTCGCCCACAAGATTGGTGGTTTGCGGATTGTTCACATTACTTACTTGTCCAAAATTGCCATCGAAAGTGATTCGGTCACTCAATTGGGTGGAAAGCTGAATGGTGATTTCATCGGCGCTTTGCGGATTTCCGGTTCGGTAGTTTACACCGATATCCACATTATCGCTCAGCTTCGAGAGCCAATTGCTCAATTGATTGGAAAGCAGCTCACTGGCATTGGAACCTACACCGCCACTTCCACGCCCTTCGCCAATGCCACCCGACACCGGAAAGAATTGATTGAAAATGAGCAGTCCCATAACTTGTTTACTCATTTCATCTTCGTTAGGAATTTGTGACATGGCTAAATTTCTAGTGTTGTCGTCGGAATTTGGGAAGCGAATATCGAATGAAATGCTTGGATTTAACAATTTGTCTTTCATAATGAGTATGGCTTGCACATCGATTTTGCGGCGAAACACAGCACTGGTATCTACCTGCTTTACCAATTCATAGAGCGAAGTTCGAGTGGGATAAATAGCTGATAGGTTGATATCTGCATCTATCGGATCCCCGCGCCAGGTGATGGTGCCGCCATTTTCCACTTCAAATCTTTTATTGAACACATTTTGTAGCGTAAATAAGTATTCGCCCTGATTGATGGTGTATTCGCCAAATAGCAAAAACTCGCCCGATTCTGTGATTTCCAGACGTAAATTGCCCCTGCCACGCCCCTTAATAACGTCGCCTACTTGTGGATCAAAAATCAGAAGCGCTTCTGCATCGGGTGTTACTTCAAGGGCAAAATTCATTTCAAAGCCTTTGGGTTCGATTTTTCTTCTCTGTTTCAACTCTAAAGGCTGCGGATTTCGACTGTCAACGAAGGTGATAAAATTATCTTGATTGATTTCTTCAGCACCATAAAGCGGCAAATTAAACACGGTGCCTCTCTCGGTTCGGGCAGCCACATCCATTTTTAGATTATCAAACGGTCCGTATGCTTTGAATGTACCTGATGCAAAGGCTGTTCCATAGAAAAGATCATTTTGTTGTTCCACCGTATTGAGAGCTTGCAGACGATTGGCTTCAATGACCAAATCGAGGTAGAAATCACTGAAATTGTTGTGTCTGAGTGTGAAATTAACTTTTCCGGTATTTGCCCTTAGGTCAAAGATGGTCATGTCCTTGATTTCCACAGTGTTTTTGGTAAGTGTTATTTCATGCGAAAAGGTGTAGGCCGTGTTGAGATAATCTACAAGAAGTCTACCCTTGTTTACCTTCAATTGACCGGTCAATTCTGGATTTTTGAATGTTCCTTTTAAATGAATTGCACCGTTTAAGAAACCATCCACTTCACTAAAAATATCGGCAAGGAAAGGTTGAAACAAACGCATTTGAATGTTTCTAAGATTCACACTCAAATTCATTGCATCTTTTTCATTCTTCGGATCATAGCTGCCGGTCATTCGGAAGGTGCGCAAGGTGTCGCGTCTTAGCGATGCATCTATGATAAATTTTGATTGTGCAAGGTCGTATCGGCTCAATATTTCACCATCGCCTAGCAATATATCATTGACATGAAAACGGTCTATGGTGAGGTTGCTTTTCAGGTTAGGATTTTCATAAAGATTGGAAAGACTGATCATTCCCTTAGCTTTTCCTTTAAATAGAATATCGAGTTCGGGCATGAAGGCATTAATGTTTTCCAACTGAAAATTATCGAGAATCACATCCAGTTCTTTTTCGGGATCGCTCGAGATTGCGCCATCAATTCGAATAAATTGCTCATTATTGATAAACGACAAATCATAGAAGCTAAGGTTCTTATTGTTAAAGCTCAATTCATTGTCATCACTCACAATCCACTGTTGATCCTTTATAAGAATGTATGAAGGCAAAATGTGCATAGCAATATCTGCTCCTCTGAAATAGATATTTCCATTGAGTTCGCCTTCCTGATCGCTTTTTTGCGCATTGGACCAGTTGAATGTGTAGCCAATGGTGTCGCCACGAGCTTTGGCATCTAAAGATAAGCGGTGCAATTGCAGACTATCGGTGATTTGAAATTTTCTTGCAGAAGTGACAAGCTCTAGTGCATTGCCGGTAGAGCGGGCGTTGAGATAGAATTTTTCCAACTCATAATTCATTACTTTAAGTTCTGCAATATTAATTTCGGATGTGAGTCGTTTTTGCGATGATGAAAAATCGCCCTTTATACTGCCTTCGGACGATAGTCTGATAAAAGGAAAAAATAAATCCGATAGCAGCTCAATATCCTTCATTTGAATAGCATAGGCAAATGACTGATCGAAAGGTTTTTCGGTGATTTTTCCAATGTCGAACAAAGTAAAGGATGGCAAAAAGCTGTTGAGCAGCATTTTGACAGATTTGTCGAGTTCAAGAAGTTTAAAACTTCCGTCAATTTGCGCATCCAGCAAATCAGAATTCAATCTCAGGCTTTTGCGGTATTGATTTCCTGTGGCCTCGAGTTTTACTTCTTTTACAGCATATTTATTGATCCCAAGATTGACTTTGGCATAATCAATAAATATACTTCCTTCTAGATCATCGATATTGCTGCCTGAAAAGTTGCTGTTGATTTGGGCAGATGCAGTAATTACTGAATCACTTTCATAAATCTTGAGCGCTGTGAGATTGGCATAGCTTAAATCGGCCTCGAACTGAAATTCCGGAATGGTCATGCGCATGTTCACATCGCCCAAGAAATTAAGTGAAAGATTGGGATCATCGATGTGCATGCTACCATTGAATTTTTTTCTCTCAAGCATCCCTTCGATGTCAATTTTTTGATAATTATATTGATTGAGTTCAATTTGGCCAATGTGACCGATGAGCTCAACATCTAATCTATCGAGATCAAAAAAACTACCAGTAAGATCAAGGTCGCAGCTGATTGAACCAATAGCAGGGCGTTCGTTGAGCAAGGTGCCCAGATCAAAGCTTTCGGTGCTCACCTTGCCCGAGTAGTCATAATCATTGATGGCATTATTAAAAGAAAGCCTCAAATCTGTTTTTGCTCTGCCAAGTTGTGAAAAAAATGTTCCTTCTGAGACAAAATCATCGATGAAACCAAGAAATCGTCCCCGATAAATAAAGTTGCCCAAACGGTCAATGATAGGAGGCACTTTGATTGTCATACCTGAGTTAAAAGGGTAAGCAGGGATTAGTCGAAGATCGTTGCCGCCGGTTTTCAACTCATCCAAGAAGAAATTGAAGTAAGTATCGTTGATGTCAGGCAACCCGGTGATGGTAAAATTACCTGCAAATTTGGTATCGTTTCCGTAATACAAACGCACACTTCTCCCACGTAGATTCTCGATTGTTCCCATCACATTGCCCGATAAATCGACAAATTGGTCAAATCCCTTTAATTCAGGTGCAAAGAAACGAAGGTCGTTTAGGTTTACTTTGGAATATCTAATCACTGCACGAATAAAAACTTCGGTGACAAAGTCAGACAAATCGTCGAAGCTATCATAGTCAAAGTTTATATCGCCTTTTATCTTACTATTCTCCAGATGTGCATCTAGCTTTTGAAAGCTCATCACTTCTGGCGATAGTGTTAGAATTGTATTAAAATCATGTAACTGAGCGCCGCATTTCTCTATGCACTTTAGATTTTTGATAACTCCGCTAAGCGAATCTTCAATGATGGAGAATTGCTTCAATTGCCCAAAAATATTTCTGAAGTCAATGTCCTCATAATCCATTTCTTCAGATTTGTTCACCGCTAAGCTGTCTTTGGAATTAAAGCTGAACCGGAGGTTCTCCATATTCACGTTCCAGAAATAAAGTGCTGTTGCGGGCGAAGGCGTAGGAGAGGGGCTATCGCTTTTGAGCGCATCTAGTATAAACTGAATGTTGAGGTCGTCTTCTCCAGGATATTGCCTTATGTTGAAATGTGCATTTTTCAAGTGCACACGATCAAAAACAAGACGTTGAAAATTGAAAAATGCTCCTGCGAATTTGCCTTCCAGTTCATTGACATAAAGCAGTGTGTCACGGTGCTGGTCTTCGACATAAAAATCGCTAAGTGCGATACTTCCGCTTAGTTTAACATGCAATTTTTCGATCGAAACTTCTGTGCCTAATGCAAGAGATATTTCCTTTGCAACATATTGAGCCAGTCGGGTCTGCACAGAAGGTAATTGCAGTAAAACAAATAAGGCTGCTATAAGCACTGCCATGCTTAGAAGCAATATGCCGAATATTTGTCGAACTAATTTAATACTTTCGCCTCCTTAAGAAATTTATGTTTTATGTCGGCTGAACCGATAATCATACTCGCTATTGAATCATCGTGCGATGATACCGCAGCAGCCGTTATTTTGAATGACAAAATTCTTGCCAATATAGTAGCAGGCCAGGATGTGCACAACGCTTTTGGAGGTGTAGTTCCTGAACTGGCTTCAAGGGCACACCAGCAAAATATTGTTCCTGTAGTTGACACTGCGCTCAAAACAGCAAAGATAAGGAAAGAACAGCTGCATGCAATCGCTTATACACGTGGTCCTGGACTGATGGGTTCCTTACTCGTTGGGAGCTCATTTGCCAAGGGTTTGGCTGTGGGATTGGGCATTCCATTGATAGAAGTAAACCATATTCAGGCGCATGTGCTTGCTAATTTTATTCGTAATGATAAGCAAAAGCCTACTCCTGCTTATCCGCATCTTTGCTTGACAGTTTCAGGTGGCCATACGCAGATAGTGTTGATGCAAAGTATCGATGATTTTCAAGTGCTTGGCAGCACCACCGACGATGCGGCAGGTGAAGCGTTTGATAAAGCAGCTAAAATCCTTGGTTTACCATATCCCGGCGGCCCCTTGCTCGACAAATTGGCGAAGACGGGCAATCATCATGCTTTTCAATTTCCTTATCCTAAGACACCGGAGTTGAATTATAGCTTTAGCGGATTGAAAACTTCTTTGCTTTACTTTATCAGAGATGAGGAAAAGAAGAACAAGGATTTCAAACAAGAGCACTTAAATGATATCTGCGCTTCATACCAGCACACCATCGTTTCATATTTATTGATGAAATTTCAAAAAGCCATGGAATTGTATCAGGTTAAGAGCATTGGTCTTGCAGGTGGGGTTTCGGCTAACTCATCTTTGCGAAAAGCTTTTGTAGCATTAGGCGAAACGAAAGGAGTGGAATCGTTCATCCCACCCTTCGAATATTGCACCGACAATGCAGCCATGATTGCTATGGCGGCTTATGTAAAGTATGGGCAAAAAAAATGGGCTTCAACAAGCGACCCTGTTTTAGCCCGATATCATATCTGAAATATTCTATTAGATTTTCGTAGTAGAATCTTCCATTTGTCTTTGTTCAAATTCGCGGATGATTTCTTCATCGCTTTTTCCCAAAATACGGATGCTTGCTTCCGCGTCGCGAACAAACACATGGTCAGGATATTGATCGATAAATGCTCGGTACAATTCACCTGCTTTAGCATCATCGTCCACAAGGTGGTCATATACAAATGCCAGCATAAACAAAGCATCAGGAGCTTTGGCAAATTTTGGATATTCATTGATGATAATGTTCAAAAAATCAATCGCTTGCTTTGACCAACGGAGATTCACACACATGTCTGCAGCCTTGAAAATGAGTTCGGGGGTTTCTTCTGCATCCGGAAAGTTTTGATAGAATCCGGTGTATGCTGTTTGTAGGTTGTACGCACCCACACCATCAATATTGCCGGGCTGATCTCCAAGTATTCTGGCTTCAAGTTCTTTGATTTTTTGAAGCTCTTTTTCTTTATTGGGTTTGCATGCTGTAAATGTTAAAGCTACTGTTAACAAGAAGGTGAAGTAAATCCGAAAATTGCGCATATGAGTGTGTTCAGGTTTTATGATGGCGTAAAAATAGAAAAATGATGTTTACTTTTTCATTGCCGGGAATTTCATTTTATAATCCACATGAATATTTCCTTTGGAGATGTTGATCAACTTTGCTTTGATGAGTGTTTTTCTCAGTTGCGATACTCTGTCTGTGAAAAGTATGCCTTCGATGTGATCATACTCATGCTGAATCACCCTGGCAAGCAATCCACTGATGTATTCTTGATGTTCAACAAAGTTTTCGTCTTGATATTTAATTGAAATTTCGGGTTTGCGAAGCACATCTTCGCGCACATTGGGTATGCTCAGGCATCCTTCATTGAACTTCCATTCAACGCCTTGTTCTTCTATGATTTGGGGGTTTATAAATACCTTTTTTACACCTTCTAACTGAGGCTCATCATCGGCAAATGGACTCACATCTACCACGAAGAGTCGAATAGATTTACCAATCTGTGGTGCAGCAAGTCCTACTCCTTTCGCAGCATACATGGTGTCGAACATATCGGCAATGAGTTGTTTTAGTTCGGGATAGTCGGGGGTGATATCCTTTGCTTTTTCTTTAAGCACCGGCGCGCCATAGGCTACTATAGGTAAAACCATTTTTTGTTCGTATTAATAAGTTTGCTTTTGTTCCATCCACCATTGCAAAATGATGGCGGCACTCAATTTATCTAAGTTTTCTTTTTTCATTCTGTCTTTTCTTTTTGCACCTGCCTGCATCAAGCTATCCTTGGCATAAACGGATGAGTATCTTTCATCCACCAATTCGACCGGAATTTTGTATTTGTTCCACAGTGAGCGGGCGAAATTCTGTGCTCCTTCCGTAGCATGTGTAACACTGCCATCAGCATGTGAAGGAAGACCTACCAGCATTTGCTCAACCTTTTCGGTTTGCAAATATTGATTGATGAATTCATACACCTTATCAGGGTGCACTACAGTGAGCGGATTGGCAATGATGCGAAGCGGATCGGTCACAGCTATGCCAATTCTTTTGGTTCCGTAGTCAAATGCCATTATCCGAGACATGCTGCAAATTTAGCTATTTCTAGCTATTTGCCGGATGGTAAATCCATATACTGTTTACGACTTAAAATACTTATGGAATCTGAAATGATTTTTTGATCGTAGGCTTTAAATGACAGAATCGGATTCAAAGTTCCACCAAGTATTACTCCACTTGTCATGCCTATGGATATTCCAAGAAAGACATGATAAAAATAAGTTTTAAAGTATATTTTCTGTTGCTTCATTTCTAAATAATGTGTAATAAGCTAAACCTGTTGTGGTGCCGGCTATAAATCCATAAATAAAACCTTTCGCTATACCTTTGGGGAGTCGGTAGGTTTCGTGAAAGCGAATGTTTGCAATATTGCTCCAAGGTAAGGTATGTATTTTACTGAAAACAATTTTGTCATGTTCTTTGAATTGAAAATGAGCAATAATGATTGCAGAATCGCCTTGCTGTATTGGAAAGGTACGAAATCTTGTACCTTCCTTAGTCCTTATTTTTGCTTTTTACCTTGGTTTTCCTTTTTCTTTAACATCGAAATAGGGTTGACCTGTAGTAAAATTGGCCTGCAGTATAATCATCAACAAGAAAAGGATGCTTTTCATTTACATGCGAATATTTTGGAGATAGGCATACTTTCTCAATTTTATTACATCTTTCGAGATAATTGGATCGCCTTTGCCAACGGTTTTTGTAGGCATAATCAAGCTGACAAACACCCCTGGTAGAATTCCTAAAACCCCAAAAGCCACCGTATAAAAGCCAACAAATTGGAGAGATTGTTGTGTATAAAAATCATTTAATAATAGAAATAGTAAAGATTGAGAGATACCATAAACTGCACCTAATTTGAAACCCCTCCATGCCCCTTTAGCTGCCCTGTTAATATCGTTAATGGTGACAGAATAAATCCGGTTTAAAGCAATAGTGTCAATTTTAGAGAAGTTATGATGCGTTTCATCTCTGTAATAAAAGCCGGCCAAAACCAGATATTCATCATTGATGGCCATCAAGGTTCCATTCAGGTCAATGTCTTCCATTAAGTTCACCCTGCAGCGGTATTGCGGCGGTGCATACTCAAAAATGGAAAAACTCAGCTGCGCATCCACACTTATTGTGTTTAACAGCAAAAAGGTGCAAAGGGAAAAAATGAGCCGCTTCATCAAAGGTATTTTTGCATGATTTGTTTCAGTTTCTTGGTTTCTGCTGCTGCCGCTTCAGCAAAATCTTCGTCTGATGATGCGTAAATCACCGATCGTGAAGCATTAATTAAGAGGCCACAATCTTTATTCATGCCCGTGCGACAAACTTCATCGAGGTTACCTCCCTGCTCACCTACACCCGGCACCAGAAAAAAATGATCGGGCGCAAGCGCTCTGATTTCCTGCATTCGGGTCGATTTGGTCGCACCAATCACAAACATCAATTTATCTGGATTTCCCCATTGTTTACATTTTTTGATTACCCGCTCGTAGAGCGCTTCCTGGTCTTCGGGCCAAAGTTGAAAATCTTCTGCACCTTTATTTGAAGTTAACCCTAATACGATTGCCCATTTGTTGTGGAATGAGAGAAAAGGTTTCACCGAGTCTTCACCCATGTATGGTGCCACAGTTACTGCATCGCAAGACATGGTTTCGAAAAATGTGCGAGCATATCTTTCGGCTGTGTTACCGATATCTCCCCGTTTGGCATCGGCTATTATAAAACAGTTTTTGGGAATGTAATCAATGGTTTTTTGCAAGCTCTCCCAACCTTTTGTACCCAAACATTCATAAAAAGCTGTGTTGGGTTTGTAAGCAACAGCATAGTCTGCAGTGGCATCGATAATGGCTTTATTGAAGGCAAAAACCGGGTCGTGATCATCCAGCAAATGCTTTGGGATTTTATTTAGGTCAACATCAAGTCCTACGCAAAGCATTGTTTTTTTACTCCTTATTTCTGCGATTAGTTCAGCTCTGTTCATTTAAATGTCTATATTTTGCCTTTTGGTTTATTAAAGCTCTGCAATTTAAAGAGAATATCTATTCGCGAAATTAATTTTCAGCTATGGTTCTCTTTATTGGCAACTCGCTTTTTTTTCTTCGATAATGGTGCAAATATCAGATTTACATAACATTAAAATTCACCTTAATATTGTAAATTATTGACAGCATCTATTAAATTAGCAAAATCATAACATCAGGAATTATGCATAAACTCTACAATTTAGTCATCATTTTCATCATTGCATTATTCGGAAACGCTACCCTCCGAGCCCAAAACGACAACCCCTGTTTAACCATACAAAGTATTTTGGTAGATGCCTGTGCACCGGGTAGTTTTCTTTTTACAGAAGAAGGTCGAAACGAAATGGTGCGTTTCAAAGTGGGGCCTAACGCCTTGAACACAGCAGATATCAATGTGACTTGGGCATCAAATTTACAATGGCTGGGTTTGAGAGGGCCTGATCAAACTACAGCTCAGAAAACAGCTGAATTGAATGCAACTATACAAGCTTGTGGTTTTTTTTTAGAACCTGTTAATGGGGTATTGCCGGCCAACAGCACGGTACTTTTAATCACGAGCTATTTGGTTAGCGCCACTTCCAATTCTTTTGCCGGATTGAGCGATACCGTATATGTATTGTACCAAAATAGTACAGCAACAGGTGGTCATGTGTTAAACTATGTAGCTAACCCCAACCCTGATGAGCAAACCGTACGCATAGATTTTGGGAACAATTGTGCAGCTCAGGTAACTTATCGACGTTCAGAGCTTGTCACTCAACAAGGTACACCGGGCGCACAGGATGGTGCTACTGTGCTTTTTGACCCTGATGGCACTGCAACCTATATCAATATCGGTTGTGTTGCACCTATCATACCCTTATCGCCTAACTGGAATTTGCCATCAGGAAATGGTTTGGTTTGCCAAAACGATCCCCCTATTAATTTAAGCAATCTTGTGCTTGGAACGCCAAATGGAACCTGGTCCGGACAAGGTGTACAGGGTAATTTCTTCAATCCTGAAGGGCTAAATGGCACCTATCAGGTAACTTATTCGGTTGGGGTAGGGCAATGTGTGCAAACCAGCACGCAAACCATCACGGTTAATCTTCCCGCTAATCCGGAATGGAATCCTCCGGCAGTATTTTGTGCACAAGATCAACATCCAATCGATTTGAATCAATTTATCACCGGTACACCAGGGGGGACTTTTTTTGGACCTAACATTCAAAATAACATTCTTAATCCTGTAGGTTTGATAGGTCAAGTGGAAATCACTTATCGGGTAGGTGTGGGTACTTGCCAAACTAGCAGTTCTCAAACATTGCTATTTATTAGCGTAATTCAACCAGAACTAAGCACCATTAAAGATACCTATTGTTCAGATGAAGTCATCCTGCCTATTAATGCCAACGCTTTGAGCGGGGCCGAAGTAACCTGGTTTGATAGCGCTGATTTGATTAATCCGATTGCAACTGGTGCGCAGTTTACGCCTTCGCAAAATATTTCAGCTACCTACTTTGCCACACAGCAAGTTGGTTCTTGTCGATCAGAAGCAGCTTCAATCAGCATTGTGGTGAACCCAGCTCCTGCACCGCTTAGCGGTCCTTTTGAGTTCAGCTATTGTGAAGGTTCACCCATTCCAACCATTACTGTCGAAACCGATGGCGTGGTTTTCTGGTATGCTGATGGCGGTCTTACTGAACTAATTTTCACAGGAGATGTCTTCCAACCTGAAGCAGGGCAAGAACGTTTTTATGTAATTGTGGAAAATGAGTTTTGCACTTCTCCATCCTACACCTTTAATGTGTTTGAAATTCCATTCATTGATGTAATCATCACCCTTCAAGGTACTGATGTGCTTTGCAACAACGAATCAGCCACGCTTATTTCAAGCTTTGCAGATGGTAACCTATGGTCAAACGGAGCTAGCACTCAACAAATAACCGTTTCGCAAACAGGTTGGTATATCGTGAGTGTTGAAGGTGAATGTAATATGGCTAAAGACAGTATTTTCATTAACAATCAATCTGTAGTCGCCGATTTTGATGCCAATCCATTGTTCGGTAATGCCCCCCTTCAAGTGAATGTAACCAATACCAGTCTAAACGCTGATAATTTCAGTTGGTTTGTTAACAATACTTTTCAAGCTCCGGTCAATAGTGCTTATCTCTTCGAAAATGCGGGTAATTATGTGATTACCCTCATTGCTGAAAACGCTTTTGGTTGTCGCGATACGGCGACCAAAATTGCTGAAGTGGTAAACAATGAGGTGAGTTTGGTAATACCTAACAGTTTCACACCGAATGGCGATGGTTTTAACGATTTGTTTATTATCAAATCCACTTCGATTCAATCATTGCATGGTGTAATTTATAATCGCTGGGGGCAAGCAGTGCATGAGTGGTCCGGTTTAGATGCCGCATGGGATGGAACAGTGAACGGAAGAACATCGCCAGACGGAGTTTATTTTTACATCATCACAGCCAAAGACCTGTTGGGCAATGAATTGGTGAAGCAAGGTAACGTAACGATGTTAAGGTAGGTTTAATAAAGCTTACATTTCCCTGATACATTCATCGGCATGCAGGAGATAATACGATTTCGTCTTGGAAGGTCTTTGTTCGAAAGGCATACCGGGATATAGTGCGCCTTTTCTGAGCAGTATCCAATTTAATCCATCTCTTCCGTAAATGATATGTATTGGTGCATCTATAGAAACACGTGCATTTAATGCGTATCGCTTATTGAGATAATGCATAATAGCAAATTTTTGATCCTTATTAACGCAAAGCCAAAAGTGCTGATCACTAGGATTCCCGGTAAATGCAAAAGCAAGGCCTAAGGAACGTTTATGAAGTTTTTGAATAAGGTTGTCAATATCATTTTTCTGTTCATCAAATAGGTTGCAGAATTCGTCCAGATAGGTTTCCAAAGTTTTGTTATTCTTTGCCGGTTTGCTTAGTGTACTCAGATATTTTTCGGTTTCACCGTCCAAGTTGCAATTTGCGAAAAGGAGATCATTGTCAGTCTTCACATTCAATGAATTAAGAATTGGGATATTTTTTTTCTGTATTTCAAAAACTTCCTTTTTAGCACTGTGTTTGGCAAGCTCAACACCGATCCAAAAGCTAATGGTAATCACCAAGAGAATTGAGAATAATCTAACTAGGGTGCTTTTGGGTTTTGGTTTAGCTGAAAAATTTTGCTGCTTGTGCAATTGCTCTTTGTGGGGTTCATTATCAGTTGCAGCTTTAGTCAAGAAGCCGGTATCGGCCAAATGACTTGGAGTGGTATTAGATTCTGTAATACCCATAATTTCAGCTTCTTCTTTTGCAAGACTTACTTCTGGCGCTTCAAAATGATCTATCAATGATACAGTTGTGTCTGCTTTGTCTATATTTTTAATATAGATTTCGGGACCACTTTTATCTACTAATTCCTGCTCTGAAATTACGTCTTCATTTGCTGAAATTTCACCAGTTTTATTTGGGCCATTTACAAGTTCTTTTGAACTATTTTCTCTCAGATTTATCAGATCATCTTCAAAGTGTGCAAGTAAATCATCATACGTGAATCTTTGAAAACCTATTTGCAGCGTATCGCCTCTATGGATGAATCCGTGATTTATTTTTTGGTTGTTTATAAGTGTGCCATATTTGCTTTGCAGATCTTTGATTTCTAGCGTGCCATCATCATCTAAATACAACTCGGCATGATAAGCTTCAGCCAACTTATCCTTCAACACAAAGTCATTGTCATAAGCTCTTCCTACACGGATTTTTTTCATATATCAAATCATTAAACTATCCGAATAGTCATCTCTACATTACCCATTCTAATTTGATCTCCATTTTCCAAAGAAGTGGTTTTAATTTTTCTGCCGTTTACAAATGTTCCATTTGTACTTCCCAGATCTGACAGAAAGATACCATCATCCCTTAGTTCCAGTTTGGCGTGTTTTCCGGTCAAAGTCTGTTCTTTCACAGTAATATCACAAGTGTCGTAGCGCCCTATCAATACACTACCTTTTTTTATTGGATAGGTCAATGTCCTTCCCTCATTATTGACCAAAACAGCCACTTGCTTATTCTTCCATGCTGCAGGCATAGATGATTCTGCCTGAATGGCAAGGTTCATGGGTTTAGCCGATTCAAAGGAACTTTTGCTTTCTGAATCTAAAGATTTCGAATCTTTTAAAACCGCATCTGTGTTTGTATCCGAGATGATATCATCTTTGTCTATTGGCGCCGATTTTCTTGAAAATACTCTGGCTAAAACCATGATTATGACAACAAAAACAAGAATTCCAACAGAAATAAGCAGATACAATTGATAATCTTTGCTCAGAAAGCTGGCTTTCTGAGGATTAGACGCACTAATCACCTGCTTTGAACCATTGTGATGGAGCACCAAAAGCACTTTATCATTTTCAGCAAGTTCTGTCACATCAATGATGATATCGTAATAGGAATCAAATAATTTATTTGGTGGAGGCAGACTGATGATTTTTCGCAATTGATCAAGGATTTCCGTATCATTTTCGGCCCTTTTGAAAACCCCATCGGTGCCGTTACTCAGTTTTTTAAGATGTGAAGAATTAACTATACTGTCAATCCCCTGATACAAGATGGTGTGAATAGGAATTTTAGCTGATTTTGCTATGCTGATGCAGGCATCGGCGGTGACAGGTGAAGATGAATTATTTTTACCGGTAGATATGACTATGAAAATTTTTTGTTCCGGAATGTCAGTTTGCTTTACCACATAGTCAAGTCCTTCTCGAATACTCCTAAAAAGGTCAACACGTAAAAGTGTATCCTTTACCTGTTTCACTTTACTATCGAGATAGAATTTAAGACTTTCTTTTCCGTTTTGGAATTTTTCGGAAATATGCTGCAATCCCATACTATCCACTTCAATACTGCTAAAAAAACCAATATTCATCACATCATTTTCGTCGAGCTCTTGGATATAATTTCGCACTGCGCTTCGCATGTCTGCAATGGATTTACCATAAGTATTGCCCGATGTTTCCAGCATGATGTAAATGGCCTTCCGAGTAACTCCTAGCGCAGTCGGCTTTGATTCTTCCATACGGAAGTCAACTGTTTTGTCGTTTTTACTAACTTTCACCAAATCGCTGGTGAGCTTTGTTTTTCCTTGATGTCGAATATTTACTTTTAACTGTGGCCAATTGCTGGAATCCACAGATTGAATGGTGAGTTCTTGTGCGTGAAGTGGCAGCAAACTCAAAAGAAAAATCCAGATAAGAAATCGCAGAGCGATAGCGAATATATGTGGCTTATTCAATCTTTGCATATTGCTAAAATCGAAGATTGCATCAAACACGTTTGCCGACGTAGTCAACATTTTTAAACATTGGTGTTTTCATAAGTTCGCTTAAAAGAATTTGCTGAATGCTTTAAGTTTTTTGATGATTTCTTTTTGTGGATAAGTAAAAACTTTATTTTCGGACTTTAAATTCTTTTAATACGAGTGGCAAAAATGTACATCAGTCATGATGTCACCATAAACCTATATTACTGAACTATGAAAATAGAAGAAATCAGAGCCATGCGCGGCCCCAACTATTGGTCTATTCGCAGACACAAGCTTATTGTGATGAAACTTGATCTTGAAGAGTTGGAAGAGCGTCCCACCAATCATATTGAAGGTTTTTTGGAGCGCCTGGAAGCCATGTTTCCCGGAATGTACGAACATCGCTGTTCGGAAGGGCGACCCGGTGGTTTTTTTCATAGAGTAAAGGAAGGAACGTGGATGGGGCATGTGATTGAACATATAGCACTTGAAATTCAGACTATGGCCGGCATGGATGTGGGCTTTGGGCGCACACGTGGCACCGGGGAGTTTGGAAAATATTTTGTAGTGTTTTCCTACATGGAAGAGAAAGTTGGAATCTATGCTGCCAAAGCAGCGGTTCGAATTGCGCAGGCATTGGTAAATGGTGAAGATTACTACTTGCAGGAAGATATTCAGAACATGCGCGAAATCCGTGAAGATGAGCGACTGGGTCCCAGCACAGGTTCGATTGTAGAAGAAGCAGCGGCTCGCGGTATTCCTTGGATACGGCTTAATCGCCACTCATTGGTGATGTTGGGCTACGGAGTAAATCAACGTCGTATTCAGGCCACAGTGAGCGGAAATACCAGCAATATTGCAGTAGAAATAGCCTGCGATAAAGAAGAAACCAAAAATTTGCTCGATGCTGCTGCAATTCCTGTTCCGAAGGGTTATATCATCTACGATGAAGAAGATTTGTTGTCGGCTGTGAATAAAATTGGTTTCCCAATAGTACTCAAGCCGGTAAATGGAAATCATGGTCGCGGCGCCACGATTAACATCACCAATTTGGATGATGCTAAAGTTGCCCTGCAAGCAGCTAAGAAAGTATCGAGAGCGGTGGTATGTGAGAAGTTTGTTACCGGATTCGATTTTCGCTTGTTGGTAATTAATTATAAACTGGTAGCTGCAGCCAAACGCACTCCGGCTGCTGTTACAGGGAATGGCAAAAATACCATTCAACAATTGATAGATGAAGTAAATACAGATCCGCGCCGTGGCTATGGGCATGAAAAGGTGCTTACCGCCATCAAGGTTGATGACATGACTATGAATATTCTCCGCGATAAAGGATATACGCTCGACACCATTCTGCCTGAAGGTGAAATACTTTATTTGAAATCTACCGCCAATCTCAGCACTGGTGGAACTGCTACAGATATTACTGACCATGTTCATCCATATAATGTTTTTATGGCAGAACGTATTGCCCGCATTGTTGGCTTAGATATATGCGGTATCGACATTATGGCACCGGATATTGAAACGCCAATCAACGAAAATGGTGGTGCTATTTTGGAAGTAAATGCTGCCCCGGGTTTCAGGATGCATATTGCACCTACCGAAGGTTTACCGCGCAACGTGGCCGAGCCGGTGATTGACATGCTTTTTCCTCCAGGCACTTCTGCGCGTATTCCCATCATTGCTATTACTGGTACCAATGGTAAAACTACCACTACCAGACTCACGGCACATATTGTAAAAACCATGGGACACAAGGTCGGATTCACCACCACCGATGGAGTGTATATTCAAAACCGAATGTTGATGAGTGGCGATTGTACCGGACCTGTGAGTGCTGAGTTTGTTTTGAAAGATCCGACAGTTGATTTTGCAGTACTGGAAACCGCACGAGGGGGGATTTTGCGTGCTGGTTTAGGTTTTACAGAATGCGATTTGGCTATAGTGACCAATATCGCGTCAGATCATTTAGGCTTAAAGGGAATCAATACACTCGAAGATATGGCTCGAGTGAAATCGGTAGTGCCGCGAAGCGTGAAAAAAACTGGTTTTGCGATACTAAATGCCGATGACGAATTGGTTTATTCCATGAAGAACGAACTGGAATGTAATATCGCGCTGTTTAGTCTGGATGAGAAAAATCCGCGAATTGTGAAACACTGTAATGATGGCGGGTTAGCTGCGGTGGTGGAGAATGGATTTGTCACCATTTGCAAAGGTAATTGGAAAATTCGTGTAGATAAAGTCATCAATATTCCGCTCACCTTTTCCGGTAAAGCCGTTTTCAATATTCAGAACATTCTTCCTTCTGTGCTTGCAGGATTTATTCAAGGCTTTAAAATTGAAGACATGCGACTGGCATTGGAAACTTTCATTCCTTCACCAACTCAAACACCTGGTCGAATGAATCTCTTCCAATTCAAAAATTACCAGGTAATGGTAGATTATGCGCATAACTCAGCAGGTTTTGCCGCCATATCCAAGTTTCTGGAGAAGATCGAAGCCAAACCCAAAATCGGAATTATTGCGGGCGTGGGCGACCGAAGAGATGAAGATATAGTAGCCCTTGGTAAGGTTGCCGGAGGTATGTTTGACGAGATTATTATTCGTCAGGATAAGAATCTGCGAGGTCGCTCCGAGCAAGAAATCATTGACCTGATGATGAAGGGCATTCACGAAATTGATCCTTACAAGAAAACTACTGTGATTGCCACAGAAAGAGAAGCGATTGATTTTGCTATCAATAATGCAGTGAAAGGTTCATTTATCACAATTTGCAGCGATGTGGTTCCTGATGCATTGCAACAAATCATGCGCTATAAAGAAGAAGAAGACCGCTTTGAGCTCAAACCTGCTGATATTCCTAATTTAGAGGGCGCATAATTGAAAATGTTCTCAGAGTTCAGGGTAAAATTTCGTTCGGCATCTTTTGTGGTATGTTTTGTTATCACTTTATTGTATTCTTTCGGTTACAATCTGTTTCGCAATTGGCATGGAGCTAAAGTGCCTTTTATTCAGGATGTAAATCAGTATTACAGCTATTTGCCTGCACTGTTCATTCACGGCGATTTAACTTTTCAGTTTGAACATGAGTATTGGCTCATTCAGGCTGAAAACGGCAATCTTGTGCCAAAAGTAAGCATGGGTATGGCTTATATCTACATGCCTGGATTTCTCCTCGGGCATACCATAGCTTACCTTTCTGGAGCTGAAATGACCGGCTACAGTCAACCATATGCCTGGTCGGTTTATTTCTGCTCCATTTTGTATGCATTGATTGGTATTTGGCTGCTCCGAAAATTTCTGCTACGCTATTTTTCTGAATTTACTACAGCTTTGACTATTGCTTTAGTTGTATTGGCAACTAATTTGATTGCCTACACCCTTTCATGGGCAGAAATGTCGCACAATTATCTTTTTGTGTTGTATGCCATTTTTCTACATCTCGTAGTGGACTATCACCAGTCAGGAACCTTTCGCAAATTACTTTGGATGGCATTTCTAGCTGGTTTGATCGTCATTATTAGGCCAGCAGAATTGTTGTTTCTCATCATTCCATTACTCTATGGAATTGTTGATTCGCAAAGCTTTCAGGCTAAAGTTCAGCTTTTAATTTCGCATAGTTGGCGCTGGTTATGGGTGGTAGCGGTTTTCATGTTACCCATTTTGCCGCAATTGGTTTATTGGAAAGCGATGACCGGGCATTTTCTTTACTTTAGTTATGGTAGCAATGAGCGCTTCTTTTTCAGCAATCCGCAAATATTGAATTTTCTCATTTCCTTCAAAAAAGGCTGGTTGTTTTATACACCGGTAATGATATTTGCATTGCTAGGTCTGTTCTATCTAAGAAAATATGCACAACAATTTCAATGGGCTTTACCGCTTTTTGTATTGATTATTATTTACTTTCTCTCAAGTTGGTGGTCGTGGTGGTATGGCGGCTCATTTGGCAACCGATCCATGGTGCAGTATTATGCATTTTTAGCCATCCCTTTGGCGGCTTTCATAGAGCATTTTAATCCAAATAAGATTTTTCGTATAGCTTTTCCTGTGTTTGGGGCATTTCTTATTTGGTTGAATTTATATCACTTGCATCTATATCGTAAGGCTCATTTGCATTGGGACTCGATGGCTCGCGAATCATATATTTATTTGATAAAGCACAGCTTGAGAAACGATATGGATTTTGATTACTATTTTAGCCTGCTCAAAGCCCCCGATTATGAAGCAGCGCAAAGGGGCGAATACAATTACAAATGGTACGAGTAGCCGTGATTATTCCATGTTATAATGAGTCGAGCAGTGTGCTGCCTCTGTTCGACGAATTGAAGTCCATCGTATTTCCGGAAAAATATCAGGTCGTCCCGATATTCATCGACGATTGCTCACGTGACAATACCTTGCAAGTTTTGCTCGATCACCAATTGTCGCATCTCGCTCTTCCAGTCAATTTGGGTATAGGAGGTGCTGTGCAAACTGGAATAAAATACGCCTACCGCAATGGTTTTGATTATGCCGTACAAATGGATGGCGACGGGCAACATCCGCCATTTGAGCTTCAAAAAATCATTGATGAGTTGGAGAAGGGTGAGGCCGACCTGGTAATCGGTTCCCGATTTATTGGCGATAAAAGTTTTCGTTCCAGCTTTATGCGGCGCAGAGGCATTGGAATGCTAAGTGGGCTTATTAATTTATTGTCCGGCGTTCGCATTTTAGATTGCACATCGGGCTATCGGGGATTTAATTGCAAAGCCATGGCATTGGCAGCTGATTATTATCCAGATGAATATCCCGAACCGGAGTCCATTATTTATTTCAGTAGCAATGGTTTAAAAATCAAAGAAATCTCCGTGTTGATGCGCGAGCGGCAGGGGGGGAGTTCTTCTATTTATGGCTGGAAGTCGGTTTATTACATGCTCAAAGTGAGCTTAGCTATGATTTTTAATTACTTAAAACACCGAAATGCTCATGCAAGTCATTGATATTTTAAGTATTGCAACTGCATTATCCTTCTTAATCATTATTGCTCTATTAATCAAAAAAGGCCGCTTGCGCGAGGAGTATTCGTTTGTTTGGCTTGCAATTTCAGCGGTTTTTCTGTTTTTTTCCCTTTATCGTGAAGCTTTAGATCAGCTTGCCGGATGGCTCAATGTAGTGTATGCACCCGCACTGTTGTTTTTAGCGATGTTTTTCGCCATTGTGGTTTTCTTGGTTCACTTATCAGTGGTCAATACCAAACAGCACAATCAAATTCGCGCATTGGCACAGGAAATGGCATTGATGAAAAAGAAATTGGAACAACAAGAAACAGATAAAGGCCTGAAAGAGTGAAAGTTATCGGAGCACTATTCTGCTTATTTGGACGGAATATTTATTCGATATTTTCAAAGTATAATTGCCCGTATGCAATAGCTTACGTTCAAGGTGTAAAACTACTTCGTAGCTGTTTACCATATCAAAAGGCAGTTCAACCGTTTTGCCTAGCACATCTATGATTTGCACCTGCGTTTCAGGTCCGAAAAGAAAGCTTTTTGATTGTAGTCCCACCCAATTTTCGGCAGGATTAGGATAAACTTTTATATCCTGAATAGCTTTCGGCTCGTGGATGTTGACTTGGATTCCACCTTCTACAAAACAATTTTCGTCACTCTTGTTAATATACACTGAGCTTTGTCCCGGACTCAGAAAGTCGCTGTTACCAATGATAATGATGTTGCGGCTATTGTCCATGATGGCATCTTCGGCAGTGTAGGGAAAGGTGTGGCCAAAAGACGATGAACAATCCAAAAAGAATCCGGGAAAGGTTTTCCATAAATTGCCGAACTCTACATTTCCGGCACGTTGTCTGAACAGAATAAGGTGTCGATTATCGCCTATGTAATTGATGCGATTGATAGGGGAGAAGTTACCGCCAAATCCTTCAATGGCATCCAAAAATTCGCCTTCTGAATTGAAATTTACCGGATAATATTCCAACATTCCCGGCGCGCTTTCCAATGAGCCACCAACGGCAAATCCATTGTTGATTCGTGGAGCAACATCATTGGCGTATTGATTGCCTGGACCACCAAATGTTCGCTCAAAGAGTACATCTCCATCAGGACTTAACTTGGCTATGAAAAAGTCTTTACCGGTAGCCAAATTTTCGAAGGTGCTCACCACCATGAGATTTCCTTCTTCCAACTCGCAAATACCGTTGCCGGTTTCATCGGCAGCTGTGCCAAAGGTTCGTTCCCAGATGAGTTCACCATCCTGACCATTGATTTTCAACACCCAAACATCGGCATTGCCTTCGCCAAAGGAATAAGTGGTGCCAATCATGGCATAATGTCCATCGGAAGTGGGAATGATTCTGCGGCCTATTTCCCAGTCGGGACCGCCATAGGTTTTTCGCCAAAGTTCGTTGCCATTGTCATCAACAGCTACCACAAAAATATCATAGCCCCCTTCGCCAAAGCTGGCGGTGTGCCCGCATAATACAAATCCCCCTTGAGTTGAACGACAAATACTCTGTGCTATGTCGGCATTGATGCCACCATAAACCTTATGCCACAGCACAGTGCCAAGACTATCGGTCTTCATCAACCACATATCGCCGTTTTGTGCACCAAAACCGGCGCTGCCTCCGGCTACATAGATATTGTTCAGCTCATCAACAGCGGCGGCATATCCTTGATTGAAATTTTCAAAGTCTCCGTAGGTTCTTCTGAATGTATTTGTCTGCGCTAATCCTTCAAGCAGGCAAGCAAAAACAATAATTATAGAGCCAATTCTCATCGTTGAGTAAAAATAATCAGTTTCATCATCAAGCCACTTCCTGATGAAGTGTTAAAATTAAAGCTTTCTCCCGCAAGAGCGTTAACAGCCAATTGAAAACGATCCTTTCTATATGTGATGCCTATTTCCGGATTAAAAATGCCTGCTCCTAAAAGTTGTAAGCCGGCGCTCAAATCAATCTCATTGCTCATGCGGAATCGTCCACCCAAACGAACCCAAGGCATTCGATGTAAAAGATGATGATAAGCCAATGTGCCATTCAGACTTAGCCAATCTGAAGCGACATAATGGTAATTAAGGGTTAAACGAAAGGGCAGAAGAGTTGTTATTGATGCATTGCGGGTCGAAATCCCCAATAAGTTATTCAAGGTATCGCCAATATTGATGTTTTCACCATCAAAATTGAACAAATCATCAATCACCAAACCTTCAAATCGAAAACTGGTATCGGCTGTTTCTCGGGTGGTTTGCTCATTCCATCGCATGAAACCCAGATCGCTTAACTGCAATGTGATGCTTTGTTTTTCATTTATTTTTCGCAAATAATGAAGATCCAACAAAGCGCCAGCACCATTGTAATAGGTGCGGGCATTGTTTTGATGTAGGCTGAGGCTCATGTCCACATCCAGATATTCGCCAAATGGAGCGGTAAACAGGTTGAATCGATTCACATCGGCTTGAACAAAGGAACGCCCGGCCGCAATACCAAGGTTCATTCCATAGGAATAATTTGCTTTCTGTTTTGTAAATCCAAATCTGGCACAGTGGTAATTATATAAGCTCAAGTGGCTGTTATCTGCTGTAGCAGTTTCGTTTTCAAATTGTCTATTGCCCATAAATAACAATGGAGCGCCATCATTCATCAATTGTCCGGCGGCGATGATACGTTGTGACAGGCTAAAATGACTCAGATAACCGGCTTCTTTTTTCTTCGAACTGAGATATACATCGGCAAATGCTTTCCATTGGGCTTCAAGTGCAAAGTGCGTGGAGCCGGATTGAGCGGCACGGTCAGCTGCGCTTTGATTGGTGCTACCCACACCAGAAAAGTGGTGGAATATGGATGCCGGTATGCGGGTTGAATTATTCCAAAATGTGCCTTGAATACCATATTGGGGTTGAGTCACAATGAGCTCCTCCCACATTTGCGCAACAAGCAGCACAGGCATAAAAAACAATACCGTAACAAGGTGTCTAATAGCCATCAGGGTTGAAGTAAATAAGTGAAATCAGTAGCAATTTTTAATTCCATAAAATAGTGATTGAAAATCGGCAGCAATTCGTCGCCGGGACGGGTGTTCATTTTCACCTTCACAGCAATTTGTTTGGTATCTTTGAGCACTCCTATTTTTTGCTCCGATATTCGAAATTTCAAAATACTCCTCTTGGTTTGATTTACTAATAAATCATTGTCAACAGGAGCAGCTTCGATTATTTCACTTGCACTTAGTTTAGTGAGCATGGCATTTTGCTCGTTAAGCAAGGTGAGTTCCGGGATAAGTTCTACCGGAAAACGATTGTCAGCAATTAAAATAAGGGTGGCAAATTGCACACGGTCAAGTTGTTGAGTATTATCAATGCTAAAGGCTAATGTGTCGTGAAAACTAAGTTCGTTGGCGCTAAATTTCAATGGAATGTCAAGATCCATTTGCAAGTTCACATTGCTTTTTTTGTAGATGAAATCATTGCCATTACTTACATTTCCTAGAGGATTGATAGTTGCGTTAACATTCAATCGGATTTGATCGGGTAGATTTTCGAATAAAGCTTTAAGATTGGAGTTGGAATTATTCAACTCATAATTCAGATTGCTGCTGGTGAAAAGTTCGCCAGTCTGTGAATTTGGTTGATTGAGTGCACGCGTCATGTTCACATTTTGACCCACTAAGCTGTGTTGAAGGCTAACAGTTTGGTTGCTTTGGGTATTGATGGCGGTCACTTCATTTAACCGAAACCTTAAGTCCACCCCAAGACCGTTTCTAATGGTCAATTGCAAATTCACCTGATCAAGTGCCAATAGACCTTCAATATTTTTAAGCGCATTGACTTCATTGGTAGAGCTTTGATTGGTAAAAGTCCTTTGCCCGAAATAGCCTCTTGCGAAAAAAGGTTTTATCCCGCTAAAAGTGTTTTCTACTTTAAGGAATTCCTGATTGGGTGTGACCTGATAGGCTGCTTGATCGTTGGCAATACGCGCATCAATAATCAGGCGCAGACGGTTGAAACTATTGTTTTGATCACCTGTAAGATTGAAATGATAATTGGATAAATCAAAAATTTGATCGAAGATCACCGTATCATTGATGAAAGCAGGAACGAATTGATTACTAAGCGAAATGCTTTCGCCGTTTAAGGTGGCTTTTGGAACACCGTAATTAAAAATAATATTTCTTGGCACTATACTTTTTACTCTAATGTTGCAAAGGCCTTCTTCAACCCGCACTTCGGTGATGCGGATATCGTCGAAATTGTAGTTCAATTCCTGATTTTGAGAGATGATGCTAAAGCCCGGCGGAATATTCACTGCAACCGGTAGAGATAATGCATTGACGATGGTGGTATCGGGCAAAAGCAATAATGAATCTAGGGGAATAAGCTCAAATATGCTTCGGAATTTAATGCGCATGAATCCATTTTCGTCAGATTGCAACAATGTATCATTTAGCAGCTTGGTGAAATCAATCCTTGTGGAAGCCAAAGGGGTTAGCAATCCGGTATCCCACCCACTGTTTTCTTTTTTACAAGCCGCAAAAGCTAAGAGTATGAATAGCATACCCTGGAGCTTCCTCTTAAATATCATCTTGCATAAAATTTTGATTTTGAAACGTGCTGTTTTCTTTACAGGGTCAAGCGGGTTAATCTCTCCTTGCATGGCGGCAAATTACGCAAAAAAAGCAGGAATATAAGTTCCTGCTTTTTGATATTTATTATGGTTTATGAAGGCTAAAAAATCACCGTATAGGTGTTTCCGTCAATGGTAACGGTGAAAGTATTATCACACTGGCCATTGCCATAATCGATGACACGCTCCGGGCGATTGCTGGGCGTAACAACTTTTTTGCCGCTTACAATCTGTCGGCATCCAATAGCCATATTTACAATCAGTGGTTCGGTGATAGTTGCTGTCCACTGCACACCATTGGAATTGCTTCCACTTGCTGTACCGGTAATACTGTAGCGGTCGTCGGCTAGAATAAAAGTGTTGAAACCTGCTGTCCATGTTCTTTGACGGTTTGCTGACCAATTGATGCTTCCACTATTGTTGGCAAAAAAGACTTCGCCATTTACATCAACTTGAAAAACAGGCTGTCCTTCTGCATTAGGACCTAAATTTTCAACTCTTCTTAGCGGATTTCCAACAATATTATGCCCTTGAACAAAGTAATTTTCTGTTGAAATGTTGATTACTGTGCCTAGTGCGCGATATGGACCTGTATAGGTACCAATGATTTTTCCGCTTCTTGTGCGACCATCGTTTCCGGTGCAGCCGGTTCCAAAATCAATCGTTACTGTTTTCGGATTGGAATTGGTGTCGCGTGTAATGGTGGCACATCCACTTGCAAGCACCAAATCAGAGCCATCTAATTTAAAGTTACTTAAATTTCCTGTAGTAGCGGCTTCGTCCACTAGATTGTTTACTTCGTCTATCAATCTTTCGGCAATAGCTTCTTGTTGGGTGAAACGTGTATCGCGGTCGGCTTTTTCGCGGTTGCAGGCACTCAGCGCTATGGCTGCTATACCCGATAATAAGAGTATTCTCATGTAGTTTTTTTTTGCTGTGACAAAGTTCGGTTTAATTGGTTTAATCCTAATGATTTTTTTTGTATGACTGATTTTGGGAAAACTAATTTTCAAAATGAATGCTAAACAGCGCGGGCTCCTAAAGGAGCTCGCGCGATCAATTAACAAACTACAAAACACATTATTTTTTATTTCGCCACGGAAACTCTCAGCACCCGATTGGTTTCGCCCATTAGGTTGATGAGATAGATGCCCTCGGGCAGTGCGCGGGTATCTAATTGCAGCTGATTACCTTGCATTCTTCCGGCTGGCAGCATATCCATCACGATGCGTCCGGCTAGGTCGCTCACCATAATTCGTTCCACATCCACTTTGTGATTCCACACAATGTTTAGCACTTCATTGGCAGGGTTAGGAAATGCTCTCACATCCATATTGGCGTGCATATCGCCCACTTGCGTAGTGGTAGCATTTTCTACGGTGAATTGCGAAGTGGTATTCGTCTTGCAATCGCCGTTCACCGCATCGAGTCTCAAACTATAGGTACCAGGGTCTGATACCATGAAGCTTACTTCTGAACCTGTTCCGGCGTGCAATCCATTGAGCGTCCAGCGATAAGTGGTTTGCGGATCAGGATTGGTTACTTGAGCAGTAATCACATCATAGGTGTAAATGGTGCCGTTGTTAAGCAAAGCGTAATTCACCTCAGGCATTTCGTTTGCTTCTATGCTGAGTTGTTCCTGCGTGCTAAAGCCTTGATTACTCAAAGTCAGATTATAGTTGCCTGCAGGCAGGTTGGCAATCATGTGTGCACCACTGTTGATGATGCCATCCATGCCATTGTCCATGCTCAGGTGCCATGTTTCGTTCGATGGGTTGATGATGCTGATAGCACCATTTTGCTGACCACAATCTTCATTCACGGTATTGAAGCTCATAGGTGGTTCGAAGTGCAGGGCAAAACGCTGAATGTTGTCAGCTAAAGCAGCTGTGAAGCTGTAAGAGCTGTTTTGACGAAGATTGGTCCAGATGCCTGTTTTCTTATCTTCGAGGTAAATCATAGAAGTACCCGGCATGGTCTCGAGCGATTCGAAGTTCAGGGTGTAATTTCCGGCAGTTCCCGGGAAGAATCGCATGTCCACCACGATGGGCTCTGTGAGCAATGGTAAACCATTGTATGCCATACGTTCGATTCCGGACATGGTGAAGAGCATGGGGTGCGTTACCGGTCCGGTCATTTTGTTCACATCCATAGCAGGGTCAAATCCCGGTGTAGCATCGGGGTGGAAGAATACGTAGGTGAAGTCGTTCATTTGATTACCACTCACTGTTGCTTTGATTCGGTATTGATACCAATCTTCGTTTCCGGAGAAGAAGGTTGCTCCTGTATTGGCCACACGCATGGCATTGGTGAAGGTGAGATTAGC
>JBKBKN010000027.1:0-37581 GCA_046294625.1 Flavobacteriales bacterium
TTGAGATTGCTATTCGGGTCATGTATTTAATTATACTATTGGAAGAAAACGATTGGTTTCATTTGGAATATGCAATCAGAAACTTTAAGCAGATGCTCGAGAGCCGAGAAAGGAATTTTGACCTTGAAAATGTGCTTATGAAAATGCTCAAGAGGGCATTAAAAGCAAGTAATACAGGTGAATTTTTCACCATACTCATCGATACAGAATCAAAAATAAGACCCTTACTAAAGCGAAAACCTTCAGAAGCGGCATTTCTCTCAGGATTTGATTTGATGAGTTGGATAGAAAGTAAGGTTTCAGGTAAACCCTTTAAAGAAGTTCTTTGGTCGAAAAGTGAACAACAACCAAACTAAGCAAGCAAAGAATTTCCAGAGATGTTTGCTAGCGCGAAGCATAATAATTTAACAAAGAAAGATTAAAATTTCTTTCTGATTTTGCCTTCGAGAAAATCGACCCACTGTGGGTGATCATTAAGACTCTCGACCAATTGCAGGTGCTCACCTCCTGCTTCTAAGAACATTTCTTCATATTCCGTTCCTACTTCGTGGATCGTTTCAAGACAATCTGCCACGAAAGAAGGTGAAAACACTAAAACCTTTTTCTTGCCGGTTTTTGCAAGTTCTTCGAGCGTATGATCGGTGTAGGGCATCAACCAGGGATCGCGACCCAAGCGTGATTGAAAACTCACCGAGTATTTATCTTTTGAAAGTCCAAGCTGCTGAGCAATACCTTCGGTGGTTGTATAGCACTGCGCTCGATAGCACACATGATTCTCTTTGTTAATGGCTGGGCAGGGTCGGTTATCTTTTTGACAAGAAGCCGAACAACCCGATTTGCGAATGTGTCGCCACGGCACACCGTGGTAGGTGAAGAGTATATGATCATACTCATTCAGCTTATACTCGGCCGCACGGGTTTTCCAGATATCAAGATATTCAGGTTGATGATAATACTCCGATATGGCATAAAGCTGGGGAATAACATTCCATTGCGCCACCAATTCCGTGGCTTGCTGCATGGCCGAGCCGGTTGAAGAAGAAGCGTACTGCGGAAATAATGGCAAAATGATCAATTCCGAAATTTTTTCCTTCTCAAGCTCGCTAAGCGCCTTTCTGATGGAAGGGTTTCTGTAGCGCATGCCTAATTTCACAATATATTCATCGCCCAGACGGTCTTCTAAAGCTTTTCTAACATTTTCGCCATAAATCAAGAGTGGAGAGCCCTTATCTGACCAAATCTCTTTGTACAACTTAGCCGATTTCGGGGCTCGAAAGGGGACAATAATTAAGTTTACCAATAACAATCTGGCAATTAAAGGAAAATCTATCACCCTCGGATCATTTAGAAACTCTCTGAGATAGGTTCTTACATCTGATGTTTTAGGGCTATCCGGTGTTCCTAATTGAAGTAACAATACGCCCTTCTTTATCTTTTTTGCCATGTGCTTTGAAACAGAAAAACAATAGATTGGTTTTTGAATTCGCTAATTTTACATGCTTTCAGGCATTTCAATTCCTAAGAGTCCCATTCCTTTGAGAAGCGTTTCGCCTGTTTTCTCAGCGATTAACAACCTGAAGGCAGCAAGGCCGGACTCCTGCTCTTTCAGCACCGGAAAATCATGATAAAACTGATTGAATTCTTTTGCCAGTTCATATAAATAATTGGCCAATAATGCAGGTGAAAATGCTTGTGCTGCCTGTATCACAATGCTTTGATACTGCATGATTTTTTTTACAATATTCAAATGTCTTTTATCATTCAAATAAGCAGAATCAAATTCGATTGAGGCAACTTTTTGCTCTAACGCTTTACGTTTCAAAGAGCAAATGCGCGCATAAGCATATTGGATGAATGGCCCTGTGTGTCCGTTGATATCGATAGACTCAGCCGGATTAAAAAGCATTTTTTTCTTGGGATCTACCTTGAGAATGTAATACTTCAATGCAGCGAGACCAATTTTTCTATACAAATCTTCATCTGCATCTACTTCAGTTTTGCCAATCTCCAAAGCCTTTGATTTGGCTTCATGTATAACTTCATCCATCAGATCATCAGCATCTACTACTGTGCCTTCGCGCGATTTCATTTTTCCGGAAGGCAGATCTACCATGCCGTACGAAAGGTGATAAATCCCATCACTCCAGTCGTATCCGAGATGTTTTAAAATAAGCTTTAGCACTTTGAAATGATACTCCTGCTCACTACCTACCACATACACGTAGTCATTACAGTGCAGTTCTTCATTGCGTTTCACGGCAGTGCCGATGTCCTGAGTGATGTACACAGAAGTACCATCTGCACGAAGCACAAGTTTTTGATCAAGGCCATCTGCCGTTAAATCAATCCAAACGGAGCCATCTTCTTTTTTAAAAAACACACCCTTAATAAGTCCTTCTTCTATAATGTCCTTGCCCAGCAAATAGGTTTCTGATTCATAGTAAATCTTGTCGAATTTTACCCCTAATCGATGATAAGTTTGGTCAAAGCCTGCATACACCCAGCCATTCATGGTTCTCCAGAGATTAATTGTGGTTTCGTCTCCTTTTTCCCATTTGCGAAGCAATTCCTGGGCTTCAAGCATCCAGGGCGCCTGTTTTTCTGCGTCTTCTTTGCTCATCCCCTGTTGCATGAGCATCTCGATTTGCTGTTTGTAATGTTTATCAAACAATACATAATATTTCCCAACCAGATGATCACCTTTGATTCCGCTACTTTCAGGCGTTTCTCCATCACCTTCCTTCATCCATGCAAGCATAGACTTGCAGATGTGTATGCCTCTATCGTTAATCAGATTAACTAAGTGCACATCGTTACCTGCAGCTTGATGAATCAAGCCTAATGAATAGCCTAAAAGATTATTTCGGATATGCCCTAAATGCAGTGGTTTGTTGGTATTGGGAGATGAATATTCTATCATCACCTTTTTCGAAAGACGAGCCGATGAAGCTACTTCCGGTTTAAAATTTTCAAAAAGACTAAGCCAAATTGACGCTTTTAAACTCAGATTAAGAAAACCCTTGATGATACTGTATCGATCAAAAAGTTCATTTTGTTTAATCAAATAGTCCCCAATTAGACGCGCTGTTTCTTCCGGATTCTTACCTGAGAATCGAGATAAGCCAAAGCAAACTAGTGAAAAGTCGCCATCGAATTCGATTCTGGTAGGTTGAATAACAATATCCTTAGCCGGATCTGAAATTTTAATTTGAAGCGATTGCAACGCTGATTCAACGGCGTTTGCAACATATTTTTCAATCATCATCTTCTTCTAATTCACCATTTGTGATTTGAATTTGTTCCGTGGTGACATTTAACAATTTAAATGCTGTTTCGGCCATAGAATTTTCGGTGTCGAGTGTTGGATTAATTTCTACCACTTCGAAACAACATAGTTTGGGATTCTTGGCAAAGCTGGTTAATAATTCTCTCGCTTCTTTAATACGCAAACCATTTCGCACTGGTGTTCCAGTTCCCGTTGATATAGACGGGTCGAGGCTATCCACATCAAAGGAAATATAAATACGGTCGCAATGCGCAAGATATGCTTCCACTTCAGCCACTACGGTTTGTATCGATTTCTCTCTCAACTCCTTCAAAGAATAGGTTCTTACTTTGTTCTTCTCAATAAGATAATCTTCCTGCTCTTCGGTATCGCGCAAACCAATAAAAACAAGGTTTCTGTAAGCTATTTTAGGAGAAATATTTCCAGCATTCTTGAGCTTTTCCCATTGAGCAATGGTTTTATCGTCAAGTTTATTGCTTTGGCATTCGATATTGTCTTCGCCAAGTGCTGTTGCCAATGGCATACCATGCATATTGCCCGATGGGGTGGTGTAAGGAGAATGCAAATCGGCATGAGCATCGATCCAAATCACGCCAAGTTCTTCATCAGGAAATGCCGCTTTAATTCCTGCTATTGTACCTCCGGCGGTGCTATGATCTCCTGCAATCACAATCGGAAATTTGTCCTTTTTCAAGAGTTTTGACACCGTCTTGGATAAGCGATCATAAATCTTGATGATGCCTCTAATTCGCTTGGCGTACTTAAATTTAACATCTTCCAATAGAAGCCAGTTCTCATCACTCACTTCTACTTGATCAAATCGGCCGAAGTAATCGCTTTTTAAATCTATAGCTGCAATTTTCAATGCATCAATACCCATGCTTGCACCTCTTGTGCCGGCACCTAATTCTGATCGAAGCAATACAAGTTTTATCTTGCTCATACATTTAATTTAGTTACTTTTGCCCCGTAACCATCAAAGTAAGTAATCTACATCAACAAAATATTTATTGACTCATCCCGTTTATTAAACCCAAAAGATGAAAAACAAATACATTGACCTGATCAAACAGACCTTTGAATTCCCGCAACCCGGTTTTGATGTTATTGATGACAGCCTTTATTTTAATGATATCCCCTTGATGGATATTATAAAACAATATGGCACGCCACTGAAAATAACCTATCTACCAAAAATATCGGAGCAAATTCAGCGAGCAAAAATACTCTTTAATGTGGGAATGGCAAAAGTAGATTACAAGGGAAAGTATTTTTATTGCTATTGTACTAAAAGCTCTCATTTTTCATTTGTCTTAGATCAGGTTCTTAAATCAGAGTCACACATTGAAACTTCGTCTGCTTATGACATGCACATCGTGAAATCGCTTGTGGAGCAAGGGAAATTAACCAGAGATCACTATATTATTTGCAATGGATTTAAGCGCCCTATGTATCAGGAGCTGATTGTGGAACACTTGAATGATGGCTTTAAAAATTTGATTCCAATTCTAGATAGCAAAAGTGAATTGGCTTATTACAAACAGCATCTCAACTCCAAAGCAAAAATTGGTATCCGCATCGCCAGTGAAGAAGAGCCCAGCTTTGAATTTTATACTTCCCGACTCGGAATTCGATACAAGGACATTGTTGATTTTTATCAGGCAAATATCCAAGGCGATGACCGATTTGAGCTCAAAATGTTGCATTTTTTCATTAATTCCGGCATCCGCGACACGGTTTATTACTGGAGTGAATTGTCGAAGTGTCTTCAAGTATATGCCGATCTGAAAAAGATATGTCCTTCATTGGATTCATTGAATATAGGCGGCGGATTGCCTATTAAAAATTCACTTGGATTCGAATTTGACTATGAGTACATGATAGAAGAAATCGTGAAACAAATCAAAATTTTCTGCACCGAGAAAGGTATTGATGAACCCAATCTTTTCACCGAATTCGGATCCTTTACTGTAGCTGAAAGTGGCGCAACGCTTTTTTCCATCATTGATCAAAAGCAACAAAACGACACAGAGCTTTGGTATATGATTGACAGCTCTTTTATCACCACCTTACCAGACACTTGGGGTATCAATCAACGATTCATTTTACTGGCGATCAACAATTGGGACAAAGAATACCGACGCGTGAACCTGGGTGGTCTCACCTGCGATAGTCTCGACTATTACAACTCTGAGGCTCATATTAGCCAAGTGTTTTTGCCAAGAATTGAAGAAATGGATGAAGAAAATCCGCAATACATTGGATTTTTTCATACCGGGGCTTATCAAGAGTCACTTGGCGGATACGGCGGAATCCAACATTGCCTGATTCCCGCACCCAAGCATGTCCTTATCGATAGAGATGAGAACGAAGATCTGGTTACTTCCATTTTTGGAAAAGAACAGAGTTATAAATCTATGTTAAAAACGTTGGGCTACTATTGATTAATATTTTTACATTGATGATTTTCGCACAAAATTTATTACATTAAATCTGTATAAAAACCAAATTAAAATGAATGTAAAAACACTCCTTATTGCTGCGGGATTTTTAATCTCTGCGCTTTTTAATGTAAATGCGCAGGAATTTGAAGGTCGGATTGTTTATTCGATTACTTATCCCAAACTCGACAATCCTGATATGGCTGCCATGTTGCCTAAAGAATCAACCATGTTTATTAAAGGAGATATGGTGCGCGTGGAAGCAAACTCCGGAATGGGTATTAAAAATGTAACGATTACCAATGTAAAGGATAAAAAGAGTACCGTGCTGATGGATATGTTGGGGCAAAAAATTGCCCTTACAGCCGAAAACGACGAAGAAGAAGAAAATCCATATAAGGATGCCAAAGTGACCGTGACAGACGACACCAAAACCATTGCCGGTTACAGGTGTAGAAAAGCAATCATTGAACCCAAAGATTCGAAAGACGGCAAACTAGAGTTATATTTCACAAAAGACCTTGGTTCAAATGCGCGAAATGCTTCCGGTCCATTCAAACAAATAGAAGGCGCCGTTTTAGAATATAGTATTAAACAGCAAGGTATGGATATGAAGTTTACAGCATCAACCGTGTCGAAAGAAAACGTCCCCGATAGCAAATTCAAAATCCCTGATGGATACACTTTCATGTCGCGCAAAGACTTTATGAAGTCGATGGGTGGAGGAAAGTAAACAACAAAAATCATCAAGCTAAAGCAGGCAACATGCCTGCTTTTTTATTTGGGTTCTTGCATTGATTTTTATGTTCACATTCAGCCTTAAAGAAAACATCAAAATGATGAGGAGAATGATTTCTCTACGTCATTAAGTGGTACCTTAAAGAATGTTTGCTGCTAGCACTTAAGCACGCTTACAAATAAACACACCAATTAGAAGAATATTCATCAGAATTGGTAGTCACCTAAGTATTTTTGCAAATAGCCAAAACGGATAATACCATGCTCAAGTTAAAAATGAAAACCGACCCTCGATGGGTCGAACTCGCCGAAAACAATATCAAAGAAGTGATGACTGACCATGCATTTTGTGAACAAAAAGCTGCATCAAATGCCATTTCGATGATTGTGAAATTTCCTGAGCAAAGTGAATTAGTAAAAGAAATGAGCGCTTTGGTTCAGGAAGAAATGCAACACTTTAATATGGTGCATGAGAAAATTCTAGAACGTGGGTGGACGCTTGGCCCGGAGCGCAAAGACGATTATGTCAATAAATTGGGGGCTTTTTTTCAAAAAGGTGGCAGCAGGACGCAACAATTAGTAAATCGCTTACTCATCGCAGCTATGATCGAAGCCAGAAGCTGTGAGCGTTTTAAAACCTTGTCGGAAAACATCAAAGACCCGGAACTTGCTTCCTTTTACTATGAATTGATGAAATCTGAAGCAGGTCACTACACCATGTTCATTGGCTTAGCCAGAAAATATGGTGACCCCGAAGGCATCAACGTCAACCAATTATGGGAGCAGTTTCTGGAATTCGAGGGCGAACTTATCGGCCAATATGGTCGCAAAGAAACCATACATGGTTAATTACGGTGTAATTTTGACACTGCCATTGTTAATTTAAATAGTTATTAACAATATTTCTAATTTGATACTGTCAAAATCATCTCTCATTTGACATCTGATCCACATGCGTTTATTTACTGAATAATTATTTGAAATACAAATACTTAGAACAAATACCCCTTTGCCAAATCGACAATAATTTAATATTAAATCCGTACTTTGGATTCTCGCAAATTATGTGAGCAAGTTTTTGTTAACAATAAAAAAAAATGTGTTATACTTGCATGGTGTCATTTTTACAATAAGAATTGTAAAAATGAAACTTATATACACTTAACACATTTCAAATGATGAACAATTACTTAATCAAAAACTTAAAACAAGTGGCCACGATAGCGGCATTCTTGTTTGTAGGACTTCTTCAGGCGCAAATCTTTGCTGGTGAAGGTATCATGATGCCAGGTGCCTGGAACGGATGGACAAATTATCCGGCTCCTGGATCTGCATTACGCTCCAACAGCCCGCCCAGCAATACAGGCGAACCAGGAGGAATCAATCTTATTACCAACGGTGTTAGACGGTACCAGACCACCATTCATGCTGCTGCATCGGGTGGAGATGTTGTTGGTGGAACTTATCAATGGCTCTTTACGAGCGGGCCTATCGCCAACTCTTATGCTAACAAATGGGCAGGAGTGAACGTGATTTTGAACACATTGCAAAACTACCAATTCAATAGTGGTCCAGACAATAATATTACAATTACAAATGGAAAATGGTATACCGTAAACTGGAGAGACAATGGCTACACCAACAACCAGGCCATTTTCATGGAAACTTCCGCGGCACCAGTCAGCATCAGTTCTGTATCGCAAATGCCTTTGGCTGCCAATGTAACGCCTTCAGATCCAGTAGTCGTTACCATTAATACATCAGCCGCACCTAGTGCTGATGAAAGATTTTATGTTCGATACACAACGAATAACTACACTACATCCACTCTGGTAGAATTCACCATGTCCGGGACTACAGGAACAGCGACTATACCAGCACAACCCAATGGCACCAACGTGTCTTATTATGTCCTGTCATCTACCTTAGCTGCGGCCGGCATTGGTGTTGACTATGACATGTGCTCCATTCAATTAAACAATAATGGAGGATCGAATTACGCTTACACATCCACAGCTACACCACCGGTAAATGTTACCTTTCAGGTGAATATGAATGCAGTTAATGCGGTGGGAACAGTCAATATTGCCGGCACGTTCAATGGCTTTTCTCCTGCGCCAATGACACACTTAGGAGGTGGAATTTACAGCATTACCCTTCCACTGGCACAAAATTCAACACATGAATATAAATTTTTGAATAATACCACATTTGAAGGTAATCTTGAAGCACCTTGCGGCAATGGCAGCAATAGAACCATTACAGTACCTACTTCAAATACGACCTTGCCGGTAGCTTGTTTTTCAAGTTGCGACAATTGTGTTAACATTACCTTCCAGGTAAACATGGCCAATGAAACAGTTAGCGGAAACGTAAATCTGGCCGGATCTTTCAATAACTGGAACGCAGAAGTGATGAGTGGACCTGTAGCCAATGTTTACAGCTTGGCCAAAACATTATCCCCAGGTACTACAGTTGAATATAAATATGTTAATGGTTCAACATTTGAAGGCAATTTGAATGCACCATGCGGTAATGGTTTTAACAGAACATTAACAGTGCCAAACAGTAACCAAACCCTGTCTGTTGTTTGCTTTGGGAGCTGCAACAATTGCACACCTCTGCGCGCCATCACCTTCCAGGTAAACATGAGCAATGAAACTGTTACCGGTGGTGTATTTCTTGCCGGAAGTTTTAATGGTTTTAGCACTACAGCCAATCCAATGACTGACATAGGTGGAGGTATATACAGCACTACCATCAATTTGCCAGAAAGTTCAAACATTACGTACAAGTTTGTAAACGGTTCTACTTTTGAAGGAAATCTGGGTGCACCTTGCGGCAATGGAATTGACAGAACCTACACAGTTCCTACAAACAATGCAACCATTCCGCCAGTATGCTTTAGCAGCTGTTCTAACTGCACGCCTTTAAGAGCCATCACCTTCAATGTTGATTTGACCAACGAATCGGTCAGCGGCGGTGTTTTCCTTGCAGGTACATTTAACGGGTTCAGCGCCACAGCCAACCCCATGACCAATATTGGTGGAAATATTTACAGTGCAACCATTAATCTTCCGGAAGGGAACACTGTACTATATAAATTCGTTAATGGCAGTTCATTTGAATCAGGAAATAGTGCTTGTGGTGTGGACGATGGCTTTGGTGGATTCAATAGAACTTATACTGTTCCCAACAGTAATGACAATCTTAGCACAGTTTGCTTTAACCAATGTGGCGCATGCGCCTCATCCAATGTTTGGACATCAGTGACAAGTGGAAACTGGAACAATCCCTTGATTTGGAATCAAGCATCAGTGCCAGCAAACGGTGCTGACATAGTGATTGCAGCAGGCCATACTGTTACCCTAAATATAAGTGCCAACATCAGCTCTTTAAACATTCAAAATAATGCCACTTTAAACGCTTCAGAAAATTTGACCATTGCCAATGGAGGTAACGTAAATGGATTACTTAGAGTTTTTTCAAATCGCACCTTGGGTGTTACAGGCGGTACGCTTAACGCGAGCGGTTCGGGAAGAGTGCAAATAGATAATAATGCAAGTTTGCTGCACGGCAATGGCACACCTGGCGGCGGAGGAGCAGTTACCGGAAATTTCAGAGCTATCCGCCAAGGATTTTCAGGTCTGGGCTACAGTTTCATGAGTGCCCCTATGCAAAATGTTAATGTGGGCACATTAGGTTCTGGTCGTTATTTGTTCGACCCAGAACTTGGTACCATCAATACAACCGATGATGCTAACGATCCGGGTTGGATTGTTGCCACCGGAAATATGCTCACCGGAAGAGGTTATGCCATCTTAAACCCCGGAAATGCTGTAATGAATGGCATAAATCCCAATGAAGGTACACTAAATGTGGTCGTAAAAAGACCCGCAGCACCAAATCATTTCATTAACTTACTTGGCAATCCATACCCATCAGCTATTTCTGCTGCTGCATTCATTGGCAACAACGGCCCAGCAGGAACAGGAGCAATTTCAGGAACCATTTATTATTGGGACAACCCGTCAACTACAAGTGGATATACATCCAATGATTATGCCTACTGGAACACTTTCGGTGGCGTAGCCGGTGGTGGTGGAAATATTCCAAATGGTCAGATTGCTTCATGTCAAGGTTTCTTTGTAGAAGCCTTGATCGACAATCAAACTGTTTCCTTCTTTAATAACTGGAGAGGTGGTGCTAATAATCAGTTCTTTAATGTAAGTGAACAAGCTACAGCTCGATTAAATATTACAAATGGAGCGAATCACTTCAACGAAATATTGGTTGGTTTCAAAGAAGATGCCACCGAAGGATTTGACCAGCAATACGATGCTCGCAAAATGATTGGAAATCCAGCACTGGCATTCTACTCCAAAATAGAAGATGATATTTTGGCTATCAATGCTTTACCCACCTTGACACAGCGCAGAATAGTAGATCTTGGCTTGATTTCTACATTTGCAGGCGAGCACGTAATTCGTTTGTCAGAGCTGGATAACATGCATGCAACTGTTCAAATCTATCTGATAGACCGCGAAACCAATACCAGACATAATCTGCGCGCTCAAGCTGAATATGCATTCATGCCGGGAGCAATGGATTTGAATGAACGTTTTGCAATCGAATTTTCTGCTCCTATACATACCTTCGCTGAAGATGCTTCTTGCAGCACATTAGGTAAGATTAATATCGAAACAAACGATTTCGAAGGTGTAAACTACAGCATTCTTACTCAAGATGGATATGAAGTGAGAACCGGTGAACTCACATCAGCAAATACTACCATTGAGCAACTTGCTCCACATAATTATGTATTGCGTTTTATATGGGCAGATGGACATTTTACTCAAGAGCCTATTTTTATTCCTGGTGTAACACCACTGTTCAGCACCAATAGCAACTTGCCGGAAGTACTTGAGCTGGAGATTGGAGAGAATGTTCAATTGAGCAACTTTGTTTTAGGAGCTATGCACCATCGTTGGGTGCTTAATGGCGATTTGATTTCAGAAATGCCGGCAATGTCTTTCACTGCAGTTGAAGCTGGAGATTACAGTTTAAACTTCATTGCATCAAATAACAATTGCCAGCTTACACATGAAATTAGCATTACTGTTCGCTCAGCAGATTTACCTAGCAATGTCAACAATCTTGCTTCTTCAGAATTGTTGCTTTATCCAAACCCGGCAAAAGATGTTCTGATGATTCGTGCGGGTGATTTACAAGGTAAAGACGTGGTGATTAAAGTTTATGATATGATGATGCGCGAAGTATTGTCTGAATCTATCAGAAACTTTAATGAGTTGAATATGCTCAACGTATCCATGCTTCCGGGAGGCATGTATATGCTGATGATTAACGATGGTAAGCAAGCCTTAACGTCAAAATTTGTAATGAGCAAATAACTTTTTTTGTGAGTGTTTTTTGATTATTGCGAAAGGGAGTAATACACTCCCTTTCGCTATTTTAGCCACCCTTTCATAATTTATGTAAAACACCGATGAAATACAGTCTAATCGTTTCCTTTTTTCTGCTAAGCTTTCAAAGCATTTTCGCCCAAAAACAACAAATCAACAGAGTTGACCCTGCATTCTGGTGGACAGGCATGGTAACCAATCAAATCGAGCTCATGGTGTTTCACCCCGGAATTGCCGACTTTACGGCTGCATTTAGCTATCCGGGAGTGCAATTGGTGAAACAGGAAAAACTCACATCGCCCAATTACCTATTTCTCACTTTAAAAATAGACGCAAGTGCTAAACCCGGAAAATTTAACATCACCTTTGAGCGTGGGAAACAAAGACTGACATATGTTTATGAGCTCAAAGAACGCCAGAAAAGCAACTTGCGGGTTCAAGGCTTAAATACAGGTGATTTCATTTATTTGATAATGCCCGATCGTTTTTCCAATGGTGACCCTTCGAATGACATCGTTAAGGGAATGCATCAAACCACACTGAATCGCGACTCCATGTATTACAGACATGGAGGTGACTTGCGCGGTATCATCAACAAACTTGATTACCTGAAAGATCTTGGCGTGACTGCGCTCTGGCTCAATCCGGTGCAGGCAAACAACGAAGACCATGAATCTTATCATGGTTATGCCATCACCGATCATTACAAGATAGATCCACGACTTGGCAACAATGCGCTATATTTAGAATTGGTAGAACAAGCACATGCCAAAGGCATTAAAATTATTATGGATATAGTGCCCAACCACATAGGCGATAAACATCACATTTTCATTGACAAACCTTCAGATGACTGGTTTCATTTGTACGAAAAGTTTACAAAAACCAATTATCGTGCTCCTACCCTACTCGATCCTTACCGAAGCGAACATGATTTAAAACTCTTTAGCGATGGCTGGTTCGACAAACACATGCCGGACTTGAATCAGAAGAATGAAAAATTAGCCAAATTTCTTATTCAAAGTTATATCTGGTGGGTAGAATATGCAGGATTAGATGGCTTTAGAATCGATACCTATGCTTATCCCGATCAATCCTTCATGAGTGTGATGGCGCAGGAAATCTTAAAGGAATATCCTAACATTGGAATGTTTGGCGAAATTTGGGATCATGGTGTGCCGGCTCAGGCATTTTTCTTGGAGAATTACAAGTCGCGCGGTCGATTTAACTCTTTCTTGCCATCAGCCGTCGATTTTCAGCTTTACAAAGCTATCAATAACACCATCAATGAAAAATTCGGCTGGACTGAAGGTGTTGCGAGTCTCTATTACACCCTTGCCTTTGATCACTTGTATCAGAATCCGTTCAACTTGGTCACCTTTGTAGATAATCATGACCTGAGCCGATTTTATTCGATGTGTGGTGAGAACATTGATAAATTTAAAATTGGTTTAGGTATTTTGATGACCATGCGTGGCATTCCTTCTATTTATTATGGCACTGAAATTCTGATGAAAAACCATGCCGATCCTGATGGGAAAGTTAGAGAAGATTTTCCGGGTGGGTGGCCTGGAGATAAAGTAAACAAGTTCGTTGCAGAAGGACGCAATGACCTTGAAAATGATGCATTCAACTTCATCCGGCGAATTGCACAATGGCGCAAAAAGACCACTGCATTGCATGATGGCAAACTGATGCAGTTTGTGCCTGAAAAAGGAGTTTATGTGTATTTCAGATATAATGAACAAAGCACTGTGATGGTGATTGTGAATAGCAGTGAAGACACCAGGATTATAAAAACCAAACGGTTCGAAGAGCGAATTAAAGGATTTTCAAAGGCCTATGACTGGGCCAACGATTATGCTATCGATCTGGGACAAGAGCTTAAGCTCAATGCATTGGAAATAAAAATTCTGGAATTAAAAAAATAACTTTTACAGTAAATTGGCCGTAAGAGTGCTGGTTAAAAATCCGTTGTCATTTTTGATCTAGCTATTGAAATTGATGCACCAATACCCTACACATCTTCATTTCAATAAAATTCAATCAAACACAACCAAAAATTGTAGAATAAAATATGCGGTTGGTAATTATAAAGTATGTTCTATATTTGCCGTCCGAAAATTTGAAACATAAAAATTATTAAATCAATGCAAAATAAAGGTGCTATAAGCTTTTTTGCTATTCTTCTTGCAGTGATCTGCTTGTTTGAGCTATCGTTTACATGGGTGGTGAGCTCGGTGGAAAAAGATGCGGCTAGATATGCCGCCGGAGATCCTGATAAAGAACGTCAATATCTTGATTCTATAGCAGGTCTTCCTGTTTACAATATTCTCATTAAAAAATACACCTATAACGAGTGTAAAGAAAAGGAGCTTAACTTAGGTCTTGACCTCAAAGGCGGTATGAACGTTACACTGGAAGTTTCTGTTCCGGACGTAGTTCGTTCGCTGAGCAACTACAGCAACGACCCTACCTTTAATCAAGCAATGGAACTGGCAAGTAAAAATGCGCGCAACTCGAGCCGCGATTTCTTGACCTTGTTTGCCGAAGCAGTAAATCAGATTGACCCCAATGCACGTTTATCATCTCCTTCATTCTTTGGACACAAAGACATGAAAGACCGCATCAATGCAAAAATGACCAATGCAGAAGTGCTTGAGGTGGTGAAAGAAAAAGTAAATGCATCAATTGACAACTCCTACATTGTTATCCGTAATCGTATTGACAAATTTGGTGTATCTCAGCCTAATATTCAGCGCTTAGATGCAAGTGGCCGTATTTTGGTTGAATTGCCAGGAGTGAAAGATCCGGAGCGTGTTCGTAAACTTTTGCAAGGAGCTGCTAAGCTGGAATTCTGGGAAACCTATGAGAATAGAGATGTTTATTCATTTTTGGAAAAAGCAAACGAAAGACTTCGTGAACTTAAGAAATTAGCAGGAGAAGATAAATCTGCATCTCAAGACACATCGGCTGCAGCCGAAACAAGTGATGATCTCGCTGATCTACTCAAAGACAACGAAGCTGATTCAACAAAATCGATTGAAGATGCGCTAACCAAAGCTGAAGGAGAAGAATCTGATTCTTTAACCCAGGAACAAAGATTTGCGGACTTCCAAAAGAACAATCCATTGTTAGGCATTCTTCAGCCATTTATCAATCAAACTGAAGAAGGCGCATTCTTTGTGCCGGGTCCAGTAGTGGGTATCTCTTTTATCCGCGATACTGCGAAAGTGAATAGAATGCTTGCTGATCCGCAGGTAAGAGAATTTTTCCCTAAAGATCTTCGTTTTTACTGGGGTGTAAAGCCTTATGACAAAGCGGGTACACTTTTACAATTGGTTGCTATCAAAGCTACGCGCGATGGCAAAGCACCTCTGACCGGCGATGTGATCACAGATGCGCGCAAGCAATTTGGTCAATTGAATGGTCGCCCGGAAGTGAGCATGAGCATGAATGCAGAAGGTGCTACTAAATGGAAGCGTATGACTGCCGAAAACATTGGAAACAGCATCGCTATTGTATTAGATGATTATGTGTATTCATTCCCAACAGTGCAAGGCGAAATTTCAGGTGGTAGCTCACAGATCACCGGTAACTTCACCATTAAAGAAGCTGAAGATTTAGCCAACATTCTCAACTCTGGTAAAATGGATGCTCCGGCAAGAATCGTTGAAGAAGCGATCGTAGGTCCTTCACTTGGTAAAGAAGCTATCAAAGCAGGTTTACTATCAGCATTAGCAGGATTAATCCTCGTGTTCATTTTCATGGCATTCTACTATTCAACAGCCGGATTGGTTGCTGACCTTGCTTTGTTTGCCAATATTTTCTTCCTGATGGGCGTGATGGCATCACTTGGTGCTGTGCTAACATTACCGGGTATTGCTGGTATCGTGCTTACTTTAGGTATGTCGGTCGATGCCAATGTACTGATCTATGAAAGAATTCGTGAAGAATTAAACGCTGGCAAAGGGATCAAAACAGCTGTTGCTGATGGTTACAAAAATGCCTACTCTGCCATCATTGACTCTAACGTAACTACACTTCTAACAGGCGTAATCCTTTACACATTTGGCAGCGGACCAATCCAAGGCTTCGCTACCACATTGGTGATTGGTATATTAACATCTTTATTCTCAGCTATTTTTATCACTCGTTTGATTTTTGAAAACTTATTGAACAAAGACAAAAAAATCAAATTCTCTATTCCCGCCACAGAAGGCTTGTTGCGCAACAGCAGCTTCGATTTCATCGGCAAACGCAAAACTTTCTATGGAATAGTAGCGGCAATATTTTTAATCAGCGTTGGTTCTATTGTATTCAAAGGATTTGGATATGGTGTTGACTTCAAAGGTGGTCGCAGTTATGTGTTACGTTTCGACGAGCCTGTATCGTCTGTGAAAGCAAGAGAGGCGCTCACCGCAGAATTTGGTCAGGCACCTGATGTAAAAACATTTGGCGCTTCTAATCAGCTTAAAGTAACCACAGCTTTCATGATTGAAAACAATGAAATCAGTACTGACTCTATTGTTGAATCAAAAATAATTAGCAAGCTAAGCACCTTATCGGGCAATGCTCCTGAAATCATGAGTTCACAAAAGGTAGGTCCTACCATTGCAAAAGATATTAAACAATCTGCTGTGTTGGCAATCATCTTCTCGCTATTGGTATTATTCCTGTATTTACTCATCCGATTCAGAAAATGGCAATACGGAGTTGGTGCTATTGGCGGATTGTTGTTTGTAGTAATCACAATCCTTGGATTGTTCTCTTTACTCAACGGGCTATTACCTTTTTCACTCGATATTGATCAAGCCTTTATTGCTGCTATTTTGACCGTAGTGGGTTATGCTATTAACGACTCGGTGGTAATCTTTGATAGAATTCGCGAATACATCACACTTCATGGAAACAAGAAAGAAGATGTTTCCGGAGTTATTAATAATGCATTGAATAGCACACTAAGTCGTACGATAGTGACCAGTATCACCACATTGATTGTACTCCTTGTACTCTTTGTATTTGGTGGTGAAGTGATTCGAGGATTTATTTTTGCCATGCTCATGGGTGTAATCATCGGTACTTTCTCATCACTCTTTGTGGCTTCTCCGATTGTTGCTGACCTCAGCCACAAGCTGGCGGTAAAAGAAGCAGAAAAAGAGAAAAAAGCAAGTTCATACGCTAAATAAAAATTAAACAGATGCGCGCCGCAAAAAAGTTGCGGCGCGCTCGTTTTCAGTACTATATTTGCAAACAAATGCAATTGCTCTTCTTCAATATTGGTGGTGGTGAACTGTTCATCGTTATCATTTTCATCTTACTATTTTTCGGTTCAAAAAAAATTCCGGAATTAGCCAGAAATCTTGGTAAAGGAATGAGAGAGATTCGAAACGCTTCTAATGAAATCAAGCATGAAATCAAGAAAAGTGGTGAGCAATTGCGCAAAGAAGCCGGTATCGATGAAGAAATCGAAGAAATTAAACGGCTAAAAGACTAATTCATCTTAGCACGACTGCAGCTTAATCAGTCTTTTAAATTATTCCCAATCATGGTCTTTCATATACTTGATAAGCTGGATACAGTCATGCTTTATTGTTAGATGGCTATTCTTCAATAGGCCGAATCTGACTCCGCTATAATTTCCAGAATCGTTCAAGGTGCTACTGTTAATTGCTGCCTTTTATTTCACCCTGAAATCGTAAAAATATTGCCAATTAATCTCAAGCCCATATTTTTATAGGGGGTGTTGAAATATTTTTATACATTTTTAGATTCACACCCCCAATATTTTTATATTTGCATCGCAAAAATAATAATATAAATGGCAACAATCAGATTTTTAGCACTCGATGCATTGATTAAACGTGAACCGGTCATTCCCGGCGATGATTTTGAAAAGATTTCAAATTATTTTGGTTCTTCAGTATTCAACGATCCGGCAATGCGCGAATATCTTTCTAAGGAAGCATATGAAAAAGTGCGCGCTGCAATGGACCATGGAAGCAAAATAGACCGTTCCATTGCCGATCAGGTTGCTTCAGGCATGAAAGCTTGGGCAATGAATCATGGCGCTACTCACTACACCCACTGGTTTCAGCCACTCACAGGTGCAACAGCTGAAAAACATGATGCTTTCTTCGAGCCGATTGAAGGTGGTATGGCGATTGAAAATTTCAGCGGTTCCAACTTGATTCAACAAGAACCTGACGCTTCAAGCTTTCCGAGCGGAGGAATCCGTAATACATTCGAAGCAAGAGGATATACAGCTTGGGATCCAACCTCTCCGGCATTTGTTATCAATGGCACTCTGTGCATTCCCACCATATTTGTTTCCTACACCGGTGAAGCACTCGACTATAAAACCCCATTGCTCAAAGCCTTGCACGCCTTAGATAAAGCCGCTACAGAAGTATGTCAATATTTTGATAAAAACGTAACTAAAGTAACTGCTACTTTAGGTTGGGAGCAGGAATACTTTTTAATAGACGCTGCATTATACCACGCACGTCCTGATCTGGAGATGACCGGCAGAACACTTTTTGGTCATTCCCCTGCCAAAGGACAGCAATTAGAAGACCATTATTTTGGCTCAATTCCCGCGAGAATAACTGCCTACATGCGCGAATTTGAAGAAGAATGTCTCCGACTCGGTATCCCTATTCGCACACGCCACAACGAAGTTGCTCCCAATCAATATGAGTGTGCGCCTATTTTTGAAGAAGCAAACCTTGCCGTTGACCACAATCAATTGCTCATGGATGTGATGGCGAAAGTAGCAAGAAGACATCATTTCCGGGTGTTGTTTCATGAGAAGCCATTTGCAGGTATCAATGGTTCAGGAAAGCATAACAACTGGTCTATGTCAACAAACACAGGCAAGAACTTGCTTAGCCCGGGCAAAACCCCGAAAAACAACTTGATGTTTTTAACTTTCTTCATCAATACACTAAAAGCTGTTCACGACTATGCTGATCTTTTGAGAGCGAGCATTGCATCAGCAGGCAATGATCACCGCTTGGGTGCCAACGAAGCCCCACCGGCTATTATTTCAGCCTTCATAGGTTCGCAATTATCGGCTGTGCTTGAAGAGTTGGAGAAAAAAGTGAAACCAGGCAAAATGACCCCTGATGAAAAAACCGAATTGAAATTAAACATCGGAAAAATTCCAGAAATTTTATTGGATAACACCGATAGAAACAGAACTTCACCTTTTGCCTTCACCGGAAATAAATTTGAATTGCGTGCAGTAGGTTCCTCAGCCAATTGTTCATCATCCATGACTGTGATTAATACTATTGTGGCTCAGCAGCTCAAAGAATTCAAAAAAGATGTGGATCAGTTAATCGAGAAAAAAGGTTTAGGTAAAGATGAAGCTATTTTCCAGACTTTAAGAAAATATATCACCGCATCGAAAAATATCATCTTCGAAGGCAACGGATACTCTGAAGAGTGGGTAAAAGAAGCAGCAAGCAGAGGACTAAACAACAGAAAAACCACTCCGGAAGCATTGGTAGGCATGATTGATGCAAAATCCATCAAGGTATTTGAAGATAATGATGTAATGACTAAGCGTGAAATTCATGCCCGATACGATATTCAATTGGAAGCATATTCTAAAAGAATTCAGATAGAGTCTAGGGTGATGGGCGATCTTGCGTTGAATCATATCATCCCAACGGCATTAAAGTATCAAAGCTTGTTGATCAACAACGTGCAAGGATTAAAAAGCATTTATGATGAAAAAACCTTCAAGAAGCTTGCCGCAGCGCAAATTGAAATGATAACCGAAATATCGGAACGCGTTTCAACCATCCAAAAAGCTGTATTCGACATGATTGAACAAAGGAAAGTGGCCAACAAACTTAGCGATGCCATGAAACATGCGGTGGCCTATTGCGAAAAAGTCCAGCCATACTTTGAAACAATCCGATACAATGCTGACAAACTTGAGCTACTTGTAGATGATGAAATGTGGTGTTTGCCGAAATACCGTGAAATGTTATTTATCAATTAATCCTAAGGCCCGCAAGGGCCTTTTTAGTACAATCATATCAGATGCGTGCATTAAAATTTGCTTTTGATATTGTTAAATTTTCTATTTTAGCCCAAAATCACAATATCGAACTATACCAATGAAGCTATTAAACAGAATTGTTCTTGCAATCGCCACCATCGTACTTGTTTCATCAACAGTCCTTGCTCAACCAAGAGCAGTGAGAGACGCTGACAAAAGGTTTAACCAAGGGGAATATTATGAAGCATTGGAAGGCTATAAAAAGGCCCTTTCTTCCATCAAAGGCAACAAGGCATTGAAGGCTGAGCTCACCTACAAATCAGCAATTTGTTACAGAAAAATCAACGACACTAAAAAAGCTGAAATTTGGTTTAACAAAGCAATCAAAGCAAAATTTGCTGATCCTGAAGCCATTCTGCATTATGCTGACATGCTTCGATTCAATGGTAAATACGATGAAGCTTTAACAGAATATGAGCGCTATGTTAAAATAAAACCTGATGATAAAAGAGGGCAAATCGGTATAGAATCAAGCAGATTAGCGATCAAATGGAAACAAGAGCCAACCAAACATCAAATTGCTAACGTTCAGCAAATCAATTCTAAGTACGACGATTTTTCACCTATCTATTCTCGTAAAAACTTCAAAGAAATCATTTTCACTTCTGCCAGAGAAGGTACAATTGGTAGTGGTATCGACGGTTGGACCGGTCAAAGTTTTACCGATTTATTTGAATCAAAACAAGATAAAAATGGCAAATGGAGCACACCTACCCCATTTAAGGAACCATTAAACTCAAAGCACAATGAAGGAAGCGCAGCACTAAATGCCAAATTCAGCACCATTTACTTTACACGTTGTGAGTTTGCAAAAAACAAAGTGAAAGGATGTCAAATATTTAACACCCGCAAAAAAGGTAATTCTTGGGATGAACCTGCTCTTCTTCCTTTCGCAGAAGACACATTCACAGTTGGGCATCCTGCAGTGAATGCTGAAGAAACACTGATTGTATTTGCATCGGATATGCCGGGTGGATTTGGCGGCAGAGATTTATGGTTCGCCACTTACGATAAGAAAAAGAAGACCTGGAGCAAGCCTGCCAACATGGGCCCAGCAATCAATACCGCAGGAGATGAAATGTTTCCAACGCTGCGAAACGACTCCACACTTTACTTTTCCTCCAATGGAATGGTAGGTATGGGTGGCCTTGATATTTTTAAAGCTACACTAAAAGGTGACAAATGGGGAAATGTGGAAAACATGAAGTTTCCTATCAATTCACCTGGCGATGATTTTGGAATAATCTTCCAAGGTGAAGAAGAAAAAGGACTTTTTACATCAAATCGTGATGGCGGTAAAGGTGGAGATGATATTTACGAATTCTCTGTTCCACCCATTCTTTTCTCTATTTCCGGAATTGTATATGACTTCGATACCAAAGAGCCAATCGCTAATGCAGAAGTGCAAATGGTTGATAAAGATGGCATCACCTATTCTATGATGACCGACAAAATGGGTGCTTACTATTTCGATAACTCCAAATTTAAAGAAAACAACACCTATAATTTTACTGCACACCACGATGAATTCTTGAATGATATCGGCACGGTAACCACAGTGGGCGAAACCGAAGGTAGAGACATGAAAAAAGACTTTTTTCTGAAAACAGCAAAGCAAGTTATCAGACTTCCTGAGATTCTTTATGACTTGAACTCTGCTAAACTTCGTCCTGAATCTAGGGATTCTTTGAATGGACTAATCAAAATTTTACGTGATAACCCAAATATTCGTATTGAATTGATGTCTCACACCGACTCACGTGGTTCGGCCAAATCGAATATTGACCTTTCGCAACGTCGCGCACAATCTGTGGTGGATTATTTAATTGAGCAAAAAATCGACCCACGTCGATTGGAAGCCAAAGGATACGGGGAAACTCGTCTGTTGAACAAATGTAAAGACGGAGTACAATGTACTGAAGAAGAACATCAACGCAATAGAAGAACAGAATTTAGAATTTTAAGCAACGATTTTGTTCCTGATGAAGGTTCAGTTGAGTACAAAAAACCTGTGATTCGAGTAGTCGATGAAGATGAAGATATTCAAACGGATGTGGAAGAGCAAAAACGTGATAACATTCAGTTGGAAAAGAATCCTAATCAACCGAAATAATATACTGATCTTAACTCTAATAATACTAGATTTCAACATCCCGCTTCGGCGGGATGTTGTATTTTTGACCTATGCAAATTTCCAATCGCTACCAAGGCAGGGGTGTTTCTTCTGATAAGGAAGACGTACACAAAGCCATACAGATCTCAGACAAAGGATTATTTCCTAAAGCTTTTTGCAAGATTATTCCAGATTATTTAAGCAATAGCCCTGATCATGCACTCATCATGCATGCCGATGGTGCCGGAACAAAATCTTCATTGGCCTATATTTATTGGAAAGAAACAGGAGATCTCTCTGTGTGGAAAGGAATAGCACAAGATGCCCTGGTGATGAACACGGATGATTTGCTGTGCGTAGGTGCGACTGAAAACATTTGCGTTTCATCCATTATTGGCAGAAATAAACATTTGATTCCCGGCGAAGTGATTGCAACCATTATTCAGGCAAATGAAGAGTTGGTTGAGATGTTTAACAGCTGGGGAGTCACCATGCATCTAACAGGAGGAGAAACTGCCGATGTTGGGGATTTGGTGCGAACCATTATTGTTGATTCTACAGTGGTGGGCAGAATTAGAAGAGATCAGGTGATTTCAAACCACAAGATAAAGGCTGGCAATGTGATTGTAGGATTAGCTTCATTTGGTCAAGCCGCTTATGAATCAAGCTACAACAGTGGTATGGGTAGCAATGGACTAACATCAGCCAGACATGATATGTTTCACCATGCTTATGCAAGCAAATATCCGGAAAGCTTTGATCCCGCAATTCCAAAAGATTTGATTTATACCGGAAATTTCAAACTTACCGATGCTGTTCCCGGACTTGACCTTGACTTTGGCAAGCTTGTGCTTTCACCTACCCGCACTTATGCGCCGGTGATGAAAGTAATTTTGCAGGAATGCAGCAACAAAATAGATGGCATCGTTCATTGCAGTGGTGGTGGCCAAAGCAAAGTGCTTCACTTTATCGAAAAATATAGCGTGGTGAAAGATCAACTTTTCGATGTTCCTCCGCTTTTTAAGTTCATTCAGAAACAGTCGGGAGCTAGCGACCAAGAAATGTACAAGGTATTTAACATGGGTCACAGAATGGAACTATATACCGATGAGCAAACAGCATCAAATATGATTGCTATCGCAAAAAGCTTTGGACTTGAAGCGAAAGTGATAGGTTATGTTGCCGATGGCAATACACCTGAAGTGATAGTGCATGCAAAGGATGAAAAGATAACCTACACCAAAGGTTAAGAAATCGATTTTCTCACTCGCTGTGAATAAGCCCTTAATCCATCACGAAATTCTATTCCTTTTTCTGCCATTTCCTCTTTAATCCAGATGGCTGCAAGGATATGAGTCAATTGTTCTCCTTCATCATCTCCTTCTATATCAATGACAGGTGACGATTCATTTAAAATAGCATCTTCTGCTGCTTTGAGTTCTTCGATTGAATATGATTCAACCGCTTTTTTTATGGATGGTACTTTCATTTTGTGGTAATTAATGATGTAGGACTACAGAAAAAATTACTTGGTCCATTAATTAAGCTTTTCAAGCATTTTCACCACAAAATCTTCTTTCGAAGTGGCTGAAGCTTCTGCAAGTGTGCCTTTTTTGAATGTTGCAATAAAGGGCAAATTATCCACATTTGCAGCTTTACGAGCTAGCTCGTTTTCTTCGGCATTAACTTCGATAAATTTCACTCCATCAAAGCGCGGATCTTGAGCCAGTCGCTTGAATTTAGGCGAAAACAATTTGCATGAACCACACCAGTCGGCATAGTATTTTACGATAACTTTATCGTTGTCTTTAATTAGCTTCTCAAACTGAGCATCTTTAACATTTTCTACTGACATTATTGCGTTGATTTTAAGCTTGATTTAAACAGATATTATCATTTATTGTTCGGGAAGCAGTTTGGCTGCACTCCAATATTTGTCCATTTCTTCGAGGCTCATTTCGTCCAATTTCAAACCTGCCTTTTTCGTTTCTTCTTCTAAATATTGAAATCTTTTGATAAATTTTCTATTGGTCTTTTCCAAAGCGTCTTCAGGATTCACTTCTATGAACCGTGCATAATTGATCAAGGAAAACAGTAAATCGCCAAATTCTAGCTCTGTGTCTTTTTTACTGCCAGAGTCGGCAGCTTGCTTAAATTCATCGAGCTCTTCCTTAACCTTCTCCCACACTTGCTCTTTGTTGTCCCAATCAAATCCCACCGCTCTAACCTTCTCCTGAATTCGTGAAGCTTTTACCATAGCCGGTAATGAAACCGGAACCCCGCTTAACACAGATTTGTTGCCTTCTTTCAGTTTGAGTTTTTCCCAATTCTCCTTTACCTCTTCTTCCGAAGTAACTATCACATCTCCATAAATGTGTGGATGCCGATGGATTAACTTCTCGCATAAGCCATTGATTACGTCAGCTACATCGAAATGCCCTGTTTCTGATCCTATGCGACTGTAAAATACCAGATGCAACATCAAGTCGCCAATCTCCTTTTTGATATTTTCCATATCGGCTGATAAAATGGCATCGGACAGCTCATAGGTTTCTTCGATGGTCAGATGTCGGAGCGACTCCATCGTTTGTTTCTTATCCCAAGGACACTGCGTTCGCAATTCATCCATGATTTTGAGCAATCGGGCAAATGCCTTAAGCTTTTCTTCTGTAGAGTGTTGAGCCTTCATGCTGCTATAGCTTCTTTAGTTGGCAAAGGTAAAAGAATTGTTCGCATTGTTTTATCTGACTTTCTAATTACTAGATCATGCCATGGAAGCATACTCAACCAAACTCTGATAGCTAATTTAGATCTATTGTGAAGCGAATAATTGAGTAGTTGGAAATGATAAAAATCATAAATAGCTTTTCTATCTCTACATTTGTTAATTATAAAAACAAATGTAGTTGGGATTTCCGTTCTGTTGATTTTATTATATTCCTGCCAACGCAATAAAAATAATATCCAACCTAAGCGCCGCGATGTGATTGAGGCGGTCTATGCATCTGGAGTGGTGAAGGCTGACAATCAATATCAAGTGTTTTCATCGGTAAGCGGTTTGGTAAAGGAAGTATTTGTGAAGGATGGGGACACCGTGCTGGCAGATGCGCCTTTGTTTTCTATTCAAAATGATAATCCGGAACTCAATGCCCGGAATGCATCATTGGCTTTAGACCTATTGCGTGAAGAAGCCTTAGGCAACCGTGGACGCCTGCTTGATTTGCGATTACAGTCAGAAACGGCTAAAGAACGATACCTGCAGGATTCGATCAACTATGGCCGTCAGCAATGATTATGGAGATTTGGCATAGGTTCGGCCAACGAATTAGAGCAACGCCAGTTGGCATTCAACAACTCGCGAAGGCAATGGAAATCGCTCGATGCCGCTTATCGCCTGGCACAAAGTCAGTTGAAAATGGAGTTGGAGCGCGCTGAAAACAATTTGCGTATTTCACGCAATACAGCAGGCGATTTAGTAATCAGAAGCAGAAGCGCCGGAAAAGTTTATCGCATCATGAAAGAAGCCGGGGAAATGGTATCTCCGCAAGAACCGGTGGCCGTGATTGGCGATGCGGAAAATTTCATTATCGAGTTGCAGGTCGATGAACATGACATCTCCCGAGTAAGTAATGGGCAAAAGGGACTCATTACGATGGACAGTTATAAAGATCAGGTATTTGAAGCCAAAGTCAGCAGATTGATTCCCTATATGCGCGAAGTAAGTAAAACATTCACTGTGGAAGCCATACTAACCAAATCGCCTCCACAACTTTATCCCAATCTGAAGCTTAGAAGCGAACATCATCATCAGAGAAAAGAAAGATGCATTGAGCATCCCTTTGGAATACCTGATTCGTGACCAATATGTGTTGCTAGCCAGTAAAGATACGGTAAAGGTAAAATCAGGGACTCGTAGCATGCAATATATTGAAATTGTGGAAGGGCTGGATGAATCGAGTAAAATTGTTTTGCCGTGAATAGATGTGATGCATTAAGGTCTTTAATCGCGTTATTTCAATATGGACAAACCACCAGAAAGCATTGAAAATTGCGAAAGAAGTCGCTGACTTAAAAAATAAACTCGTAATTTTAACAAAATTATTCAAAACAGTGTGGGTCAAAATCATCATAAAGAACTGGTAGATGGACAGCTTTGGCAAAACGATAAGGAAACTCAGAGAGCATAAGGAAATACCATTGAGAATTGTGGCAGCCTTCCTTGATATTGACCAAGCTATTTTGAGCAAAATAGAGCGAGGGCAGCGTCGAGCAAATCGTTACCAAGTGCTTAAGCTCGCAGCATTTTTTGAAATAAATGAAAACGATTTGCTTGTTGCATAGCTATCTGACAAACTGGTCTATGAATTGGCAGACTAAGAAGTGGCACTGAAGGCCCTGCAAGTGGCAGAAGAGAAAGTGCGGTATCAAACTGTGAAGCACTATGACCGCCGACAAATCATCAATATGCTAAAAGACCTGCTTAGCAAGGTTGCAGCAATTAAAAAAGCATGGATTTTTGGCTCATTTGCCCGTGAAGACGATAGAGCAGAGAGCGATGTTGACATCGCAGTGGAGACAGAAACGACATTTTCCTATTTTCAACTTGCCGAAATTCAGCACGAAATGGAAATGGCGATCAATAGAAAAGTAGATATAGGTTTTATTAAATCAATAAAGCCTCATATCATGGATCTGGTAAAAAAAGAGATGAAACTGATTTATGAAAGATCCACGAATTGACAGCCGGGAAAGATTAAGGCATATGCTTAAAGCTATTTCAGCTATCGAGAGTTTTGTGAAAAATGTGGACGAGTTGCATTTTGCTGAAAATGAAATTCTTCAAAGCGCGGTGCTCATGCAATTTCTAATTATGAACGAAACCATTGCCCATGTAGATAATGAGTTACTGTGCAAATATGCTTATCCTTGGTATAAAATCAGGGCATTTAGAAACTTTATCGCGCCGAGTATTTCAGCATTCGAATGAGCGCCGTTTGGCAAATCACACAAAATGAGCTAATAGAGATTAAGTTTATGATTAATAGAATCTTAGAAAATGAATACAAACAATAATGAATCAGTGCCCACTGTAGTAAACAAATAAAATTTCCATGCGCTACCGGCTCATCTTAATTATGACACTATCCTTTAAAGTGTGTAAACAGAAAAGTCATATTTTAAATCTGTCTTCAAATATAATCAAAAATTGATTTACAATAATTCCCCAGTCCCTGATTGGCATCGTCCATTTTTTAGTTGCCTGATTCAGAGCAAGGAAAACTGATTTCATAACTGCTTCATCTGTAGGAAACGAGAGTTTATTTTTGGTGTATTTTCTGATTTTTCCATTTAGGTTTTCAATTAAATTAGTGGTATAAATTATTTTTCTGATTTCTACGGGAAAATCAAAGAAGGCAGTAAGCTCATCCCAGTTGTTTCTCCAGCTTTTAATGGCATATGAGTACTTATCATTCCATTTTTTCTCCAAGCCATCAAGAGCTGCTTCTGCTGCTTGTTTAGACGGAGCTCCGTAGATTTCTTTGAGGTCTTTGGCAAACTCTTTTTTGTCTTTCCATACCACATATTTGCAGGAGTTTCTAATTTGGTGAACTACACAAATCTGCTTTGTAGAGTTAGGAAAAACAGTCTTGATGGTATCTGTAAACCCATTCAGATTGTCTGTTACAGTGATTAGGATATCTTCAACTCCACGGGCTTTTAAATCCGTGAGAACAGTCATCCAGTAAGCCGCTGATTCATTCTTACCGAGCCAAAGTCCGAGTACTTCTTTCTTGCCATCTCTTCGTAAGCCCACGGCAATATACATGGTCTTATTGATGACTTTAGAGTTTTCACGAACTTTAAAAACTATTCCATCCATCCAAACTATTAGATAGACAGGTTCTAAGGATCTGTTTTGCCAGGCAAGAATATCACCGGTAATGCGTTCGGTAATTCTGGAAATTGTAGAAGTAGAGACTTCAAAGTTGTAAACATCTAAAATCTGCTGTTCAATATCGCTGTTAGACATTCCCTTAGCATATAAGGATATGATAACATTCTCAATGCCATCAACTATGCTTTCTCGCTTTGGAACTAGCATAGGTGAATAACTTGAATCCCGATCTCTGGGAACCTTAATTTCTGACTCGCCATAAATGTTTTTAATAGTCTTTTTTGAATGACCATTTCGACTGTTAGGGCTTTCTGATTTCTGGTGTTTTGAATATCCCAAATGGGCATCTAATTCACCTTCTAATAATTGCTCTACTCCACGTTTCTGTAGTTCTTTTAGAAAGGAGTTGAGTTCTTCTCCAGTGCTGAACTGCTTGAGAAAATCGCTGTTTAATAATTCTTCTTTTTTCATTTTAATGTGTATAAAGTTAGCAAAAAAGTTATTTCCGATTTTTTTCTGAGCTTGGGGACTCAAAAAAATCAGAATAACTTTTCTGAATACACACTTAATGGGATACTACCTTAATTATCTCTCGCACCCATCTCTTATCAAGGATAAAGCAGTCGCTCATCGCTGCTTTGGGCGTCACCTTTGGTATTATGATGTTTATCAGTCTGATGAGTTTTATGACCGGCCTGAATAAAATGCTCGACAACTTGATCTTGAACCGCACGCCACATGTAAGACTTTACAACGAGATTAAATCTTCGGAATTTCAACCTGCTCAGCTGTATTATGATAAAGAAACGATTATAGATATCAGCTCTATAAAGCCACGCAACAGCAAACAGGTGTTCCACGAAGCAGTGATTGAAAAAGGATTGTATTACCCGCCAGACCCATCGAGTCGTGGATCTTGCTTTATCGGAGGAAATATTGCGCATAACTCGGGCGGCCCGAGAGCTGTGAAATATGGCGTGACCAAGGACTTTGTGCTGAGTCTCGAAGTAGTGCTCGCCGATGGAAGCATTATTGAAACAGGTGCCAATGTGCTAAAAAATTCCACCGGCTACAATCTCACACAGCTGATGGTAGGAAGTGAAGGCACTTTGGGCGTGGTGACTGCCATTAGCTTTAAGCTGATCCCCTACCCTGCACTAAACAAAGTGATGCTTGCACCTTTCAATGACCCTGAAAAGGCTTGCGAAGCAGTTTCGGCCATCTTCCGTGCAGGAATAATTCCATCCGCGTTAGAGTTTATGGAGCGTGACGCGATCGACTGGACGCTGGAATTTAAACCGGAAATTGGCATCAGCATCTCACCCGATGAACAGGCTCACCTGCTAATCGAAGTGGATGGCAGCGAAGAATCGGAGCTATTGGCACAATGTGAGAAAATCTTTCAGGTGCTCGAAGCGCATGAAGCGGGAGAAATCCTGTTTGCAGAGACAGAAGCCCAGAAGGCAGACCTTTGGAAACTCCGCAGGAGTGTGGCAGAAGCAGTGAGGTCCAATTCTGTTTACAAGGAAGAAGACACCGTGGTGCCGCGTGCAGAATTGCCCAAACTACTGAAAGGTGTGAAGGGAATAGGCAAGAAATATGGCTTTCGCTCCGTTTGTTATGGCCATGCAGGCGATGGCAATTTGCATGTGAATATCATCAAGGGCGATCTGAGCGATGCATTCTGGAACACAGAAATCACCAAAGGTATTCGGGAAATCTTTGAACTCGTGGTGCGCTTAGGCGGCACACTCTCCGGCGAGCATGGCATCGGCTATGTGCAACGCCCTTACATGGACATCAAATTCCCTGAAATCCAACTCAACCTCATGCGGGACATCAAAAAAGTATTTGACCCGAAGGGTATATTGAATCCATGAAAGATTTTTTGATTGAGATAGTGCTAACTGATTATCTGCAATAACACTCTGGTTGCAAATAGACTTTACATCGCTACAAGCCTGACTTTAAGTATCGATCCCTTTTTTTACTCTTTTTATAAGCATCCACTCTAAAATTTAATTATTTTTATGGGCTTGTGATATGCGTCATAATTAGCATAAACAGGATAAACAAAATAAATCCCCGGAGCAAAATCAAAAAGATTGAAATTAAGATCCGTGTTATTCGCAACATTCCGTGAAATAACTATATTGCCTTTAATATCCCTTACTTCAACCCGTGATATTCTTTTCTCTGAACGAATTGAAATCAGATCATTTGTAGGATTGGGATAAACTAATGCTTGATTTAATTCAAAATTGTAATCTGATTTTGTAGGCTTATCTTCAATATCTGCGATTCTGATCATAAAAAATCCCTGCTTGTTGTCGCCTACTTTTATCGGGGAAAGGAAAATCATACCCTTACCTTGTTGCCAGGAAGCATCAATAAAACGTTCAAACTGGCTTGATTCCGAATAACTAAATGTCAAATGATTACCTTCATTAAAATCAGTAAATGGCATACCATTATTTTGCAATTTAGTTATGTAAGAAGTGAATTCATCCGTGGCCATCGGATTTTCATATCCAGAAAGAAAGAAAGTTCCGTCAGGAAGCTGTGATATGCACGTAGCATAATCATCTTCGCTTGAAAAGCTATGACGTGACATACCAAAAGTACTGCAATTATATTCCAATCCTCCCCCTGCATCAATCGTTTGGTTAAATATCCAATTATCATTTAAATCACCGTTGGAACTAAAGGAAAAAACACCGGAGTTCCAGTCTTCAGAAATATGCTCTTGCCAACCACCCCTAAAATATACTGATGCATACAATTTATTATCCATGCCTCTTATTAATGATGTAATAATAGTCTCAGATTCAACTCTTGAAAGGAAAGGAGCATTAATATTATTGCTTTCAAGTCCAAAATTTGGTGTAATTCTTCTTGAGTTGAATTCGCTGTCTACGTTGCCATCAGCGGTTAATTGTGTAATATAAGGATACTTCCTCCAACCATAAATTGAGTCAGGAAAGGTCTCAGATATATGATAATAAGTGTCAGATGTCAAAACAAACAACTTATTATTGTCAACAGGCATTATTTGCAAACTAAAGCCATATTGAGGAATTCCAATAATATTATTAAGAACCGCAAATCCATTCGTCCCATAAGCCAAATCCCAAGACCCATTTGTGGAACATCTTGCAAAAACAAGAGCCTGACTGCTGGCAGCTAAGCCTGCATAATAAACAAAACCATCATCAGACAACTCTGCATCTAAACAAGAAACACTAGCTGCCTGACTATTCCAAGGTGCAACAAAACCTAAATAGGATAATCCATTGGTTCCAAAAGTATTATCTAAACTTCCATCAGAATTTAATCGCATTAAGAAATACTCATTACGGCTTGTTTCGGGATTCTGAGAAATTCCTGCCATTAAAATCTGATCGTTTGGCAACCCAAAACATTTCGTCAATTGAAGCGTTCTGCTCACTCCTCCAAAACCTGAACCATACACCGAACTCCCTTGAAAATTTCCAAAAGACAAATCGCTTTCCAAACCGTTTTCATTATACTTAGCAATTCTAATACCTGATGAATTGCCTGCTACAATAATTTTATTGTCGCTTGCAACAATAATTGACTTGGGACTGAAATCCGTTGAAAATGTATGGTAAGCTACTCCATTAAGACCAAATGTACTATCAAACAAGTTATTGATTTGTGCTAACAAGTTGCTATTATAACTAAATATAATGATAAACAGATATATGTTGATTTTCATGATTTCTTTTTAAATAAAATATTCTATTAAATTATTTAAACACACTTTACCATATTTTATTGGCAAATAAATTAGTTTTTTATGCTTATGATTAGAATATCATTGATAACAAATAGCTCCATTAGAAATATTCTCATAAATAATTGCATTATTAAAAAAATTAAAATTAGGATTAGGTGCTGCCTCAGAATTGTTAAAGTCAATAATCGCGCAACCATCTATATTGCTGAATTTAGAGCTTCCAATACTTAGACGTGGATTGCCCCACATGCCAATACCATGTTTTGCACCGTCATACAAATTGCCGGCATATTCAATATAAACGTTATCCAAAACATTATTGGCTTGAGAAAACTGAAAGTACAATCCTTTCCATGATCCTGGTTGTTTAACAACTCCTGTAAAATAAACAGCGTCAGATGGATTGTCAACATTAAGACCTCCATTATCATCTATATACAATCCGGTTCCGGACGAAAATTCAATTAAAACGCCGGTTTTAATAGTTACAAGTCCTTGACGAATCAGCAAAAAATCAAAACCAGAATAATTTGAAATCACTCTGTATGGAACATCGAGCGCATGCCACTCAACCGAATTGCGAATATCATCCGTATTTATTTCTACTTCAATTATATCCTTGACATTTCCTGCATGCGATGATCTCCAATCCATTCTGTTCATATAAGAAGGAATTATCTTTATCGGGGCTTCATTGCATGAATTATAAACGTTATCATTTAGCTCTAACATTGTGTTGTTATAAACCGCACTTAATCCATAGCTTCCGCTGTTTTCAATCTTGCAATTATCCATTTTCAAAAATGAATCGCTCCAAAGAATTACTGAAGCTTTGTCATTATTTGAATTAAATGGCTGCCCTCCTGCAAATTCAATAATAACGTTTGAGAAACTATTATTTAAAGATGAAGACTGAATCAAAATTCCCTTCCAGAAACCCTTTAATTTATTGGCACCTGTTAACTTCACAGGCATATCTGCTGTACCTTGAATTTTAAGAGAGCCGCTTTCTTTAATCAGAATTCCTGCATCTGGACCAAAATGAATAACAACCCCTTCTTCAATAACAATTTCATCTGTTATTTCCATTACACAATTTATTTCATAATCCACTTCTTTAGCCGGATCGTTTGTTAATATTCTAGCTTCTCTGAAGTAGTCACAGCTTAAAGCATTTTTTGTAACATCTTCATCATCTTTCTTACATGCATCCAGAAAAAGTAAAACAGTAAAGACAAATAAATAATACCTCATAAATTTAAAATCATTTTCTGCTGCAAAACTACCGGCATAACAATGCCGTGTGAAACAATAATTCTAAATTTATCCCATTCTATTTTAAACATTTAAGGCATCAAAAACCTTGTATAAACTTGACTATCAACTATTAGGAAACATATCAAAATCCACATTTAATGCAATTAGACAAGCAAAACCAGCTTTTTAGAATCTTAAAACGGATGAGCGACAATGAAATAAAATATCTAAAAAAATTTGGTTATAAAATTAATAAAGATGATAGCAATATTCTAGGTTTACTTGATATCATCGTTAAATATCGTAAGGATGATATGAGTAACGAAGATGAAATAATTAAAAGATTTCAGAGCAAATATAAAAGCGCTAATTATGTCAAGTCAAAATCAAGACTTTTAAAATTCGTTTTAGATGGACTTTACAATTACGACAGAGGTGAAGATGATTTAAATGAGTTATTCGAACTGATTTCAATTGCCGAAAGTCTTGCAAAAAGAGACCTCTTTCGTGATTCGCTTTATGTTTTGAGAAAAGCCGAAAAAATAGCTTCGGAATTAGAAGAAACTTCAATAATGGTTTACTTGAAAAACAAGATACTAAAAACCGAATCGTACGTTAGGATTTACGACATAGAGCAACTCGAATTACTATTTGAAACAAATAATGACAAGTTATTGGCGAAATTGCAAAAAAGTATTGAAACGCAAAAAGCAGCAATTCTTGTATTAGCCTATCAAAAAGCAGTCGGCACTCCTTCTAAAGATAAGCAATTCGAATTATTGAATAAACTTCAAGCGATGCCCGCTTTTAAAGTTTCTCAAAATATGATTGACAGTGCAGCAGCACTTGATATGATAATTGCCAAATCAGGCATAGGTTTTATGAATGGCAATCATAACTTCGTTTTGAAGGAAAGCGAAAAATTTATACGCAGTTTTTCACCACCAAATAGACTTTTCAAAAGATTAACTGTAAAGATGATTGCATTCTATGACACCTTTCTGCAAGCTTGTCTCCTTACGAACAGCATACAAAAGTTTAACGATTACTTTAATTGTCTTGAGAGAATTGAAACATTCTCAAACAAAGACCAAAATCTAAAAAGTGCCACAATATTGTATTTATCGTGTATGCGAGCATTGGCGGAAAGGAAACTTGATGAATTCAGTAGCTATTCAGAATCATTTTATAAAATCTCAGATATTGAGTCTGTTCCTGAATATAGAAAAATTAGTATCTGTTATTACTTAATCATAGGCAGTTTTATGTCTGGAAACCATAAAGCTTCAAATAAAATAATCCAATTTTTAAAAAGTAAAAACAACTGGGGCATTAGAGAAGATGTCAGAACTGCAATTGATCTTATTGAATTAATTAATCATTTTGAGCAAAATAAAACGGATTTATTAGAATATGAATTAAGAAATTACAAACAAAAAATGCAGCAAACTGCCAACAATCTATCACCAACAAAAATTATTCCTGAGTATCTGTCATTTACCTTAAAAAATGAAAATACAAATGAAAAAAAGACCAAACTTTCAGCAATTATTTTTGAGTATGAAAAACAAAAATCAAATGATGCTCGCGAGTTAGCTTTTTCTAATGTGTTTGATTTTAGTATTTGGATGCGTTCAAAACTTGAAAATGTTCCCGTTAAATTAGTTTTTGAAAGGCATTAATTAAGATTGCTTTTACCTTTTCTAGCTACAATTTTCTCATCAATATTCGAGCAATTCAAACTGCATTCCCTCTCACACCTTCACAAACCTTAGCACTTTCTGATATTTCACACCTGCGATGCGAACAAAATAAACCCCATTCACCAGATTGGTCACACTCATTTTCAGTTCCTGCGTTTGATTCATGGCTTCGAGTCTTCGGGAGAAAATAAGCTGTCCGCTTTCCGAAAATATTTCCATCCGCATGCCTTCATTCAGGCCATTGAGCCTTAAGGTCAACTCACCACGGGTGGGATTGGGATACAGCAAGGCTTCCATCTCAGGAATAGCTCGGCCACAAGGCTGCTCCGTGATAAAGGACTGTAAGATGCCCGATGTATCTTCGGCAGGAAACCACAGATTCGGCATGGACTCTTGCCCGGGCTTGATGCATGCCAGCATGGGTTGCAGCATCTCAAAATATTCCTTCTCAAAATTCGGCTCTTCTCTCTTTTCCTGTTTGATCTTCCCGCCACAAACAAATGCAACACGGCCATAATCTTCGTTGGATAAGTTTTTCTTCTTGCCATTGATCATTGCCCAGGCACCCTTTCCATGATATTCTGCTCCCATAGCCAACTGAAACTGATTGGCAGAAATACTCACCGGAAGCATAAACCCGGCGGCGGCTTCGAAGGGCATTTCCAGATGCCTGAGCTGATTCTGATCGAACACCATGTAAGCCAATTGATGATTGTGATGCCAGGTTTGCAGCTCACGACCTTCCACACGCAAGGTATCATTAAAGGTAGCGACAACATGCATATGCCCATTCCCATCCAAGGTCATGGAGCGTGCCCCAAAATGAGAGTTGTAGCCTTTGTTGTCCTGAAATATGGGAAAGGAAAGTCCTCCATCCTTATCGAGTTTCAGATAAAAAAAGCTATCGCCCGACTTCCATTCATAGTTGCTCTGTTGCACCACCTCAACCATCGAACCTACGATACATTCAAAATAATATCGACCAGCAATGAAGACATTATTTTCTTCATCCACATCAATTGCACTTATCACTTGTGCATTTCTACCTCCGATTTTACGCGACCAGAGCAAGCGAAAATCCTTATCAAACTTAGCGATGTAGCTATCGATACTTTCCTGATAAGATATATTGCGCAGCGTATCCTTTTCAGTAAGTCCAATGCTGCCGTTGAATGTTCCATAAAGCAGAAGGTGGTCGTTGTGATCAATTTTCAGCCCCATGCGATTGATGTATGAAGAACTCTTGATGTCATTCAGCTGATGATTTCTGATAAATTTTCCATCACCATCCATCACCAATATCGCTTCTCGCGACTCAATTTTCAGGTTACGTGGAATACTATCCAAGACCTGATTATTCAAGCTTAGTTTTCCCTTGAAATAATAAGCCAGATGTACTTCATCCTTGCTGTTTACAGCCAAAGACAAACCTTCGCCCCAAGGTGTGTTAAAATAATTGACCCATCGGCAAGTGCCATCAGGAGCATAACGCGCCACATAAATCCCTTGATTATAATGATACTGACCCGGTTCTTTGGCTTTACCACGATTAAAGCTTTCACCAGTGGAAGGAAAATTCATCACCCCATCCCCGAATCCTGTAGCCAACAAATCTCCATTAGGGGCAAGCGTGATATCTTTTATGCGATTGTCGAATGATGACTTGAAAGGATGCGCCCAAAGCGGTTTTCCTTCCTTATCAAATTTCATCAAAAGGCCATGAACATGTGCTGCGTAAGGCAATTTCTTGTTCAAAACCGGCAAAGTCAAATTCGATGTGTAGTTAAAAGCTGCATGAGTGTTACCACTGCTATCCACAGCCACATCGGCTAGATAGACATCATTATACCCATCCACCACATATATCCATGAAAAAGTATGCTCCTGTGCAAAAGTGGAAGCCGGGAAAAAAGTGAACAGCAAATAGGAGAAGCTAAATAAACAGATGTATCGTGGCATAGAATTTAGGTCTAAACTTTAAGAAACCTGAAACATAATCGGTAAAGTTAGAGACTTATTGCAAGGACAGGCTCAAAATTATGAAACTTCATACAGACCTTCCTTCATGGCATACACCACCAGGCCGGCAATGTTTTTTGCACCGGTTTTTTCCATGAGCTTGTTGCGGTGACCTTCCACCGTGCGCGGACTGATAAACAGTTTTTCGGCAATTTCGGCTGCCGTAAGTTCTTCACAAATCAGTCGGAGCACTTCCACTTCGCGTTCTGAGAGTGCTTCCTTGTTCTGAAAGACGGGCTTAACTTTTTCCTTTTTCACCAAGCCTTGCAGCATGATGCGGGAAATCTTATCGGAGAAATGATAACCTGTCTGCGCCACCGAACGAATAGCCTGATCAATATCTTCGGGTTCCGCATTTTTAAGCAGATAGCCTCTTGCCCCCAACTCCATCATGTGAATGATGAATTTCTCATCGTCATGCATCGACAATACCACACATTTCACATCCGGATATCGGGTTTTCAGATTCTTCAAGGTTTCCATGCCATCCATCACAGGCATTTCCAGATCAAGCATTATCACATCCGGCGATTCATTGCCTTGCGCCAATATATCAAGCAGTTCCTGCCCGTTACCTGCTTCGGCTATCACCTGAAAATCATCAAAAGTGTGCAGCAGCGATTTGATTCCTGAACGAAATAGCTTGTGGTCGTCGGTTAATATTACTTTTATCATGGGTTTAAATTGGATGGTTTAGGGAAATACTTATTTGGGTGCCCTTGCCGGGACTGCTTTGAAAATCAATAATGCCACCTGCCACTTTAGCCCTGTTTTCCAGGTTTTTCAAGCCCAGGCCACGCATTCCTTCGTTAGAATTCTTGATATGACTCAAATCAAAGCCTTTGCCATTATCCGCAAAACGCAGATTCAC
>JBKBKN010000028.1:0-36074 GCA_046294625.1 Flavobacteriales bacterium
AAGAGATATGGCCGATTTGTTGAGTTTAGTCCAAGGGGTGATGTAATGGATGTGTTTTGCATGCGATCTATTCATCACCTTCTGGTCGGCCAGAGACGATTTTTAATGTTTTTATCTTGAGTTACGCATTTTTTAATGCGTAATTTGGGTTAAATCCGAGCTCCAGAAAAATTCCTTGTGATCAAACAAATTGTTTTTCTTTAATTTATGTTGCTTAGTTTGGATGTATAGATTTCGGGATACATCTCATCTTCTTCCTGTTTTTCAACGCATCCGAGTATTGTCTTACTAAAACTTTTGTGCTTCGGGCGCTGTAAAATCTTGGAGCATTATCCAATGATTCCTTAGCATTTTTTTCTTGACATTTGTTGCAAACAATTTTTTTCGTCATCTTGCGCTATTCAATTAACCGTTTAAGAAAGCTAGAAGGGCGTGAAAACAGTATCGTTTAACAACAAAGAGAATTCATTTTTCAAGGAGCTAAAAGATGAAGTCAACAAATATTTCGAAACCACAGGTAAGGCACCAACCGGTGACTACAGGCTCTACCTCAAATCCATTATTCTATTGCCACTAAGTGTCATCTTATACATCTTTTTGGTGTTTGTAAGCATGCCGGTTTGGTTATCGTTGGTATTGTGTGTGATTTTTGGAGTCAATTTGGCGCTGATTGGTTTTAACATAATGCATGATGCATGCCATGGCAGTTACTCAACCAAAAAATGGGTGAATGAAATGATGGGATACACCATGAATTATTTGGGCAGCAATGCCTTTATCTGGAAAATCAAGCACAACATCATACATCATACTTACACCAATATAGATGGTGTGGATGATGATATTGCTAAAGTTCCTGTATTGCGTCATTGCCCTTCGCAACCACGTAAAGGTTTTCACCGTTATCAGCATATCTATGCTCCGTTTTTGTATGCCATTTCTTCTTGGTTTTGGGCATTATACACCGATTTTGACAAGTATTTCAAAAGACGAATTAACAATACCCCGATCAATCAGATTCCGGTTAAGGAGCATGTGATTTTTTGGTCCGCCAAACTGTTGTATATCACTTTTTACATGGTAATACCTATTTATGTGCTGGGCTTTATGCCTTTTTTGGTCGGGTATCTAACTTTGAATGCTGCAATGGGATTGACCCTTTCACTGGTGTTTCAGCTTGCCCATGTGGTGGATAAAACAGCTTTTGTGGATTCTAATTCTGTGGAAGGTGACAAGCTCAACATAGAAGAATCATGGGCTGCACATCAGGTTCGTACCACAGCAAATTTTGCCACAAAAAGCAAATTGGTTTCCTGGCTCGTCGGCGGATTAAATTTCCAGGTTGAACATCATCTTTTCCCCCGTGTGAGCCATGTGCATTATCCTGCTCTGAGCCCGATTGTGGAAAGAGTGTGTCGCGAACATGGTCTTCCTTATCATAATTACAATACAATGGGAAATGCCGTGGTGAGCCATTTCGAAACCATGAAACGATTTGGTGTAGTCTGATCTCACGGGATTTATTCATTCCTTGCCTGCTTCAAAAGATTAGTACTGCTACATTTACCTTAGCTTTGCAGCTATAAAAACAAAGCTTTTGAGCGCTACCTTCCCATATCCTGTTTTTGTGATTCATACCCGCGCCAATAAAGGCGGGCGTCGTGATCAGATCATTGCTCAATTGCAAAAGCATCAGATCGATTTTCAGTTTATGCTCGATGCCGACATTCCTGAACTCTCTGACGAAGTGCTCAAAAAATGGCTGAGTGGCAATATGCTTTCACAAGGGGCCAATGCTACTACATCTTGCTCCATCAAGCATTTGCTATGCATGGAACAATGCATGCAACAATCATGGGGTGGTATCCTGGTGTTTGAAGATGATGCGCTGCTCGATGATCGGTTTCATGACGTTTTCCATAAGGCAATGAATGAAGTCAAAGAGATGGCAGAAGGAAAAGACATGGCATATCTGATATCTTTCGAAAACAGTTCATTTCAGTTTGTCCCGGAAAGTAAAGTAGAGAAGGGGCGCGTTTTGTATGCTGCTGAACGAAGCCGCTGCGCTGCTGCGTATTATATTTCTTGCGAAGCATGTAGAAATATTATGGACTATGTGCAGAAAAATGGCTGTCATGTTCCGATTGACTGGTTTTTTAATGTGATGACAGAGAAAGAATTACTTCAGATTTATTGGACACATCCTGCAGTGGTGGAGCAGGGTAGTCATAACGGGAGCATGCCATCGCTGCTCGACGACAAGCAATACGGATGGTTTCGCAGTGTCAACTTTGCCGTGCAAAAGTTTGTGAAACAGCATATCTTGCGCAAACTCCGATGAAGAAAATCTACCACATACTTTCGCTCACTTTACCCTACAGAGCCAACCTGATTGCGCATATACTGCTCACCAATATCGGTGTGGTGTTTTCGATTTTTTCTTTTGCCCTGTTGATTCCGGTTTTGGATATCTTTTTTAAATCGGACGAACTGGCTTTTAAGGAAATTTTATCTAAAGGAGAGCCCACCTTCAGCTTCAGCAAAGAAGCCATTCTTGATTTAATGAATTATTACATCGCCTTATTGAGCGACAGTTTTGGTAAGCAACAGACGTTACTATTGGTCTGCTTTTCACTTTTGGGAATGATTTTGATGAAGAACCTGTTTCAATACGGGGGAATGGTTTTTTTATCGAAAGTGGTAAATGGGGTAGTGGCAGGCTTACGCGAAAAAATCTATGCATCTATCCTTCGCCTGCAGGTATCGTTTTTTAGCGGCGAACGCAAAGGTGACCTGCTCTCACGCATGTCGGGAGATCTTAAGGAAATTGAATGGAGCATACTCTCTTGTGTTGAGGCCGGACTGAAATCACCTTTCGAAATCGTAGCCAATCTTATTTTTTTATTTCTAATGAGTCCATCGCTCACCATATTTCTTATGATTTTTCTGCCAATAAGCGGACTTATCATTTCTTTGCTTGGGCGCAGTCTGCGAAAGAAATCGCAGTCAGGGCAACAAAAAATGGGTGAGCTGCTCAACATTGCAGAAGAGAGCATTGGGGGCAACAGAATTATTAAGGCATTCACAGCCGAAGACTATATGCTTCGGAAATTTAAGCAGAAAAATCAGGACTGGTACAAAACCATGGTGCGGATTTATCGTCGAACCGACTTGGCATCACCTTTAAGTGAGTTTATGGGGGTGGCTGCTGTTACAGTGCTGTTGATTTATGGAGGAAATTTAGTGTTTGAGCAAAAGCTGGAACCTTCAGTTTTCATCGTCTATTTGATTCTTTTTTCACAACTGATTAATCCGTTTAAATCCTTATCAAAGGCTTATTACACTGCTCAGCGTGGATTGGCTTCAGTGGAGCGGGTCAATGAGGTGGCCAATGCCATACCGACAATTGAAGATCGCTCTGATGCGAAAGAATTGCCTGCCTTTCAACACAGCATTCGATATGAGCAAGTGAGTTTTCGATATGAAAATCACTACGTGCTTAACAAGGTGAACCTCGACATTCAAAAGGGTGAAACCGTTGCATTGGTGGGTAAATCCGGTTCAGGAAAAACGACCCTGGCCATGTTGCTGCCACGTTTTTTTGAGCTCCAAGAAGGGCATATTTATATTGATGGGCATGACATTCGTGACTTTAAATTGAAAAGTCTGCGCAGCCATATTGGCATCGTTACGCAGGATGCCATTTTGTTTAATGATACAGTGGCCGCCAATATTGCATTTGGCACTGACGATTATGCAATAGATGCTGTAATGAATGCCGCTAAAGTGGCCAATGCGCACGAATTTATCTTGCAGTTGCCCGAAAAATATCAAACCAATATCGGGGAAGGAGGAAGCAAGCTTTCCGGTGGACAAAGGCAGCGATTGTCCATTGCACGGGCTATTTTTAAAAATCCTGAAATACTAATACTGGATGAAGCCACCTCTGCTTTGGATACGGAATCGGAGAAATTCGTGCAGGATGCGCTCAATAAATTGATGCAAAACCGAACTGTGCTCGTGATTGCCCATCGACTGTCCACCATCCGTCATGCCGATAAAATAGTGGTGATGGATGAAGGAAAAATTGTGGAAACCGGAAATCACAGTGTACTGATTGAACAAAACGGTGTGTATAAACGATTGATTGACATGCAATCATTCGAAAACTGATTTTGCAATGCACAACATCGAGCCTTTTTACAATTGGAGAAACAAATACATCGCTGCCGACGATCCTTCATCCCCATTTTATGAGCGTCAATACAGCGAATTTGAGTTCTCTACCCGCATCTACAATTATTATATCCACCCGCAATGGGATGATTTTGGCTCAGAGACACTGTTTATCAAAATCATCTATGCCGACTATGAAAATCAATTTGCCGTGATTGAGATGCTGGGAGAGTGGAACGATGCCATTGGCAACGACATCATGTTTCTGAAGCGCGATGTGGCCGATCATCTCATCTCCGAAGGCATAAACCGCTTTATACTTATCGGTGAAAATGTGCTCAATTTTCATGCTTCCGACGATTGTTATTATGAAGAGTGGTTCGAAGACATTGAAGACGGCTGGATTGCCACAATAGGTTTCCGCGATCATGTGGTGCGGGAATTTTCCGATTATGGCATAGACCAATATCTTATTTTCAGTGAGCGACTCAACGATATCAATTGGCGCACCTATGAGCCTGTTCGCCTTTTCGAATCCATCGAAATCTGGGTCAACCGACGATTGAATGGATAGGAACATTGCGCTTTGCCGGTAAGAATCAGATTCTGGAAATATTGGATACTATCTTATTGATCAATTTTTTTAATCCAATTTTAATTTGACTAAACTTCATCAATTGATATATTTAGTATAAGTAAAAACGCGCTATTTCTAATTAAAAGCGCAATATTAAAATGAAACACCATTTACTCTCCTTCCTGCTTTTACTCTTAACACTGGGCAAACTCAATGCCCAAATGATCTACATCCCCGACCCTAATTTCAGGGCTTATTTGCAGCAGAATTTTGCCGCTTGCATGAATGGTGATTCGCTAAATGCAAGTTGCAGCGCTGTGCAAAATGCTTCTTCATTGTCTGTTTATGGACTCTCAATTAGTGATTTATCAGGTATTGAGGCATTTGTGAATCTGGGTGCGTTAAGGTGTCACCATAATCAAATCAATTTCTTACCCCCCTTACCTCCAAACTTATTTCTTTTGGATTGTACTCATAACCAACTCAACTCTTTACCCTCCTTGCCGCCAAATTTAACTATCTTACTTTGTGGCGGTAATTTACTCACATCATTGCCATCGTTGCCATCCAACTTACAAGAGTTGCACTGCGACGTTAACGAATTAAGCTATTTGCCGCCTATGCCTCCAAGCTTACTTTCTCTTCGATGTTCTTACAACCAACTCACAACATTGCCTAATCTTTATGAAGGCTTAAACGAATTAAATATTTCGTCAAATTTGTTTAGTATTCTTCCACAATTGCCAGAGAGCATTATGTATTTAACATGCAGCAATAACCAATTTACTTCTTTCTCCTCATTACCTTTAAACTTAAGACAGTTATATTGTGATAATAACTCGCTCTATCTTTTACCGTCTTTACCTTCACATTTGAACTTATTAGATTGTTTTAATAATAATCTCACGTCTTTACCTGATTTGCCATCTTTCTTAACCACTTTAAAATGCTCAGGCAATTTTATCAATTCATTACCTGCTCTACCTGTTGGACTAACTGAATTAGATTGTGGAGTGAATGAACTTACTTCATTACCCACACTCCCTAATAGCTTAAATCATTTAATGTGTGGAATGAATCAAATTTCATCTTTACCTCCCTTACCTGAAAGCTTAATTAAGCTTTGGTGTAGCTCAAATTTACTCACTACGCTACCTTCTCTGCCTTCGGGGTTAATTGAACTCTCTTGTGGTGGAAACTTTTTGACAGATTTGCCATTTTTACCATCGGGTTTAAGATGGCTTAATTGCGGCAATAATCAATTAACAAACCTACCTCCCTTACCTGCTAGTTTAACTGAACTGATTTGTTCAAATAACCAAATCACCGCAATGCCGCCTTTGCCCAACTTAACTGCTTTTTTTTGTCAAAATAACAATTTATCTTGTTTACCAACCATCCCCAATACACTAACAAATAGTTTGAGATTCAATATCACTAACAATCCATTAACCTGCCTGCCCAATTATGTTCCTGCCATGAATGCCCAAACCCTAGCCATGCCATTGTGCGATGAGAACAATGCCAATGGATGTCCGGTGGCAGAAGGAATCATAGGTGGCGTTTACAATGACCAAAACAATAACTGCATGTTGAATATAAGTGAAACTCAGGTAATAAACGTAGCAGTAAAATTATACGATGACCAGAATAATTTGCTTGTGCAGTCGGCCACTTTTAGCAACAATGGCATTTTTAATGTGCCTTTTCCCAATGGCGACTATAAAGTTAAGATAGACACATTGAACAAACCCTATAGAATTACCTGCTCTACCCCCGGCGACTCTCTTAATTTTAGCTTAACGCCCAGCCAGCCTTTATTTTCTGCGCCTAATTTTCCCGTTCGCTGCAAGCCGGGTTTTGATGTGGGTGTGCAATCTATAGTTCCAGAAGGTTGGGTCTTTCCCGGACAAACGCATACCTTACGTGTCTTGGCAGGCGATATGAGCCAATGGATGAATTTGAATTGCGCGCAAGGCATAGCCGGTCAGGTGCAAATTACCCTCACGGGGCCGGTGGTTTATGCAGGTGTCCCTGCTGGCGCCTTAGTGCCGCAAGTGGTAGGGAATGTATTTACATACAACATAGCCAATTTCGCTAATGCGAATTTTCAAAACAGCTTCAGGCTCCTGCTTACCACCGACACCACTGCGCAGTCGGGCGATCCGGTATGTGTGCAGGTTGTAGTGACACCCACCAATGGCGACAATTTTCCTTCCAACAATCAAATGCAATTTTGCTACAATGTCATCAATTCTTACGATCCCAATAGAAAAGATGTAAGCCCTTCAGTAGTATTGCCGGGTTACGAAGATTGGATTACCTACTCCGTTTATTTTCAAAACACAGGCACAGCCCCGGCCTTTAATATTCGATTACGGGATACTTTGAGCAGCTATTTTGATTATTCAACATTTGAATTACTCAATTACAGCCATCCGAATACCTACGAAATAAGGGACAGTATTTTGATTTTCTTCTTCCCCAACATTATGCTGCCCGACAGTGCCAGCAATCCGCAAGGATCAATTGGTTTTGTACAATTTAGAATGAAGCCGTTGCCGGGCCTGTCTTTTGGCCATCAAATCGATAATCAGGTAGCCATTTATTTTGACTTTAATGAACCGATCTTCACCAACATTGCCAATACTTCCTACACGCAATGTGAGGTGTTTTCTTCCTTATTGCAACTGAACGAATGTGAACCGGTCACTGTCAATAACATGACTTACACCCAAAGCGGCACCTATGTGCAACATCTGCAAAATGTAAATGGATGCGACAGTTTGCTTACCCTCCAAATATCTATTTCCAAAAACGAAGCCAGTATTCAGGTGCAAACTTGTGAAAGCTATTCGCTTAATGGCGTTACTTACGAAGAATCGGGGACATATTTGCAAACTTTAGTCAATCAACAGGGCTGTGATTCATTGCTCACCATACATTTAAACATCACGGAAGTGGAATTAAGCATCACGCAAGAGAACAATCAACTTATTGTGAATGCACCTGAAGGAGACTTGCAATGGCTCGACTGTACGCAAGATTTTCTGCCTATTGAAGGTGCTACAGGTCCGGTATTTACCCCAATCGCCAATGGAAGCTATGCGGTGGCTCACTTTTTTAATGAGTGTGTAATCATTTCGGAGGGTTTCCCCGTAATTGGGCTAAGCATTCAATCGCTTAATCCTTCTTTCACCATCTATCCTGTTCCCACCGGGGATTTACTTTATTGGCAGTGCTTGAATTACGATATCAAAGGTGAAGGTGCACTTCAATTTTCCATCACCGATATGCAGGGCAGGCTTGTACATCAAAGCAGAATAACTGAATTTGATGGTCAATCAAAGATTTCTGTGGCTAATTTGGCTTCAGGCGGTTACTTTTTTCACGTATCAGACAGTCAAGGTCGATTCTATAGCAGGTTATTTCTGAAACAATAGTTTTGGACGCAAAGGAACAGCTTTAGAGAATGTATGCTGGTGATTTGAATAAGCGCAATATCCTTTCTTTGTTCCTACCTATTTTGTAGGGACCGAAGGCAATTAGTTATAAAGACGGACAATCATTTTATTTTTTCCGAAGGGAAAAGATTTAGCAATCATGTTACCCTGTGCGATTTGCAATAAATTGAAAATGTATCATGACAATAACAATTTCTTCAAATCCAGATGTTCGTCCTTATGCACAAAGCGTATTAAATCGGGGAGAAATTCATGGAAAATGTGCTGATAAAATAGATAATTACGTTCCAGTTCGATATGGGCATTTTCCATTCCCGATTCAAATGTACTGCGATGTGCCATTCCTGTGAGCGCTCTCCGAACACCTTCTATATATTGATAATTGTATAGCCAATTGTGCTTTTGCATGTAAGTGAAGGTGATCTTTGCTCTTTCCGGAAATTGTTCTTGATGATTTTCCAGAATACGATAAACAGCAATGGTATAGAGTCCTAATTCCTGATCGGAATAATCGGCCCAGTTACGTGCCAAAAAATGGTCTCCAAAAATATCCATCACCACTCCTGCAAATTTTCGAAATTGTGGTCGGAGCATCGCCTTCCCTTTTTCTATGGCAGGGTGCGTGTCGGTAAACAAGTCAATCTGTCGATGCAGTTTGATGCCTTTTTTAATTCCTTCGGAGTATTGCTCCATAGCTTTCCCTTTCACCGAATCGGCAATGAAATTGCCTACCATATGCTCATGATCATTGCCCGAAAGATATAAGTGTGCCAAAAAATTCATATTCTGATCAATGATGATGCCCAGGTGAATCCGCTCCCGAAAGCCGAAAGACAAAGCAGTTTCCCCGGACTGAGCAAGCCATCCTGCCAGGCTTCGCTTATGGCTATGGGAATGGAACCGGCGGTAGTGTTGCCATAGCGTTGGATGTTGTTATACACTTTCTTATCAGGAAATTGTAGCTTCTCCTGAATGTATTTTGAAATGCGCAAATTGGCCTGATGCGGTATGAGTAAATCAATTTCTTCGGATTTGAGTTGATTGTGCTGCAAAGCTTCTTCAATCACTTCCATAAACCGAACCACTGCATTTTTGAACACAAAAGGGCCATTCATATATGGCAGCATGGACCCGTCATCCAGCATTTCGTGCGTGAGCCTAGGTTGATTCAAACTTCCCGGATGGCGCATATATAGTTCTTCTGCATGTGTGCCATCGCTATGCAAGTGACAGGAAAGTACGCGGTTTTGCGGATTATCGGTTGCCTTGAGCACCACTGCACCTGCGCCATCGGCAAAAATTACCGACATGCTACGTCCACGCTCGCTCAGTTCCATTGCATTGGACTGAATTTCTCCACCCACCACGAGCGCATTCTGATATTGTCCGGTGCGGATAAAATTGTCGGCTACCGAAAGCGCATAAATGAATCCGCTACATTGCATTTTTATGTCAATGGCTGGAATGCCCGGTAGTCCTAGCTCTCTTTGCAGCAATACTCCGGAACCGGGAAAGTAATATTCGGATGTGATAGTGGCAAAAACAATGAGTTGAATATCTTTCACATCCACTCCGGCTCTTTCACAAGCCATTCGCGCAGCTCGCGCTCCCATGTTGCTCACCGTATCTTTGCCGGGGGTGTAAAACCTGCGTTCTTTTATACCTGTGCGCTCTGTGATCCATTGATCAGTAGTAGGCATTAGTTTAGCAAGATCATCGTTGGTTACCACATTTTCAGGTACATAATGACCCGATCCGGCAAGTTGAGAATAGGGCATATCGCATGCTTTGATTAACGAAAGTATAAAAATTTATTTATCCAAGCAATTGCTTGTCCCAATCGAGTTTGGCCACGCGCAGCGCAAAGAAGTCGTACTTTCCTTTGGTTTTCTCATGCACCATCGATAGTTCGTCTGCACCATATTTTTTAAATGCTTTTTTGATGCTATCCAGTTTGTCTGTATCAAGTATGTCGGTTGCTTTGAGTTCTCCGAGCTTGATGCTTTGCAACAGGTGACTTTCTATGGTTGAGCGCGCCAACCCACGCTCTGCTACCACTTTTTCTATGTTATTGATTTCTTGATATAAGGCTAAAGTGATTTTGCGGGTTTCCCCTTTTTCTTTTTTAGGTTTCTTCTCCTTTTTCGGTTTATCACTTGGCCGTTGTCGAAAAGGATCGCGGATTTCCTGCCTGATGCTTTCTATCTCCTGATGTAACTCATCAATATCGTTGCTTAACAGGGCTTTACTCAAGAATGCACACAGCAACAGTTCGTCCAACTTTTCCCATAATGAGATGCGCAGCTCTTCAAATTTGCTTGCCAAATCTTTGGACAGTGTTGATCGGTATTGATTTACAAATTCATCTAAAGTGTGCACCACTTTTATTGCTATTTCTTTGGCAAAATAAATGGCTCCCCGTGCGCACTTTTCAATCCCTTTTTCATGTATATGTCCTTGATATATAGCATTAATTACAAAGTTTAATTGCGGTAAATATTCAGTTTGTATTTTCATCAGCTCTTGGAATGCCGCCTCTATGGCATGGACCTGCTCATGGGCTTTGTCATCTTTCAGTTTTCTCTGTCCTTGCATATCGCGAAGCACCAATTGGAGTTCACTTTGAAGGGTTTGGAATTGAAAGGCTGTCTGACTTGTTTGCGCCCAGTAGCGTGATTTTTCATCTTGCACCTTTCGAGAAGCATCATCTTTATTAATGAGGTCAAAAAAGCTTTGCAAGCGAGAATCGGTAAGCTTGGAATGAATGTTAACCGGTGTTTTCAAATAGAGCCCTTCCAAACTTCGACAGCGACTGAGTGCAACATACACTTGACCTGTGGCAAAGGCTTGCTCGGCATCTATTACCACGCGCTCAAAGGTTAAACCTTGACTTTTATGAATGGTTATGGCCCAAGCCAGGCGCACAGGAAATTGTGTAAAGCTGCCTTTAACATATTCAAGCAATTCATTGGTCGTTTCATTGAGTTTGTAGCCAATGTTCTCCCAAGTTTCGGGTGAGAGAAACACCAAACTTTGATCCTCGTCGCATCGCACAGTAATGTGGTAGTTCTCTTCATCCACTTCTTCTACCGTACCCATTTTGCCGTTGTAAAAGCGCTTTTCCCGGTCATTTTTAAGAAACATTACTCGTGCTCCAATCTTCAAGCGAATGGTTTGGTCAGCCGGGGCATTGTCGATACTGAAATCGCCTTTTAACACAGCCGTGAATTCATATTGTTTTCCGGGTAATTCCTGAAGTTTTTCATCATTGATATTTGCCGCCACTTGTCTGTGTGAAGTAAGTACGATGATTTTTTCCTGTTCTTGTGCATGGAGCCAGGCAACATGACGTTGTTCAAGGGTTTGTGTTGTTGATGAAGATATCAGGTTGTTTCTTATTTCATTGAGCAAGCGAATAAATTGCGCATCACTCTGGCGATAGATTTTCTGCAGCTCGATGGTGATAAAGCTTGATCGTTTCAATACTTCGGAAAAGTAGAAATATGCGCCGGCATAATGGTTGAGAAACAAAGACTCTTCTGTGCTTCGAAGCACAGGTGGCAACTGAAACAAATCACCAACCATCACGAGTTGTGTGCCACCAAATGGCTGATTATTCCTTTTAAATTTTCGCAATATATGATCTATGGCATCCAATAGGTCGGCACGCACCATGCTGATTTCATCTACAATGAGCATTTCAGTGCTTTTTATCAGACGAATATGGCGTTTGTCAATACGTAATTTAGAGAGCAGACTTTGGGCGTTTTCCACTCGTACTTGATCCATGTCCGCTGTCTGACCTTGGGGTAAAAACATGCAAGGCGGGATGCGGAAAAAGGAATGAATCGTTACGCCTCCTGCATTGATTGCAGCTACTCCTGTAGGCGCCACCACTACGGTTTTCTTGGGGCTAAGGGAGCGAATATGCTTCATCAGCGTGGTTTTTCCGGCACCTGCTTTGCCGGTGATAAATACGGGAGTGTTCGTAAACAATGCATATTGTAAAGCCAACTGCGCTTCCTGAGTTTCGTGCCGCATGTTAAGTCATTTAATCTTTCAAAAATAGGGAACATGCGCTGAATACTTGTTTGTAATAAAAATCGAAAGGTTTAAAAAAATACACCTTATTATTGTTTTAATTCTATAAAGAATGATAATAACTATTGAGGTCTGCTTTATTTTTTGATCATGAAGATTCTATTATCGGGTAAGATGCTCCGTTTATCTGAAACAGGGTTGGCATAACTGCCCATTTATTTAATTTTTGACCATTTGAAAAGCAGCATTTGGTCTTGAAAATATTTTTGATTTCAGCAGAATATGGTTTATGTAGAATGGCACATTATGAATTAGTTTTTCTTCGATGGCTGTGCACTTATTCACTTGTTTTGATGGTTTCTATTGTCATATATCAAAAAATAAAAAAGTAGATCTTCCTATAAGCAAATTGGCTGATTCGGGAATTTATTGTGCCATATATCATTTAGGATAGCAACACTTGAACCAATAATTGTCCAATGATGTGAATAAATGAATTAGCCTGAATTCCGTTTCGTTAAAATGTAAATACGGTTATTTTATCAATTAGAAAATAGACTTAATAAAAGACGCCGGTGATTTTTTGAAAATGACATTTCGTTGGCAAGAGCTTGATTAACTAAAGAAATATTTTGGCAAAGTGCGCAACGGCTTGCCTTTTCAAGGCGAAGGTTGGGCAAAACAGAATTGATCGACCAATGTATGCATCTGCTGGAGAAAAAAGTGCGCGAAGCTGCATATAGCGGCTTTAGCTATCCCAAAAGCAATCATCCACCAATTTTTTAATTTCAGGCGCTTTGCTGATTATTGGCAAAATCCGGGTCAATATTTATTTAATGAGCCTCCAGCCAATTCAAGCCTGTGCCGGTTTCCACAACCAAGGGAACTTCAGTCACAACGGCATGTTCCATTTTATCTTTTACCAATAGACGCAATTCATCCAATTCATCTTTTCGTGCATCAAAGACCAATTCGTCGTGTACTTGCAAGGTCATGATAGATCGCATTTTTTCTTTTTTCATCGCTGCATGAATATCAATCATTGCTTTCTTAATAATGTCTGCTGCTGAACCCTGAATCGGGGCATTAATGGCATTTCGTTCAGCAAATCCGCGCATTACGGCATTGGCCGAGTTAATGTCTTTCAAATAGCGGCGTCGGCCCATGATCGTTTCTACAAATCCTTGCTCCCGAGCCTTTTCAATCGAATAATCCATGTAGGCTTTTACTTGCTGATAGGTGATAAAATACTGCTCGATAATGTGTGCGGCTTCGCTTCGCGGTATGTTCAGTCGCTGCGATAGTCCGAAAGCGGATATACCATATATTATACCGAAATTAACCATTTTAGCATTGCGACGCATGTCTGATGTCACTTCTTCGAGCGCTACTCCATAAACCTTGGCTGCTGTTGCAGCATGAATATCTTGCCCAAGGCGAAACGCCTCCACCATGCCGGGATCTTTGCTCAGCTCGGCCATTAGCCGCAATTCCACTTGAGAATAGTCGGCGCTTAGCAATACAAATTCTTCTCCGCGGGGAACAAATGCTTTTCTCACCTCGCGTCCTTTCTCAGTTCGGATGGGAATATTTTGCAAATTGGGATTATTGGAGCTCAAACGTCCTGTGGCAGCCACGGCCTGATTGAATGAAGTGTGAATGAAGCCAGTTTTAGGGTTCACCATTTGCGGCAATGCATCCACATAAGTAGATTTGAGTTTTTGCAAAGAGCGATAATCCAGAATTTTTTGAATGATTGGGTGCACCCCTAACATTTTTGACAGCACATCTTCTCCGGTTGAATATTGGCCGGATTTGGTTTTCTTCGCTTTTTTATCCAAACCCATCACTTCGAAAAGCACATCACCCAATTGTTTGGGTGAAGCAATATTGAAGCGGGTTCCAGCCATTTCCTGGATTTCTTTGTCGAGCAAAATGATGTCTTTTTCTAAATCAGCAGAATATTCATGTAAGGCTTTTTCGTCAATTTTAACGCCGGCACGCTCCATTTCAGCCAGGACGAACATGAGCGGCATTTCTATTTCTTCAAATAGCTTCTTGCAATTATTTTTTTCTAATTCCGGCTCGAGAATGTTACGCAAGCGAAGTGTGATATCGGCATCTTCGCAGGCATAATCGCGTAATGCATCTAAATCTACATCGCGCATGTTGCCTTGGTTTTTGCCTTTTTTGCCAATGAGGTCTTCAATTGGAATGGGTGAGTATCCTAAATAAGTCTCGGCAAGAATATTCATATTGTGCCGCATATCGGGTTGCAATAAATAGTGCGCCAACATGGTATCGAAACATTTTCCTTTCACCACTATGTCATAGTTTGCCAAAACGCTTAGGTCATACTTTAAGTTTTGTGCTGTTTTTTCAATATTTTCATTTTCAAAAAAGGGGCGAAATCGATCTATTGTTTTTTGTGCTTCATCTTTATTGCCACTTACAGGAATCATCCAGGCCTTACCTTCCTCCCACGCAAAAGTAATGGCGACCAATTCGGCATTTAGGCTTTCAAGATCCGTTGTCTCGGTGTCGAAACACACATTTTTTTGTTGGAGCAAGAGTTCGAGTAAACTTTCTTGCTCCTGATCCGATTGAGCCACGCGGTAATCTGTTTTTTGTGAATTGAATCGTTGCAGCAAACTCACTTTATCTTGTCTTTCTTCATCAACTGAAATACTTGAGGAATCATTATCCGGTATATCGAATAAACTCATCTGTCCATTTTTCGGGGCTACAGAAGCCGGCGCTGAGGCCATGCTGATGCTTTCGCCCAGAACGCGTTCTGAGAGTCTTCGAAACTCCAGTTCTCCAAAAATAGCTTTTATTTTTTCAGTATCAGGTGAATCAAGTGTTAACGCAACTTCATCAAACTCATAGGGGGCATTGGTGATGATGGTGGCCAATTTCTTAGACATAATCGCCTGATCGGCAAACTCTCGAAACTTATCTACCATTTTGCCTTTAAGTTTATCTGTGTTTTGTAGAATATTCTCGACCGAACCGAATTCTTTGATCAGGGCTTTTGCGGTTTTTTCGCCCACTCCAGGCACGCCTGGTATATTATCTACGGCATCGCCCCATAGTCCGAGAATATCAATAACCTGTTCAGGCCGTTCCACTTCAAATTTTTCACAGACTTCTTTTACACCCATAATTTCTATTCCATTGCCCATGCGTGCAGGCTTATATATTTTGATATGCTCAGAAACCAGTTGGCCAAAATCCTTATCAGGAGTTACCATATAGGTAATGTAGCCTAATTTCTCTGCTTTTTTGGCTAATGTTCCGATAAGGTCATCCGCTTCATATCCTGCTAGTTCGATTACAGGGATTCGAAATGCTTCAATGACTGCTTTCACATAGGGTATGGCAAGCGAAATGTCTTCGGGCATAGCTTCGCGATTGGCCTTGTATGCAGTAAAATCTGTATGCCGTTCGGTAGGCTCTGCTGTGTCGAAAACCACTGCGATGTGTGTAGGTTTTTCTTTATTTAACAAGTCAAGCAGCGTGTTGGTAAACCCAAACACGGCTGAGGTATTCATTCCTTTGGAATTGATTCTGGGATTATTGATAAATGCAAAGTGAGCTCGGTAAATCAGGGCATAAGCATCTAGAAGGAAGAGTCTTTTATCGTTTTTATTCATAAAAATGGGTGTCTGAAATCGGGTTGGAAAGGTAGTTAATTTATGCTTAAGCCGTCATTTCGTGGTATTGAGCAGGTTGCCGATGTGTAAAAAAATCATAACAAATTATCTTAACCAGAAATTAATCTCTCATTCTCAAGGATATGCTATTTAGAATGATTTTAAATTACCAAAAAAGGTTATTTGCCTAACAACGAAATTTCAATCCCTCTAAATTTGCACGCGGAAAAAAATCCATCGGTTTTAAACCAAATTAGAAGCTATGAGTGGTATCCACAGAAATTTTTTCAAAGGGCTTTTTATTCTCTCAGCTCTGTTGTTTATTAGTAATCAGACATTTGCGCAGATCGACGCGGCAAAAATTTTTAGAGGTAATTGTGCATCTTGTCACCGAATTACCGATCAAAAATTGGTAGGTCCGGGTCTTTACAAGATTAGAGACAGATGGCCTGATGAACAGAAATTAATTGCTTGGATTAGAAATTCGCAAGAGTTTCTGAAAACAGGTGATGCTTATGCAAATGCTTTATTCAAGGAGTATGGTGGTTCCATCATGCCTTCCTTTTCATTGTCTGATGAAGAAATCATTGCATTGATAGATTACAGTCATGCCGGACCTGCAGACGCTGTTCCCACAGGCGGAGGTGATGGAGTTGTGGCTCAGGCAGTGAATGTTCCTGTGTCATCTGTTAATTACACTTACATTTTAATCGGCATTGGTATTTTATTGTTGATTCTTATCAGTGTTTTAAGTAGTGTAAAAAGTTCGCTTGAAATACTCGTAAATGAGCGTAAAGGAATAGAACCAACCGTTCCAGAACCGGCAGTGCCACTTGGTCAACGAATATCAAATTGGGCTTCAAATAATAAGAAGATTGTTGCTGTATTGGGGCTATTTATTTTTGTCTGGATATTGAAACAAGGTTGGGATGGATTGATGGGTATTGGTGTATATGAAGGTTATGCCCCTGAACAGCCCATCAAATTCTCTCACAAGTTGCATGCCGGCGAAAATCAAATTTCGTGTGTTTATTGTCACTCTGGTGTAGAGAAAAGTAAACATGCTAACATTCCTTCTGCAAATGTCTGCATGAATTGTCACATGTATATCCAAGAAGGTCCACAATATGGTAAAGAAGAAATTTCAAAAATTTACGCAGCATTGGATTATAATCCTGAAACAAGGGAATATGGACCCAATCAAAAGCCAATCAAATGGATTCGCATACACTCCTTACCTGACCATGCTTATTTCAATCACGCTCAACACGTAGCTGTTGGAAAAGTTGAATGTACAACCTGTCATGGACCTGTACAAGAAATGGAAGTGCTTTATCAACATTCACCACTGACTATGGGATGGTGCATCAACTGTCACCGTGAGACAGAAGTTGATTTCAATGGAAATGGATACTACGAAGAGTTGCACAAGCAATTTGTAGAAGAGAATAAGAAAAACAAAGTAAAGAATGCGAAATTCACCGTGGAGAAAATAGGTGGACTTGAGTGTTCAAAATGTCATTATTAATCTAAGAACAGGATTTCAGAACATATGAGCAATAAAAAATACTGGAAAGGTTTTGAGGAGCTACAGGAAACCCCTGAATTCCTTAATCTAAAAGAGAATGAGTTTGCTGAAGAGCTTCCAATGGAAGATGTGCTCGGAAGTGAGCAGGTTACTGATGCTAAGACCAACAGGAGAGACTTCCTGAAGTTTTTAGGGTTTAGTGTAACAGCAGCTACGCTTGCTGCATGTGAGACTCCTGTAAACCGTTCTATTCCTTATCTCAACAAACCAGAAGAAATCACTCCGGGAATTGCCAATTATTATGCATCTACGTACTGGGATGGTAATGATTTTGCATCAGTCTTGGTGAAAACGCGAGAAGGTCGCCCAATCAAGGTAGATGGAAACGACCTGTGCCCGATAACTAAAGGTGGTTCTCACGCGAGAGTTCAGGCATCAGTTCTTTCGTTATATGATTCAGAAAGACTCAACGGACCCAAAGCAAATGGCTCTGACACGACTTGGGATAAGTTGGACGAAACTATTATTTCACAACTGAATGAAATTGCAGCAGCAGGTGGCAATATCCGCATTTTGAGTGGTTCAATAATATCTCCTTCCTTAAAAAAAGCGATAGGTGAATTTGCTGCTAAATATCCTAACACAAAGCATATCAGCTATGATGCTGTTTCTTACAGCGGCATGCTGGAAGCAAACGAAGCAAGCTTTGGCAAAAGAATGATTCCTAGCTATGATTTCAGCAAAGCGGATATGGTGGTAGGTTTCAATTGTGATTTCCTTGCCAATTGGTTGTCGCCGATAGAGCATGCCCGTCAATATGCTGAAAAGCGCAAGGTTGACCCTGAGAAAAAGAAAATGTCGCGTCACATTCAGGTGGAGTCTATTCTTACTGTTACAGGTAGTAATGCCGATGAGCGCTTCACCCTAAAGCCATCACAGATTGGTTCAGCTTTGATTCAGCTTTACAATAAACTTACCGGTTCTTCTTTGGCCGCAAAAAGTCTGGGAGAGAAAGATGCAAAAATAGCCAAGCTTGCCAACGAACTGAGCAACTATAAAGGTAAAGCACTTGTAGTTTGCGGTAGCAATGATAAAAACACGCAAATCATTGTTAATGCCATCAATGCTTATCTAGGAAGCTATGGAGCTACCATCAATGCTTCAGTTGAAGACTTTACTCGTCAGGCTATCGATAGCCAAGTTGTTGAATTTGTGAAAGAAGTTGAAACAGGGGCTGTACAGGCGCTATTTGTTTTGAACAGCAACCCGGTTTATACTTTATCTAACGGAGAAAAATTTAAAGATGCCTTATCAAAAATTAAGCTGACCGTTTCATTAAATGAACGAAACGACGAAACTGCAAGCACATTTAAATTCCATGCACCTGATCACCATTATCTCGAATCATGGACTGATGCGCAACCGCGTGCAGGTTTTTACACATTAGGTCAGCCTACAATTGCTCCCTTGTTTAACACTAGAAATGCAATAGAAAGTTTTACAAAATGGGCGGGTAATTCTGTTGATGCTTACGATTATATCCGTTCTAACTGGGAAAATCAATTAACGGGTCTTTCTGCTTTCGGAGGGTTCGATAAAGCTTTACACGATGGTGCTTATATAGCAGATTCGTTTAATGCAAGCGGAAGCGATGTCAATTTCGCTGCAGATTTATCTGCTGCCGCGAATTCAATCAATGAATTTACCGGAAAAGCTGTAGGCACAGAGTTAGTGATTTATCAAAAAACAGGGATAGGGATCGGTAATCAATCCAACAATCCTTGGTTACAAGAGTTGCCAGATCCTATCTCAAAAGTTACCTGGGATAACTATTTGATCATGAATCCGTCTGAAGCAAAAGCTCAGGGATTTAATATCATTATGGGTCAGGAAGAAAAGGCTGATCTTGTTGAGGTTTCCGTTAATGGAGCTACGTTAAATCTACCAGTTATCGCTCAGCCAGGCGTTCCTGCTGGTGTCGTTGGTGTGGCCTTAGGTTATGGAAGAACAAACGCCGGCAAAACAGCAAATGGCATTGGAGCGAACGCCTTCTTAGCAGTAGCATTTGTAAATGGCAACTTTAGATATGACATTTCAGGCGTGAATGTATCCGGAAGCGTTGGTAAATATCATATTGCATCTACACAGACCCATCACACCATGATGGGAAGGGCTATTGTGAAGAATGCTACTTTAGAAGAATATAAGCAGAACAGCAAAGCAGGGAATGAAGATATATTGCTAGCAACCAATTTGAAAACAATTGGACAAGATGGCAAAGCCACTCCCAAAGAACTTTCCTTATGGAGAGAATTTGAAAACAAGAATCATTTCTGGAACTTATCTATCGACTTGAATGCTTGTATAGGATGCGGAGCTTGCGTGATTGGTTGTAATGCAGAAAACAATGTTCCGGTGGTAGGAAAAGACGAAGTTCGTCGTTCTCGCGAAATGCACTGGATGAGAATTGACCGCTACTATACCAGCGACATGACGGAAGAAAAGGCACATGCAGATGGTGTAAGTGGTATCAAGAAGTTCGCCGATATGGAAGTTCCGTCTGAAGACGATAGCCTAGAAGTATACTTCCAACCTTTGATGTGCCAGCATTGTAATCACGCACCTTGCGAAACGGTTTGTCCGGTATTAGCTACCACACACAGCCTTGAAGGTTTGAATCAGATGACCTACAATCGTTGTATCGGTACACGTTATTGTGCTAACAACTGTCCTTACAAAGTGCGTCGTTTCAACTGGTTTCGCTACAATGAGAACGAGAAGTTTGATTTCAATATGTATGACGATTTGGGAAAAATGGTTCTCAATCCTGATGTAACGGTTCGTTCACGTGGTGTGATGGAAAAATGCTCTATGTGTGTTCAACGAATTCAGGCCGGAAAGCTTGAAGCAAAAAAGAATGGTGAGCGTCCGAAAGATGGTTCAATCAAAACTGCTTGTCAACAAGCTTGTCCTACCAATGCAATCACATTTGGTGATTTCAATGATGAGAACTCAGGAGTGAGAAAAGCATGGAACAATGAACGTAAATATCAATTGCTTGAGGAAGTTGGTACACAACCGTCGGTATTCTATCTTACAAAAATTAAAAATACAAGTTCAACTAAGGCATAATAAAAAGTTAAACCATTAGACAGATATGGGACATAATCCAACAGTAAGTGTAAGACCGCCCTTGATTTTAGGCGAAAAAACCTATCATCAGATTACAGAAGACATTGCAAGGCCAATCGAAGGCAAAGCGAACAGTATGTTTAAGCTGGTATTTACCATTTCGGCATTACTGGCTTTGTGGGGAGTAGGCTGTTTTGCTTACACCATCGGTACGGGTATCGGTGTGTGGGGGTTAAACAAAACAGTAGGTTGGGCTTGGGATATCACTAACTTCGTTTGGTGGGTGGGTATCGGTCACGCAGGTACATTGATCTCTGCAATCCTTTTGCTTTTCCGTCAACGCTGGAGAATGTCCATCAACCGTTCAGCAGAAGCGATGACAATATTTGCGGTAATCTGTGCAGCCCTTTTCCCTGTAATGCACATGGGACGTGTATGGGTTGCTTATTGGGTATTGCCATTGCCAAACACATTCGGTTCACTTTGGGTAAATTTTAATTCGCCACTTCTTTGGGACGTGTTTGCTATCTCGACTTATTTTACAGTTTCGTTAGTATTCTGGTACACAGGTTTGATTCCTGACTTTGCATCAATCCGCGACCGTCAGGTGAAGCCAAGAATGAAAAAAATATACAATATTCTGAGCTTTGGATGGAGTGGAAGCGCAAAACAGTGGAGTCGCTTCGAAGAAGTTTCGCTTGTCCTAGCAGGGCTTTCTACTCCACTCGTACTCTCCGTTCACACCATCGTATCCATGGACTTTGCCACATCAGTAATTCCCGGATGGCACACTACTATCTTCCCGCCATACTTCGTTGCAGGGGCGATTTTCTCTGGATTTGCGATGGTATTGACGCTTCTTATTATCATGCGCAAGGTATTGGGCCTAGAAGACTACATTACCATAGCGCACGTAGAGAGTATGAATAAAATTATTATTCTAACAGGATCCATTGTTGGTGTAGCTTACCTTACAGAATTATTCATCTCATGGTATTCAGGAGTGGAGTATGAGCAGTATGCATTTTTGAATCGTGCAACAGGTCCATATTGGTGGTCTTATTGGTCCATGATGACTTGTAATGTTATCACGCCGCAGCTTTTCTGGTTTAAGAAAATCAGACGTAGTCTTCTCGCCACTTTTATCATCAGCATTTTCGTTAATATTGGAATGTGGTTTGAGCGTTTCGTAATTATTGTTACATCACTCCACCGCGACTATATCCCGTCTAGCTGGACAATGTTTCACCCCACTTTTGTTGATATTGGTATTTTTATTGGTACAATTGGTATATTCTTCACATTGTTCTTGCTATTTTCAAGAACCTTCCCAGTCATCGCACTGAATGAGTTGAAAACAATATTGAAATCAACTAGCGAAAATCCGAAACCACCACATCATTAATTCTGATTATGAGCACGAAAGTTATATATGGAATATTTGGCGATGAAGAGATTCTTCTTCAGTCTGCTAAGCGAATGAAACAAGAAGGAATCCAAGTAAACGATGTTTTTTCACCATTTCCTATCCATGGCCTTGATCCCGTGATTGGCATTAAGCCAACACGTCTTTCAAACGCGGCTTTTTTCTATGGCTTATTTGGAACATCGTTTGCTGCTTGGATGACTTGGTACATGATGATTCATGACTGGCCAATGAATGTTGGAGGTAAACCTAGTTTCAGTTGGTTTCAAAATCTTCCGGCATTTATTCCAGTAACATTTGAGTTAACTGTTTTCTGTGCCGCTCATGGAATGGTGTTAAGTTATTTGTTGGTGAACAAGCTTTATCCGGGACGCAAACCCCATAACCCTGATCCGCGCAGTACTGATGATAAATTCATCATGGCCATACGTACCGATGAAAACAGTCGCATTTCTGATGATGTCATTGTAAGCATTCTCAAGGAAACAGGCTGTGAAGAAATTAATCAAAAAGAAATTTAATTTGGAGCATAGACAATGAAATTAAGAAGAAATCAGCTGTTCAGCATTGCTGCATTGTCAGGAATAGTTTTGATCATGGCTTCCTGCAAACAAGACCCTTTAAGCCCGGGCTATGAGTATATGCCTGATATGTATAGGGGCATTTCGTACGAAACTTACTCTGAAAATGCATTGTTTAGCGATAGTCTCTCGGCTCGCAAACCGGTAAAAGGTACAATTCCTAGATTTAACAAAGAAACCGTACCTTTTCATGAAGTATATGCTTATGAAAACACTCCTGAAGGTTATGAAAAAGCAGGTATAAATGTCAAAAATCCATACACCAGTGGAATAGCAATGTTAGAAGATGGGAAGAAAATTTATGATAATTTTTGTGTTCATTGCCATGGTGTAAAGGGTGATGGTAATGGGATTTTGGTAGAACGCGAAAAATTTGCGGGTGTTCCTTCTTACTATGGGGCGCAGCTTAAAGATTTAAGTGAAGGAAAAATGTACCACAGTATTTATTATGGTAAAAATATGATGGGTGCTCATGCTTCTCAAATCAATTTCTATGAGCGTTGGGCAGTGATTGAGTACGTTAAAAAATTGAGAAATGAAGGCTTAGGCGTGGCTGAGGTAAAGACAGAAGAATCTGATCCTGCAGCTCTTTAATAACATAGTAAAACAAAAGACAAAGCTTTAAGATGAACTATACTTTCACCGACAGAAACAAAAAAATAGCTTTTGCACTGATGGGTATTGGTGTGATAAGTTTAATAGGCGGTTTCATTACAGATTCGCATCGTGCATGGCCTAATCTCTTAGTCAATGCCTTCTTTTTTATGGCAATTGCATTAGGGGCGCTATTTTTTATTGCAGTTCAGTATGCTTCTGAAGCGGGCTGGTCTGCTTCCATTAAACGAATTCCTGAAGCCATTGCACACTTTTTACCTTTTGGTGCTGTTGCGGTGTTCATTGTAACATTAGCAGGAGTTCTTCACTTAAACCATATTTACCACTGGTTGGAGCCAGCTTTGCATGACCCTGCTTCTCCTGAATATGATGAGATTATTGCAGGTAAATCAGGCTACTTAAATCCGGTTTTCTTTATGATCAGAACGGTGGTCTATTTAGTCGGTTGGGTGCTGTTTTTCAGAGCTTTTATGAAAAAATCTCAGTTGGAAGAGTCTAATCTTGATGTGGACAATTTCAAAAAGAGTATGAGCTTGTCAGCTTGGTTCCTTGTGTTTTTCGCTGTTACTTCATCTACCTCAGCATGGGATTGGATCATGTCGATAGATACACACTGGTTTTCTACCTTGTTTGGTTGGTATGTATTTGCTGGAATGTTTGTAAGTGCTATGACCATGACAACTCTGATCGTATTGCATCTTAAAGGCAAAGGTTTATTACCAGAGGTTAATGACAATCACATTCATGATCTTGGGAAATTTATGTTTGCATTTTCTATATTTTGGACTTACTTATGGTTTTCACAATATATGCTAATATGGTATTCAAACATTCCGGAAGAAGTAACTTATTTTATGGATCGATTTGAGAATTACAAAGTTTTGGTAATTGGCAACCTTTTTATAAACTTTATCTTCCCTTTCATTGTTTTAATGAAGCGTGGTGCAAAAAGAAACTTTGGTTTGCTTTTCTTTGTAGGCGTTGTAATATTGATTGGTCACTGGCTCGACACTTTCCAAATGATTATGCCTGGAACAGTGAAGGATCATTGGCACTTAGGTTGGGTTGAAATTGGCACTGCGCTTGGGTTTTTAGGATTTTTTGGTTATGTGGTTTTGAATGCATTGTCAAAACGTCCTGTTTCGAATCCAAAGCATGTGTTTTATGAAGAAAGTGTTCATCATCATATTTAAAAGAGGTCAATTATGTTCAATTTATTAGTTTTTGCGGTTGTTGTTTTGTTTGTCTTAGTAGCCGCTCGGGTTATCAGAATTTTTGAACTTTCAGCTGAATTAAAAGGGGGACGAAATGATCATGAGGTTACCGAGTCCGAAAACCGCAATATGGCTTATTTATGGGTCGTATTTTTGTTTGCATTTTTTGGGTTTTGTCTTTGGCAATTGTTCGAATATAAAGACAAACTTTTACCGGTGTCTGCATCAGAGCACGGCGTATTAATAGATAGGTTATTCAACATAACGCTGATTTTGATCACTATTGTTTTCGTTGGAACGCACATAGTAATGATTTATCAGGCATATAAAAATTACGGTCGTAAAGGTCGCAAAGCAACATATTTTGCACACAGTACGAAATTGGAACTTATATGGACAATTATTCCAGCTATTGTGCTTTCAGGATTGATTATTTACGGACTTACAGTATGGAATAAAGTAATCTATCCTGATGCAGAAAATCCTGTTTTAATCGAATTATATGCTAAGCAATATGACTGGACTGCTCGTTATGCTGGTAATGATGGTGTATTAGGTGGTCACAATTATAAATTAATTGGAGCAGGTAATGATCTTGGCTTAATTGAAGATGGTTTTTCTGATGATGATATTTTGGTGAAAGCCGAATTTCATATTCCGGTAAATCGTGCTGTGCTATTCAAATTTCGTTCACGAGATGTAATTCATTCGGCTTACATGCCACATTTTAGAGCACAAATGAACTGCGTGCCTGGCATGGAGACCCAGTTTGAATTCACGCCAACCATCACCACAGAAGAAATGCGTAAAATTACCGGCAATAAAGATTTTAATTTTGTATTGCTTTGTAATAAAATTTGTGGTGGATCTCACTTCAACATGCAAATGGATATTATTGTAGAGAGTGAAGAAGATTTCAATAAGTGGATTAGTGAGCAACGCACATTTATGCAGACTCAAGCTGCCACAGCTCAATTGGCTCAATAATTTTACTCAGTACAAACCTTAAAGGAACATTATTGTTTAAAATCAAAACAAGAATTTAAAATCAGATAGCAATGGAAAATCAACAGTTAACAGCTCATGTAGGGCACGCCGATGATCACGCTCATGGTCATCATCATAAGGAGAGCTTCCTGACAAAATACATTTTTTCGCAGGACCACAAAATGATTGCTAAGCAATTTTTGAATACGGCCGTAGTTATGGCTTTCATTGCCATGCTTATGTCTACTTTCTTTAGATTACAGTTGGCGTGGCCAGGTCAGAGCTTCCCGATACTTGAAACTTTTCTCGGTAAATGGGCTCCGGGTGGCGTGTTAGATCCGAACTTCTATCTTGCTTTAGTTACGATTCATGGCACTATTATGGTATTTTTCGTGCTTACCGGAGGTTTAAGTGGAACATTTAGTAACCTATTAATTCCATTGCAAATTGGTGCTCGTGACATGGCATCAGGCTTTATGAACATGCTGTCGTTTTGGTTTTTCCTTGCTTCATCTATTGTCATGATCTACTCAGTGTTCATAGAATCAGGTCCTGCTGGTGCCGGTTGGACGATTTATCCTCCTCTCAGTGCATTGGAACAGGCAATGCCCGGTTCTGGTCTGGGTATGACATTATGGTTAGTAAGTATGTCATTGTTCATTGTCTCATCACTTCTGGGTAGCTTAAATTATATAGTTACCATTCTTAACCTAAGAACCAAAGGGATGTCCATGACCAGATTGCCCTTAACTATTTGGGCATTCCTGGTAACAGCAATTCTTGGTGTACTTTCTTTTCCAGTGCTATTTGCTGCCGCTCTACTTCTCATATTCGATCGAAGCTTTGGAACTAGCTTTTATCTTTCTGATATTTTTATTGGTGGACAGGCATTAGAGCATAGTGGTGGTAGCCCGATATTATATGAGCACTTATTTTGGTTTTTAGGTCACCCTGAAGTGTATATTGTACTTCTTCCAGCATTGGGAATCACATCGGAAGTTATTGCAACAAATGCTCGTAAACCTATTTTCGGTTACCGAGCGATGATTGGTTCTATTCTTGGAATTGCATTTTTGTCTTTCATTGTTTGGGGACATCACATGTTTATTACGGGAATGAATCCATTTTTAGGGTCTGTTTTTGTGTTTACTACGCTTTTAATTGCTATTCCATCCGCTGTAAAAGCATTTAATTACATTACCACACTTTGGAAGGGAAACATTGTGTACACACCAGCTATGCTGTTTTCAATAGCATTGGTTTCCTTGTTTATTACTGGTGGTTTAACGGGGTTAATACTTGGCGACTCTGCGCTTGATATTAATGTACACGATACTTATTTTGTGGTAGCTCACTTCCACATCGTAATGGGTAGTGCGGCTATATTTGGAATGTTTGCAGGGGTATATCATTGGTTTCCTAAGTTGTATGGAAGAATGATGAATAAAAAGCTTGGTTATGCGCATTTTTGGTTAACCTTTGTGGGGGCTTATGGGGTATTTTTCCCTATGCACTTTCTTGGTTTAGCCGGAGTTCCACGACGCTATTATTCTAACACTGAATTTCCAATTTTCGATAATTTAGTAGATATCAATGTTTTGGTAACTTATTTCGCTATTTTTTCCGCAGCAGCACAAGTTTTGTTCTTATTCAACTATCTCTACAGTATGTTCCGTGGACAGAAAGCTCCGCAGAATCCCTGGAAATCTAACACATTGGAATGGACAACTCCTGTGGAGCACATTCATGGCAACTGGCCTGGAGCTATTCCTGAAGTACATCGTTGGGCTTATGATTACAGCAAGCCTGGCAAGGATGAGGATTTTGTACCGCAGACTGTACCGCTTACAGAAGAAGAAATCAAAGAAGGAGCTCACTAAACTTCATCTAATAAGAATAAAAAGCCGGATCATCCGGCTTTTTTTTTGATAGCATATTCTTTCTATTACTCAAAGGTTATTCATCAGGTAGATGTATGCTTTAACCATGTTCTCAAAATCTTTTTTATGTACGATTTCATCCGGTGTATGCACATTATTTTCTGGTGCACCGATAAAGCACCAGTCAATAGGATAAGGTGATTTTTGAATTTCTGTGCCATCACTTCCGCCACTTCCTTCCACTTCGAGCTGATATGGAATTCCTGATTCACCCATTAATTCAATAATTTTATCTAAAAACCTTTTTCTTGGAATACCTTTATCTCTCAGACTAATGGCAACGCCTTTTCCTTGCTGAACACCATCCGTAGCCCAAGTAATATCACAAATTAGCGCCTGTGTAATTTTATAGTTTTCCCAGAGCCACCTGCTCAGGTTTGCAGTTGAACCTCCGCCATGTTCTTCGTAGCAAGAGAATACGATTGCGCCATGTTCAATTTCATGAGCTACTAGCAAAGCAGCGAAAACACCCATTCGGTTATCAAGATAGCAGCTTTGAATTGAATTGTCCGTTTCTCTGAAATTGCAAACAAAACTAAGATTGGTGCCTCTGTCAATCTCTCGATGAAAGTTTACAACTGTTACACCAGAAGCATCATCGATTGCACAAACAATTTCGCCTTTGCTGTCTCGACCGTATAGCTTGATCCCCTTTTGGTTATTAGGGCTACCTATTTGCACTATTTCATTTTCATAGCGCACGGTGAAGCCGATATTATCCATATGAGCAAAAATAGCGGTAGATGCTTGTCCAAAAATCAGCACAACGGCATCCTGCAATTCTCCGCCCGTAAAAAGTTGTGGTTTGGCTTTAAATGTATGCTGATAGCTTTTGATATATTGTATAACATATTCAGCTACAGGACCTTCATTTCCACTGCACGCGTTTATACTGCAAAGATCTTTTAGTATTTGATAATTAATTTTCATGGGAAGTATCTATCCTCGATCATTTTAAATGTTTTGCGCATGCTTGGGGGGGCTGTGGCACGAATTCCAAAAAAAAGTCTGTTCCAACTATATGAATTTTGGACAATTCCACCAAAATTATCTGCTCCTGCGAAATTGATGTTTTGTGTAGAAAATCCAAAGTAAAAGTCGGGGTGATTGTATCCAATAATAAATCTAGTATCCACTTGACTTGTCCACTCAAACCCAGCTCTTCTCATGATATCATTTTCGAGTGTGAAAGCTCCATTTTGCGCTGCTAGCCCAGGCCAAACGGAAAGTGTCATGAAAAGATGATCTAGAATGACCAAGGTATAGACATATCCAACGTTCACACCTATATTGAAGCCCCGAAAGGCTATCAGATCTGCATTTGGCGGAAATAAATAACCTATTTCCTGTGGTAAAAGCGACTTTTCACTTCTGCTTTTGAATCCGTTATACCTAAAGAAAACACCAAGAATAGGGGAGCCGGCACTTTTCTTTTGCAATTCTCCCTGCCAAAGTGCAGCTCTGTATGAAAAACGCTTTGCGTTAAATGCATACGTAGAGTTGGCAAAAAATGTGAACTTGTCAATATCAGGCCTTTTCATATAGCCATTCTGTTTAATGTTCCAGTCAGGGAATACCAAGTCTGGATTTTGAAGAAACAAACCGCGTGAATGAATAAAAAAAACATTAGACCAAATGGCTCTTCTGTTCACTCCGAATCGAAAAGCAAATTGCCGTGTTGCACCGCGTCTTTTAACACTTTCCTCGCTTCGAAGGGTTCGGAGATTTAAGTAGATGGATAGCCAACTATAGTCTATCGCTAAGCCGAAGTTACCCGGAATATTAGGTCGGTAGAGCAAACCAAAATCTTCACGTAAGGGATTGTTTAAGGTTAAATCGAAATTTCGCTGCTCAAGCTCTAAAGCAAAATTGACTTTTTCGAAATATTGAACAATGTAATTAGTGTCGGGATCAAAATCAATATCAAGCAGTTGTATGTTCTTCTTCGATTTTGCATCTTGAGTCTGCGCATTTAACAGAATAACATTCAGCAAAAGACATAGAGCTGTGGTTGTATGCAAATATGCCTTTACCGGACATTTCATACCACAAAATTACTGCACAATTATGATTCTTTGAGTGAAAATTTTATTTTTGATTTTTATCTTAATCACATACAATCCGATACTCACACCCATTTTGTGAATATTTAGGGTGTGTTGGCTGGGCGCAATTCCTGATTTTGAGAAAACAGATCGGCCTGCCAAATCCAAAATCTCAATATCAAAATCTATTGAACTATTCCAGTGAACAAAGATTTTGTCACTTGCCAGATTTGGGTAGATGCTGAAATTTTTATTTTCTGCTTTTAATTCATCCATATTTAAACTGATAAATTGAAAAGGGGCTGAGAATGCTGAGCAACTGCCATAATTGACTTCAACGGTATAAACTCCATTCTGATCGGGTGTATAAACCTGTGCATTAGCTCCTGGAATGAGAGAACCGTTGAGATACCATTGATTATTATTAGACGCACTGGATACCAGCAGCTCTCCTTGTTCAGTGATATTGGGAATCGGTGGCGGCGCAACTACACTTACGGCATTATTGTTGGTTTGTGTTGCTGGTTGGGCAAAACATTGATTATTTACCGATAGTGTTGCGCCATAATAACCCTGATTCATGTAGGTAATCACCGGACTAGAAGCTGTGGATGTGGGCGGACTGCCTCCGGGAAATGACCAAGAGTAATTTTCAACTCCGGAAGCATTCGTAATTTGAAAAGTTACGGTTTCTCCTTCGCAAATAGATGAAGGTAGCGCAGTGAAAACAGCCGAAGGTTGCGGAGCGGTTAAAACTGCTGAAATGGCATAATTAACGCTAATTTGCCAACTTTGAGTGTAGGTATAGGGAAACCAGGAGTTATTAGAAAATTGCTCCCATGCTGTATTCGGATTTGCATCGCCGAAAGTGTAAGTCACTAGAGAAATTGTTGCGTTGGCAGCCTGTGGCACATCGTATCCTAAATAAAAATTTCCATTGACAGCCACGGGATTCGGAAAGTTTAATGCAATGTAAGATTGTGCACTTACAGCTTGAGCAATAGCACTGATGGGGGCGGTGGTTTGCGCGAGCACGGTGCCTGGTGCTCCTCCTGGCCCATTGCTGTTCCAGGCTTTAATGGTTATTGGTAAACTTGTATTAGATGATTGGGCTATGCCAAAATAAAACAATCCACCCGCTAAAAGTGAACTGCTGGATATTGTAAATCTATCGGCTTTCGCTCTGTCGTTGTATGTATTTGTTCCCGCCACATAACCTTGGTCTACATCAAAGTATAATACAGGAGTGCCGGGAAAAGGGAATCGCAAGGTATCGCCACAGGTAGTTACTGGGGGCTCCACAATCGCCGAACAACCTTGAGAATTGAGCATCGCAGCGCGCGCCCCGCCAGTTATAAATAATGCTCTGGCACGTTGTTTTTGTCCATTGGTGAACATTTTCAAGCAATTGTCATCTCCATAATCCATGTAATTCATAAACATATCTCCACCGTTGTTGCATGAAGGTGAAGGATGAGTTTTACAACCATAATTTGGCGATTGTTGCACAGGAGTATCATTTACCAAGTCGCTTGCAGTACAATTGTTTTGATCGCCCCAAATGTGACGAAGATTCAACCAGTGGCCAATTTCATGTGTAAGTGTGTGTCCGCGATCATAAGGGCCGGGAAAGTTATTGTGAGGTGGCCGTCCTATCGATAGATGCAGCACTACTACCCCATCTGTGTTGGCATTGCCTCAAGGAAATTGCGCATAACCAAGCTGGTTATTCCCAAGATTACAAATCCATACGTTTAAATATTGATTTGTGGGCCATGCATTAATTCCACCTTGACTGGTAAATTTCATTGCATTGTTGGTACTAAAATTTGTTACAGTGGTCTGTGTTCGTGTGATTCCTGTTGTGGGATTACCTTGCGGATCGCTCGTGGCGAGGCAGAATTCAATTTCAAAATCACCTGCCACTCCATGGAAAATAGCCGAAGTAGTTGGAAAATCTGCACTGAGCTTTCGGAAATCTTCATTAAGAATATCCAGTTGAGACTGCACCATTGCATCAGAGATATTCTCTGCGTGGTTCGATACACTACATGAAATACAATCGGGATTCTAATAATATTCCTATCAACAGCTGCCTGACCGGACTCGATATATTATTGTGTGAAAAGTTCAATTTGATTAAGTTGGTTTTCAATCTGAGGATACAGGCTTTTTTGCATTTCAAAATACTGCATTGTGCCGCAATGTTCCTGAGCTGAAAGCTGAATGAAAAAAATAATGGTAATAGTGGTAATGAGCTTTTTCATGCCTTGAATAAAAAGATTAAGATCCCTAATGTAACTAATGGAATTAAATCTCATGCTCACATAACACAGAATTTCTAATAAAATAAATGTATATGGCAAACAGCTATTCGCCGTTTTCTTTTTCAAAACCATCGAGCAGGGCATTGATTTCCCTTAAACTCCTGCCAAATGCAATTTTATTTAAGTATTTAGCCAGATAATAACAAAGTGGTGTAAAGACGATAATTAAGACACCCAATAGCACCCATGTGAAAGAGTTGTTGAAAGCATGCATGCCATTTTGTTGATAGAGCGCCATGAGAAAACCGGACACAATGGCGATGGGATAAAAGAATATGGCTATGAATTCTTGCATGCGCAACATTTGGGTAATTCCATCAAATACGCTTTTAAGGTGCACCTTCACTTGATCATCGGTCTTTATTTTGCCTAGATATTTGCGATAAGCAGCGATAGTTTGAAACGTAATCAAAATATAACCGATGATTAATACACCGGTGAATAGCCTTAACCATAGACCATCAAGCAGTATAAACAGCACGATGAACATTATGGTAAAAACAATGGCAAGGATTAGATTAGCCTGAAAATTACGTTTGAGTTTTTTCAAGGGACTTTCCGATGCATTTTTCAAATGCAGCTGGGATGCATTGATTTCAGGAATGGGGTCATCGTCCTTGCGTGATTGCCATAATTTATTGAGTTCGTCCATTTGCACTAAAAATTAATGATTTTATTTTTTCCTTGGAGCGATGAAGCTTTACCGCTACATGGTTAATTGAAATGCCGGCTATCTCCGAAATTTCAGGATTTTCATAGCCTTCAAGATGAAGACTTATGATCATCTTGTTAATCGGGTCAAGCATTTTTATTGCTCTGTAAAGCAATTCAGCTTTTTCATTTTCTTCCGGCATTGTAGGCGTTTCTATACTTTGTTCAGCTTCATCGCGTCGTTTTTGCTTTTTGATTGCTGTAAGCGCGGTATTTAAACTAACCTTATATAGCCAGGTGGAAAATTTAGCATCGCCCCTGAAATTATGAAAACCTGCAAAGGCTTGTGCAATAATCTCCTGAACAATATCTTTTCGATCTTCATCATCATCCACATAGAGATTGACCACTTTGTGAATAATAGCGCGGTTTTCGTTGATGAGTTTCAGAAATACTGCTTGCTGCTCCGCTTCCAATTGCTCTATATTGTTTAATGGAATAAGTGCTGAAAATTGGGGAGAAATTACTCGCTTCCGAATAATTTTTTGTTTTTTAATTCATCCCTACAATTGGTTTATTTTAGCCGCTCAAATCGAATAAAGCATGGCTGAAAACAAAGATGTTGAACAATTTTATGATGGATTCTCTCGAAGACAAAATAAAATTGGTATAAATATTCGGCACTACGCTATAGTAAATAAATTAGTGAAGTTCGGCTTAAAGGAAAATTCTACATTACTTGAAGCAGGTTGTGGTGTGGGGACGATTACACAGCTTCTTGCAAAAAAGATTAAATCCGGCTCCATCACAGCTTTTGATATCAGCCAGGAAGGGGTAGAAATTACAAAGTCCAGAGTGAAAGACAAGGCAAATATTCAAGTACTTAAATCTGATTTATTGGGTTTCAGTACAAATCAAAAGTTTGATTTTATTCTATTTGCCGATGTGTTGGAACACATACCATCAGAAGAATTGAAGGCGACTATTGAGCATATACTCAAGTTTACAAAATCAAATTCAAGTATTGTAATCAATATTCCCGACCCGGCTATGAATGATTACTTACGAATGCATCGTCCGGATAAATTACAAATCATTGATAACTCTGTTTATGTGGAAGATTTAATTCGCGCCTTCGATAGTAGTGATTTTAAGCTTGTATTTTTTGAACAGTATGCATTGCATCATCATGAATCAGATTATAATTTTATGGTATTTCGACAAAGACCATCTTATGAGAACATGCGCGATCAAAAGCCATTATCCATCATATTAGCCAAAACTGTTCAACGACTGAAATATCTATTTTCCTGAAGTGGAAACGTTCACTAAAGTGCAGCACATTCTATATTTCTATCCGCATCTTTCTACTTTTATTGATCGAGATATTAAAATGCTTCGCTCAGTATATTCTGTGTTGCCTTTTGAGTTTCGCTCCAAACCCAAATGGAGGATCCTATTTGAATTTATTCGGCAAGCCCTATTTATCCTTTCGAATGTTAAGCGAAATCAGGTTTGGATTTGTCATTTCGCAGGCCATTCATCATTGCTGCCGGCCTTATTGGGAAAAATACTAGGAAGACGCTGTTTGATTATTGTTGCCGGAACGGATGCGGCAAGGTTTCCATCTATAAACTATGGCAATTTTAACCGAAAACTTTTGGCATGGAGTACTTCAAAATCATTAGCGTGGTGTTCCATGATTCTGCCAGTGCACAAAAGCTTGGTTTATCAGAAATATGAATATGATGCTACAGGTGCACCAGCTCAAGGATACAGTCATTTTGCTCCTAAGACTAAAAAGGTGCCTTACTTGCCGATACCATATGGATATGATGTTGAATTTTTTAAGCCGGATGAGCGAATTGAGCGAATTCCAAGCTCTTTCGTAACGATAGGAATATTAGACGAAAAAAACGTTTTTTTTAGAAAGGGAATGGATTTGGTAATTGAACTAGCAAGGTTAAAGCCTGATGCTGTTTTTACAATTGTGGGTGGGGGAAGTACTCATATTGCTTTGCCTGAAAATGTGAAGTTGTTGCCCAAGTGTAAGCCTGAAGAAATCGTACAGATATTGTCTTCACATACTTTTTATCTTCAATTATCATTAATGGAAGGTTTTCCGAACGCTCTGGCAGAAGCCATGCTATGCGGTTGTATTCCAATAGGATCCAATGTTTCGGGAATACCGCATATCATTGGTGATTGTGGGATTATCATCGACAAAAAAGAACTGAATCTATTAAATGAAAGCATAAATACATTTGTTAGAATTAATGACTTAGCGGCATATTCAAATAAAGCTAGGTTAAGAATTTCGTCGAATTTCACTGAAAAACATAGACTACACCTGTTAAAGTCGTCCATTGAATCATAGCAAAAACATAGATATTCAGAAAAAAAATTTCACTTAAATTGCTTTTGGCGTATTAAGATCATGAATCCATGTGGTTCGATTGTTGATCAATCTGTATTAATACGAAACTCAGATTGCAGCCCCACTTACCCTTAAAATATGGTAAACCTTCCAATTGGCTTTTATTGAATTGAAATAGAAACAGATAGGGGATTGTCTATTCAAAAAGTCATCAAAAACTTAACCTTTCGGTCATTTGAATCTGTTTCATATATCCGAATGAAAATTTTGCTTTTACATAATTGCGATGAAAAACTAGAGCGTTGTTGCTTTTCATGCATTAATCCCGTTATCTTTGATGAATAAATTTATACCACCTTACACTTAAAAAAGTTTTATACGATTGTTTTCGCTGAATTCTTAAGCAGTGCTGCCATGCTCCATGCGCGGTCCATTCCCGGGCTCAACTCAGATTATTGTTTAAATGACAACACGGTTTTTTTAACTTTTGATTTTCCTTCGGCCAACTTATCAGGCCCTGGAGTTAGCCCTGCCGATGGTGGCTTCTTCTTCAGTCCATTTTAGGCAGGAGTTGGCATTCATAACATTACACTTGTTTATTTTAGCAATTCATCCACCAGCCCTATTACCATCACCCAACAGGTGAAAGTGAATGCCCATACTGCTATTCCTACTATTTCTCCTTCAGGTGCAGTAACCATTAATCAGGGACAAAACATCACGCTTACTTCTACTGCTGAAAATGGAAATACCTGGATTCCCACAGACGAAACTACACAGTCAATCTCTGTATCAATTGCCGGACAATATCGGGTGAGCGTTACAAACTCAGAAGGTTGCTCATCTATGTCACTCAGAACTACTGTAGTGGTTAATCCTGTAGTGATTGATACTCCACCACCACCAACCGAATCTTGCAATGCAATTGCCGTAGTCAGTTATTTTCCAGGTAAGCAAAACAATGGGAGCGATATTCCTGAAGCATTCAACAATCCGGAGAATGCCTTAGGCGAACCTCAAAACAGTGATGAGGCTGTGCCTGATGCACAGGCTAATTATGTTTCTTTGGGCTTTGGCGGTTCTATTACTTTAAAAATGTCTGGTAACATCAAGAATGGCGAAGGCAGTGATATCAAAGTAGTGGAAACCACTTACAGTAACATGTCAGGTAATTGTAATCGCTATCCTGAAAGAGTAAAAGCTTTTGCATCTCAGGATGGTTGCAATTGGGTATATCTTGGCGAAGGATGTCAGGATGCAGAATTTGATCTTGGTCCACTTAATTGGGCTCGCTTTATTCGTTTGGTAGATTCAAGCCCCATCACAGCTGCATTTAA
>JBKBKN010000029.1:0-33747 GCA_046294625.1 Flavobacteriales bacterium
TACCCGCCAATGGATTATCCAATGTAGGAGGTACTTCATCGCTAACAACCCACTTAAGGCACCCTGCAATCATTGCAGGCTTTCCTAAAGGTTTCAATAGTTTCTATTGTATGAAATATGAAATCACACAAGGCCAGTATGTACATTTTTTAAATTTACTTCCGGCAACCTATCAAAGTATTCGAACCCAAATTCCTGTAACCTCACCTGCGGGAACTTTTGCTATGCACGACGGAACATCTCCACGGCGCAATTTTATTAAAATCATCACCCCTGCTGCTGGTAACCCCCTTACACCGGCTGTTTATGGTGTTGATTTCAATAATAACGGTGTGTTCAATGAGCCTGGCGACGGGGCATCCATAGCATGCAATTATCTGAATTGGGGTGATCTGTTAGCTTATTTGGATTGGGCTGCTTTACGCCCCATGACTGAATTGGAATTTGAAAAAGCAGCTCGTGGACCATCATCGGTAGGAAATCCGCAGGCGGGCGAATTTGCTTGGGGCAGTACTGTATTATTGCACACAAGAGCGAACGGACTACTAGCCAACCCCGGGCAGCCCAATGAAGTTTCAACCATCACTGGTCCCGGACTTTGCAATATCAGTACATCCACTTCCAGTATAGCCATTGAGAATCAAGTTCCTTCGGCAGTCAATGGGCCGCTAAGAACGGGTTTTGCTGCCGGTTTTGGAACCAATCGATCACAAGCCGGAGCAACTTATTATGGAATTATGGAATTTTCTGGCAATGTGCGCGAACAATGTATGGCAATTGGCAGTATTTCTATCGGTGCAGCTATCTTTAACGGGACCTTAGGCGATGGAGAGTTAGACGGTAACGGCGAAGCTAATCAAACCACTTGGGGTTCGGCCAACGAAGCCATTTGGTCGGTTTTGCGCGGAGGTGCATGGGGTACTTTACATACCAATGAAGGGCGTATTTCGGACCGTACCAATATTGGTAATACGGGTGGAGCTGTTCGCACTTCCTTAAATGGTGGGCGAGGCGTACGGCAGTTTTAATTTTTTAATAATGAAGTTAAATCTGTTTGTGCAACAGAACTAACGTCACACATGCTGAAACTCCTACTCCATATCAATTTGTCTGCATTTTTTCTGATTTTTTTGCAGGATAGCAGCGGGCTTTTGGCACAAGCTCCCTTTGCAGGAGGAAGTGCTGAAGGGCATGCTTCTGTCACCCTGCAAAATTCCGATTGCGATGCTTTGGATGCCAATCCATTTCAAGGTGGGGGGAGCAGCAATATTTTTCATGATACTTTAATTAACACTCCGTGCAAGCCCGAAATATTCAACATTTACAATGGTGGAACAGGCAATGGATTTGCACATCATGCACTTCAGGTTAGCGATTGTGATCCCATGTTGATCAGTATTTTTTCTGGTGGTTTAGACGATGGATTTAGCCAAGCTGCTATTATCGTATCTGAATGTAATTCTGTTTTGATCAATATTTATGGTGGAGGTATCGACGATGGTTTCTCACAAGATGCTTTGGTAATTTCCAGTTGCGAGTCGGTGATTATTAACATATTTGAAGGAGGAACAGACGATGGATTTGCCCACCATGTCAATATTGTTTCAGCATGCGATTACATCTTACTCAATATTTTCAGCGGTGGCAATGGTCAAGGATTTGCGCATCAATCATTGATTAATGAGTTTTGTCCTACGGAATCGTTTTTCATTTTTTCGGGTGGTCAAGGCGATGGATTTGACCAGATGGCCTTGATCGTTTCTGACTGTCAGGAGGTGTCATTGAGCATTTTCTCAGGAGGAATTGATGATGGACATGCTTTTGCTACCATCACGAGCTCTTTGCAGTTTTTGCCTTTCGACTCCACCTTGGTTTGCGTGAATAGCGATGCTGTTATTTCCCTGCCCAATGCAGGGTCGGGTTTGCAATTCCAATGGCAGGTTTCCATTAACAATGGCCTTACTTACAGCAACCTTTCAGAAGCCAATCCATATTCCGGGGTGGAAACGGATGAACTCACTATCAGCAATGTCAATAACTCATTCAACGGATTGATGTATCGTGTTGTTGTTACTAACCCCGGTTGCATAACTTTGACATCTCCCCCTACCACTATTGGCGTGGGACCGCAACCCATAGCTGGCTCTTTAAACAAAATTCCAGATGTGCCGCATGTATGTCAAGGTGTGCCAGTGGCGGCAAGCTTCACGAGTGGTTTTGGAGGCATAGGTCTTATACAAGATGTTTTTGAATACAGTACCGACTTTGGAAGCTTATGGAATGATTATGCAGAAAACCATCCAATAAACACAACGAGTATTCAGGGTATAGGTGTGGTAAAAATTAGAACTTATCGCACAGCAAGTGGACAAGGGTGTGCAAACAGCGATCCTGCGGAAGTGGAATGGACTGTAGCTGGAGAAGGTTTTTGGATCGGTGTGACGAGTGCCGACTGGAACACACAAAGTAATTGGGGCTGTGGAGTAATTCCCGACATCACTACTGATGTTACCATCCCGCAAGTGCAATTGGGAAACAACCAACCGAATATTTTCAATTCGCCCAATGCCTACGCTCGGAATCTGACCATTGAACCCAATGCATCCGTAACCACCTTTTTTGGCAATACGTTGGAGTTGCATGGTGATTTGATCAATAATGGAATCAATTCCTTAGGCATAGGCAATGTTCTTTTTGCGGGCAATACCACCCAACACATTAGCGGAAGTAGTGTGAGCGATATTTCCTACCTTAGATTAAACAATAGTGCCGCTGGGTTTGGACTTCGATTGCAGCAGCATGTAAATGTATCGGATGAATTTCAAATTTTCAACGGTATGGTTGATCTCAATGGCTATGATGTTGACCTTGGACCTGTTGGGGTTTTGATTGGTGAAAATGAGATCAGTCGCATAACAGGACAATCGGGCGAAATCAAGAGCACACTCACATTGGCTGCAAACACTAATTATACCAATATTAAAGGACTGGGTATAGACCTGCAAACTTCGTCGATAGCGCCGGGATTCACTGTGCTCAATCGTGGTCATCAAACTTATTCCGTTGATTTCGATAATTATGGCATAGATCGCTATTTTCGAATAGAACCTACAGTGAATAGCGGCCTGAATGTGACTATGCGCATGTATTATTTCGATGCGGAGCTCAGTTTGGGCAATCATGTTGAAGCATTTTTGATACCATGGCGATCTGCAGATAATGGGCTCACCTGGGAAGGTCAATTTTTTCCACTTAATCTGAGTAACGATGAGGCTGCCAATTGGGTACAACAGACTGGTATTGATGCTTTCTCCTTATGGACATTGAGCGATTGGCAGAATGAGCCTTTACCCATTCAACTGTTGCATTTCAGTGCAGTGCCCAATGGCAATGTTGTGGATCTGGAATGGATCACCGCTTCTGAAATCAATAACCATTATTTCACTGTAGAACGCAGTGCCGATGCAAGTCAGTTTGATGGCATTCTTCAACGACTTGGCGCAGGAAACAGTAACATTGTATTGGTGTATCAGGATGTGGATTATCAGCCTTTACAAGGAATATCGTATTATCGCTTGAAACAAACCGATTTTGACGGGTCTTTTAGTTATTCGCAAATTGTGCCTGTGTTTTTCGGTTCATCCGGCGAAGCGTTTCAGGCATTTGTGGATGTGAATCGCGATTTTCAACTCATCTTCGGAAGTAGTGAGCGTGCACTTGCGGAGATTCGCTTGTTTGATGCAGCAGGAAGGCTTGTGTTGCAAAAACACGCCCATGTGCAAAAAGGCGAAAACCAAATTAAAATCCTGAATCCCGGATTGGCAAGTGGAGTGTATATGCTTCAATTGCACAGCGGAAATTCATTAAAAACCACCAAATTATTTGTCAGATAGTTCATGAAGCTTATGCAAAAATCATTCATACATAGCATTTTGCTGGCACTTTGGACCACATTGCAGCTTCAGGCAAACAATCTGCAATTAAGCAATATCAGCTCCACCACCACCACCATTAGTTTCGAAATTGCTTGGGACAATAGCTGGAATTTGGCATCGATCGGCAATCACGATGCCGTATGGGTTTTTATCAAGCACCAGGATTGTGACACGCAAGATAAACTTTGGGTGCATACTTTATTGAGTACCAGCAGTGCTCATCATAGTGTTGGCGGGGGTATATTACAAATAGATGCTGTTGCAGATGGAATGGGCGTATTCATTCGCCGAAGCAGCGAAGGGAGTGGAAATATCAGTGCTTCGCAGGTCACTTTAGCCTTTGCCACACCATTTTTATCTACGGCTAACATGAACTTTGAAATTATTGGTATCGAAATGGTTTATATTCCTGAAGGGGCGTTCTATGTTGGAGATGGAAGCACCGGTTCGCCGCCCAATTCTCAAAACTCATTTGGCAACAATAACACTTCATCTCCTTATGAAATCATTTCAGAAGATGCTTTGGGTACCAATGTTTTGGCACACCCTAACATGGGCGCCCCTACTCAACATGCACCTATTTCAGAATTTTTTCCAAAAGGCTACGCAGCTTTTTATTGCATGAAATATGAAATCAGTCAGAGCCAATATGTGAAGTTTTTAAATTTGATTACTTATTCACAGCAAGCCAACCGAACTTCGGCAACCATTACCGATCCTGAAGGTACATTGGCGATGACCACACCGGCCAATCAAAACCGGAATTCCATAAGAATCAGAATACCTGCTGAATTGGCCACCCTCAAGCCGGCTGTTTTTGACAATGACTTGAATAATGACCAAGTTTATGGCGATGGCGCTGCTTTAGCCTGCAATTATCTAAGCTGGGACGATCTCTTGGCTTATTTAGATTGGGCTGCACTACGACCCATGACTGAACTTGAATTTGAAAAAGCTTCGCGCGGTCCTTCTTCTCATGGTTCGCCCGTGTTGGCCGGATATGCTTGGGGAACAACCAATATCACACAAACAGATGCAAGCAGCCTGAGCAACGCAGGCAATACAAATGAAATTTCAACCATCACCGGCAACGGACTTTGTGCTCACCTAGCATCCAGTTCAGATATGGGGCCTCTGCGCGTAGGCTTTGCTGCAACAGCATCATCAAATCGCGAAGAAGCGGGTGCATCCTATTATGGCGTAATGGAATTGTCAGGCAATGTGTATGAGCAATGTCTTCATGTAGGTTATAACGGAGGTTCAGGCAATGGCGCTGCACCTATTTTTGAAGGTAATCTTGGTGATGGGGCTTTAAGCTCTTCCGGCTATGCTAATGCTGCCAACTGGGGAACTGTGATTCGTTCGGTGGTGCGGGGAGGTAATTGGAAGAATATTCCCGAATATTGCAGAACATCAAACAGACAATTTATTACATCTGCAGGCGGAGAGAACGAACAAAGAAAAGAAACAACAGGCGGAAGAGGTGTTAGATAAATATATGATAAAACCAATGACAAAACTTTGGACTATTACAGGAGCGGTCATAGCCCTTTTTTTGCAAACAGCACACACTCAGGTGCAGAATCCTGATTTACCCTTTATTGGGGGTAGTGGTCAAGGATTTTCGAGCAATACACTGTTCAATCAGGTTTGCACTTCCATAAATGCAGTAAGTATTTACAGTGGCGGTCAAGATCAAGGAATATCATTTGGTCGTTTGTTACTCTCCGAATGCCAATCATCATCATTCATTACACCCTTCATAGGCAGCGCAGGCGATGGATATGCGCATGCGCTTCTCCAAGATGCTGAGTGCGAAAGTGTTTCGCAATCCAATATATTTTCAGGAGGTTTGCGATCGGGGTTTGCTAATTTTCGCAGAGTGTATATCAATTGTGATGGCGAAAATTCGACCATTCTTAGTGTAGTACCAAATGAAGTTTGTTTAGGCGATAGCATTACCATCACGGGAACTTTACTTTCCAATATTGTGCTCGTCGAATTTACAGGTGCTTCGACCGATGCATTTTTAGTTTTAAACGACAGCTTGGTAATGTCAGTTGTTCCGGATGGAGCGCAAACAGGTCCGGTAGCGGTAACAGGCCCTAATGGCACCGTTAGCAGTTTTAACAATCTATTGGTGATTAGTCCGCCTCAGGCTACATTTGATTTTGAACAAATCAGTGGGCTTACCTATGCTTTTTCGGCACCCTTATTGCCAGGCACCACTTATTTTTGGGATTTTGGCGATGGCAATACCGCGGTTGAAAATACGCCTACCCACACTTATTCAACGGTAGGTGAATTCGATGTAAGCCTAATCATGAGCAACATCTGCGCCGTTGACACTTTCTTGGCCACTGTGAATGTGATCAATGTCGGTATAGCAGGATTTGAAACACCAACGGTAAAACTTTTTCCCAATCCCTTTCGTGAATCCTTTCAATTAGAAGTCAATGGAATGGTTGAAAAACCTTTGCAAATTAATATGTGGAATATGTATGGACAACTAATTTACGCCCAACAAGTTAATGGAGTTCGTAATTTGACTTTGCAGATTCCTACCGCACACCTTGCATCGGGTGTCTATTTGATTCAACTGAGCACCGAATACTACATAAAAACGCTTCGTGCAGTGAAGCACTAGTTTTTTATACTTTTTGTAATTTGGCTTAGTTGTTTTTTTACATTTAGGCATGCTAAAATGGATTAAGAATGCTATCAAAATTTGCGGCTTAGTGCTTATTGCTCTGCTCGGAGCCTGCTGTCATAAAAAAGATTGCAGTAGTGTGAATTTTGACATTATTCAACTTCGGGGTTTAGATTTGAATCCCTATGATACTGTATGGTTGGATAAAGCCCCGCGTAACCAAAATTTTGCGGTACTTTTTTCTGCGAATTATTATTTTCCGCAAAACACTTCTCAGGGCAATCAAGTGATTCATGTTGAAGATTTTGACTTCAATGCTGATTATCGTCTAAGAATTCCAAGTAACGGCGATGAATTCCGTATTACGAATTTACAAATTGAAATGCAAGGCTGTAACAAATGTTATCCAACAGGCCATTACGACTATTATTTTGAAAAACTAAAATCCTATGCGCTGAATGGACAGTTGAAGCAACACAGGCGAATTATCGTTGAAATGTAATTTTGCTTTGGCTTTTTTTACAAATTAGCCGAACGATAATTACACGTATGAAGCATCTGTTTTTGGGAATTGTAGTACTGCTTGCCGGGCAAGCTTTTTCACAGCGCCTTAGTTATCCGCTTACCAACAAGGTTGACCAAACTGACCTCTATCATGGTCACGAAATTGCCGATCCTTATCGTTGGCTCGAAGATGATAATTCGGAAGCCACCAAAGCCTGGGTGATTACACAAAACGAGCTCACACGAAATTTTATGCAGCGAATTCCCTATCGGGATAAGATTCGCGATCGATTGAAAGAGCTGATTAATTATCCACGCTATTCTTTACCATCTAAAGCAGGCGATTTTCTAGTATATGCCAAAAACGATGGCTTGCAAAATCAGGCTGTGTATTACAGAGAGCATATGGGAATCAACTCTACGGAGGTATTGCTTGACCCCAATCAATTGTCGCTCGATGGCACGGTATCGGTTAGCATCATTGGTTATTCGCAAGATAAAAAATATCTCAATTATCTGTTGTCAAAATCAGGCTCTGACTGGCAGGAAATGCGCATCATGGAAGTGGCTAACGGGCGTACCTTGGACGACAAAATTGAATGGGTAAAATTTACCGGGGCGGCTTGGTGGGGCGATGGATTTTTTTATGCCCGCTATCCCAAGCCGGAAGCAGGAAAAGAACTCACAGCCAAAAGTGAGAACCATGCCATTTATTATCACGCACTGGGCGATGACCAAAGCAAAGACAAGTTGATTTACGAAGATCGAGAAAACCCCCTGCGTTATCATAGCCTTGCTTTAACCGAAGACAGACGCTACGCCTTGCTTTACATCTCACGCGGCACCGATGGTTCTGATATAATGTATGCCCCGATGAAAGATTTGGAATCTTTGAAATTTAAACCCCTCATCACCGGGTTTGACCACCGAAGCAGTGTGGTGGATAATGAAGGTGACCGTTTTCTGGTGCGCACCGATATTGGAGCCCCCAATTATCGTTTGGTGATGGTGGATCCGCTAAATCCGGCACGCGATCGTTGGACCACCATAATTCCCGAAGAAAAATTCCTGCTCGAGTCGGTTAATCCAGCCGGTGGGCGATTGTTTGTCAAGCACATGAGAGATGTGGCGCACTATATGTCAGAATATAACCGCGACGGGAAGAAAATAAAGGACATACCACTACCGGCCATTGGATCGGTGAGTGGATTTGCCGGTGAAAAAGAAAGTAAAGTGCTGTTTTTTATGCTCAATTCGCATACTGCCCCTCCCATGGTGTATGAGTATGAAATCAGTTCCGGAAAAATGACTCCACACTTCAAGACCGAAGCAAAGAAATCGGAAGTGGAATTGGTTTCTGAACAAGTTTTTTTCAATAGTAAAGATGGAACGCGCATACCGATGTTTTTGATTTATCGCAAAGGGCTCAAAAAAGATGGACAAAGACCTGTAATGCTGTATGGTTATGGTGGGTTTAATATCAGTCTTACACCTTCTTATGATGCCTTTACCAAGGTAATAGCAGAAAATGACGGTATTTATGCTATCGTCAATCTGCGTGGAGGAGGCGAATATGGTGAAGAATGGCATAAAGCAGGCATGAAAAACAAAAAGCAAAATGTATTCGATGATTTTATCTCTGCTGCAGAATGGCTCATTGAACAAGGATATACCAATACAGGAAAACTAGGGATTTATGGTCGGTCAAATGGTGGCTTGCTGGTAGGTGCCGCCATGACTCAACGCCCTGAACTCTTCAAAGTAGCTTTTCCTGCTGTAGGGGTATTGGATATGCTGCGGTTTCATAAGTTCACCGTTGGCTGGGGTTGGGTAGGTGAGTATGGCTCTAGCGATAATGCTGACGACTTTAAATTTTTAATTAAATATTCTCCTTTGCACAACATCCGCCAAGTAGCTCATCCGGCGACGATGGTGCTCACATCTGATCACGACGACCGGGTGGTGCCTTCACATTCGTTTAAATTTGCTGCCACTTTGCAAGAAAATGACCGGGGAAATAATCCACAGCTGATCCGTATCGAAACCGGTGCCGGACATGGTGCTGGGACAGCCTTGTCAAAAGCTATTGAGACTACTGCTGATATGTATGCTTTCTTTTTTCACAACACCAATTCAACGGTTAAATATTAAGCAATGGAAAACCACCAATTAAATGAAAATGATTTTTTCACGCCAGAAGAAGTTTACCTTATTATGGAAGTGGTAAACGAAAAACTGAAAGCGGTATATTACCATTATTGGGTGAACAACGCATCGAAAGAAAAGCTGGAGATTTTAGATTACATCGAATTTCAATTTGAGAGTGGACGAAAATTGATTTTAGCATCCGACGATGAAAGTGAAGGAATCAGACCTTTGCCGGATTATGATTTTGATGCCAAAAGTGAATTACTTAAGTCGCAACATGCCGGCATTATTTACATGGAGCGAAAAGATATGAGCAAATCCGCATTATGGAAAGATGCGTTGGGAAGAGATATTACACCATCTTTTTTGCAACATGAAAAACAGCATCTGAACGATAATTTGGTTTTTCACTTCGAAGGTTCCGACTCATTGGAGATATTTCTTGGTCTTGAAGGGCTCGAAGTAGAAGTATTCGAAGAGTGATAATAATCCGGCGAGCATTTGCGACGGTAAATAGGATTTTTGACTATCCCTAAAAAAAATAAACAGTCTTTAATAAAAAACCTTTGGCTTTATTGACCAAAGGTTTTATTGTTGTGTGGGAGCTACTGGATTCGAACCAGTGACCCTCTGCTTGTAAGGCAGATGCTCTGAACCAGCTGAGCTAAGCTCCCTTATTTTGGGGTTGCAAATATAGATATAGGATTGCGAACTCCAAATTTTTCAAATTATTTTTTCATTTTTCTTAATTTATTTTTTTCTATAGTTGGCAAGTATCAGATAATCAACTTCTTGAACTCCGTCAACTCGGGCTATCTTGTTACTTTGGCAAATCTTGCAGTGGCCGAAAAAGCATCACTCATTAGGTTAACAATATAAATTCCAGGCTGTAGCGAATGGGTTTTCATCTGCAATACGCTATCATGAAAGTTATTTAAGCTTTTGCTGATTACCCTTTTACCGCTCAAGTCAAAGATGTCGATGCTAAGCTGTCCTTTGATGTTTTGGGGTAATTCTATCTGCAGGTTTTCGGCAGTGGGATTGGGAAACAAACGGAGCGATGGTTTAACGGGCAAATCTTCAGTGCTTAATCCCAAACCGGCCATAAATTCATAAGTAATTTCAGTGCCAAAATCGGTAGCAAAGCTAAACACAGTTGTCCCTGTGATTCTATGTAAAGAAGCGCTACCTGAACCATCGTTGTTGGCAAAAAAGCTTAAACCGTTTTTTCCCGAATCAGTAATACGTAATGCATAACAGCCATCGGCTAGCTGAAAAGTATCGCGATAAAGGGTATTGTTATCGAGGTTAGAACGACTGTAGAGTACATTTCCTTCTCGGTCGCTTAGCGTGTAGGCCGTTTCAAAACCACGGTTATTAGTTCTCAAGCGAAATTCAAGCGTGTTTTGTTGCAAGGGTGAATTATTAAAAGTACTTGTGCGTGTATTATTAGCCGCTTGTTCATCGTTCTGACCATTTGGCAGTGACACGGTACAAATAAAATTTCTTCCTCCTTCGGCTATTGCTGTCCAATCGATATCACCAAGTTGCACATCTGCGGTTTCTCCATAAGCAAGATTTCCTGTCCATTGAAATTCTGCCTGAGGGCCATTGATGATACCGTAGCGAATTAAACATGAAGTGAGGTTCTCTCGGCCTTCATTTTTTATTCTCACCATGGGATTCATGCACATGGGATTAAATCTTCGCCAGGTGGACTCACGATTAGGTCTGATGATTGATTCCAGTGCCACATCGTGATTGAAATTGTAGGCACCATAATAAATCACGTGGGCATCGACTATGTAATTAGGGTTAAATCCTGCGCCACCGTTGTAGGTGTAAGGGTCGAAGTCTAAGTCAACATTTGAATTGCCAGAAGAGAAAAAGGGCGTGAGTTCATGTCGGAATGTATTAGCCCGGTCGCCTGGACACCAGTTGCTGCGGTCGAAAAGCCAAGTGCCGCCCTGCGGGAAGATAGGATTCATCCCACATTCGTCGCGCCACATTAAATTGGAGAATCGCTGCTGACCATTAATTTTCAAGTAGTAGTTTTTGGGACAGAACTCTGCGCAGTTTTCATTTCCACCAAAAGAGTGACCTGTGGGCGTAAAAAAGAATGCCGAATGCGTTTCGCCCGACTGATAGCCAATATTTACCGGAACAAGGTGATTTTCTATAGGATTGGAAGCAATGCCATATTCAAATCCACCCGCACCGCTGTGGTATATACTTTGAATTCTTTTTGAATCTCTTGGTGGCACTCCTTCAATGAAATCAAAATCAAGTGTGATGGTGAAGCCATCCTGCCAACCGGCATAGAATGCATCGATTTTTACATCTCCTTTTAAAATCGGAGCATAATCGGTTACATCAAAGGTCCATGTGTTTCTCCACATATTGGCAAAAGTGCCGGCATAAGGGGTGATGATGCGCCCTAGCTCAACAAAGAAAGAATCATTTTCATTGGGTTTTACCAAGGCTCTGATCATGGTGGTATAATCCCATTGCGAGCATCCGGTCGCAGGACAGCCTAGCGTGTAGTGCATGAGAATCTTTCGGTATTGTCCTGATTCCGGAAACTGACCAACGCGCGCATAACTACCATACCAAGGCCAGTGAACCCTGTCATGCGTTTTTACTTTGATGGTATCTTCTGCTTTAAGGTTAAACGTAAAAAGGGCAAATACCACTGATAGTGCAAAATATAATTGGTGTTTATGTTGCATACGCTTTATAGATTAATTGTGCAAAATAATCATACTCAGCAAATAAGGTTGACCATTCTTCGCCGAAATTCACATTCTGCCCCCAATCGTGAATAACTTTTTATTTTGATTTTTTGTGCCCAATCAAAGTGTAATTGTATTTTCGGGCGATTAAAATCAAAATATAATGCATGTAGCCGTAGCCGGAAATATAGGGTCGGGAAAGACCACACTTACATCATTGCTGTCGAAGCATTACAATTGGGTGCCACATTATGAAGATGCCGACGACAATCCTTATTTGAATGATTTCTATGAAGACATGCAACGTTGGTCTTTCAATTTGCAGATTTATTTTTTGAATAGCCGCTTTAATCAGGTTATGGAAATTAGAAATAGTGGCAAAAAAGTGATTCAGGACCGTACCATATATGAAGATGCATTCATATTTGCACCTAACCTACACGCTATGGGCTTAATGACCACTCGTGATTTCGAAAACTATTTTTCTTTGTTTAACCTGATTTCATCCTTTATTAAGGCGCCTGATTTGCTTATTTACCTTAGGGCGAGTGTACCCACTTTGGTTAATCAAATACAAAAGCGAGGTCGAGAGTATGAGAATTCGATTCGAATTGATTATCTGCGACGTCTCAACGAGCGATACGAAGCGTGGCTTTCGAGCTATAACTCGGGCAGACTATTGGTGGTGGATGTGGATGAAAATAAATTTTCTGAAAATCCTGAACATCTCGGTGAAATTATCAATAGAATTGATGCTGAGATTAACGGATTGTTTTAATATAAAATTCAATTCTATTGAAGCGGGTCTTACCCCGCTTTTTTAATTTTATGGAATTACTTTATGACAAGAAAAATCAAAATAGGCCTTATCAGGGAAGGTAAAAAACCCTACGATAAACGTGTAGCATTCTCGCCTGAACAGTGCAGCGCCCTCATGGAGCATTTCACAGGAACTGAGGTTTTTGTACAGCCTTCACCTCACCGTTGCATACCCGACAGTGACTACGAAAATGTCGGAATCCCAATTACTGAAGATCTAAGCCATTGCGATATTTTGTTTGGGATAAAAGAAGTGTCGGTAGATATGCTAATTGATAACAAAACCTATTTGTTTTTCTCTCATACCATCAAAAAACAACCTCATAATCGAAATCTGCTGAGAACCATTCTTCAAAAGCGCATCAGACTTATTGATTATGAATGCTTGACTTATGAAAATGGAAGTAGGGTAGTGGGTTTTGGCCGATTTGCCGGCATCGTAGGCATGCATAATGGATTTCTTACTTATGGTAAGAAATTTAACTTGTGTGATTTAAAGCCCGCTTATCAATGCGTTGATTATGCAGAGATGCTCGCACAGTATGAACACATCAATTTGCCTGCTATCAAGATAGCGCTTGCGGGCGACGGTAGGGTTGCACATGGCTGTTTAGAAGTTTTAAGAAAATTAGGTATCAGAGAAGTGACGCCTGACGAATTTCTTAATGAGTCATTCACTGAACCGATTTATGTTCATTTGGTATCTGAAGATTATTATGCCCACAAGGATGGAATGGAATGGGACAAAGCAGATTTTTATGAGTATCCCGAGAATTATGTGAGTACGTTTGCACCTTATACCAAAGTTTGCGACTTATTTGTCAATGCCATTTTCTGGAATCACCGAATCCCAAGATTTTTTTCAAAAGAAGACATGCGAAGCAAGGATTTTAAAATAAAAGTTATTGCGGATATTAGTTGCGACATTGATGGCGCTGTACCTGCAACTATTAAGGATACCACCATCGAAGATCCGGTATTTGGATACATGCCTTTTTCTGAAACAATTACTAAGCCTTATCAAAAGAATACCATTGATGTGATGGCTGTGAGCAATCTACCTTGTGAGTTACCTTTTGATGCATCTTTGATGTTTGGCGATCAGTTGTTCAGGCATGTAATGGGATTTCTGCTCGTGGAAGACCGCACCAAAATGATTGAAAGGGCCACTATTGCTAAAGATGGGAAATTAACCGAACGTTATATGTATCTTCAGGATTATATTTCCTAATCCATCTGGAAATCTACTAAAGATCCTTGGATTGCATGGCTTCATTAATGAGTTTGCCACAGCGCAACAGGGTTTCTTCGAGTATATTCATCTGAATGGGTTTGCTGATATAATCGTTCATGCCTGCTTCGATGCAAATATCTCTGTCACCTCTTAGCGCATTGGCTGTCATCGCAACTATGAAGGGCTGTTGCTTGAATTCTAAGCTTTCTCTGATGATTCTTGTTGCTTCCAGTCCATCCATTTCAGGCATCTGCACATCCATCATAATCAAGTCATAGGCATTTTTTCGCAAAGCTTCTAATGCTTCCAAACCGTTGATAACGATATCGACCTTGTAGCCGAATGATTCTAGCATTTTCTCGGCTAGTTTTTGATTGATCAGGTTATCTTCTGCTACCAGAATTTTCATTGGATATTTTAATGCGAATGATTCTTTGGTTTGCTGAATACTTTTCACATCCAATTGCTTTTCCTGACCTTCATCGACCAGTATTTCACAAAGCTTCATAATCAGCTGCTCTTGTTTAATAGGCTTTGATATATGCGCTACAAAATATTTATTGAGATCGGTTCGCGAAAGAATATGGCCTATGGATGAGTAAAGCACCAGTGGCAATTGTTTTTTAGAATAAATTTCATTTACCTGTCTCCCAAACATAATTCCATCCATTCCAGGCATTTTCATATCAATGATACCGATATCGAATCGTTTATCGCTACGAAGCATTTCAAGTGCCTTAATTGGGTCTTTGATGGCAGTTACCTGCATTTCCACACCTTCTAAATGTTGTTTCAAAATGGTTAGATTGGTTTGATTGTCGTCAACAATCAAGGCTTTTTTACCCTTTAATGATGATCGTTCAAGCAGTTTATTTTCAACCGGTTCGGTCAGTTTGAGGTCGAGTTCAAACCAGAAAGTTGATCCTTGCCCCTGCTTGCTGACCACTTCGAGTTCTCCGCCCATTAGTTCCACCAATCGTTTGCAAATCGCTAAGCCGAGACCGGTTCCACCAAATTTTCGAGTGGTAGAATTATCAACCTGCGAAAAAGGTTTAAAGAGTTTATCTTGTTTATCGGCCGGTATGCCAATTCCGGTATCGCTGATGGAAAAACGCAACCTGACTTGATTTTCATCTTCGTTGACTTTCTGAATGTTAATAATGATTTCGCCCTTTTCAGTGAATTTAATAGCATTGCCGATTAAATTGGAAAGTATTTGTCTGATTCGCGTTAGATCGCCGATTAAGTGGTAATGCGCCTGCTGATCGGCTTTGAAAAATATTTCTAAACCTTTTTCATAAGCCCTTCCTGAAAACAGGTTCATCACTTCTTCCACACAATTATTCAAATCAAAAGGTGCCAGCTCAAGCTCCAGATGTCCTGACTCAATTTTGGAGAAATCAAGTATGTCATTGATAATGTTTAGTAAATGGTCACCACTGATTTTTATGGTTTGTAAATAATCTCTTTGTTGCTCATTGAGTGGGGTTTCGAGCAAAAGACTGGTCATGCCAATCACACCATTCATGGGTGTTCGGATTTCGTGGCTCATGGTGGCCATGAAGTCTGATTTAGCCCTTGTAGCGGCTTCTGCAATTTCTTTGGAACGGATGATTTCTTTTTCGATTTCTTTGATTTCTGTAATATCGCGTATGGCTCCATCATAATATACATTGCCATCGCCATCTACTGATTTCATTGAACTCAGAAGACAAAGAAAAGACGTACCATCTTTCTTTCTGAAGAGCACTTCCTGATTGGTAAATGAGCCATAGGTATCTAATAATTCAATAAGCTCGCTTCTTCTTTTGCTGTCCACATAAAGATTTCTCGATGGCGTTTTGATGGCTTCTTGCTGATTTTCAAAGCCAAACATATCCAGAAAAGCTTTATTGACGTAGATGATCCCTTTGTCGGGTGTGCTTCTGTAAATACCTTCCTTAATGTTTTTGTTGATGGACTCCAGTAATTGCTGATTCTGTTTGAGTATTTCCTGAGATTTATGCTGATCGGTACAATCTCTCGAGTGAACAGAGATTCCAATCACCATCCCATTTCTCTTGAGTGGATAATATTTTACTTCATCAATTTTTTCATATACGCCATTATGTTTTCGATCGTAGTATGTTCTTTGCAAACCTTGCTGCACTTTAGGCAGTCTTTCTTCAAGTTTCTTCCTGCAATCGTCGAATGTTTCAGGGATTAGTTCGATAATACTCTTTCCTTTTTCCGGAAATACGCCATACTTGGCGTAGAAGCTTGTTTCAAAATTGGTGTTGAAATCAATGAGTTCAAATTTGTTATTCACCAGATAGATGTCATCATCGGTATTGTCAAGCACTGATCGAAGGTTCAGAAAGTCACCTTGCTTATAGCTTACTTCATTTTCTTTGTTAGAGTTTTCTTCGGTAAGTTTTATGTCTTTCATAGACTGTGTGAAACTCTTGATTGCATCGCACAATCCATTGAAAGGATCATTTTTACCGAAATCTTTGTAGATGGAATCATTTTCTGCACCCATCATAATCGAACTAATCATATTTTGCAGATCGATGATTTTGGATCGCTGAATTTTTTTGAATTGTGTTAGCTCATCATTTTTATCATTAACAATTCGAATGAGATCATTTTTGCTTAAGTTTTTAAGCAGATAATGCGGATCAGTTTCTATGTTTTCACGAAGAATCAAATCATCCTTTGTGAGCGGATTCCATGTTGGCTTTATTCCTTTGTCAGCATTTGAAATCGCTTCGGATATAGTTTCGCAAGCTGAAAAGTTTTGAAAAAGTGCAGGCTTTAGTTTGGCGTAAATTTTAACTACTGACAATGAAAACCCAGTGGCGATATGGTAGCTGTGAATCCAATTAGACTTAAATTTAATTTGATGACTCTCAAACTCTTTTTGAACCGATCTCGGTATCATTTTTAGCCTTCGTGCATCAATGATCTGAACTGCTTTTTCAAGTTGATTGTCATTGAAAAATGTTTCCACACAAGCGTCAACTTTTTCGATCGAAATGTTTTTCATTTCACCTGTGTTAATCCCCAACATAATCTGATCACCTACCAGATATAGTCGCAGACTGTATTCCCCATTGTCGGATGTGTAATTCCAACTCGATTTGTTTATTACCTGATAGAATTTATTGTTTATGATTAGCTGAAAAGTGCAATCAACACGGTTGTTTTGCCAAAAATCTAGTTCTTTTAAGTTGATGTTATGATCTGATGTGCTAAAATTATTCGGGTCCTTATCTTGATCCTGGTCTTCTTGCTGCTCTGGCGGGTTGGTAAAGATTTCACTGCTGTTTTTTTGCTTTTTTTGAAATATTTTTTTTAGAATATTAACCGGAGTTTTTAAATGGTAAGCTCTTTCGGGCCTTACCGAAGCTTCAACTCCTGCTGCGCTTATCTCCTTAAGTTTATTTTGAAGCAATTCAAGATATGCGGAGTCTGCAATTTCTTTACCTTGTTGTTGCAGAAAAAGCTTGATGTGTCTACCTTTTTCGGTTCGCAAGTTTTTAATTTTCATTAGCAGCTTGCGGAGTTCATCAGAAAAACGGGAAATACTGATCTCTCGGGATAAACTGAGCAGATATTCCTGCGAATTGAGCTGAATTAATTGTAACTCCTTTGCCATTTGCCTTTTGTAAATTAGAATATTCGAAGCATTATTGCTTAAACCATACGACATTTAGATTGATTTAGTTGCAAATAAATGTGCTTAGTTGGCTTTAAAATTCTAATTTAAGACAAATGGTCTATCGTATCATTTGGTGTATCATGCAGTTATTCCAAATATTTCCAACTTTCAGGACCATGCAGGAATAGCAGTTCTATAGCAGATGTTTTTAGATACCGATCTTGATGAGGTTTGCTAGTCGATGCTAAACCCTCCACCGATGGGATTGCTTTTTTAGGATGAATGGAAAAGCGCAGATCGATTGCCGTTTCTGGTTTCAGTTCAAACTTACCGGTGAAAGCCGGTTTAAATAATATTTCCATATCTGCACAAAGTGCTTCCAGTAGCATTTGATTAAATTCCATCAGGTATTCCGGTGCGTTTTTTATTCGATAAAAATATTCATCGGCATAATATTCGAAATATGGCGCCTGCCCATAAGCGGTTTGCAAAGCACCAATGTGTTGTTTTTGCCAAGCATGTTTGTAGTCGATACAAATTGCTGAAATGGGCGTTTGGTCGGGCGCATGCTTTACAGGAATGTTTAAATTCTGTGGCCCTTGCGTATCGTAAATAACAGCCCGATTTCTAAAACTTTGCTTCTGATAATGTTCATGCGCTTCAATGATTACATTTGGGGAATTTGCAATGCACATCATGTAAAAGACTGGTGGCAGGTAGGAAGTGCTCAGAAGAATATTCGATTCCGTCATTCTATTCGGCTAAAAATTCTGTTCCACCTTATTTTTAAACCATTTGGCGAGAATTTGTTGTAGCTGAATCCAACAAACAATGCTTTGCCTACAATGTGATTTTCCGGAACGAAGCCCCAAAATCTAGAATCGGCCGATTGATCGCGATTGTCGCCCAAAACGAAATAGTAGTCCATCTCAAAAGTGTATTCATCCGTAAGATTTCCATCTATTGATGCCTGCTTTCCTGCCCATTTTAGATCATGCTTTTCATAGGTTTCAATTATTCTGCGATAAAGCGCTACGGTGGTATCATTTAGCTTCACCTTCATTCCTTTGAAAGGGATAAGTACCGGGCCAAAGAAGTCAGCATTATAAGGAAGTATTTCTTCATTGGGGAACACGTGGGCATGAAAATCGCCTTTCTTGGAAATGAGTGGTTGTACATCAAATATGTAATTGGTTTTTCTAAGTTGTTCCGTAAGTGTGTCGGTGAGCGGAAAGAGATAATCATTTAAGTTGGAGAGCTTACCACCTTCAGTTATCCCTAAGGAGTCCATCCAGGCTGGGTCAAGCTCTTTTGACGAGCGTAGTTTTCGGTTAATCTGGATTTGAGCTTTTTCATGCATCAGTGAGTCATTGATCCTGATTCTTTTTGCCACCACTTCGATTAATTCGCCGGGCAGTCCCACACATCGCTTCACGTAATAACTTCTTTTATCGACAGGACGTTCATTTTCCATGGGGTAATTAAACACTAATACATCGTTTCGTTTTATTTCTGTGAAGCCTGGTAAGCGAAAGTAGGGGAGTGTGATGCCATCCCAATAGGCTTTTCTACTCTTGCTGAAGGGCAGGGTTTGATGCATGAAAGGCATTGCAATGGGAGTCATTGGAATGCGTGCACCATAATGATATTTGCTGATGAAAATAAAATCTCCAGCCTGTAAGGTCGGTTCCATTGATTGAGAAGGGATAAAAAATCCCTGCAAGATGAAAATACGAATCATGCCTGCTATGAGCACCGCGATGAACAGGGCTAGTGTCCATTCTCTCAATTGCTTCAACATGATTTTTTTCATAGCCTTACTGTATTTCGTAATACGAATTGCATGGTGTAAAGTTAGCTTTTCTAAAAAACGTGTTGAACTCATCCTAATTTGTTGAATTCTGTTTATCAAATTTCTGTCGCTTACCACTCCATGTCATCCCAATAAAAAAGCCTCGAAAATGCGAGGCTTTTCTAATCATATTTTTTAAAGTCAATTATTTGGCGATCGAAATTTTAGAAGTTCCAATCACTTGACCTTTGTTGTCTTGAATGCGTAATGTGTAAAAGCCTGTTGCAAGTGATGATGTATTCAATACATGGTTGCTTGTGCTGGTATGTTGTGTATCAACTAAACGACCTGCGCTGTCAAAAATCATGATTTGCAATGGTCTACGTTCTTCGGTTTTGATGTTTACCACATCAGTGGCCGGGTTAGGGAAGGTTTGAATCATTTGCTCAGCTACAGGCTTTTCTATGCCAACAGTGCCGCTTGCATAATGCTGAACGGTGAAGCCTGTTTGGTTACCTTCTTCATCTACATTTGTTTGAGCAATGAGCACCGGTGCACCAACGCTAGGATTTAGGTAATATAAAATATTGCTGTTGTTAGTGCTGATATCTAATACTTGCCAACCTGTAACAGCAGTGAGAAACAGCAAAGTATCACTGGATGTGATTGTTTGAATTTTTCTGATACAAGGATAAGTTCCTGAAGGAATGGTAACAGAACCCCAAGAGTCTACAATAAAGTTGTAAGTAACACCTGAAGAAATTCTCACAGAATCAATTCCAGGCTGTTCCGGATTAAAGGTAATAGAATAGCTGAAATTACTGTCATAACTGTTAGTGTAAGCAAGCGGGAAGCGATAAGTTCTGGCTTCGTTACTAAATCTTGCTAACAAGTTGAATGGTTCGCCTGCTGCCTGACCTACTTCGAATACCCCATCATTATCAACTCGGTTGAAAGTGTAGTTTTCGCCTGATTTTATTGCAATATTTGCCGTTGGAAAATTGGCTGCAAATGGAGTAGATGCAGGGCTAACGTATTCTAGTCCGGCAATACCGTGTATGGCAAGTTGTGAAAAATCCCATGTCTGATTGGTTCCACCTTGAATAGAAAAATTTGTTCCTAAAGTGTCTACGTTATACATAACAGAAGAACCCACATTGGGATAGTTAGCAGCACCAAAGGTTACTTGTGCCTTAGTCACTTGAGCCATGCCTAAAAGCATGAACGAAAAGGTGTATAATTTTTTCATAGCGAATTATGTTTCTTGCAAATGTATCGTAATGTGCTAATGAGCTTGACTTCAGGCGATTTCAAGTTATGAAAAGAGTTATTCACAGAAAGACTGTTGCCGCAAAATCATGATCAAATGTTAATTTCGGATATAAATAGTGTTAATAATCTTGTATAGATTTTGTTTAGGCATTGTATTTTCAGGTGTTTACAGGTTTATTTGTCAGCACTTGATGGTTAACATTTTTTAGGTGATTGCTTTTGTTAGTTGATTGCTGAGTCTGTTAATTTGCGCTACCTAAAAATAAACCTAACATGACTGATATTCAGGAATTAAATGCACGAATAGAAAAAGAAAGCGCTTTTGTAGAACTACTAAATCTGGAAATTGAGAAGGTTATTGTTGGACAGAAATACATGGTTGACCGTCTGCTGATTGGTTTGCTATCGAATGGCCACATACTGCTTGAAGGTGTTCCTGGTTTAGCCAAAACGCTTGCAATTAAAACTCTTGCTCAATCGATCAATGCAAAATTCAGCAGAATTCAATTTACACCTGATTTATTGCCTGCCGACCTTATTGGCACTATGATTTACAATCAGAAGAAAGAAGAATTCTATGTTAAGCATGGTCCGGTATTTGCTAATTTTATCCTTGCTGATGAAATCAACCGTGCACCGGCAAAAGTACAAAGTGCCCTGCTGGAGGCCATGCAAGAGCGGCAGGTTACGATAGGCGAAACCACCTTTAAATTGCCGGAACCTTTTTTGGTACTAGCTACCATGAATCCTGTGGAGCAGGAGGGGACCTATCCGCTGCCAGAAGCACAGGTCGATCGTTTCATGCTCAAAGTAGTGCTTGGCTACCCATCAAAAGAAGAAGAAGCGAAAATCATTCGACAGAACATTGCCAAGCAGTTCCCAGGAGCAAGTCAAGTAGTGAGCCAAGAACAGATTTTGAAAGCGAGAGAAGTGGTTCGCGATGTTTACATGGATGAGAAGATTGAAAAGTATATCGTAGACATTGTTTTCGCTACACGTTTCCCACAGAATCATGGACTGATTAAACTTCAGCCTTTAATCAGCTTTGGCGCATCGCCACGTGCCAGCATCAATCTGGCTTTGGCAGCAAAGGCTTATGCTTTTATTAAACGCAGGGGATATGTAATACCGGAAGATGTAAGGGCGGTATGTATGGATGTTTTACGTCACAGAATCGGATTGACTTACGAAGCTGAAGCAGAAAATATTACTTCAGAAAACATTGTAAGTGAAATTCTCAACTCGGTAGAAGTACCATAATTATTTGCCAAACTAAGTCACATTTCAGGTTTTGGAAACCAAGGAACTATTAAAACGGGTCAGAAAGATTGAAATAAAAAGCCGTGGACTCTCTTCGCAATTATTTTCAGGAGAGTATCACAGTGCATTCAAAGGGAGAGGTATGTCCTTCAGTGAAGTGCGGGAATATCAACCGGGTGACGATATTCGAAACATCGACTGGAATGTAACAGCCCGATTTAACCATCCTTATGTGAAAGTCTTTGAAGAAGAAAGGGAACTCACCATCATGCTTTTGGTAGATATGAGTGGCAGCGGAAGCTTCGGTACTCAAGGGCAGTTTAAACTTGAATTGATTACAGAGCTATGCGCTGTGATAGCATTTTCTGCGCTTCAAAATAATGATAAGGTAGGTGTTATCATTTTTACAAACGGAATTGAAAAGTTTATTCCACCGAAAAAAGGAAGGAAACACGTGTTGCGAATTATCAGAGAGTTAATCGATTTTCAACCAAGCAACAACCAAACTGATATAGGTGAAGCACTTAGATATTTAATGAATGTGACGAAAAAAAGAAGTACAGTATTTTTGTTAAGCGATTTTTTTGATCGGGGCTATGAAGACAGTCTAAAGATTACTGCGCAGAAGCATGATTTGGTTGCATTGAAAATTTCAGATCCCAGAGAGCAGGAACTCCCTGATGTAGGCTTGGTAAAATTTATGGATGCAGAAACCGGAAAAACAATGTGGGTAGACACTTCGGATCGAAACATTCGTAAAGACTATAAGCTCAACCACAAAGAATCGGACCACTACACCAAAGTATTGCTCCGCAAAGCCGGAGTTGATTTTGCTGAGATTTCGACCAATAGGTCGTATGTGAATCCATTGATCAATCTATTTAAACGGAGGGGAAGATGAGAAACAAGGTGTTCCATATCTTACTTTTTCATATTCTACTGATAGGTTCAGGGCACTTTTCTTTTGCTCAAAATTTTTCCATTAAAGCAGATAAATATAAAGCGCTCATTGGTCAGCATCTTCAAATTGAAATTACCACTCCAATTAATGATGGAGAAAGCATTGTTTGGACCGACTTAAGTCAAGATACCCTAGGCAGTTTTGAGATTATCGATCGAGGCAAAATCGACACCTTAATTGGTCAGAATGGGGCTTCAGATCGGCTACAGCAAAAGCTCATTGTAACATGCTTCACACCGGGAATGCAAAAGTTTCCGAAGCTTCCCTTTCAATTAAGTGTGGCAGGAAGTGAGCAGTTAAAATCTGTTTTTACAGATGAATTGTTGATCGAAATTAGCACTGTTCAGGTTGATACAACCGAACAAATCAAGGAAATAAAAGATATTATGGCGGCACCATTTGACATTGATGAATGGTTGCCATGGATTGGGCTTGCTGCGCTTGCACTGCTGTTGATTGCTTTGGGCATTTGGTGGTATCTGAAACGAAAAGAGAAAGTAGCACCAACTATTACCACTATTCCCGCTATTCCGCCATATGATATCCTGATTACTTCACTTAAGAGAATCAAGCAGGAAGAGCCATGGAAACAAGGTTATCTTAAGAAGTACTATTCTGAAGTTGCTGACGCCCTTCGCGTGTATATCGAAGATGAATGGAAGATAAGAGCCTTGGAACTCACCTCAGATGAAATATTAGGGATGTTAAAATCAAATCCTATATTCGACACAAGTTTCGACGATTTGAGATTGATTTTTAAGAAAGCCGACCTAGTGAAATTTGCAAAGCATAAGCCCTTAGATCAGGAACATCTTGAATTAATTGAACGCGCATTTAAGGTGGCAGATTTGCTGGAACAAGAAAAACAAAAGAAGAAATCGCCCGCAAAAGAAGAAGGAGGAGCGCATGGTTGATTTGAACTCTTTTTCTCTTGATCGTTGGAAGGACATTACGTTTTTATATCCATCATTGTTGTGGTTGTGGCTGATACTTCCTGTGCTCATCGCTTGGTATGTCTGGAAAGGAAAAAATAATAAATCTGAACTGATTATTTCATCTTTTATGGGCTTTGAACGTTCCGGGCGATCCATATTGGTGAAGCTTATTCATGTTCCATTTATTTTAAGGTGCTTGACCATTGCATTACTTGTGCTGGTGGTAGCTAGACCGCAAACATCGCTCAATTGGAAAGATATTACCACAGAAGGAATAGACATCATGCTCTCGATTGATATTTCGAGCAGTATGCTAGCTAAGGATTTCACGCCTAATCGATTGGAAGCAAGCAAAGAAGTTGCGATAGAGTTTGTGCGTAACCGCCCCAACGACCGCATTGGTTTAGTTGTTTTTGCCAGAGACGCTTTCACTTCGGTTCCGCTAACGATTAATCATGATGTGTTGATCAACCAATTGTCATTAATTCAACCTAATATGCTCGACGATGGCACTGCGATAGGTTCCGGTCTGGCAACTTCTGTAAATCGCTTGCGAGAAAGCACCGCAAAGAGCAAGGTAGTCATTCTACTTACTGATGGAGTGAATAATTCCGGGTCTATCTCACCTCTTACGGCAGCAGAGATTGCTAAAACTTTCGGTGTGAGGGTTTATACGATTGGAGCCGGAGTAAAGGGCAAGGCTTATTCTCCCGTTGGAAAACAACCCAATGGGGAGTATATCTATGATTATGTAGATGTGAAAATCGATGAGGATCTATGTCAGAAAATTTCACAAATGACTGATGGCAAGTATTTCAGAGTAACGAACAAAGAACGTCTTCGTGAAGTATATGCGGAGATTGATGAGATGGAAAAAACAAAAATTGATGTAACGGAATATCGCTCAAAGAAAGAAGAGTTTTTTCCGTTTTTGCTGTTGGCGGGGATCATTTTCATTTTTGAATGGCTGTTAAGAAACACAATAATGCGCTCAATACCATAGAGGATGTTTAGATTTGAGAACATAGAAATGCTGTATGCACTGGTGCTGATACCATTGTTCTTGCTGCTATTTATATCACGCATGGCATGGAAGCGTAAAGCTATTAAGCGATTTGGAGATCCGGCACTTGTAGAATTGCTCATGCCCAATAGGAGTAATACTAAAATTGTGCTAAAGTTTACACTCATGAGTCTGGCTTTGGCTTCGCTGATCGTGGCACTAGCCAATCCGCAAATAGGGTCAAAAATTGAAGAAGCCAAACGTAAAGGAGTTGATCTAATGATTGTGCTGGATGTTTCCAATAGCATGATGGCAGAAGATATTAAGCCGAATCGACTGGAGAGAGCAAAGCAAGCTATCTCCAAGCTCCTGAGTAAGTTGAAAGGAGACCGCATAGGCATAGTAGTGTTTGCGGGTGAGTCTTTTTTGCAATTGCCGATCACCAACGATTACGCTGCTGCGAAACTTTACCTAGAATCCATTAGCACCAAAAGTGTCAACACACAGGGAACAGCTATTGGAGATGCATTACGAAGAGCAACCAAACATTTTCCTTTAAAAGCAAAGAAAAACCGGGCGATTATCCTTATTACAGATGGAGAGAATCATGAAGATGATGCAGTATCGGCAGTGAAAGCAGCTGTGGATGATGGTATAGTTGTATTTACCTTAGGCATGGGTACGCTTCAGGGTGCGCCGATTCCCATTTTCAACAACAATCAACGGGCCGGCTACAAGAAGGATCGTAACGAAAACACCATCATTACCAAACTGAATCCTGATATGCTTGCTGAATTAGCTCGTTTGGGAGGCGGAAAATTTATTCAAGCCAGCAATGCAGATGTAGGTCTTGACTATTTATTCACGGAAATCAATAATTTGGAGCAGGTTGAATTCACTTCACGTATGATTACCGATTATGAAGATCGTTACTACATCTTTGTGGCATTGGCATTGCTATTGCTTATTGCAGAATCTTTTCTGCACGAAAAGAAAAATAAATTGGTAAACAGAATCAAATTATTTTCAAACCGTTGATGTCATGAAGGAGCTGTTAAAACATATCCAATTTTCGCTGCTGAGCTTCATGCCGCTATTTATAGCAATACTTTTTGCTTCAGATCTATTGGGGCAATCAGCCAGCAAGCATATCAGAGAAGGTAATAAGCTGTATCGCGAAGAAAAGTTCGATGAAGCAGAAATCAAATACCGAAAGTCGCTTGAACGAAAGTCCGACAATGTGGCAGGTCAATTTAACCTGGCCAATGCCTTATATAAGATGGGTAAGTATGATGAAGCTTCTGCTATTCTTGATACCCTTGCAGGTAATATTTCATCGAAGGAAAACAAAGCGAAGATTTATCATAACCTTGGAAATAGTTTGTTGAAGAGCAATGAATACCAGCGAAGCGTAGACGCTTATAAAAAGGCTTTGAAGCTTAATGCAGAAGATGAAGATACGCGTTACAACCTTGCTTATGCCATGGAAAAGCTGAAACAGCAGCAACAAAAGCAGCAAAAGCAGGAACAAAAGCAAGATAAGGAGCAGAAACAAGATAAGAATCAGGAAAAGGAAAAGGAAGAGGAAAAGGAGCAACAGCAGCAGCAACAGCAAGAACAGCAGAAAGACAAATTAAGCAGAGAGGATGCTGAACGGATGCTCGACGCGCTCAATCAAGAAGAAAAAGATTTACATAAAGAAAAGGCAAAGCAACGCAAAGCAGGTGCAGTAAAAGTTGAAAAAGACTGGTAATGAAAGGTAGGATACACACATACAGATGGTTGATACTGTTATTCTTTTGGATTGCAGGAATCGTTCATACAACCGCTCAGGAAATCAAGTTTTTCGGATCCGTATCTAAATCCAAGGTTTCGATTGGCGAAGTGTTTCAATTGTCCTATACGGTTAATGTGAGCGCTCAGCGATTCGATGGTCCGGATTTAACTGATTTTGTCAACTATGGCGGTCCCAATCAATCTTCCAGTGTACAGATTGTAAATGGACAAATGACGCAATCGTTTACCTTCTTCTATAGGCTTGCAGCAAGAAAAGAGGGGAAGTTTACCATTAGTCCGGCTACTGTTACCTTAGCCAATGGCAAAATAAAATCGAACACGATCGACATCGAAGTAGTTGCAGCATCGGCTCAAACTAATCCGGGTCAGCAACAAAGTGGCGGTCAAACTGCACCTCAGCGGCAGCAGCAACCAGCATCAGGAGTGAGTGATGACAAGCTTTTTATCAAAGCATCGGTAAGTAAGTCCGAAGTTTATCAGAATGAACAGATTGTTGTTACCTATAAGCTATATTCTAAGTTTGGCAGTATCAACATCAGCGATTTCAAATTCCCGAGTTTCAACGGATTTTATTCTTATGAAATTGAATCTTCCAAAAACACTACGCTTCAACAAGAAGTTTACAATGGTGAAATGTTTTATGCAGCTGAGTTGAAGCAAACCATTTTGCTTCCTCAAAGAAGTGGTGTGTTAGACATTCCGGCGCTTGAAGCTGAATTTATTGTTAGAGAAAGAACTGCCCCTCAATCGATTTTTGAGCAGTTTTTTGGTGGAGGCTATCGTGATGTGAATTTTAAAACCAAGAGCAGACCACTCAAAATCAAGGTAAACTCATTTCCCAACCAAGGTAAGCCGGCCAATTTTTCAGGTGCTACGGGCGATTTCAGCATAAAAGCTGAAATGGATAAGTCAAGTGTGAAAACCAATGATGCTGTGAATTTGAAAGTAACGATTAACGGCAAGGGTAGCATTAAACTCATCGATAAAATAAATATTGACTTTCCCGTAGAGTGGGAAGTGTATGATCCGCAAATAACGGATAAGGTTAGCATCACCGCTGCCGGTATCGGTGGTTCTAGAACCTTTGAATATCTCATCATCCCCAAGGCAGGAGGAAAATACAGTCTTGGACCTATCGTATTCGATTATTTCGATCCCATTAAGCGAAGCTATGTAAGTACCACAAGCGATGCTATATCCATAGACGTAGAGCGAGGTAAAGACGATCCGGTTTATTCATCGGGCCGACAGGGCAGTAAATCCGAAGTGAAAATATTAGGCACGGATATCCGTTTCATCTCATCAAAACCAGGAAGCTTGATTGTAAAGAAACCAGGAAGTTTCTTTGGGTCAAGTCTCTTCTATACGCTTGCAATTATTCCACCGATTTTGATATTACTAATGTTTGCCTTCAAACGCTACAAAGACAAAGAAAATGCGGATGTGAGCGGTATGAAAATTCGCAAAGCGGGAACTCTAGCGCAAACCAGGCTCAAGTATGCTATGCAAGCAATGAAATCCAATAATAAAGAGCAGTTTTTCCAAGAAACTAGTAAAGCTCTTTTTGGATTTATCGGAGATAAATTTTTGATATCACCGGGCGAGTTATCACGAGATACCATTCAGCAAAAGTTGAGTGGGAAAGGAATAAATCAACAAACCATTGCCGATGTAATTAAAGTATTAGATCAATGTGAACTTGCTCGATTTGCCCCATCGCAAACTATGGATATGCAAGCAGTGTATGAACAGTCGCTCAAACTAATTCAGATATTGAACCAAAGTGTGAAGAAATGAGAAAGTATTTAATCATACTATGTCTTTTGCCTGCTATGCTCATAGCGGGAAGTAAAGGCCCGGCAGAGCAGCTTTTCGAACAAGGTGTAAAATCATACACCAATGGCGATTACCAACAGGCAGCAGCTCAATGGATGGAAATAAATCAAGCTTATTCGCTTAGTTCGCCTGAGCTTTTTTTTAATTTGGGTAACGCTTATTTTAAATTAACCGATTATCCCAGTGCTATTTTGTTCTACGAAAGAGCAATAAAACTTGACCCTTCTTATGAAGATGCCATCTACAATCTCAATGTAGCTAATATGCGCATCACTGATAAGATTGAGCCACTTCCTGAGCTTTTTTATCAGACATGGTTTAAATCTATTGTGAATTTGTTCAATGCCAATCAGTGGTCCATTCTTTTTCTAATCACACTTTTAGTTGCCACTGCAATGTTTGCCCTTTATATTTTTTCAAATACCATGCGCTTGCGAAAGAATGGTTTTTATGGCGGAGTTGCACTTTTCGTGCTGGCTACACTATTTTTCTATTTTGGTTCAGAAAAACACAGAAAAAGTGAAGTAGAGAAAAATGCTATTGTATTCATAGCACGCAGTCCGGTGAAAAGCTCACCAAGTGAGATGGGGACTGACTTGTTTTTTATTCATGCAGGCACCAAAGTGCTGATTGTCGATCAGATTGGCAATTGGGTTAAAATCAAGATTCCGGATGGAAACCAAGGCTGGGTTGAATCAGAACATTTGGAGAAGATCTAATAAACCAGCTTAATAAGCGCGCTCGTTTACCTTTTTGTAATAATTGATAAAAGCTTTATTCACCACCTTGTTTCCTCCCGGTGTGGGATAATTACCCGAAAAATACCAGTCTCCCTTATGGTTTGGAGAAGCCTGATGAAGGTTATCCAATGTTTGGTAAATCACTTTTACTTCTGCTTTTACATCATGTGGTTTAACCAGTTGGGCGATTTCATCAGAGATTTCATTGTCTGTGAAAGGTTCATATATTTCTTTCACATAGTTTACCACATTTTCTTTTTTGTAATGTTCCTGAGCGAGACATTTCTCAAAAACTTGATCGATGATAAATTCGGTTTTGTTTTTTTCGTGAAGCGAAATAGCTGCCTGAAAGGCTATGAAATCGCCTAGCTTAGCCATATCAATGCCATAGCAGTCCGGAAAACGGATTTGCGGCGCAGAAGAAACGATAATAATCTTCTTGGGATTGAGCCTGTCAAGCATCTTAAGAATGCTTTGTTTAAGCGTGGTGCCTCTCACGATCGAATCATCAATCACAACTAACGTGTCTTTCTCCGGAACCACAGTACCATAAGTGATATCATAAACGTGTGCCACCATTTCATCACGCTGCACATCTTCGGTGATAAAAGTACGGAGCTTCACATCCTTGATAGCAATCTTCTCTACTCGTGCTTTCTGATTGAGAATTTGTTTAAGTTTCTCTTTATCCAGTGAATTTGAAGCATTTAAAATGGCTTGAAGCTTTTGTTCATCCAGATGCTCTTCAATACCCTTAAGTAGGCCAAGAAATGCAGTTTCAGCAGTATTGGGTATGAAGGAGAAAACTGTATTTTCCAAGTCCTGATCTACTGCATCAAGCACTTTTTGTGTAAGTAATCTTCCAAGCTCTTTTCGCTCTCTATATATATTGGCATCGCTACCACGCGAAAAATAGATGCGCTCAAATGAGCAGCTCTTTTTTTCTAAAGGTTCACGAATGATTTGCTCCGAAAAATCTCCATTTCTTTTGATAATCAGCGCATTGCCCGGGTCGAGTTCTTTCACACTTTCAAATGGCACGTTAAAAACGGTTTGCAGTACTGGTCTTTCGGAAGTTACAGCTATCACTTCATCATTGGCAATGTAATAAGCAGGTCTGATACCATTAGGGTCGCGCAGAGCAAATGCATCTCCATGCCCCAGCATACCTGTGATGACATAGCCACCGTCAAATCTTTTTGATGCCTGTCTGAGCACTTCTGCCAAGTCAATATTTTTAGCTATTCGATTGGAGATCTCTGCATTGGGATAGCCCAATTTTTTGTACTCCTGAAAAAGTCTTTGATTTTCAACATCGATGAAATGCCCAATTTTTTCTAGCACCGTTACGGTGTCGGCGAATTCGATCGGGTGTTGACCCAATTCAAGCAATTGCTCAAACTGCTCTTCTACATTGGTCAGATTAAAATTGCCGGCAACCACCAGATTGCGCGACATCCAGTTGTTTTGACGAAGAAAGGGATGACAATTTTCAATATTGTTTTTCCCAAAAGTGCCGTAGCGAAGATGCCCCATCAGCAATTCGCCGAAAATAGGAACTTCAGTTTTTAAGTAATCAGGATCATTAAACCTACCTGGAGCTCGTTCATGTGCTTCTGCAAATCCTTCGTTCACTTTCTTGAAAATATCCTTCAAAGGCTGTGCAGCATTAGACCGAATTCTTCCGATGTATCGGTTGCCTGCCGGAACATTGAATTTGATACAGGCTACGCCGGCGCCATCTTGTCCGCGGTTGTGCTGTTTTTCAAGAAGTAAGTTTAATTTATTAACTCCGTAAAGTATGCTCCCGTATTTGTCTTTGTAGTAGTCAAGTGGTTTAAGGAGTCGCAGCAACACAATGCCGCATTCGTGTTTGATTTGATCGCTCATGGAGAAGGTTAAGCCTTAGCTTTTTGAATGATGCAAAGTAAGCCCATTTTTGAGAGATATCAAACAGCAGTTTGAAAAAGCAAATGCTGATTAATCAAGGAATTTCTTGAAGTCTGATTCTTTCCCAAAAACCACAAGGACATCATGTTCCCGTAGTTGTTCATCCGGATTCAACACACCCAATACCTGCTTTTTCTTTACTTTGAGATTCAGCAAATTGCTTTTCTCTACTTCTCTCTTGAGCGTAATCACGTTGAGGTTGTAGCGATTGCGGATGTCTGCATCACTGATTTTATAGCCGATGTATCTTTTAGGAACATTCACTTCGATCAGGCTGTATTCTTCAGAAATACCAACAGCATTGATCACTCCCTTCATTTCTAAGGTATGAGCCAGGCGTTCGGCAGAATCCTGTTCTGGTCTTACGATTTCGTCCACACCAATGGCCTCTAGCACATTTTGGTGCAGTGGTGAAATCGCTCTGGCAATGAGTCTTTTGGCTTTCATTTGTTTGAAAGTAGCTGTAGCCATTACCGATGCACCGAAGTCTTCACCAATACCCACAATCACCACATCCGTATCTTTTAGCGGGAGTGAGCCCACTGACAGTTGATCGGTACAGTCCATACAGATGGTATGCGAAATCTGATTCTTGTACATTTCCACATGACTCATTTTGTTATCAAGCCCTATCACTTCGTGACCAAGTGATGTGAGTTCTGTGGCAAGTGACGAACCAAAATAGCCAAGTCCAACGACAATAAATTTCATAGCAAGAATTTTTTGAATCCCTTGCAAATTAAATGTTTTATTAGTGTAAAGCGAAGTAATTTTAAGGTGAAAAAATCAGCTGCTTCTCAACAGATTAAGAATCTTGTTTTCTTTGCTGCATGCAGAAAAGTCAATACTACATCGATCAACTTCAACTTCAACCACATCCCGAAGGAGGCTGGTATGCCGAAACCTATCGATCGGATGTCAAACAAGAGTTTCCTGATTTAAAAATTCAGGGCTTACGAAATCTTTCCACTGCAATATATTTTCTGATACCTGATGGTAGTTTTTCTGCATTTCATCGTATCAAAAGCGATGAATTATGGCATCATTATGATGGTGGCAATTTGATCATTGTAGTAATAAATGCTGCCGGGGAGCTTGATGTTCTCAAGCTGGGTAAAGATGTGGAAAAAGGCTATTATCCACAGCAATTGGTTAAGGCAGGATGTTGGTTTGCTTCTTTTCCTGAGCTCGGCGCAGATTATGTGTTGTGCGGTTGCACAGTTTCACCCGGCTTCGATTTTCAGGATTTTGAATTGGCTGAGAGAGCCTATTTCTTGGAGCTATATCCGCAGCATGAAGCCTTAATTGAGAAGTTGACAAGGAATTAATTGAATCTTGCAATCATTGCTGTTAATATGTCTCTGTTGTAGAAAAATTAATACTTGATCCAATAGTAAAGCAGTTTCAAATACTCATTGTTGACCATGATAAGCCCATTCTCTTTGGCCCACCATCTGTTTTCATTATAAACGAGAGAAGGTGCTCCAACAATCAAACACTCAACATCGCTTTTTCGGAAATGAGATTGGAGCACATAGCGCATTCTGCGCGTATGAAATTTATCCGACACTACGATTATTTTCTTAAATCCTTTTTGTTTGGAATGATGTGCAATTAGAGCAGCTTCTTCGTGCGTGCTTGTTCCTATTGGCAATGTAAAAATTACAGAATCCGGAACTCCTTCAAGTTTTAGTGCACGAGCTGTCATCTCCGCCTCGTTTAAGTCAATATCGAATAACTGAAGAAACTCGTGCTTATTCTCACCGGTGCAGTATATTTTATTTGAAAAACCTGTAAAATACAGTTTTGCTCCTTCTTTACCTCTGGTGTCGGGACCGCCACTTAGTACATAAACCGCATCAGCCTTTTCGGGCAACTGGCTTGCTATCAGATAATTGCCGGCCATTAACATAAGTGGGTGGCGAAGGAAATATGCGATGAATAGGAAAAAGAATAAGAATAGCAGGTATCTTAAGACTTTGAATTTTTGAAATGCTAGTGTAATGTTTTTTTTCACCCTGCAAAAATGTTTAAAACTCTTCAACGTTATAGCATGGTTCTAAAGGTTGTTTTTTATTTTTACCGCTGATGAGAATACGCTTAGCAATTATATTGTTTCTGGCTTTTTTCTGTAGCACTATCACACAAGCACAGGACAGGAAGATCATTCAGTTTTCCGGTGTGGTTGTTAGTGGAGATAGTTTGCAGCCGGTTCCATATACCAGCATTATGGTACGCAATTCTTTTCATGGCACGATGAGTGATTTTTACGGTTTCTTTTCATTTGTGGCACTTGCAAAAGATACGATAGAATTTGCAGCAGTAGGTTATCAAAGATCGACCTTTGTTATACCTGATGACCTAAACGAGAACAGGTACTCCCTTATTCAGATGATGCAGAAAGATACTTTTTTACTCAAGGAAACAGTAATTTTTCCATGGCCAACTCGCGAGCAGTTTAAGGAAGCGTTTCTGCGCATTGAAGTTCCTGACGATGATTTAGAAAGAGCAAGAAAGAATTTAGCGCAGGAAAGCA
>JBKBKN010000030.1:0-31901 GCA_046294625.1 Flavobacteriales bacterium
GCAAATTATGAGTATGATTGGTTTCAGGGATTCACAACCAACATTGGTGTATTGAACAAGCGAATTGTTCCTCTAGGTGATTTTCATTTTTATCGGCATCAAGGTGCCGCACTCAGCGAAATTCCCAGTATTACAACTTCGGAGCTGCGCTTAACTACGCGTTTTGCTTGGAAGGAACAATACCTTCAATCTACTTTTTCGCGCATTAGCATAGGCACCAAAGCGCCCATTCTGAAATTTGATTTGCACGTAGGATTAAGAAACATCATAGGCAGTGAATTCAATTATGTAAGAACTGTTTTCACTATTTCGGATCGTTTTCGAATCAATCCGATGGGATATACTGATTATATTGCTTCGATAGGAAAAATTTTTGGCCATGCACCTTATCCGTTTCTGGAAATTCATCAAGGCAGCCAGACTTATGCGCTGGATATGCAGGCCTTCAATATGATGGGTATTTTTGAGTTTGCAAGCGATCGTTGGGTAAGTGTGTTTATCGATCATCATTTTGAAGGCTTTTTTTTCAACAAAATACCCTTGTTGAGAAAACTCAAATGGCGCGAAGCACTTTCTTTCAAAGGTTTGATTGGTGATATAAGCAATCAAAATCTTAGCCTAATTTTATATCCCGATAACCTTAATCCCAAGCTGAACAAACCATACATAGAAGGTGGGGTGGCGGTAGAAAATATTTTCAAAATATTTAGAGTGGATGGACTGTGGCGACTCACTCACCTCAAAGGAACTGATGAGCCTTTGTTTGGCTTAAGGGTATCTACTTTGTTAAGATTTTAAAATGGACTGCTATAAAAATAAATATTCTTGCTCGTGTAAAGAAAGGTGAATATAAATTTAACAGATAAGCTGGCAGAATGCCATAACCAATCCGCTCAAACAAGATGCGCTTCTTAACCCGGTTAGTATGGATACTTTCAATTGTGAGCCTACTCAATGATACGGCAAGCGAAATGCTTTATCCTGTGATGCCGATTTATCTCGAATCCATTGGTTTTTCTGTATTGTTTATCGGGGTGCTTGAAGGTGTTGCTGAAGCTTTGGCCAGTTTGAGCAAAGGCTATTTTGGCAAGCAGTCTGACTTGTCAGGCAAACGAGTTCCTTTTATTCAATTATGATATGCATTAAGTGCTGCTACAAAGCCAATGATAGCCGTATTCCATTATTCGATTTGGGTATTTGTTGCACGTTCTGCCGATCGTTTTGGAAAAGGCGTCCGCACTGGAGCGAGAGATGCCTTGCTTTCCGCTGAGTCGAGTGAAGCAACCTGTGGATGTGTTTTTGGATTTCATCGTGCTATGGATACCGTGGGCGACGTTTTGGGACTCTGCTTTGCATTGTTTTATTTGTATTTCTATCCCGAAAACTATCATAGCTTGTTTTTTATTGCTTTAATACCTTGCTTGATGGCTGTTTTAGCCATGTTTTGGTTAAAAGAGAAAACACAAACTAAGCCTCATTCATTTACTCATAATAGTTTTCTTTCTTTTCTCCACTATTGAAAACAAAGCCCTGCAGCTTAGAGAAAACTTGTGCTAGGCCTACTCCTTTTTGCCTTGTTTAATAGCTCAGATATGTTTTTGCTGCTCAAAGCGAAAAATGCCGGTATGGACGATACGAAAGTAATTGGTATCTATATACGCTACAATCTTGCTTATGCGTTATTTGCTTTTCCTATGGGCATACTTGCCGACAGGTTTGGATTGAAGCAGATTTTTATTTTCGGTTTGATGGTTTTTTCTTTGGTTTATTTCGGGATGGCTATCACGCAAAGCCAATGGGCAATGGCAATTTTCTTCATTTATATGGATTGTATGCTGCCGCAAACGAAGGCATAGCAAAAGCCAGGATTTCCAATATCGTCAAAAGTGAAAATACAGCCACATCCATTGGAACTTATGCGGGCTTACAAAGTATTTGTTCCTTAATGTCGAGCTCCATTGCCGGTTTGGTTTGGTTCGCATTTGGAGCTTTTGCCGCGCTTATCTTAACCGCAATGGTCACAATTTTGCTTTCGATTTATTTTTTGTGTTTGCTCAATCCGGAAGAGGCGAAATGAATATTTCATTGGTGGAAACCATTAAAATTTGAGCCAAATAAGAAATCATTTTATTCGGCCCAAATTCAATTGTTGTAATACAACCATTCGATTGTGAATCCTTATCCACTATACCTGCCTTTAGCATTGAATCCAAAGCTGATTCCATAGCGCACACCTTCACGTTGAGGAACGACAAAAACATTCAATGGCATATTTAATTTACCAGATTTGAAGGTTTTTCCGGCTGCTATGACAAAACCGGCATTGATTTCAGGTCGTCCTCGACTGTCCAGCCTGTATTCAGCAATTGCCCCATCAGGTAAAGGATTATCTATAGAAATTAAATTCCATCTTCCTGCAGCGTCAAAAAATCCTCTCGCACGGTTCACTACACTAAAGCTTGGGCCAAATGCGATTTCCCATCCACGCTTGTTGTCTCTGAATCCATTCAAAAAAGTGAAACTGGGAATCACCAAGCCTTGGTCAAAACCTGTGATCATAGGAATGAACTCAGCTAATGCCTGAAAATTTCCTTCGTTCAAGTATTGTTTTTCGAGTTGATAGCCAAATTGAAACATCCAGGGATAGACGCCATATCCACCTTCGCTTCGGGGAGAAGTGATAATGTCGGCGGTTTTGCCGGTAAAGAGTGTTAAACCCATTCTTGGTCCATCCGCTCTGAGTCGCAAGCGATAGGGCGAATTGATCACGTTGTCGAAGTCATTTCGTTTGGTAAGCTTTGTTACAATGTCTTGATTATTTGGTATTCCAAACATTTCATTTAAAGTTATTTCGATCATTCGGTCAGCTTCAGTGATAATGTTTAGAAACTCCTTAGTCAACTTTTTTTCCACAGCCCCATTTTTCACATCCAACAACTGAAAGCTCACAATCAGTTTAGGACCAAGATTTTCGATGTAACCCGATAATACCTTATTGGCCTGCATTGCCTTGCCTGTTTCAATCAGACACATATTTGTGAGACATAATGTGTTACTCAACAGTTGTTCCTTGGTGATTTTTGCCTTTTTCATTTCGTAATGATCAATGAGTTGATACTTTCCGCTAAGTTCTATTTTGAGTCTAGCCACACCCGATAAGTGCTCGAGTTGTTTTTCTTGTATAACGTTTAGCCCAATTAAATCTACCGGCATCAGCAAAAGTTTTTCTGATGTTTGTGCTTGAAGGCTCAAGGTCAGGAACATCATCATGACGCCCCTTCTGATAAAATTGAAATGTTTTTTCATTTGAGTCATTTTTTATTGGCTTGCGCCATTGTTTTGTTTTTGCAAAGATTATTGTGGAATTAATCGAGTTTTTTGCATTATTTGCTAGACTAAAAAACTCAACTATAAGTAATACATATATGCTCCAGTATATGATTGATAAATTAGGTATATGCGTAAAATTTGCTTTCTTGGAATAGTAAAATTGCGTTACGTGCAAATGAATTTAAAGTATGTTTGCGCATAAAGCAATTATTTATGCAATACCAGCAGAAGTTTATAGACATCATCAAGTCCATTGCACCGTCCAATCTTTCTTTGGCGCATGAATTGAGTCAGGAATTAGGTGTAAGTATTGATAGCGCTTACAGGAGATTGCGCTGTGAAACCCCAATAACTTTGGAAGAAGCTGTAAAAATTTGCTATCGTTTCGATGTCCCACTCGAATCGCTTAACAGCGGGATTCCTGAAGTGGTTACTTGTCATTATCACTTAATGTATAAGAACGAAGATAGCTTGCAGACTTATCTAGACGAATTGCATAAGCAAGTCACGACAATCAGCAAAGACAAGCAAGCGGCAATTCATTACGCAGCAGAAGATATTCCGGTGTTCTATCATTTTGCTTACCCGGAACTACTTCGATTCAAATTATTTTACTGGCGCAAATCCATACTCAATCATGCATCATTGCTGCAGATGTGTTTTGAAGATTTTGACATAGATGAACAAATTGCCAAGCGTTGCCAGGAGATATATGAGGCTTATCAAAAAACTGCATCATCAGAAATCTGGACAGAACAAACAGTGATGAGCACCATTCAGCAAATACGTTTTTACTGGGACGCCGGATTTTTCCGCGATAAAACATCCGCGACACAGCTTTGTCAAAGTTTGCGCAGCATGTTTTCGGAAATCAAAGCGCAGGCCGATGTAGGAATGAAACGAAGCTCGCATTCTTTTAATGGAGTGTCTTATGCTTTGTATCAAAGCGATTTAATGATTGGCAACAATGGGGTAGTGGTGGAATTTAGCAATCGAAAAGCTGTTTTTCTAGGCTATTTATCATTCAATTTTATCCGCTCCGAAAACAAAGATTTTGGAGAGCAAAACAAAATATGGATGGATCATTTAAAAGCAAAATCAACCCTCATTAGTGCGGTATCCGAAAAGCAAAGGAACATGTTTTTTAAGGGATTGAATCGTCATATTGAAACACTTCAAGATTATATCATGCAGGATGCTTAAAGGAATTTAAGTATTCTATGAAATTTTAATGTTTTATCGTGCTGCGATTGATTGCTTATATTTTATTTTAGCCGCCATAAAAACGAAAACTATGTACGAAATCATCAATACTCTGCATCATTACAACCGTTGGCTTTTGGTTTGTTCAGTAGCCTTTGTCTTGGCCAGTAGCCTCTCGGGTTGGTTAAACAAGAAAGATTACAGCAAACTCGATAATATTGCCGGCGCTTCGGCTGTCGGTTTTGCCCATCTTCAGCTTTTACTTGGACTCATTCTTTATTTTGGCTTAAGTCCGATTATGCAGGCTGTGTTTGCTGATTTTGGTGCAGCAATGAAAGACAGCGCTTTGCGCTTTTATGCAGTAGAACATATCCTTACAGGGGTGCTTGGAGTGGCTGCAATTCAATTTGGACGTATCAAAACCAAAAAAGCCAAAACTGACATTCAAAAGCATAAGCAAATGTTTATTTACACCGTATTGGCATTAGTGTTGTTCCTTAGCCGCATGCCAAATTTTCATTTGACTCAAGGCTAACTAAAAAATCATAAGGTTCATGAGCACTTTGGTATTCAGTAATATTAAATCTGATGCCATTAGTAGTTTTTGCAAAGGAATAAAGCGGTTTAATAACTGAATGAATTGTTTAGATCGTTAAATTTTGTGCGTAATCTTAAAGTGTCGAAATAACACTTGCATCATTCAATTCATCGATTAACTTTGCCTTTGTGATTCATTCCTTGATATGGTTGTAAAACCAATAAGGCTTATGCATCAAACCAAACACTTAAACCGCTTTTATGCAAGAAGAGCAAATTAAATCACCTGTAGGCATGCCGATCATGAGCATTAACGATGCAAATCAATTTAAGGATGAGCGTTTTATTCGGCAACTGGAAAATATTATCCTACCGGTTTACTTGAAGCGTTGTCGGTGGTTTGGTGGAAAAGCGATGTCTATGCTCGCTGTGAAAGTATATCAGCACATCCCCGTGCATTACGATAGCTACGTCGCCGCGCTTTTGCTCATCAAAGTACGCTATGAACAACATGCTACTGAAATTTACAGCCTACCAATAGGAATAGCAACTCGCGATGCTGACATTCCTGCAGAAGGTGTGATTGCCGCCAATGAAGAAGTGATGCTGGTTGATGCTATTTATCAGGAACAGTTTCGCATTTGGTTATTTCGTCTGATGAAAAACCGAACTAAACTTCAAGGCGCTCATTATCCTGTGGAAGGAAGCATAGGGGGAATTTTTAACCCCGAATTACTCATTTCAGATTCTAGCGTATTGAAAGCAGAGCAGAGCAACTCCTCAATCATTTATGGTGAGAAATATTTTTTCAAGCTTTTTCGCAAAATTGAATATACCGTCAATCCCGATCAAGAAATCATACAATTTCTCACAGAAAAAACCGGATTTAAGAACATACCCGCCTTTGCCGGAGCTATTCAAGTAACGCATCCGGAGAAAGGCAATGCACTCGTGGGTATGATGCAGGCGCTAGTGCCCAATGATGGCAACGCCTGGAGCTGGTACCTAAATAAGGTGCGTAAATATTATGGCATCATTGAAACCTATCAGGATCAGCCACCAGAAAAAATGTTGAGCTTGTCGATGAATTTCGAAGACATTTCAGAACCTTATAAAGCTGGGATCGATCACGAATTATATAGTGTTTCTGTGAGATTAGGCGCAATAACTGCTCGCATGCATCAGGCATTGGCTTCGGGCAAGGATGAAGCTTTTGCTCCGGAAGATTTTGATGCAGAACAAGCCAATTCATTCAAAGAGCATCTCCACAAGCTTGTCGACCACAAATTCAGGTTACTTTCGGGTAATTTTGATAAAGTCCCCGACTTTCTTAAAGATGATACCAAAGAAATCACCAATATGGGCGATCGGGTGAAAGCTTTTTTTGACCGAAAACTCAGCAATGTGGTTTCCTGCAAATCCATTCGTATTCATGGCGACTACCACCTTGGGCAAGTCTTAATGGGTAAAGATGATTTGGTAGTACTCGATTTTGAAGGTGAACCGGACAAGCTGCACCATGAACGACGCATGAAGCATCCGCCGGTGAAAGATGTGGCAGGAATGATGCGTTCTTTTCGTTATGCGGCTTATGCTGTGCTTTTTGAAAAGTATGGCAACCAGCCTGAGTTGCTCGAAAAGCTAATACCCTTTGCAGATTATTGGTATCACTGTGTAAGTCGTTTTTACTTAGGAAGCTATTTACAAACCATGCAAGGTTCCGATTTACTTCCAGAGGGTGAAGCAATTATTCCACTATTGCAAGCTTATTCGTTTGAAAAGGCCGTGTATGAATTGGGCTATGAAATCAATAACCGTCCCGACTGGGCAGTAATTCCACTACAGAGTATTGTTAAATTCATAAAATATTATCTACATGAGTAAGACATTAAAGAAAAATACAAAAACAGAGGAGCGCATTGCTTTAGAAACTTTAGCTAATCCTGATTTCTCACTTCTCAGCGACTTCGACATCTTTCTGTTCAAACAAGGAAAGCATTATAAACTCTATGATAAATTAGGTGCTCATATTGTAAATGTGAATGGGGTAGAAGGAACCTTTTTTGCAGTGTGGGCGCCCAATGCAGCGAATGTTTCTGTGATAGGCGACTTCAATGAATGGAATCCTGAAATGAATCACTTGAAAGCGCGCTGGGATGGCAGTGGAATTTGGGAAGGTTTCGTGCCCGGGGTAGGTCATGGTAGTCTTTACAAGTATATGCTGAAAAATGCCCATAGTGGTAGGGTTTTCGAAAAGTTTGATCCATTTGCCTATTTCAATGAATTGCCCCCCAAACGTGCATCTATTGTATGGGATTTGCAATATTCCTGGAAGGATACTGAATGGCGCAAATCGAGAAAAAACAAAGATCTGAAAGCTCCAATGTCCATCTACGAAGTGCATTTGGGTTCATGGAAGCGCAACTCATCTGCCGAAGATGATTATTTGAGCTATCGCCAATTGGCCAACGATTTGGTGAAATATGTTAAAGAAATGGGATTTACCCATGTGGAGTTTATGCCGCTTACAGAGCATCCCTATGCAGGCTCCTGGGGCTATCAGACTACAGGTTATTTTGCACCAACGTCCAGATTTGGCACACCTCAGGATTTTATGCAGTTGATTGATGTATTGCATCAAAACGATATCGGTGTAATCATGGATTGGGTGCCTTCACATTTTCCTGAAGATAGTTATGCTTTAGCGCAATTTGATGGCACGCATCTCTATGAACATGCAGATCCACGCAAGGGTTTTCACCCCGACTGGAAAAGCTTGATTTTCAATTATGGACGTTACGAAGTTCGTGCATTTCTGATTAGTTCAGCCATGTTTTGGCTGGAGAAATACAATATTGATGGACTTCGTGTGGATGCCGTTGCTTCTATGCTCTATCTCGACTATTCGCGCAACGACGGTGAATGGGAAGCCAATGTGTATGGCGGAAACGAAAATCTAGAAGCCATTTCCTTCCTTAAAGAATTGAATGAAACGGTTTACAGTAATTTCCCAGATGTACATATGATTGCAGAGGAATCTACTTCATGGCCGATGGTTTCCAAGCCAGTTTATTTGGGAGGTTTAGGCTTTGGACAAAAATGGATGATGGGTTGGATGCACGATACACTCAAATATTTCTCTACCGACCCGATTTACCGCGAATATCATCAGAATGACATTACCTTCTCGATCTATTACGCCTTTACTGAAAATTTCATGCTCCCGCTTTCGCACGATGAAGTGGTGCATGGCAAGCAGGCATTGATTTCCAAAATGCCTGGTGATGAGTGGCAAAGGTTTGCCAATCTACGAGCATTATATAGCCAAATGTTTATGCATCCCGGCACCAAGTTGATCTTTATGGGCGGTGAATTTGCTCAATACAGCGAGTGGAACTATCAACATAGCCTCGATTGGCATCTGCTAGAATACGAGCCTCACAAAAAGACGCAAAATTTTGTCAAGCGATTGAATGCGATCTATAAGTCAGAGCCTGCACTTTACCAATTGCAATTCGACCATCGTGGTTTTGAATGGATTGATCTCAATGACCGTCAAAACTCAGTGATTAGTTATATTCGCAGAGCTGAAAATCCTAATGATTTTCTTGTTGTGGTGCTCAATCTGACACCCGTTCCTAGAGAAAACTACCGCATTGGTGTGCCGATGGATACCTCCTACGAAGTTATTCTCAACAGTGATGATAAAGCTTATTTTGGAAGCGGGATGGAAATCAAAACTACAATTAAGGCCGATAGCTTTGAAAAACACGGACGAGAATATTCTTTGAATCTAATTCTGCCGCCTTTGAGCTGTATCGTGCTCAAGCCTGTTTTGGGAAAGTCTAAAGCCAAGGCTAAAGCGGAAACAGCAAAAGCAAGCACTGCCAAGGCTAAGGTAACAAAGGATAAAACTGAAAAAGCTGCTTCCGCTAAAACTGCCACTGCAAAAGCGAAAACCGAAAAAACGGAGACCAAACCAGAAACAAAAACAAGCTCCGTAGCCAAATCAAAGAATAAAATTAAATCAGAAGTCTTGGCAAAAACGGTGAAGGGTAGTAAGCAGTAGGCTTAAGCAGGTTAATATTGTTATCTGCTAAGAAGGTTTATGTCTGCCTTGATTTTTTAACCATTTCAACATAATTCATTCTTTGTAATTGTGCTATGACCATAATTTTGTGTTTCCATTTTCATGGAAACACAAAATTTTTAGAATCTAAATCATTTGTATTTTTAAATTCGTTGAGCTTGATTTTGTGAAAATTAGATATAAAGCTAAAATTTAAAATCATTTCCCATTAGGCCGGATAATAATTAAGCCTGAAAGTCTTTATTGTGCTGAACAAATATTCAGGTAAAGCCTCTTGTAAAAAACTGAAGGTCATCAGTCACCACTTTATAAGTTGAATCTTCCATCACATTCACATCGATGATTTCTTCTGCGTTTTTGAGCAGCTGTCGGCAGTCGGGACTAAGATGCCTTAAATGAACCTTTTTACCCACTTTGTGATATCGTTCAGTAATTTTATTCAGTGCTTCTATAGCCGACATATCCACTACTCGGCTTTAGGCAAAGTCGATAATCACTTCTGTTGGATCGTTTAGTACATCAAACTTTTCATTGAATGCAATGACCGAACCAAAAAACAATGAACCATAGATTTCGTAATGTTTCACGCCGCTGTCATCCACATATTCCTCGCTCTGATGCGCTTTGCATTATCCCAGGCAAAAACCAAGGCAGCAATGATTACCGCCAAGGCAAGATTATGTAAAATCACAGTTACCAAGGCAACCAACACCATCACGAGTATATCAGATTTGGGCATTTTAGTAAAAGTTTTCAGACTTGCCCACTCAAATGTGCCTACTGCCGCCATAATCATCAGACTGGTGAATGCTGCCATAGGCACTTTCTCAATCAAACTTGAGCCAAACAACACGAACACCAAGAGCATCACCGCCGCAACAATTCCGTAGTGGCGTGCCATTGCGCCGTTAGAGACATTGATTAAACTCTGCCCCATCATGGCACATTCACCCATACCGGAAAATAATCCCGACTGCAGATTTGCTGCTCCCTGCGCCATATCTTCTTTATTGCCATGTCCGTGTATTTTTGTGATTTCGTCTACGATATTTAAAGTTAGTAAGCTTTCAACCAAACCTACGCCGGCCACAATGGCTGCATAGGGAAAAATAACTATCAAGGTTTCCAGATTAATGGGAACAGTGGGAATGTGAAAAGGTGGAAAACCGCCTTGAATAGAAGCGATGTCACCAACTGTTTTGGTATCAATTCCCAAAAAGGCCACCAAACCAAACACGGTTAAAATTGCTGTCAAGGATGCCGGAATCACTTTGGTAACACATAGCAGACCCCAAATAATCAACATGGTAAGAAAGGCAAGTCCAAGCAAAATGTAAAGTGGATTACCACTCAAACATGTGCCATTCGAGTCTTTGAATTGATCTTACTGCGACATGAAAATGATAATGGCCAAGCCATTTACAATACCAAAAATGACAGGGTGAGGAACCAATCGAATTAATTTCTCCAAGCGCAAGAAACCGGCAGTCATCTGCATGATCCCGGCCAGAATCTCTGTAGCAAAAATATATTCTACCCATGACTTTTAGCAAGTGTAACGATTACCACAGCAACGGCTCCTGTGGCTCCTGAAATCATTCGCGGACGTCCACCGAAGATGGAAGTCACCAAGCCCATCATAAATGCAGCATATAGACCTGTTAAGGGTAATCGACCGGCAATAAGTGCAAATGCAACTGCTTCAGGAACCAAAGCCAAAGCCACTGTGAGCCCCGATAGTACTTCTGTTTTGTAATTTACTTTTTGCGTTAAATCGAATAGGTTGAAGAATTTTTTCATCAAAGGATATATGTTAAGGGAATCAACGTCAAGAATCGGATCCGCTTTAGTTCAGAGAAAGGACGTGGGTTAAAGCCCCCAACGACTTTCTAATTGCGCGATTTTTCAGAATAGACTTTTTCTCTTTCTTATTTTCGGCGGCAAATATAGGGTTTAATCTATTTTTAATCTTTTGACAAAAAGAAACATGTCAGCAATAAGGGGGTTGAGCTTTGATGATTAGTCCACAAAATTGTTTTACATAGCATAGGGCATATTTTTATTTCGTGTATGCATTCGATTGAAGATTCCTTACTTTTGGATGATTATAAAAGGAAATCATGCGCTACATTTATTGCTTTCTCTTACTTTTTTGCATCACAGTTTTCCAATCCTGTGGTCCAGATCAAACGACAGAAATGTGCACCATGGAATTTCGAACAATTGGCGTGATCGTAAATGGTGCAAATCTTGATGATTATTTTACCATTAGAGTGAAGACTGGTGATACCTTACGATTTTCAAATAATGGATTTCATAGCAATTATTACATCGTTTTAGATGATAATTATCAAAAAATCATTGAACGAAAATCAGAACCTTTCCTATTTATCGGCAATGAAAATGGAGAAATTAGAGTAAGCGAAACGTTTGTAATAAAAGCCGATGAATGCCACATTAATAAAGTGAGTGGCCCTGAAGTCATTAATTTATAATCACTTTATACCTAATCATGATGAACACCACACCTGAACACGATCGCAGAATGGCAGAAATGACCTTCGCATCGGTTTATCCTCATTATGTTACAAAGGTTGAGAAAAAAGGTAGAACGATTCAGGAATTGCATCAGGTTATAGAATGGCTCACCGGCTTTGATGAGCAAGCTTTGCGCAAGTTGATCAATGAAAAAGTAAAAACTTTGCAACTTTCTTTAGTCGCGCCACCTTACACCCTCATTCAAACCTAATTAAAGGCAGCATCTGCGGTTATAAAATTGAAGAAATTGAAAATCCTTTCACGCGACAGGTGTGTTATCTTGACAAACTGGTTGATGAACTTGCCAAAGGGCGTAGCTTAGACAAGGTTATGAGATAGCTTTACAGCAATTTTCTATTTACAGCTGTGAATCAGAATACTGATAATTATCATTTTTTGCCATTCCCCGTCTAATACCTTTGCGACAAACAAATCATACAATGGAACCAAGAATACCAAAATCAACCATATTGCACGCCTGCATTATCAAGCAGCAACTCATCATCTCCAACTTTGAAAGAGAAATCAAAAATTTAAAGGACGAAATTTATGGACAAGAGGTGATTCCGAGCCAAGGCGATTACAGCGCAGCCGAACGCACCGAAGTGCTCGAACGATATGAGCATGAATTGCTTTTTCTACAGGAAGAATTAAATGCACTAGAACGTATTAATCCGGATGTGCATTTCGACAAGGTTCAACCGGGCGCTGTGGTAGTGACCAACCATCAGACTTTTTTCGTGAGTGTGTCTATTGAGCAAATAGAAGTGAACGACAACATCGTGTTTGGCCTATCGATTGAAGCGCCAATATATCAAACGATGAAATTCAAAAAAGCAGGAGACCATTTTTCCTTCAACACCAGAGAATATGCAATTTTGGAAGTGTATTGATAAATGCATTTGAACTTACTAATATTGCGTTTTTTGTTTTAATTACGGCTAGGCTTGATTGGTTACTTTCGTGTTTAAATCTTTAGATGTTGTTTCAAGGCTATCAATAATTCCATCCAAAATTTCCTGATGCCTGAAAAAATAAAGCATAACTGAATGCTTCATTGGTCAGTAGATTGATTAACTGAACACGTGCGTTTACCAGATTGGTTTCACGTGCATTAATCAAGAATACCGAGCTTTCTCCGTTCAAAAATTTCTCTTGTTCAGCATTGAGTAAGAAGAATAGGTCATCCACTTGTTTTTTTTGTCTGTTGCAGAGCGAAGCGAAGGTTACGAAATTGTTGTAAGCAGCATCAAATCGCGCCAATACAGTAGCTTTGGTTTGGTCAAGCTGGAAATCAACTTGCTGAATGAGGGTTTTAGTAAACTTTAAATTTCCCCTTGCATTACGCAGAAATAAGGGAAAAGCTGCCGTTACCCCAAAAGTGAAATTGTTGTTATTGAAAGCCATGTTTCCAAGTGGATTCACGGAGGCAGACAAGGGATTGTAGTCTAAGTTTACGATAGGCTTCAAGAATTCCTGTCTAAATCGGCGCTCATAATCCAGATTTTTACGATTGATCTCTAATTTCAAAATATCCGGATGACTAATCATGGAAAAGCTTCTTAATCGTTCCAGCTCTTCTAAAGTGATTTGATTAGGTCGGTATTCCTGACTTACAGGAATGAAATTATCCGGAATCAAAACCGGATTCTCATTTTCATCCCACAAATTGGCAGACAGAAAAAGTCTGTTATTATTCAATTCAAGCAGGGCTTGTTCAAGCTGAATATCTCGTTGCTGAAGGTTAATCGATGCCTCAACCGAATCAATAGGGGCGAGGTTTCCCAATACCACTAGATCTTTGATGGCATCTAATCTAATTTGAGCCAAATCTCGCGCTTCCTGAAAATTAAGGTATAGTTGATAAGCTTTAAACCATTCCCAATAAATACGAGCTACATTCACCAATACCTGGTTTACTACTTCAATTTGATCAGCTTCAGCTAAATCATCGAGCAGTTGAGCCTGACGCAGCACCCTTCGACGCTCATCGAAGAGCAGGTTTTGTCCTAAGGGTATCGACACGCCTACAAAATAGAGTCCATCGCTTGGGGTAAGTTTTTCCGGATTAAGAAAATCACCTCTTGATCTTTCTATCCCTCCACGCACATTTCCTATCCACATGGGCACATTGAGTTGGGTGTTCATCATGTTGTAGTACAACTTTTCATCAAACTGCTTCTCATCAAATTTGAATGCAGCAATTGGATCAAAAGCGCCTCTTGCGGCTAGTATTCTCTGTCGTGCAGCATCATTAAAACTAGCTGCTCTTTTCACCAGCGGATGAAAAGCATAGGTGGCATTGAGCACTTCACTGATGGTAAGCACCCTTATACTATCAGACGCCTGACCTTGTGCCTGATCGAGTTGGAAAATGAAAATACTCAGGAGAATGAAATAGCGTTTCATTTATTTTTTATTTCCCCATTGTTATTCATGTCAAAGCTAATATTATCTTTAAATTTAGGCAACTCTGCCGGGAAGCCATTAAGTAATCGCCATAGTTCGTACCAAACGGGTACGTTTTCCAGCATCATCCAGCCTAGTGCTCCACTACCCATTCTCAAAGCCGATGGCCATGGTTTATCATCAGGATCTTGCACCACCAACAGTCGAAAAACATTTGGTTTAGACTCTGAGTAGTCAATCACTTTCAATATACCACCAAAGGTACCCAAACTAGCATCGGGCCAGCCGGAGAAAACTAATGCCGGATAACCATCAAACTGTAATCGCACCTTTTGACCTACGCGCATGAGTGGAATATCCATGGCTCTGATGTAAAGCTCAACAGCAGGCTGAGGGTTTGAAGGAACGATGGTTACGAGTGTTTCGCCTTCTTTTATGTTTTCGCCAATACCAGTTCTCATGGCTCGCACAATGATGCCGTCCTGCGGCGCGCGTATGATGTAAAAACTACTGCGAATCAAAAGGCTTGCATATTGATTTTCGAGCTTTACAAGATCTCCTTCCGACTCAGCTACATAAGCAAGTGTGGCGCTTCGATCCGATTGAACTTTTGAAATTTTTTCGGCAAAATCTGCTCTTATGGCATTCAATTCGATCATGGCATTGAGCAATTCGTTTTGCGATTCCATCAATTTGTTTTCTTGAGAAATCAGTTTTGCTGTGCTGTTTTGAAATTTTTCCTGTCGCTTTTGGAACTCCGTCAGCGATATTAGCCCCTTGTCGAATAGATTTTTCCCCAACCTCAGCTGCGTATCTGCAATGGCGAAGTTTTGACGCTCGGCAACAAGGTCAATGCTATCGGTTTTTATTTTAAGTTTTGCTTGAATGATTTTGTTGTTGGTTTGTTCTAGCTTGAATTTTTGTGCTTTGTTCAATGCTGCTTCTTGCATTTCGAGCGCAGTGGCTTTATCGAGCGTGGAAAGAATAACATTTTCTTTGGCACCAACCTGACTTTGTAACCTTGGCAGCAGATCTGGGTCAAGGAACGATTCCTTGATCTCAGAAAGCACAGCAATGGTGTCACCTGCCTTAACGAACTGGCCTTCCTGCACATACCATCCGTCTATTCTTCCTGCAATGGGCGTTTGTATGGATTGTGGTCTATCTGCCGGGGATAATGCTGTGAGCAATCCTGTTCCGGACACGTTTTGCTGCCAGGGCAAAAACAAAATGACTAAAAACAAAAGAAGTAAGGAAATAAAGATATACCTAAAGACACGTACCTGTCGAATTTCCACAGTGTAGCGCGCTGACTGAAAAACTGCATTTTTTGGATAATTCATCTTTTGTACGTTTTATTTAGCATAATTCACTGAAAGGTGTGCTGAATCGGGCAATTCTTTCTTTATCAAATCATTAAAATAGGAAGCAAATTCTGGGTCTGATTTATCATAAATATCATCTGTGATGATAAATTCAGGTTTATGAATTAAAATCCTGGCAGCCATAAGTCGAATAAATATTTTGGGTTGCAGAAGAATTTCATCGGGCTCTATAATTGCATCTATTCCATCTTCTTGTTCCGATATCCATTTATCCAAGTCGCATTTCGATAATGATTCAAGGATATCTTTGCTATCGATATTGGGTAATAAGAGAGAAACATTTTCAAAAAGTGAGCCTCGCGATAATTTATCCATTACCGTAATTCCGTAAATCATTTGATTTAATGCACCTAAATCATAATTCTTGGACGGTATTCCATTGAGTTGCAATTGAACTTTTTCACTGGCATTATCCACGATAAGTGTTTCAAGAATTGAATTTAATTTTTTTCGATCAGCTACATGTATGCGTTTGTGCTCCCCTTTTAAAATTTCATAGGTGGATTGATCGGATAGAATGATTTTTAATGATGTTTTTTCATTAAGGAAAGGTTTAACGCCATAAGGAAAATTCAAATTCAGGTCGGTTACATCGCCTACTTTTTTAAAGGCGATCAATACGTCATATATTACATCAATATTGGATATGAGTTTTTCCGTTGCGCCTATCATCAAAATGATAACAATTTCTGCAGCAACAAATTGGCCGAGTGTAACCTGATTGTTCACCACCAGCACACTACCAACGATGAGGGTAATCGTGGTTAGTAACAATTTGAAGGTGGTCAAGCCTGCAATTTGGATCATCAATACTTTGAAGTGTTTGCTTCTGTATTTAAGGTATTCGCCAACGATGGTGTCTGTTTTCACCATATGCCCGTGAAAGGATGGCCCCGCATTGTAATAGTTTCTTCCCTTTGAAAGTCTTTCAAGCCAAATCACAGTTTCGTGCTTGTATTTTGACTCCATATTGCAATAATCAAGCGCTTTTTTTGCTGTACCTCTTATTAACAGAAATATAGAAACCAACAAAACTAAAGAGATGGCAAGAAACGAAAAGTGATACAGCGCCAATAAAATGATTCCGAAAATGAATAGAAACAGGGCTGCCGATATATCCAGTAGGATTTTGGGTAGGCCTTTCTGAATAATGACAACGTCATAAAATCTGTTAACCAATTCAGGCAGATAGAATTTCTTGATTTCTGAAGATTTGATGTGTGGAATTCGATAAGAAAATTCTAATGCAGCCTTCACAAACATACGCCGCTGCAGCAACTCTACCATGTAAATTTGAAGAATTTGAAGACCTCCGGTTATACCAACACCCACAATTACGATAGCAATAAGTACGATCACAGAATCAAAAAGCATACCACCTGAAATCAAGCCTATCACGGATTGAATGCCCAAAGGCAGCGATAAAGAAATAATACCTACCACCACAGCATAGATATACAGATAGATGACAGTTTGACTCTCCCCTGTAATAAAGTTCCAAAATCTCATCCAAGGCGTTGCATTTTTATTGCCGTATAAAGAGAACCCGGCCTGAGTTTTGAATGGAATTAAAATTTCAACTCGATCTTCCTTAATGAGATCAAGCGTGAAGTCGTAAGTATCCTTGGTAATGATACTGTCCAAAACGTTGTCGTTGCCAACAACCGTGCAAATTAGACCCTTTGACGATAAGGTATAAATGTAGATGTTTCTTTTGTAATAAAGTATGAGCGGTCCTTTGATTCTATTCAGCTCATCGATAAACTCTTCTTTGGTGAACTCCTTTACTACAAATCCCAACCCGATAAAAGAACCAACTTTGTTTAAGATTTCATCTGCATCTTCAGTCGTTTTTACATCAAACTCCCAGATTCTTTCCGGTAGCTTTGTCCATTCAGGCAGTATTATGCTTTTAAATTCTTTTTCGAGAATTGTAAATAATTTTTTAACCTGGGGTTTATTCATCGTTTGTTACTGAATGGCAATGATTACAATCGTGCTGCAAAAAAAGTTTCTTAATCTTGTATAAAAAATTAAAATTCAATTATAGTTTTCAGAGCTAATTCACACTTGCAAAATGAATTAACCCAATTCTTATCCTAACTAATTTACGGTGCAATAATACTATTCAAATTTCGAATGCGTTATCATCATTCTTGCCGAATTCATGAAAAAAATGTTAATAATTCGGTTAATGGATTTGCATGCTTTGTTAATATTAATTCGAAAAATACTTATTCTATTAAGCTATATTTGCAGCGCTTGCAAATCAAACCAAGAATTGTTTCACAAATTCATAATTTCAATTTACAGATGACGAAGGTAATTTCCATTGCAAATCAAAAAGGGGGAGTAGGAAAAACTACTACAGCAATCAATCTTGCTGCAAGTTTGGGTGTGTTGGAGCATCGAACATTGATTATTGATGCAGATCCGCAAGCCAATGCCACCTCAGGAATCGGTTTTGACCCTAGAAACATCAAAACCAGCATTTATGAATGCATCATTAATGAAGTGGAACCCAAGGATATTATTCTGAAAACAAATACACCGAATGTAGATCTTATTCCGGCGCACATCGACTTGGTAGGTGCTGAAATAGAAATGATCAACATGCCCAACAGGGAGCAGATGATGCGTAATGCAATCAGTAAGATTAAAAGCAACTATGAGTTTATCGTGATCGATTGTTCTCCTTCATTAGGACTCATCACTGTTAATGCACTTACTGCATCCGATTCTGTCATCATCCCCGTGCAATGCGAATATTTTGCACTCGAAGGACTTGGTAAATTATTGAATACCATTAAGATTGTTCAGTCTAGGCTCAATCCCGAGCTTGCCATAGAAGGTATTTTGCTCACCATGTACGATAGCAGATTGCGCTTGTCAAATCAGGTGGTTGAAGAAGTTAAAACACATTTTCAGCAAATGGTATTCGATACCATTATACAACGAAACATCAGACTTGCAGAAGCCCCCAGTTATGGTGAGTCTGTGATTATGCACGAAGCATCATCATCAGGAGCAGTCAATTATCTGAACCTAGCCCGCGAGATTCTTCAAAACAATGAGCTTACCAGACTCACCAACGAAGAAAAAATAATAGATGAAGCTAGTCCTTCGTTAAACTGATATTTTTAGACCGATCAATGAGTACTCCCAACAAAAGGCGGGCATTAGGTAAAGGACTTAGCGCCTTGCTTGAGAATCCTGAAACAGACATCATGTCAAAAAACACCATACCAAGCGAAGGTAAGGTGGTAGGGTCTATTTCTAAGATACCTTTGCAGCACATCGAAGCCAATCCTTTTCAGCCAAGAGATACCTTTGATGAAGAAGCGCTGCACGAACTCTCTCAGTCTATTCTCGAATTGGGTTTGATTCAACCAGTTACTGTGCGTAAAGTTGCCGTTGATAAATATCAACTCATCAGTGGGGAACGTCGTTTTAGAGCTTCTCAACGAGCCGGTTTAATCGACATTCCGGCCTACATTTTGGTGGCCGACGATAAGCAAATGCTCGAACTTGCATTGGTAGAGAACATACAGCGCGAAGATCTCGATGCTATAGAAGTAGCTCTTGGTTATCAGCGCTTGATCGATGAATGTAACTACACGCATGAGCAAGTAAGCGAAAAGGTCTCTAAGAAACGCTCTACTGTGAGCAATTATCTGAGATTGCTCAAACTCCCGGCAGACATTCAGCTTGCTATCAAAGAAAAGAAGCTAAGCATGGGACATGCCAGGGCATTGATTGCGATTGATTCTGCAGAAGAACAGCTGAATCTGTTTAAAAAAATCTTAGATGCTGACTTATCAGTAAGAGAAACTGAGCAAGCCGCAGTGGAAAGAAAACCAGCTCAAAAGACGACTTCCACTCCAACACAACGTCTGAAGGACATTGAGAAAAAACTCAATAAGGAACTTGGCAGCAAGGTAATTCTCAAATCAGACCATAAGCACAAAGGAGCACTTACAATAAAGTTTGTTAACGAAGCACAATTAAACACCATCTTGACTAAACTTGGTGTTTCTTAGCAACAGAATGATGACATTGAAATCTTTCCTTTTGTTGTATGCATTTGCTGCTGTATTTTCATTAAGCCTTCATGCACAGGTAGAGGAGAAGGAGATAATTGAAAAAGATACATTGCAAAGTGTTGATCAAATTAAGGGCTTTAAAGGCGCTGGAAATCAAGGTTTTGTAACACAAGTTTCAAAAACGGAAAAGGGTGATGAATCGTCGCCTAACTCAGAAAAAGCAAAGAAAGAAACCCGAGATAGCCTTTACCACTCTCCCCGAAAGGCCACAATGCTTTCTGCCGTTTTGCCGGGGGCTGGACAATTTTACAATAAGAAATATTGGAAAATTCCAATTGTTTATGCCGGATTTGGTGCACTAGCCTACAGCGTAGGTTTCAATCAACAAAATTATCGGTTTTTTAAGGATGAATTGATTCGACGTCAACAAGGCATAGGAGGTTTAGACCCTGATTTGGAACGCTACTCCAATGCAAATCTTGACGAACTTCAAAGCTTCTATCGCCGAAATCGAGACCTGAGTTTCATTGGCATCGCTTTACTGTATGTGGTCAATATAATAGATTCCACGGTTGATGCTCATTTGTTTGAATTCGACATGAGCGATGATCTTTCCTTGAAATGGAATGGCAATCAAGGAGATTTATTTGCGACCAGCTTATTTCAACCGCGATTAACACTCAGTTTTCGATTTTAATTATACCTATAAAAAATAATTCATCGCACCAAAACTTCCCAATAGCAAATGAGAATAGCACTGATCGGATACGGAAAAATGGGAAAGGCAATTGAGCAGCAGTGTCTGGAAAGAAACCATGAAATCGTAGCCAGAATAGATAAGGATAACTTTCACAATGCTCAGCGTCTCATTAGTCAAGCAGATGTAGCCATCGAATTCACCCGACCTGAATCGGCAGTTGATAATATAAAAACGTGTTTTAAATCTCGCGTTCCGGTAGTGGTAGGCACTACAGGATGGTATGCTCATTTTAATGAAATTGAACAATTAGCAGCTTCAACACGAGGTGCCTTGTTTCATGCAACCAATTTTAGCCTTGGGGTGAACATTTTTTTTGAGATTAATCGTAAACTTGCCCGACTAATGTCCAATCAAAACGACTACTCCGTGGCAATAAAAGAAATTCATCATACACAAAAACTGGATGCCCCGAGTGGAACTGCAATAAGCCTGGCAGAACAAATTATTGAAAATCATGCCGGCTACTCAACATGGAATCTTGATACCGATGTAATACCTTCGCAAAATTCTATACCTATTTTTGCAGAGCGAACAGGTGAAGTTCCAGGAACGCATTTGGTAACCTATGCATCAGAAATTGATAAAATAGTTCTTATGCATGAAGCCCATAATAGAAAAGGCTTTGCATTGGGAGCAGTCCTTGCTGCTGAATTTCTACAAGGAAAACAAGGAATATTCAATATGACACATCTTTTAGAACACACGATGGCATAAATTATGGAAATAAAATGGATTATTAACATCTTGCTCTTATCCGGACTATTTGTCGGTCTTTACGGTATCTTTCAAAAAGCCAAACGACCAGGCTGGTATGCGCTTATACCTGTATGGAATCTTTGGGTCTGGATTAAAATTTTACAAAAACCCTGGTGGTGGATCATCATTCTTTTTATTCCGGGAGTAAACCTCATGCTCATCATGGTGATGGCCTATCTAACTATGCGCAATTTTGAAGTCGAAAATACATTGCTGCTTATTGCGGGCGTTGTTGCTCCTTTCTTTGTTCTGCCTTACCTTGCTTTCACGAATAAGTTCAGATACATGAGTGACGATTTCTGGCGCAACTACACCAAAGGCTGGAAATTTGAAACACTCGAAGCCATTTCTTTTGCCATCATAGTAGCTACTATTATTCGAACTTTTTTTATCGAGGCATTTACCATTCCAACACCCTCCATGGAGAAGTCTTTGATGGTAGGCGATTTCCTGTTTGTGAATAAAATGAGCTATGGCGCTAAAACACCGCAAACACCACTAACTATTCCGCTCACACACCATACCATGCCATTGACGCAGACGGTACCTTCTTATTCCGAGTGGATTTCTTTACCGCTTTTCCGATTACCGGCTATGGGAAAGGTTAAAAACAACGATGTAGTGGTGTTTAACTATCCTGATGGTGATACGGTGGCAATGGAAATGCAAAATGTGGGATATCACCGTCTCATACTCAATCATGGATACAACATTGTGAGAGCAAGAGGGCTTGAACCGGATAGCAACTTAAACCTGGTTTATGAGTTGGGCCGTAAAGAAGTATGGAAAAAATACACCATTCGCACACGACCTATAGACAAGCGAGATAATTATGTGAAACGTTGTGTGGGAATTCCCGGTGATCAGCTAGAAATCAAGAATACGCAACTTTACATCAATGGCAAGGCAGCCATTAACCCTGAGCTTATGCAAATTGGGTATTTTGTACGCTCTGCCGGTAATGGACTCAGTCAAAAATTACTCGATAAGCTCGACATCACCGATGGAATGCGTACCAATATTGGAAATGAATTTTTGCTGAACCTGAATGAAAAAAATAAAGAACGACTGGTAAACTCTGGTCAAATCACCAATATTGTTCCCAACATTCAACCGGAAGGTCAATTTGATTTTGAAATATTTCCACATAGTCCCCAGTTTCCTTGGAACAAGGATAATTATGGCCCCATTACGATCCCTGCAAAGGGAAGTACCATTGAGCTTAATCAGAACAACCTTCCGCTCTATAAACGAATCATTCAGGCTTATGAAGGAAATACCTTGGAAATTAAAGAAGGAAGAATTTTAATCAACGGCAAAGAAAGTAATACATACACATTTAATCAGGATTACTATTTTCTAATGGGTGACAACCGTCATAATTCTGCCGATTCGCGCTCTTGGGGTTTTGTCCCATTTGATCATGTCGTAGGCAAAGCAGTTTTTGTTTGGTTTTCCAGATCGCAAAACAGAGGCTTCCCAAATATCCGATTCGAGCGTCTATTTACGTTTATTAGCGATAAGGGCATTAGCAGGTCATACTTTTTTCATATCATGATTCCGCTGATATTACTTATTCTCTTATATAACAAGCGTCATGCGATCAAAGAAAAAATTGAAGATAGACGTAGAGGAGTAAAATAAGATTCAATATTTTTAATAATTGACTTATCTTGCACGGAGAATTAACTACCCCGTGCCCTTTAAATTCAAAAATAATAAAAGGAAGCAATTTCAGCGAACTTCCATTCGCATTGCTCTGATTTACTTGATCACAAGCCTTTCTTGGATTTTTTTATCTGATCGACTTGTGAACAGTATTTTTGATAATCCAGCTGAAATACAGACGATTAAAGGTTTTCTATTTGTTGGTTTGTCTGCCTTGCTTATTTATGTGCTCATGTATCAGAGCACTAAGAAGCTTTTTAGTGTTGAAAAACTTACAGAGACTATCATCGCAGGATTTCCCGGAATATTTTTGAGTTTCAGCGACAGGCTCTATTTGGAGTATTTTAATCAGGATGCTATTCGATGGCTGAAACTATCTGATAAATATAAAGATAAACATCTCAGTTATTTTAGTAATAACAACGAACAACTCCGTAAAATTGCTTCTTTGATAGATGTTTATAACGAAGCAAATAATTTGGCTGAAAATGTCATCGAACTGGAAGATGGAAATCAGAAAAAATATTTTAAACTTAACATATTTAAAATCGGAAACAATGAATCAATTGTAAACCGCTACATCATTCTTGGGATTGATGTAACCGACGAGTTGTTAGTTGAAGAAAAAATCAAAGAATATGAAAAAAGATATTTTGAATTATTTAATCAGGCCAAACTCGGAATGGGTATTCTATCCAGAGAAGGAACGGTGCTCGAAATCAACAATGTAGGGTTAATAAATCTGAATATCGAACCAAACACAATTTCAAAAGAATCAATTGTCGATTACCTGCCCGAGCAAATTACTGCATATTACAAAGAAATTATTCGTGAAGTGGTCGATACCAAACAAGTTGTTGTCAAAGAAGAGCTCAATCTACTGGACAATTATTTCTTAACCACCTACAGTCCAATATTTGATGCGGATGGTGAAGTACTTTTTATACAAGTCATTTCTCAAAACATCACTGAACAAAAGTTGGCCGAAAAACAACTAAAAAAACTCAATCAAGAATTAGAATTGATTGTAGAAGAGCGAACCAAAGCGCTGACCGAAGCACTAAATTCTCTTGAATTAAAACAAGAGCAACTGCTGAAGTTAAATGAACAACTCAAGCAGAGCAACAGCAAACTACATAAGGCCAACGAAGATCTCAATTCATTTGCTCATTCCGTTTCACATGATTTACGTGCGCCACTCCGAAGCATCAATGGTTTTTCAGAAATATTGAAAAGAAAATATGACGAACAACTCGATGAAGAAGGCAAACGCATTCTAAACAGAATCATTGATAATGGCCACAAAATGGGAAGACTTATTGATGACTTACTCGCTTTTTCGAAATATGGTAGGGAAGTTCTTCATCCTGCACCTGTTAACATGGATAAATTAGTTGATGAAGTGCTTGCTGATTATACAGAAAGTGAAAAAACAACTGACTTTAAAATTAGCAAATCCGAATTGGGAACTGCCATTTGTGATCCAAAACTAGTCAAACTCGTTTGGTTTAATCTTATTGAAAATGCGATCAAATACAGTAGCAAAGCTTCAATCAAAAAAATTGAGATTGGAAAAACAGTTCATGAGAACAAAGAGTGTTTTTTTATTAAAGATTATGGATGTGGATTTGACATGAAATATGCCGATAAATTATTTAAGGTTTTTCAACGATTACATCATGATCAGGAATATGAAGGCACTGGAGTCGGTTTGGCTATTATAGAAAGGATTATTTCTAAACACGGTGGAAAAATAATTGCAGATTCGAAACCTGATCATGGAACAACATTTTACTTTTGCCTTTGAATATGGATGAAATAGATTTAATACTAATAGAAGATAATGATGATGATGCTGAACTTACTATTGATGCTATCAGGAATGATCATCAATATATCAAATTCGTGCATTTGAGAGATGGAGAGGAAGCACTGGATTATGTTCGAGCCATGAAACCACAACTGGAAAAAAGTCCTACACGACTGCCAAGGCTTTTTCTAATTGACATTAAAATGCCCAAGGTTAGTGGTCTGGATGTGCTTAGAGAATTAAAATCTGATCTTTTTTTTCAAAAAGTACCTGTTGTAATTTTTACATCATCTAGTGAGTTAGACGATATCACCCAGGCTTACAGTCTTGGTGCAAATAGTTATGTGGTGAAACCGCTCGAATTTCAATTGTTTATGAGCACAATTTCAAGAATGGCTGCTTACTGGTTTAAAGTAAACCAAACAAGAGCAATTATTTGATTAATTTAAGACACAGCTAACATGGGAAAACCTATAAATATTTTAGTGCTTGAAGATTCAGAAGATGATTACGAATTATCTATGAATTATCTTCGAATGTCAGAAATAGAGCCTTGCTCGAAAGTTGTTTGGACCAAAGATGAGTTTGAACATGAGCTTGAAAGCCAACAGTGGGATATCATCCTGTGCGACTATGATATGCCACAGTTCAATGCCATGGATGCTATTCAGCTATTGCAGGAAAAGAAAAGAGATATTCCCTTGATAGTAATCTCAGGCAGTATCAGCGAAGAAATTGCGGTCGAAACCATTAAGGCGGGCGCTAAAGATTATCTGATGAAGGATAAATTGATGAAGCTGCCGTTTGCGGTGGCACGTGAGCTAAGAGCCGCCAAAGAAGAGAAAGAAAAAATGCATCGTGAGTTAGCGATGGCGCAATATCAACGAAAGCAAAACGCACTTTTATCAGCCATCAACCTTTCTACCATCCTGATTACCATAAGTGAAAATAAAATCATTGAATCTGTTAATCAACGCTTTTGTGAACTAACAGGCTACACACCTGAAGAGGTCATCGGAAAAAACATTATGGCATTAGTAGATGATGATACGATATATAAAGATGTCATCAAAAATTTGAATAAAGCCATTGAAGAAGCCGGTTTCTTAAGAAAAATTGTAAAAATTAAATCGAGTACAAAAATGCCTATATGGACAGATGTTTCTATCATTCCAATAAAGGATGAAGATACATTTGAAGGATATTTATTACATGCCAATGATGTCACCCAAAAGCTTGTGGAAGCCAATGAAAAGAATAAACTGCTTGATGAACTGGTAAAAAACAACCAAGATCTCGAACAATTCAATTACATTGTTTCGCACAACCTTCGTTCACCGGTTGCAAAAATCATCGGATTAGCTAATATTCTTGGGTATAGCGGTATTGATCACGAAACTAAGGAAAGGGTGATAAAGAATATACAAGAAGAAAGTGTCTTTTTGGATGGAGTATTAAAAGACCTTACCACGATCACATCCATTCGAAAAGGTATAGATCAATCTTTCGAAGAGATTTCTATAGTGGAACAAATCACAGCAGCCCTTCATTTATTCGAAAGCGAAAAAGATGATACGCAAATAAATTTAAGTATTGAAATTTCTGAAAGTCTTAAGGTAAAAGCAATCAAAAGCTATATGCAAAGCATTTTTTACAATTTGTTAAGCAATTCATCGAAATTTAGAAACATCGATGTGCCGCTAAAAATTGTAATTGAGCAAATAGAAGAAACCGACTCAAACGTTACTATCAAGTTTGAAGACAATGGACAAGGAATTGACTTAAACAAGTATGGATCAAAGATTTTTGGACTCTACAATAGATTTCATCAGCATATCCAAGGCAAAGGAATGGGATTGTACTTGATCAAAACACAAATTGAGCGACTAGGAGGGAGTATTGCAGTTACCTCTAATCCGGGGGAAGGAACAAGTTTTATGCTAACATTTCAAAAATGGAAATGAAAATGAGAATGATTTATTTGATAGACGATGACAAGGTTTTTAATTTTCTAAATGAGACATTGATTAGAAAAGTAAAAGGAGATTCATTTCACATTAAAGCGTTTGACAATGCACGGTCTGCATTGAATGATATTAGAGAATGCCTAGCTCAAGATAATGCAAATATTCCGGATAAAATTTTTCTTGACATCAATATGCCTGAAATGGACGGGTGGGAGTTTCTTGATGAACTCAACGACATCCCTTTGAAAGGCCACCGATGCGATGTGATTATGCTCACATCTTCTGTTTCTCCCTTAGATATTGCCAAATCAAGAACATATTCATGCGTTAAAGAATTCGTTTCGAAGCCAATTTCAGAAGAAAAACTCAACGAAGTCTTGGATTCAGCTAGCAAGTAAATCGTTTCCATTAATTTTTCTTTAGTACTTGTATAAAGCAAATAAATGACTAATTTTGCACTCCCTGAAAATCAGGGGGTCTTGTGCAAATTTTACAAGATTTTGTTTAACTATTATTAATGTACATTTTTTAAATGTCAGAAGAAAAAAACGGAGCAACTGAAGCTACTAACAACGAAGTGGAAGTTACTCAATCAACTCAAACAGTTGCAGAAACAGTGGCTACTGCTGCACCTGAAAAAAAAGCCGAAAATCAAACAGTTGTGACAGAAGAATTTGACTGGGATGCAGTAGGCAAAAAGCAAAGCGCTTATTCAAAAGCTGAAAGAGAAAAGTATGAAGCTTTGTATGACAAAACCTTAAATTCAATCAATGAGCACGAAGTGGTAGAAGGTGTAATCGTGGGTCTTACCAATAAAGAAGCCGTGGTAAACATTGGTTACAAATCAGATGGCGTGGTAGCATTGTCAGAATTGCGCTACAATCCTGATATCAAAGTTGGTGAGAAGATTGAGGTTTACATTGAAAGCAAGGAAGATAAATCAGGTCAGCTGATTTTATCTCATAAAAAAGCGCGTTCAATGAAGTCATGGGATCGTGTAAATGAAGCATTGAACAATGATGAAATTATTAAAGGATATGTAAAATGTCGCACCAAAGGCGGTCTTATCGTTGATGTATTTGGCATTGAAGCGTTCTTGCCAGGTTCTCAAATCGATGTGAAGCCTATCCGAGATTATGATGTTTATGTAAATAAAACTATGGAATTCAAAGTGGTGAAAATCAATCACGAATTCCGCAATGTTGTAGTTTCTCACAAAGCGCTAATTGAAGAAGAACTCGAAAACCAAAAGTCAGAGATCATCTCTAAACTTGAGAAAGGACAAGTACTGGAAGGTGTAGTTAAAAACATCACTTCTTACGGAGTATTCATCGATCTTGGTGGTGTAGATGGACTTATTCATATCACTGACCTAAGCTGGGGTCGTATCAATCATCCTGAAGAAATTGTTCATCTCGACGACAAAATTCAGGTGGTTATTCTCGACTTCGATGAGGGCAAGAAACGCATCGCATTGGGCTTGAAGCAACTTACTCCACATCCTTGGGATAAGGTTGATTCTAACCTGAAAGAAGGTGATAAAGTAAAAGGTAAGGTAGTAGTGATTGCTGATTATGGCGCTTTCATTGAAATTGAACCTGGATTTGAAGGATTGGTTCACGTGTCTGAAATGTCATGGTCGCAGCACCTTCGTTCAGCACAAGATTTCCTTAAAGTGGGTGATGAAGTGGAGTGCGTAGTGCTTTCTATCGATCGCGAAGAGCGCAAAATGTCGCTAGGTATAAAGCAATTGATGCCAGATCCTTGGACTGGTATTCAAGATCGCTACCCTGTTAGTTCTAAGCACAAAGCAAAAGTTCGTAATTTCACTAATTTCGGCGTGTTCGTTGAACTTGAAGAAGGAGTTGACGGCTTAATTCATATCTCTGATCTTTCATGGTCTAAGAAAATTAAGCATCCATCAGAATTCTGTAAAGTAGGTGACGAAATTGAAGTAGTTGTGTTGGATATTGATGTTGAAGGTCGCAGATTGAGTCTTGGTCATAAGCAATTGGAAGAGAATCCTTGGGATGTATTTGAAACCATCTTTGCAGAAGGTTCAATACATCAAGGAACTATCACCGCAATGCAAGACAAAGGAGCTATAGTAGGTTTACCATATGGATTGGAAGGTTTCGCACCAGCCAAGCACTTGGTGAAGGCTGATGGTACACAAGCTGCACAGGACGAAACGCTTGACTTTAAAGTGATTGAGTTCTCCAAAGACAGCAAGAAAATCATCGTTTCTCATGCACGAATTCATGAAGATGAGAAAGCTTCTGCAAAAGAAGCAGCTAACAGAGAATCTGAAGCCCAGGAGAATGATACCAAGAAGTCCGTTAAGAAAATTAAGGATAATTTGGAAAAATCAACTTTAGGCGATTTGTCTGTGCTATCGAATTTGAAAGAAGAGCTTGAGCAAAGCGAAAAGAAAGCTGCTAAAAAAGACAAATAATCTTTTGAGTAGATATAACCAATATAAAAGGCCGCTTTCTAATAGCGGCCTTTTTTGCTCATGATGGAGAAAAACGTAAATAGAGATGGAAATTGTTATCGTAAAATATAATGCAGGAAACACGCGCTCCGTATTGTTTGCTTTAGAGCGATTGGGCTACTCGGCTATTGTGAGCAACGATCACAAGGTGATCCAATCTGCGGATAGGGTAATATTTCCGGGAGTTGGTCAAGCAAGTACAGCTATGATTAGTCTCAAAGAGCATGGTCTGGACCAGCTTATTCCAAGGTTAAATCAACCTGTTTTAGGTATCTGTTTGGGTATGCAACTCTTGTGCAGTCATTCCGAAGAAGGTGATACAACTTGTTTGAATATCATTCCAGAAACTGTAAAGCAATTTCGAGGAGATTTGAAAATTCCACACATGGGATGGAATGTGTTGAGTGACATGGAAACCGATCTTTTCTCCGGAGTACCTAAAAGTTGTTATGCTTATTTCGTTCACTCTTTTTACGTTCCAATAAATTCATTCACCATTGCCACCAGCGATTACATGCATGAATTTTCTGCAGCTGTGAAAAAAGATAATTTTTTTGGCGTGCAATTTCATCCAGAAAAATCAGGTGAAACAGGCCAACAAATCTTGAAAAACTTTCTCCAATGAACATGAAAATTATTCCTGCGATTGATTTAATAGGTGGAAATTGTGTGAGGCTGTCACAAGGCGATTTTTCCAGAAAAACTTTTTATGCTGATAATCCATTGGAAGTAGCAAAAATGTTTGAGGATGCAGGAATCGAACGCTTGCACATTGTTGATTTAGACGGGGCAAAAATGGGTAAGCCGCAACATTTGCACATTTTATCAGAAATAGCCACACACACCAACTTGGTTATTGATTTTGGTGGAGGCATTAGAACAATGGATGCTATGCAATCTACTCTTGATGCTGGAGCATCGATGTTTAGCATTGGAAGTATGGCATTGAAAGAAAAGAACGTTATGCAAGAAGCGATTAAGCGCTTTGGAGCTGAATGTTTTTTCCTTGGAGCCGATGTGCGGGACTCTTTCATCACGGTGTCAGGTTGGATGGAAAGCAGCCAAACGCATGTCATTGATTTTATTCAGGAGTACGTCAATCTCGGTGTTTTGAATTTTTTCTGCACCGATGTTGCTAAAGATGGCATGCTCGAAGGTCCGGCAGTGGAGCTGTATCAACAAATTATTCGTTCTTTCCCACAAATAGAATTAGTGGCGAGCGGTGGGGTCTCTTCTTTGACCGACTTACATGTGCTAGATGAAATAGGCTGCAGCGGAGCTATAGTGGGTAAAGCAATTTATGAGAACAAAATAAGTATTCAAGATTTAAAGGAATTAAAACATGCTCGCTAAACGAATTATTCCTTGTCTGGATGTGAAAAACGGACGCACAGTAAAAGGCATCAATTTCGAAGACTTACGCGATATGGGCGATCCGGTTGAGCTCGCTTTGTATTATTCGCAAGAAGGAGCCGACGAGTTGGTTTTTCTCGATATCACTGCTACCTATGAAAATCGAGGTATTATGATTAATTATGTGCAACAGGTAGCCAGGCAACTCAGCATTCCTTTTACGGTGGGGGGAGGTATCTCTTCAGTAGAAGATGTTGCAGCATTGCTTGATGCAGGCGCTGATAAAATCTCAGTAAACAGTGCTGCATTTCGTCGACCTGAATTGATCTGTGAACTAGCCACTCAGTTCGGTAGTCAATGCATAGTAGTTGCAATAGATACAAAGTGCGAAGAAAATGATTGGTGGGTTTACTTAAATGGTGGGCGGATAAAAACAGAAGCCCTTGCAGTTGACTGGGCAAGGAAATCCGCTGAATTAGGCGCAGGTGAAATTTTGCTTACTTCGATGAACAATGACGGCACCAAGTCTGGATTTGCAAACGATATCACCGCACAAATTTCTAAAGCGTTAAAAGTACCCGTAATTGCCAGCGGAGGCGCAGGCACTATGGAGCACTTTTACGATGCCTTCATACATGGCAAGGCTGATGCTGCACTGGCGGCCGGAATTTTTCATAATAAAGAAATGAAAATTAGCGCCTTGAAAAAATACCTCTCCGAACTAAATATCCCTGTTCGATTATAAATATTGAATACTAAGAATTAATAACAACAAACATGATGCAACAAGCCGACTTCGCAAAATACCCTGATGGATTGATTCCAACTATTATTCAGGATGCAGAAAGCAACAAGGTGCTTATGCTTGGCTTCATGAATGCAGAAGCACTCGAAAAAACCCGGAAAGATGGAAAAGTTACCTTCTTTAGCCGCTCCAAGCAACGATTGTGGATCAAGGGTGAAACCACCGGCCATTTTCTTTATGTGAAAGATATGATGCTTGATTGCGATCAAGATACGATTTTGATCAAAGCCGTTCCTGCCGGTCCTGTTTGCCATACCGGTGCAGATACTTGTTTTGATGAAACCAATCAAAACGATGACTTCATCCAACACCTGGAGCAGGTCATTGCCCAACGAGCTAAAGGAGATCAGCCGGAGTCTTACACATACAAGTTACTCACAGGCGATGTGTCAAGAATAGCACAGAAAGTAGGGGAGGAAGGTCTGGAAGTAGCACTCGAAGCAATGAAAACAGATCAACCTAAGCTGATTGACGAAGCTGCAGATTTAATCTATCATTTATTAGTGCTTCTTCATCGACATGGAAAATCGTACAACGATGTCATCCAAAAGTTGAAAGAGCGGCATAAAGTCTAATATTTGGTCTGCTTTAATATTGAATAAATTAGATGAGTTAGAATAAAGCAGACAGCAGGTATATTTGACTTAATTATTCTTAACATTCATTCAACATCATTTGCAGGTTCTTGTTATACATTTACTTTAGATATGAAAATAAGGTTTGAATGTAAACATTTAGAGGAACTCTCCGAAG
>JBKBKN010000031.1:0-31396 GCA_046294625.1 Flavobacteriales bacterium
ATTTGATAAACTTCTTCAGATTTTTGCCACGAAAAGTTAAGTTGCATAATCCGGCTTCTGATGGCCAATAAATTTTCATCATCTTGGTAAAGTTGATTGGAGCGATAAAGCGCAATAAGCATATCATCTACACTGAAATGTTCAAATTTAATACCGGTGCCATTGTGAATGCCGAAGTCAATCACCGTATCGGATAAGCCGCCGGTATTGCGTACAATAGGAATAGTACCGTATCGGTAAGCATACAATTGATTCAAGCCACAGGGTTCGGTGCGCGAAGGCATGATGATGAAATCTGCGCCCGCGTAGAACTGATGCGCCAGCTGTTCGTGAAACACAATGGCACAGTTAAATAGCCCTTCGAAGTGATTCTTCATAGCTTCGAAACGTGAAGAAAGAACTGAATCGCCACTCCCGAGAATCAGGAAAACACCCCTTCCGCCTTGATGCAGAAATGATGCAATAGCATCGGGGAGTATATCGGCTCCTTTTTCACGTGCAAACCTTCCAATATAGATGTAAAGTGGCAATCCATCATGCAGCCCAAAAATGTCAAGCAGTTTTGCTTTATTTTGTGCTTTGTAAAAGGTAACATCTCCCTGAAACTGTGCAGCAATCCAGGGATCATCAGCAGGATTCCATAAGGAAATATCAATTCCATTTACAATTCCGGTACATTTTGCCGACTCTTGTCTAAACAGACTTTCTAAACCCAGGCAGCTCATTTGAAGCTCGTGCAAATAACCGGGCGAAACGGTGGTAACCTGCCAAGCGCACTTAACGGCACAAGCCATTGGGTTAATGTGATGATTCCAATCAAGCAATCCTCGTGCCTGCGCATCGAATAAAGGCATGAGCGGAAGTTTTTCCCACCCAAATGCACCTTGGTAATTGCCATTGTGAATGGTGAAAACAGTAGGTAAATAATGAAGTGCCCTGTAATCCGGACAATGCTTTACCATGAATGGAATCAGGCCGGTATGATGGTCGTGACAGTGCAAAATGTCAGGACGTTTTTCTAAATTGATTACAAACTTTAAAACCGCCTGTTGAAACACAAGATAGCGCTCTACTTCGTCATGATAAGGAAAACCGGTAATTCGATCGGCGTAAATACCATCCCGATCAAACAGACCGGGCACATCAACTACTAATAGTTTATAGCCCAAATATTCATCAATTAATTCCTGAATACTAAACGGAACATAGATGCTGCCCAATCGGATGGTGGAAGAGTAGATGCTCTCGAAACGGTGCTGCATGAACCATTCCAACCTGTATTTAGGCATAATTACTGCAGCTTGCTTTCCAGCAAGGTTTTGGTACTTAGGTAAAGCGCCTACCACATCGCCCAACCCGCCTGATTTAGCCGCAGGATAACATTCAGCAGCCACATGTAGAATGTTCATTTCTTCAGTTTTTTACAAATTAAAGGAATGCTGATGATAAATCAGCAAGTTTAATTGAGCATGCAATAAGTTAAAATAGATTCGGATATTCCTCATCAACCTTTGATAAAACGTTTGAATAAAATGCCTTTGGAAGTGATTATTTGAATCACGTAAGTGCCTAGATAAAGTTCACTCACATCAATTGAATCAATGTTGGGTCTTTGCTCGTGTTTTATAAGCCGTCCTTGCAGGTCGAAAATTCTTAGCTCATCAATGATGAGATTATCAATCGTGCGAAAGTTTAATCTACTCTCGGTCGGATTTGGATAAAGGATGATATCAGCAATGAATTGTTTCTGAATTTCTATACCCACGGTTTCAAACACAGTATCGATTCCACAATATGATTTAAAAAATTCTAAGGTTTGACGATTGAGATCGCTGTAGAATTGGTGCGCAGCATAAGCAATATCAATTTGCTCAGCAATAAATGCTCTTTGAAAATCTACCAAGCCATTGATGGTGAGATATTCTTCGGGGTTTTCATTATAAATTTCCAAAAATCTATTTCCGTTCACCAATGCACGATTATTCAATAGAATGGAAGCATTGATGAGTTCTTGAAAAATATTGTTTACTTGAATGGGCTCAAAAGACGGATCTTTTAGAATCCTTCCCGGATAGAGTGGAGAAGGAGTATGCATGTAAATTCTACTGCATATATCCTGTGTCTGAAAGTTTTCAAATGCAGCCTCGGCGTCTTCATTTCCTGCCATTCCGGTGATTTCGCTTTCATCATTTTCGCATAGCATCCACTGTGTAGGAACGCCTGGAGCATTGTTAAACAAGGGTAAGCCTGCAGCTCCATAAACGCTTATTGCTCTGAAATCAAGTACATTGGCAGCCAGTTGAGCAAAAATGGCACCTTGACCCATACCCACTGCATAGAGTTTTGGATTAGCTTCCATAATCTCAAGACCTTTCAAGTTATTGATGATAGCTTGTAAAAGCTGAAGATCTACATTTTCGTCTAATGTTAAGGACTCCACATTCCACGCGTATTCTTCGATGCTGCCAAGTGTTTCATTAATTTCTCCTGATTTGGATGCCAGATCACCAGCACTAAAAAATACCACAGCAAATGAATCGGCAACCGCATCAATCAGAAAGCGGTTATATTCAGCCCTAAACAACCAGTCTTGCGCCCGTCCTGCAAACTCATGAAAAAGAAATATGGTTCCTCTGACTACTTGTGGGAAGTAATAAAAAACTTGTTTGGGTTCTCCTTGAAAAAGTATGGTATCAATATCAATACTAAATACGGGAATATTCCTGTAGCTTGCAGAAACAACAACATCCTGAGCAGGCATGATAAACCGGCCATGCCATTCATTTGCATATTCAAATTCAACTTCGCCGACCCATTGATCAAAAACCTGCGTGTTTTGCATTTGATTAGCAAATACATGAACAATCTCTCCGGCCTGAAATGATCCGGAACCGAATCCTCCATTCACGGTGACTTGAAAAGTTTGTGCCCATGTAAATGTTGCAAAAATTAAGTTCAATCCTGTAATGTAAATACGCTTCATAATTAAAGTCTATGCTGAATTTGAACGCGATTTTAACGCTTATGTTTCATATTCGGAATGGTGATTGTATCATTCAAATCAGATATCAAACTTTAATTAGTTAATTATGAGCCATATGCATTGTATATCTCAAAAAATGCGGATAATATTTGTGCAATTCAATTAATTCTTATTTTTGCAGCGTCTTTAACAGACACTGTCCGATGGTGTAATTGGCAACACGTCTGATTTTGGTTCAGAAGAGTCTAGGTTCGACCCCTAGTCGGACAACATAAGAAGCCTTCCCCGCGGGAAGGCTTTTTTATTTCACCTAAATTTTGCATGATATTTGATTTTCAAGTTGCTAAAGACTGTAGATGAAAATTACTACCTACAAATTTGTTTGCTTTCTCATAGTTGCATTACTGATGCAGGCCTGCGCAGGCAGTGGAAATAACAATGAGCGAAACGATGAATTAAATGCCAAGTATGATTCGCTGCTCCAAGAAATTAAAGCCTTAAGAAAACAGATTCAAAAAGATACGCAGGTGGAACAATTCCAAACAAAGCCAGTAGAATTACCTAAACCTTCTCCAAAAGAAGAGCCAAAGCCTGTCAAAGAAATAAAAAGAGAACCTATTGAGAAACCTGTAGTCGATAAAAAGAAAGAGACTACACCTAATCAAAAGCCCGTGGCTGAAAATGATACTATTTATCATTATTTCTCTAATCGTAAATTGTCTGTAAAGGTGCATCCTTTCATGAATGGAAGGCGAAAAATTCAGGTATATAATTTAGTGAGTGGTAAAGTAAATATAGAGCTTGAAGATGTGCGCTTGTCTTACTCTGTTAGCCATCGTTTACGCTTCAGGCCTGACGGTTCGCTGGAAAAGGTAAATGTGCACGAAAATCCGGGAGCAAGCCGCTATTGGCATGAGTGTGAAATGACCTTTAGCAATACCAATGAGCCGCAATGGCAAACATGTGAGCAACTTCCTATGGATCAGCTCAGATTTCCCGATAAATATTTCTGGAATAAAGCAACAGGTCAATGGGTGAAGCAGGAAGCCGTAAAAGAACAACCTGTTCCACTTCAAAATAGGCAGTGAAAGCTTACTTAGTTAAGCGTTTACGCTCATTCTCATCGAGAATAATTTTACGCAATCGTATAGACTGCGGTGTTACTTCCACATATTCGTCTTTCTGTATATATTCTAGAGCTTCTTCAAGAGAAAATTTAATGGCCGGAGCAATACGCATTTTATCATCGCTGCCACTGGCACGCATGTTGGTCAATTTTTTTTCAATAGAAATATTGACTACCAAGTCGCCTGATTTATTTTGTTCACCCACAATCATGCCGGTGTATAGTTCATCTCCCGGCTCAACAAAAAATGAGCCTCGGTCTTGCAACTTATCAATTGAATAGGCAACTGCCTTGCCTTTTTCTTTTGAAATCATCACCCCATTTATACGCGATGGAATTTCACCTTTCCAGGGTTCGAATGCAAGAAAACGGTGCGCAATGATGGCTTCTCCGGCTGAAGCTGTTAGCAAGTTATTTCTCAAACCAATGATACCGCGCGATGGGATATTAAACTCCAAATGTTGCATATCTCCTTTGGGTTCCATCACCAATAGCTCGCCTTTGCGTTGGCTAACCAATTCTATCACCTTACCGGAAAATTCATCAGGTACGTCAATAGTTAAATTTTCGATAGGTTCATGTTTTGCACCATCTATTTCCTTAATGATAACTTGCGGTTGACCCACTTGCAACTCATAACCTTCGCGACGCATGGTTTCAATCAAAATAGACAAATGCAGAATACCTCTACCGAAAACCAGCCAAGCATCTGGTGATGCTGTATCCTGCACGCGTAAAGCAAGGTTTTTTTCCAACTCTCGGTCTAATCGTTCACGGATATGGCGCGATGTAACAAATTTACCTTCTTTGCCGAAGAATGGAGAATTATTAATGGTGAAAAGCATACTCATAGTAGGCTCATCGATGTTAATGGGAGGGAGGCCTTCCGGGTTTTCGGCATCGGAAATGGTATCACCAATTTCAAACCCATCTATACCGGTCACTGCACATATTTCTCCGGCACTCACATCAGCAATTTTGGCTTTTCCAAGACCTTCAAAGACAAACAGCTCTTTGATTCTTGATTTTACTTTTGTACCATCACGCTTCACAAGAGTGATGGGCATATTTTCTTTCAAATCACCTCTGAATAATCGACCTACCGCTATTCGACCAATGTAGGAAGAATAATCTAGTGAGGTAATCATCATTTGTGGAATACCTTCATTCATAGGAGGTGAAGGAATTTCTTTGATTATGGTTTCCAGAAGATATTCAAAATCTGTAGTAGGGTTTTTCCAGTCTGCTCCCATCCAACCTTGTTTTGATGAACCGTAAACTGTTTTGAATTCCAACTGTTCTTCGGTGGCATCGAGATTGAAGAACAATTCAAACACGGCATCATGCACTTCATCGGGACGGCAATTAGGTTTGTCCACTTTATTGATCACTACCACCGGCTTAAGACCTAGCTGTAATGCTTTTTGCAAAACAAATCTGGTTTGGGGCATTGGCCCTTCAAAGGCGTCAACCAGCAGAAGAACACCATCTGCCATGTTGAGCACACGCTCCACTTCGCCACCGAAGTCGGCGTGACCAGGGGTATCAATGATATTAATTTTGTAGTCCTTGTAGCGAACAGAAACATTTTTGGATAGAATGGTAATACCTCTTTCTCTTTCGAGGTCATTGTTGTCCAATATGAGTTCTCCTGATTCCTGATTTTCTCTGAAAAGCTTGGTTTGATGAAGGATTTTATCTACTAAGGTTGTTTTTCCGTGGTCAACGTGAGCGATGATCGCAATATTTCTGATATGTTGCATAAAATTTTTCGGCGGTGCAAAAGTAGTCCTTTAAACCTTCGAAAAAACAGAAGCCGATTATTAAATAATTAAGTGATTACGTGTTGCTGAATTTAGGCCTTGCCGTCAGAATGTGTTACTGTAGTCTAATGAAGATGCCGCCTAGGAAACCGATTTGTACTATTGGCGTGTTTGACGTTAAGCCAATATTTGTCCCTTGACTGGGACTCCACCATAAATAGCCGCCTACATCAGTGATAGGTAGAGCAATATTGGCTTGCGCTTTGAAACCAATCATGTCAGTAAATAGAAACTTAATGCCTCCATTAAAACCTGCTGCAAAACGTGTTATGTTGCTAAATACATCGCGTTTGGATGAAATAATCACTGTGCCTATTTTAAGCCCACTATACAGTTGAGTTTGTTTATTTAAGGGGATCAGTTTGCTGCCTCCAGCCAAAATATAATTTACGGCTATATCTTCATCAATGTTGATGCCTAAAAAAGGTACACGTAAGGTGCCTCTGGTGTCTTGTTGCGTGAAGATAAGGTCAATACTAAAATTTTCATTTTGAACAAAAGATAAGCTACCACCATAGGTTCCACTTTCGTATACTTTGCCTCTTCCACCATTCACCGGAAATCGATCGCCGAATGTATAGCCGCCATAGATGGAAAATTCGTATGATTGAGCAATAGCGCAATTAACCAGAGTTGCAATAGCAATAGAAAAAAATAACTTCATGCTTCTAATTTTTATAAATGAAAACGAGCGCAAAGTAATGAAATCATAAGCTCCATTTACCTGTGCGATTTTTGATAAATAAAGTTATTTTGTCCATTTATGGATGGAGTTGGGCTCAGATAAGTGATTATTTATGAAATTGTAAACAAATGAATATCTGACCTATACTTGGGACACCTAAAATAGATTGCAATTGAATGATTAGGATATCAAATCATAAATCACTTCCTGAATTTTGGGTCTAACATTCATAGAATTGAGTTTTTTATTCTCCGCATCAGGATTTACGCGGTTGGAAAGAAAGATATAAATCAAATTTTTCTCAGGATCGGCCCAGGTCATTGTGCCGGTGAAGCCGGTATGCCCAAAACTTAAGGCTGAAACACATTGACAGGTAGGGCCAACTTTTTTGTAATCCATTTCAGGTTTATCGAATCCCAGACCACGACGATTTTTAAATTCACAAAATTGACAGCGTGTAAATTCTTCAAGTGTAGCTTTGGAGATGTATCGCTTACCTCCATATTGACCTTTATTCAACAGCATTTGCATAATTACTGCAAGGCTCGATGCATCGCTGAATAGCCCTGCATGACCCGCTACTCCGCCAAGCATTGCAGCACCTTGATCATGTACATAGCCGTGCACGAGTTGTTTTCTAAAGATATCATCTTTTTCAGTTGGTGTAATTTTATCCAACTCAAATCTAGTCAGTGGATTGAACAACATTCTATCTAAACCCAATGGACGGTAGAAATATTGTTCGAGATATTTATCAAAAGACATTCCGGTATATTGTTCAATGATATACTTGAAGAAGTAATACCCTAAATCTGAGTATTTGTAGTCTCTTTTGGAATTCAGCGTTGACCCTGCTATGATGGCCATCATGCTGTCAGGATAGTCTTTTCGCATGAACAAATTGTTGGCCACTTTCAGACTAAAGGTTTCATCAGGTTCGGTCCGATAGTACTTTTTTTTTACGTCTTCGCTCACGATGGTTCTTTTGTAAAATGGTATCCATGCCACCAGACCAGCCTGATGTGCCAAAAGATCGCGAAGACGAATTTCGCCTTTATCTGTTCCGGCTAGAAAAGGAATGTAGTCAGCAATTTTTTTATCTACAACGATGTAGCCATCGTCTGTCAACTTCATGATGGCTAAGGTAGAAGCTGCAACTTTGGTTATAGAAGCCAAATCATACAAATCGTTTAATTCAACAGGGCGTTTTTTTTCATAGGTATGATGCCCAAAAGCTTTGTGATAAAACACTTTACCATCTTTTGCAACTAAAATCTGACAACCGGGAGTTGCTCCGTTTTTGATGGCATTGATGGCAATAGAATCTATTTTATTCAATTTTTTTGATGCAATCCCCAACTCTTCGGGTATGGTATATTTCAGGCGAATCACTTCACCCATAGCTTCGCCCATGCCGGAGCGGAAAGCCGGACCTGCACTGATGGGTAGTTGGCCGTTAATTTTGAAGGCACCAAATAGTGCTTGGGCAGATAATTCCTGACTCACTTCACGGTCTTCGTAAGCCACGAGCAAAGCATGAGGAATGGCATCTGAATCTAATTTTTCTAAGCTGTAAGGGTTGGCAAACAAGACCAATACTGTTTTCGTCTTTTGCCCTAGTGCTTCCATAAAATTGCTGATTTGGGTGTTTACCCCCGCGCTTTTAGACATGCTGCGTTTGGTATTATGAACACTCACAATCACCGTATTAAACTCACTCAGTTCTTTAATGAGTTGTGCTTGACGTCCGGCAAGTTCGTCTCTAGTCGCAGTAAGTTTTTTGATAGGCGCATAAAGACTCAGATTCTTTTGAAAGGTATTGTTTAGTCGGTCATCAATAACCAACGAAGCTATTTTCAAAGTATCTAATCCTTTAAATGGAATCAAGCTGTCCATATTGTGCGTTAGCGTGAACGAAGCTTCAGTTAGTTTTCTAAGCAATAGGGTAGAAGATTCGGGATTGAGGTCAGCATGGAGATTTTTGAGTGATACCTCTTGTGGTTTGTGAAGCCCTAACCAATGTTTTGCATGCAAAACTTTTCGACACCGGGCATCTACTTCTTCTTGGGTGATTTCACCTTTGGCAATGGCTTTTTTTATTTCAGCTATAGCTACAGGCACATTTTCGGAGAAAAGCAAAATATCATTTCCGGCTTTTAGGGCTTTTAGATCTACATGACCTGGAGCATTGAAGGCGCTTACACCTTTCATATTTAAAGCGTCTGTGAAAATTAGTCCTTTAAAACCTAAAGAATCTTTTAAGAGTTTGTTGACCACCTTTGCAGAAAGCGTGGTAGCCGTATTGGCGGTATTATCTAGTGAAGGGATAAACAAATGGGCAATCATCATGCTTCCCAATCCGGCCTCAATCGCTTGAATAAAGGGATAAAGTTCTAAGCTATCCAAGCGAGCTCTGTTATGTTTTATCACAGGTAGGGCTTTGTGCGAATCCGTATCCGTGTCACCATGTCCGGGAAAATGCTTGGCATTCGCCATTACAAAATTATCTTGCATACCCATCATGTAGGCAATGCCTTTGCGTGCTACATTGAATTTGTTTTCTCCAAAAGAGCGCATATTGATGACTGGATTGGCGGCATTGTTGTTCACATCCACCACAGGAGCAAAATTCACATGAATGCCCAGGCGACGACAATGCTTTGCAACTTCAGCTCCCAACAGATAAATCAAGGTATCGTTTCTAATGGCACCTAAGGTCATTTGTTTAGGGAAGCTTACTGTAGAATCAAGTCGCATGGCAAGCCCCCATTCTCCATCTATGGAAATCATCAAAGGCACTTTGGCGGCTTTTTGGTAAATGTTATTCAATTTAGCTTGACGCACCGGACCGCCTTGCATGAAAATTAAACCGCCAATATGCTGCTCGCGGACAAGTTTTAGTATTTCGTCTTCATGCGGCTTTCCCTTATTTGAATAGGCGGCCACCATAAATAACTGCGCAATTCTCTGCTCTTCTGTTAATGTTTTCATCACTGAATCAACCCAGGGTTTGCCTGAATTTAGAAAAGGGGGATCGACAGCAGTATTTCTTTGCGGCTCACTGCTTTGTGTTATTCCTTTGTTGCTGAATGAAAGAAGCAGAGTGGTAGAAACCAGTAATATGGAGAGAAATATAAATAATGAGCCTTTTTTCATGTTGTTGCCTTATGGATGCATAATATTTACGTGGCAATACCATGCTTGTTGTTTATTTAACAAAATTATGTTGCAGAATAAGGCCTTAACCAAACTTAGCAAGCAATAATTAACATAGAGACGTTAATTCACCAATAGTTCAATAGGTTTGCTTTGAAACCACAAATTTTGACTTGTAATTCCTGTCGCTTAAAATAATAGAATAGATACCCGGCTGCAAATCCGCAACGTTGATAGACAATTCGGTATGTGCTGAATACCCTTCCAAGACGGATCTTCCTGCTATATCAAATACTTGAAAATGACCTAACCGATCATTATTTACGCTGATGGTCAATGTTTCTCTTGCGGGATTTGGAAATATCAGGCATCTATTTGGTTGAATTTGAGTCTGTGCTGCTGTTGAAATGATTTCTATTTGAGCACTGTCTATGGAGATTTTTCCGCAACGAGCTGCTTGCAGTGTAATGGTATAGACACCATCGACTGTATAGGTATGAACAGGCGATTCTTCGTTCGACGAAAATCCGTCGCCAAAATACCAGGAAAAGAGGTTGGCAAACTCGGATAGATTATTGCAACTTAGTGTTCTTGCATCAATAGTGACATTAAAATTGGCAATGGGATCATAAGCGCCAATCAACCAATCAGACATTTGCTGGTAAACAATCGTGTCTGATGCAGCACGTATCATCGCAGCCTGAGCAGCGTTAATTCCTGCTGTTGTTGTGATGGAATTGGCGGGCTTCCTGAAAATAGTAGTATAGAACGCACAAGCTACCGCATAGGTGCCCGCTGTTGAAGGGTGGCTTCCATCAGCCTGAAATAATTCTATATCAGCATGATTATCCCTGATAAATCTCCAAACCTGTGCTGCAGGAGCAATCACTGCGTTGTTATCTTCTGCCATCATTCGATAGCGTAAGGCAAGCAAACTATCCATTCCCTGATAGGTGCAAACGGGCGGCCAGTTGCTGCAATTGGATGCATCGCCGTTTTTTCTTCCCCAGGTATTGTAAAACATAGTTTCTGCACATGGATTATGTACTTTAATCATACTATCCAGCATTCGGGCATAAGGAAAAACTTCATTTTGGACTTGCGAAATAGGAAATGATGGAAGTTGACTTTGTTCCTGCAGAACAACATAGTCCCAATTACCCGCTTGAATCTTGCTCATAGTTGTAGGATTTGCGGCATGTTGTAAAAAACGAAAACCTCCGGGTGTGTGACTATCAAACTCTAAAGTATCGCCGGCCGTTAACGCCATATTTCTGAGCATTTGCGGTAAATTATTGGTTGCTATGTAACTGTTACCAATAAAAAGCACCCGCTTTTTTTGCTGCGCTATTGATGGAAGGTTAATGCCAAAAAACAAAAGAAGAATACAGACCGGTTTATGCATAAAGATGTTTTTATCTGATTAGCGTAACCGTTCCCTTTTTCTCATCCTGATTTTCAAAATGTTTAAGCTTAGCGATGTAAAAATAAACCCCACCCGGGCAAAGTTCTCCGTTCATGGCTCGACCATCCCAGCTAAAGAATGGATTAGTGGACTCATAAACCAACCTTCCCCAGCGATTATAGATTTCGATAAAGAACTGCTCATAGTCGAAGGTGGTGATGGGAATAAAGGTATCGTTAAATCCGTCACCATTGGGTGTGAATACGTTAGGCACATCGAATGGGATATAGCATGGTTCCACTTTCACATGAATGCTGTCTATAGTAGGGCACACCAACGTATCGTTGAAAATGTAAACCACATACCAACCGGAATCACTAACGGCAATGCTTTGAGAAGTACTGCCATCGTGCATCCATAAGTAGGTGTTACCGGTTTCTTCCGATTTTATCTCAATTTCATCGCCTTGACAAATTAAAGTATCCTTAGGAGCAATCAATTTAGGATAAGACACATCCACTGTAACTGTGTCGCGTCTTTCACAATTAAGTGAGCCGCCACTCGTCACCCTAATGACGTAGGTGGTTGAAGAATCAGGACTAACGATAGGCGATTGCGTATTACTAAATACATTTCCACCAAGCTCTGACCAGAAGAAATTGTATCCTGTTCCGGTGGGTGTATTCAAAAAAATTTCTTGTCCCACACAAATAAGGGTATCATTACCTGCATCAACAATCGGCAATGGCCTCACAATCACATTTCGGGTATTGTTCCGCTCTCCGCAAATATTCAGGGCATTAATAAGAATGGTGGCATTTCCGGGGGTGGGAAAGCCAATGGTAACCTGATTGTTGAGTGTATCGAGCACATTGGCATTGGTAGCTGACCAACTGTAATAGGTATCTGTGCCAAGCGGTACATTGTATGTTGCGGTAGAACCTTCGCAGACGAGTCCCGGACCGACTACGTTTACATTTGGTGGTCCAAGCACATTGATGGTAGCAACATTTGACCCCGGACCTACGCAGCCAAAATTGGTTTCTCTCACCGTAAGCGTAAAGGTGCCGAGTTGGTTAAAGAGAATTCCTATAAACCGATCTGTTGCCCAATCCTGTTGATTATTTAAAGTCCAACTGTAAGTAGATGAAGGATTGAATGGAGCAAAGGTGAAATAAATACCATCATTGAAACAAATGGTACTATCGCCCGGGAAGTTAATCAAGGTGGATAAGCCAATTTGAGGATTATAGGCCTGAATTGTCAATGGGTTAGGGAAGGGGGCGCCTATCGTAAGACGAATTAAAGTACCTAAATTATTCCAAGATTGAGAAGGCTCTGTGGAAACCACACGAACATAATACATTCCCGGTATCATACCTAAGGCGTTCAGTCCGGGTAGGTTGGGAATGGTGATTTGCATAGTGCCCGAAGTGGTGCCCTGAACTGATCCAAGCACGCCGGTATTGATTACAGCAAAAGTCTGCGAATTGAGCACCTGCAATTGAAAAAGATTATCATCTCCATAGGTTACACCTTGTTGGAACATATCCACTTCAAAGGTGATAGTGGTGTCGGCACCATTCACATTGTCGATACAGAATTGTAAATCCTGTCGGTTATTCGTTTCAATATCGCACTCTCTGATGCAGAACGGACCAAATACTGTGCCTATGGTAAACGGACTGACACCGATCACACGAATATAATAATTACAACCCGGTGGGATCGGATGATTTTGTGGTTGCACCAATCCGGAAACATTGCCAGGTAGCGAACCAAGTGCAGGGTCATAAGTATCGCTATTCACAAAAGTGCCAATCACATTAGGATTTGGAGGAAACAGACCATCGGCTGTGGAAAGTTGGGCTACATAAGTATTATTAGTAAATACTCCTGTTGAGTAAAAAGGAATGTCAATCACACTGCCTACACAAAGCGTATCTAATGGATTTGAAATTACAGCAGGACCTAAAGTCGTTATGGTATTTGGACAATCTATGATTCGAATACAATCTGATTCTGCGCTGATTATGGCCGGCGTGATATCGCCCCGCACGATCCTGATTTTATAACAGTCGCCGGGTATGGTATTGCCCGGAATCGTGACGAATAGCGCAAGATTTAAAGTTTGATTGTTGATTTGATAAATACCTAAGTTCACAGGATTGAGAAAACTACCGAATTGATTTGATAATTGAACCTGATAAAAACCTAGTCCACAGAGCGGCGCACTGAGTGTGAAAAAAATCAATACATTATTTTGACGGCAAACAGGGTTTGGAGATATACTGGTGATGTTGATGTTGACCGGATAGGCAACAGGGTCAATTGTACCAACAAGTCTTATCGCATCTATACCTGCAGAAATGGTGGGTGCATCGTTTGAGCTTCCGTTCACCCATCTAAAGGCAAAACGTAAATTGTTCAAGTTATTGAAAGCCGGAGAAGTAATTTCGGTGTAGCGCCAAAGATTCGAAGCAGCTAAATTTCCGCCAGGCGCTAAGGTCCAAGGGCCGTTATTGGCACTGTAATACAATTGCAAACTGGTGGTCGGATTACCCTGATAGAGATAATAAAATGCAAAAATCACATTGTTCATCCCTAAAGTGCAGAAGCCATTGGTGCTCACTAACCGATTTGAAGCATGTTGCGGACTGAAATTGGCATTTCCGATTCCCTGACCAGCTAAAGCGACACTATCATGAATATGCAAATAGTTTGATTGGGGAGCAAAATTGATTAAACCTCCGCTGGTATTATTCTGCGTAGTAGTGTTCGGATATAGTGGTTGACCATTGTATAGGTTGTTAATAATCCATTTATTTTGACCCGTGTTGGTACTGATATCATCCGCAGCATTTAAAATGAACGAACCTGGTCCGTTTTCAAAGTCCTCCGAATAGATGAGGGTGCTTTGGCCGTAAATATCAATATTGGTATAAAAAAGCGATAAAAGAAGAAAGTATTTAAGCGTAGAATTCAAATTCATAGGCAGAACATGGTTTTATGGTCAATTCATCAAGATTTACTCCTGACGAATTTGTCCTTTCAAATCTATAACTTCCTTTGTCAAAAACAAATATTCAACCTAAATTTTATTGAATGATTTTTTCACTAAATTTACGCTCAATGAATGATTAAAGCTTTACTATCAACACTTTGCATACTTTATTTAGTCTCCATCACCAATGCAACACATTTGATGGGAGGGGAAATTACTTGGGCTTGCCAAGGCGACGGTCGGTATGTTTTTACCATGAAACTATACAGAGACTGCAATGGTGTGCCCGTGCAAACACCCGTGGCATTACGTGTTCACAATCACCCAACATTGCTAAATATTCCTTTGAGTTTGGTAAGTATTCGCGATATTTCGCCGCAATGCAATGGAACCGGACCAACAATTTCGTGTCCATCAACTCCGAATACTTCACTTCCACCACAAAACCCCATTAATGGAGCAGTAGAAGAATTTATTTTTAGATCAAACGCGATAAATCTTCCGGGAGTGCCACCTCCACAAGGTTGGGTTTTTACCTACGATGATTGTTGTCGAAATGGAGCAATTACCAATATTCAAGTAAATCCTACACAGACAGGTTTTACATTAAGAGCCATTATGTATGCCAATCAAGGTCAAAATGCACAGCCTTGTTTTGATTCTTCACCTGTTTTTGCTCAATTGCCAGCGACCATTATCTGCGCAGGCAACCCATTTACCTACAACCATAATGCCTATGACCCTGATTTAGACTCCTTGGTCTATTCTTTTGCCGAACCTTTAGATTGGTTACAAGGTACGGGCTTCACGGCTACTAATCCACTTTCTATTCCGTATTGGCCTAATTATTCTGTCAACAGCCCTTTTCCTGGACCGGCTTTCAATCCTAACAATGTTCCGGCCACGATCAACAATAGCACCGGAGAGATTGCCTTTACACCTTTTACTACCGGCAATTTTATCACTGTAGTTAAAGTAAGTTCCTTTAGATGCGGTGTTTTGATTGCCGAAATTTTCAGAGAAATTCAGGTAGTCGTGTTGTCATGTGGCCCCAATACTCCTCCCGATGTCAATCCACCTTTTCAAGACCCCATTACCGGGCTTTTCACTTCCTTTACCGATACGGTGATGGCAGGAGATTTGGTCAATTTTAGTATTTCTGCAAGTGATTTTGAGTTTTTACCCATCGGCTTTGCCCAAACCATATCTGTAAATGCATCGGGCGGGCAGTTTGGCACAAATTTTACAAATGAACTCTCGGGTTGCGAGAATCCACCTTGCGCTACCTTAACACCACCACCACCTACCACTATAGGCAACAATCAGCCCATCAATTTCTCCTGGCAAACCACCTGCGACCACATTTCTTATTCTGACAATTGCTTAGTGCGAGACAATGTGCACACTTTTGTTTTGCAATTTCAAGATGATTATTGTCCGGCTCCTTCGTATAACATTACCACTATCACTATCGTGGTGCAGGCGCAGCCACTGATGCCATCGCCGGAAGCAAGGTGCACACGTGTGTTGCCTAATGGCGATGTGCAAATTACCTGGGTAGTGCCTCCTGACCCAAATCAGGTGTTTAATAGTTACCATATTTTCGTGTCAAATAATTCAACAGGTCCATGGACTGTGGTAGATAGTATCTTTAACTACAATCAGGACAATTACACGCATTCTGGAGCGGCAGCAGATCAGCAAACCCGATATTATCAGATTCGCACGCGCTCAGGATGCGGAGGCGTTTTATTTTCACCTGCAGCAAACACCATTCAAACTATTTTTTTAACGGTTGCAGACGGGGGAGCAGGTAATATCAATTTGAACTGGAACCCTGTTACTACACCGCTGTTACCAACATCTGCAGGCTTGTACGAAGTGTTTAAAAAAGTTGGAGATCAGGCTTTTTCATCTTTTACTACCACCCAAAATGTAAATGCTCAGGATTTTATTGTGGGTTGCCTGCAGGATTTAAGCTACCGTATTGAAATTCCTGATGCTTATGGGTGCACTTCGGTGAGCAATGTGGCAGGAGGCGAATTTTCCAATGACCTGCCACCTGAATCACCTATCATTGATTCGGTTAGTATAGTCAACAATCAAGTGGTGGTATCATGGCAGACTTCTACATCGCAAGACACCAAAGGCTATTTAGTATATGAAGTCATCGGTGGGCAAAATATTGAAATAGCTAATGTTCAAAATCCCGGGCCATTTAACTTATCGTTTGTTTCGCCAAACCAAAATTCAGGTTCGGTGAGCGTGAATGTAGCTCCTTATGATTCATGTGGCAATACAGGAAATAATTCTATTACTCACACCACCGTATTTTTAACCTATGATTTGCGATCGTGCGAAAACCGCGTAAATCTTAATTGGACGGCCTATCAAGGATGGGGAAACGGAGTGAATCAATACCTTGTTTTAAGAAGTGAAAATTCAGGGGTATTTCAGCAAGTGGGTGCAGTGGATGGGAATACATTAATTTTTTCTGATTTTAACCTTAACAGTGCATCGAACTATTGCTATGCAATTAGAGCTTTGAGAAATGGAGGAGGGGCAAGTAGCACTTCCAATGCAGTTTGCTTTTTTGCCGATGTGCAGCAACTCCCTGATTTCAATTATCTCCGCTTTGCCACAGTTGATTTAAACAACAGGGTGCGCATCAGAGGCTTTTATGATAACAATGCCGATTTGCTAAAATATTTCGTTCTTAGAGCTGAAGGGAATAACATGAATTTTGATACGATTTTTCAGGATTATTTGAATTTAACTCAAGCATTTATAAACTACACCGATGCGGTGGTGCTAACAGATCAAAAGCGATACACTTATAAAATAGCCCTAATGGATGCTTGCAAAGAAATTGTGAATGTTTCAAACATCGGTCAAACGATCTTGCTTCGTGGCGAAGCTTCCGATGGATTTAGAAATTTCCTGAGTTGGAATCTTTATGAAGATTGGGATGCCGACGTGGAAAAATACATCCTTCATCGTAGTTTGGATAGCGGAATTACCTACAGCCCTTTGATAGAATTTGGTCCCAGTGTCAATCAATATTTTGATCCGGTAATCGATGCTACCGAAGATGTGCTTCGATTTTGCTACCGGGTTCAAGCTATTGAAAACAATGGAAATGCTTTTGGCTTCAAGGATACTTCCTGGTCCAATGCAGTGTGTGTGGTTCAAGAGCCTACAATATATATTCCCAATGCATTTCGCCCCGATGAACCTTTCAACAATCAATTCAAGCCGGTAGGAACATTTAAGAATGTATTGAAGAGTTATGAATTCCTGATATTTAACCGATGGGGTGAACTTCTGTATGGTACAAGAAATCCTGAAGATGCTTGGGATGGAAGGTTTAAAAATGCAGTTGTTCCATCCGGGATGTATGTTTATCAGGTCAAATTTATCACAACAGAAAACAAAGAGTTCATCCGACGCGGTTATGTGATGGCCTTGGATTAGCCAAATAATTAAACACTTTTCACAATTTTCTTACTTGCTATTTTAAAATTCTTGCATTATTTTTGCATATTAAATTGATTAATTCATCAATAAAACAGCATTATGGCAAGCATCATTACCCAAAATCCTTACATATCTCCTGAACTCGATGATCAGGAAGTTCTGCTCGATATTGAAGAGAGAAGCTTGATTCTTTTTAATGATGATTTCAATACGTTTGATGATGTAATCGCATGGCTTATTGAAATATGCGACCACAATGCTGAACAAGCCGAGCAATGTGCTTACATAGTTCACTTCAATGGCAAATGTGAAGTGAAACGAGGCTCATACGAGTTTCTGAAGCCTAAAGCGAATGCTTTGTTGGATCGTGGGCTTTCAGTTGAGATTCATTAACTACCAATCGGTTCCGCATCACAATAAATTTGCTTGCATCTGATATTAAGTAAACCTTGATTGGATTAAAATCAAAGTTTAATTCCAATTTTATATTACCATCATTTTGGATTTTTTAGGCTGATTGCAAATATGCCAAATTCTGATACGTTAACCAGTATATTTGCTACTAAACTTTAAGTTTACATTGGAAAAGAGAAAGCGAATTGTAGTTTCGGTGAGCAATGACCTTGTTACTGACCAACGTGTAAAAAAGGTTTGTCATTCACTATATCAGGCAGAATACCAAATTTATTTAATAGGAAGAAAAAGAAAATTAAGTCCCGACTTACCGAATTTGCCTTATGCTTGCAAGCGTTTTAATCTATTCTTCGAAACCGGATTTTTATTTTATGCTGAATTAAACATCCGACTTTTTTTCTTTTTACTCTTTATCAAGGCTGATGCTTTTCATGCCAATGACTTAGATACTTTATTTCCAAATTATCTTGTGGCCAAACTTAGACGAAAGCCATTGATATACGACACGCATGAATATTTCACCGGAGTGCCTGAGATTCAACATCGACCTGTAGTAAAGAAAGTTTGGACTTTTTTGGAAGCAGCTATTTTTCCACGTCTTAAACATGTCTTTACGGTGAATGATAGCATTGCTGAATTGTATTTTAAAGATTATGGAGTAAGACCGGAGGTTATTAGAAATGTGCCGGATACTGATTCCATCATTATTCAAAAGAATAGAATTGCTCTCGATATACCGGATGATAAATTTATTGTCGTATTACAAGGTAACGGAATCAATATACACCGGGGAGCCGAAGAAGCTGTTTTAGCCATGAAATCAATTCAAAAGGCTGTTTTATTCATTATTGGTTCGGGCGATGCGATACCTGCAATCAATGAGTTAATCTCCCAAAATCAATTGGAAGATAAGGTTCGACTCATTCCCCGTTTGCCATATTCCGAGTTGATGCAATATACAGCTAATGCCAATATTGGTCTTTCATTGGATAAGGATAATAATATAAACTACCGTTTTAGTTTGCCGAATAAGGTTTTTGATTATCTGAATGCCGGAATACCAATACTGGGAAGCAGATTGCCTGAAATAGAAAAAATTATCAACGAAACCAAAGCCGGACTGCTCATTGATCAGGTTGATGAAATATCAATAGCATCAGTTATCAACCAATTAATCCAAAATACTGAACAGTATCAAACATTAAAAACAAATGCGGTGTCAAACTCCAACCGATATTCTTGGAAAAATGAAGTGAAACCAATGCTCAAGGTTTATAATAGGTTGGTCTGAAAATTGCTTCCTTACCTGAAATACATTCTGTAAATCATCACAACTACGGCAAACAAGAACATGAGAATGGATATCCTGTTCATACCATTCATGAACTTCAAATTCAAGTTGGTCTTACCATTATCTTTGCGAAACAAAGTTCGAATATCAAGGTAGTACAGTATTTTTTTTAGAAACATGCGGTCTTTTTTTTTATAACAAATATAGCAATGGAAAGTTGATTTGTTTTTAACCACCAATTTTATACAAAGCAGCGAATAAAAACTCAAAATGGCATCTTTCAATTTCCTTATCAATAAGGTAGGTTAGCATATTGAAATGCAACTTTTTCAGAAAAATAATTTTGTGGATCAATAAGGCTTAAAATAAACTACTTTTGCAGGCCTAAAAAAAGAAGTCGCTACACTTAGAAATATGGCTGAAAAGTATCATCCGGAAAAATATTGGTCAGAAGTTGGCCAGCGAATTGCTAATCGCGAAGATGGCAAGAATGTAATTGCTGGAGATGATGAGCCATATTATCGATACAAAAGAGGGCGCTTTCTTGATTTGCTCAATGAAGTGAATTTTTCAGGAAAGTCTGTATTGGAAATTGGTTCCGGACCGGGCGGCAATCTGCAAGAGATTTACAAACAGAAACCTTCTGAGTTAAAAGGAGTTGATATTTCGGCTCAAATGGTTCAATTGGCCAAAACAAAGCTTCCTGCTGATGTAGAAGTAATCAAAATCAATGGCACGGAATTGCCATTTGAATCTGAAAAATTTGATATTGTTTTCACTGCCACAGTATTGCAACACAATACAGATGAAGAAATGCTTAAAAAAATAGTAGCCGAACTAAGCAGAGTGAGTAAAGACCGGGTTTATTTATTTGAGCGAATTGAAAACGAAGTGAAGGGAGATGAGCTTTGTTATGGAAGACCAGTTTCCTATTACGAGCAGTTGATGAAACAGGCTGGCTTTCAGTTGGTTTCCAAAAAATTCATCAATATTAGAACAAGCTACTATATTTCGGGGGCCATCAGGAAAGGTTTGAATCCTTCAACAAGGAAAGAAGGCGAACCATTAAACACGATATCGACTTTGCTCCAGAAATTAACGCTTCCGGTTACCAGAATAACAGATAAAATTTTTACTTCTTCCAAAGATCTCGCAAGACTGGAATTTAAAAGGGTCTCCTGAAATACTTTGAATTTAAAGAATTTTTAAGTCGGTCATCTGTAATCATTTGGTGATAGTCACTACATATTATTGAATACATTTGTGATCACATTTATGATGAATAACTATCCCAACGGCAAACTAGTTTTGTCACTGCTTATCATATTCTGCAGTCTCCATGTTTTTGCCCAAAAAGCTGGCAAAAAGGTTTACTCACTCGAACAATGCGTTGATGTTGCATTGAACAACAATTTTGCTTTGCTCCAAAACAAGGAGCGTGTAATGCAAAGTAGAGAGAATTTGCTTCAGGCCCAAAGCAGTCATTTACCAGCGCTTAATGGAAACGGAAATTATGCCTATAACTTTGGGCGAAGAATAGACCCGTTTACAAACCAGTTTGCAGAGAGTAGAGTGCTTTCGCAGAATTATTCACTCAGTTCAAATGTGAATTTATTCAACGGTTTTGCAGCTGTGAATAACACAAAGGCGGCGATGAGTGATTTGAAAGCCAATCAAAAGGGTTTTGAGCGCTTTTCAAATGATATCGCCCTCAATATAGCAGAAAATTTTTTGCAGGTTTTGATTAATGAAGAGCTAAACGAATTCAATGAAAAATTTTTGGTTACAAGCAGAGAACAAACTGAACGAACCAAAAAATTGTTTGAAGCAGGACGTATTCCTAGGGGAGAGTTATTGCAAGCTGAAGCTCAATTAGCCAATGATGAGCTCACTGCCATTCAGTCCCGCAATGCCCTGTCGTTGGCTTATCTCAATTTAGCCCATTCCATGGGACTTCAGGATGCAGAAGACTTTATTGTTGCACGTCCCGATTTTTCATCACAAGCTATCGAGATGATTTCTAATAATGCCAGAATGATTTATGAAAAAGCGCTTGAAGGTCAACCATCCATTAAGCAGGCCGAAATGCAATTGCAATCGGCCAACTATTTTTATAAGGCTGCAAAAGGGCGACGAAGTCCGCAATTAACCATGTTTGGAGCGATAGGTACAGGTTACTCGGAATTAGCCAGAAGGCAAATAGGCAGCACCACAACTACACAATTTATTGGTTCCATTCAAGGGCAGGACATTTTCATCGATGTACCCACACCTATATTTGAACAAACACCTTTTCGTGATCAGCTTGACCAAAACTTTAACCGAACTTTTGGTTTTACTTTGAGCATTCCAATTTTCAATGCCCTTCAAACTAGAAACGCCATCTCGTCAGCTCGGATGAATAGAGAGATTGCCCGTTATCAATTGGAATTAGAAAAACAACAGTTGCAGCGACAAGTATTTACGGCTTATTACGAAGCTCGTGCAGCTTATGAGCGCTATCAATTTTCTGAAAAACTGGAGAAGGCCAATAAAGAATCATATGACTATTTTCAGCAGAGATTTGATGTAGGTATAGTCAATGCAGTTGAACTCGCATTGGCCCGAAATCAAATGCAGCGTGCAGCTACTGATCTTATCGTAGCAAAATACCAGTTTATTATGCGCACCAAAGTGCTCGATTTTTATCTTGGCAAACCACTTACATTTTAAAAGAATTCTATGAAGAAAAAGTCCGTCTATTTTATTGCTGCTATCATCATCATTATCTTGCTTGCTGTTGCGAAAGGTGCAGGATGGATAGGTGGAAAGAAGCTTACCGAAGTGAGCGTTGAAGAAGCTCAATTGAGAGATATTATTGAAGTGGTGGCATGTAACGGAAGCATTTTTCCGGTCACTGAACTGCGCATAAGTGCTGATGTTTCAGGTGAAATTATTGATCAATATATTGAAGAAGGACAGCAAGTGAAGCAAGGTGAGTTATTGTTGGTAATTAATCCTGATCTCATTCAAGCGGCTCGAGATCGGGCAAATGCTGCATTAAATCAAACTAAAGCCAATCTCTCCACTGCCAAAGCTCGCGAAGCACAAGCTCAGGCCGCTTTTCTGAATAGTGAAATCAACTATAAGCGCAATGAAAAATTGCATAAAGAAAAAGTAATTTCAGATTTGGAATTTGAAACCATCAAGGTGAATTTCGAATCGGCCAAAGCTGAATTTGAAGCAGCTAAACAATCTGTTGTGGCGGCCGAATTTAATGTGAAAAGTGCCGAAGCCACCGTGAAAGAAGCATTGGATAATCTCAATAGAACCAAAATATTTGCTCCTGTGGATGGTACGATTTCTATGCTAAACACTGAAAAAGGTGAAAGGGTAGTGGGAACAGCCCAAATGACCGGAACTGAGATTCTCCGGCTTGCTGATTTAACGCAAATGCAGGTTATTGCCACTGTTAATGAAAATGATATCGTAAAAGTATCGCTCAACGATACAGCGATTATTGATGTAGATGCTTATCGCGGGCGAAAATTTAAAGGAGTGGTTACCCAAATTGCTCAATCAGCCAAAGGCTTAGCCACAGCGCAGATAGCTGGCGATCAGGTGAAGGAGTTTAATGTGAAGATTCTGATTTTACGAGAGTCTTATGAAGATCTTATTGATCCAAATGCAAAGCATCTTTCTCCATTCCGCTCGGGAATGAGTGCTACTGTGGAGATTCAAACATTAAAAGAAAATCAAGCACTAACTGTGCCTATTCAGTCGGTGACCACCCGCGATGTGAAAACAGACGATGGAAAAGAAAAAAGAGAGATCGTAGTTTTCGTTTTGAAAGAAGAAGACAAAATCGAGCAGAGATTAGTAAAAACGGGAATTCAGGATAATAATCACATCATCGTCAAAGAAGGCCTCCAGAAAGGTGATAAAGTAGTAAATTATCCATATTCTGCTATCAGCAAGCTTCTGAAAGATGGTATGGAAGTGAAAATAGTAGATCAAAACGCACTTTTTGGCAAACAATAAATGCCGCAGAATTACATATTGCATATTGAAACAGCAACAGAACAATGCTCTGTAGCACTTTCCGATGGTACTGATTTGATTGATGCTATTTCAGTTCAGGAAGGTTTTAAGCACAATGAGAATCTGATGGGTTTTGTGCAGAATTTGCTTCAAAAATCTAATTTGAATTTCAATAATCTGAGTGGTATTGCCGTGAGCTCCGGACCTGGATCCTACACCGGATTGCGCATCGGAGTGAGCAGTGCAAAAGGTTTATGCTATGCACTTAGCATTCCTTTGATTGCTGTTGATACCCTTCAAATTATGGCACTTGAAGCATCAAAAAAGCTTAAAGCAGATGTTTATCTTCCGATGATTGATGCACGGAGAATGGAAGTGTATTCGGCTTGCTATAATGCCTTGTTCCAACATTTTTCTTTTCGTGCACCTTTGGTAATGGATGCTGACAAAGCCAAGGAAATTGCCGGAGAATTAGAAGGTAAGCGTGTAGCTTACTTTGGCAATGGCGCTGATAAACTAATTGACCTATTTAAGCATTTTCATCATTTTATTTATCTGCCGGATATAGTTCCACAAGCTGAATCAATGATTTTACCGGCCTTTGAAGCGTATCAAAACCAACATTTCTGCGATTTGGCCTATTTTGAACCTGAATATTTGAAACCGTTTTATACGAATCATCCTGCAGGTACCTAATTCACATCAATGTATCACTACCAATTTTTTAGAAAGGAGCTAGTGAACAGTCTTAATCATTACGATTTATAAGCCACTTACAAAACTAGCTGGTCAGTTTATATTAAATCCCAATCAATCTACTTGCTTCTCCGGGCGCATTTGTGGGAAAAATAGCACTTCCTGAATAGATTCATTATTGGTTAAAAGCATGCAGAGACGATCCATGCCGATACCCATTCCAGATGTGGGTGGCATACCATATTCCAAGGCGCGGACAAAATCATAATCAATAAACATGGCTTCATCATCACCTTTTTCAGAAAGTTTCAGCTGCTCTTGGAAACGCTCCAATTGATCGATGGGATCATTAAGCTCAGAATAAGCATTGGCTATTTCTTTGCCATTGATGATGAGCTCAAAACGTTCGGTTAGTTCAGGATTGTCACGATGCTTTTTACATAAAGGCGACATTTCTACCGGATAATCCATGATAAAAGTAGGCTGCACATAGTGATGCTCGCATTTTTCACCGAATATCTCATCAATCATTTTTCCCTTTCCCATGCTTGCATCGGTTTCTATATGCAATTGCTTGCAGATATCTCGAATTTCGTCTTCTGTTTTTCCGTGCAGATCAAATCCTGTATGCTCTTTAATAGCCTGTAATATAGGTATGCGCTGAAAAGGTGCTTTTAAACTAATTTGTTTATCGCCAAACTGAATATCGGTGCTGCCATTAACTTCAAGTGCAACGCGTTCCAACAATTGCTCGGTAAAGTCCATCATCCAATGGTAATCTTTATAGGCCACGTAAATTTCCATCACGGTAAACTCCGGATTATGCGTTCGATCCATACCTTCGTTGCGGAAATCTTTGGCAAACTCATATACCCCGTCAAAACCTCCTACAATCAATCTTTTGAGATAAAGCTCATTGGCAATTCGCAAATACAAAGGAATATCTAAAGCATTGTGATGGGTGATAAATGGCCTTGCGGCAGCACCGCCCGGAATGGGTTGCAAAATGGGGGTTTCTACTTCCAAGTAGCCGCGCTCATTGAAAAAACTGCGCATAGCATTCATCATTTTTGTGCGTTTGATGAAGGTGTCGCGAACATGACCATTTACAATCAAGTCCACATAGCGTTGGCGGTAACGCTGTTCAGGATCGCTAAATGCATCATATACCTGTCCATCTTTTTCTTTCACAATAGGCAAGGGGCGGAGCGATTTGCAGAGCACCGTCATTTCTTTGACATGAAGCGTAGTTTCACCGGTTTGCGTTTTAAAAACAAAACCTTTCACGCCAATAATATCACCGATATCAAGACATTTTTTGAAAACGACATTATAAAAATCTTTGTTTTCTCCCGGGCAGATTTCATCTCGATTGATATACACTTGAATACGGCCACTCATGTCTTGTAATACAGCAAATGATGCCTTTCCCATAATTCTGCGCGTCATGATTCGACCTGCAATTACCACTTCATTCATCGGATGGTTTTCAGGATCAAATTTTTCAATTATTTCTTCGGCATTGCTGTTAACCGGAAATAATTCGGCCGGATAAGGGTTTATGCCCAATTGACGTAATTCGTTTAAGGAAGCTCTTCTTTGTAATTCAAGTTCTGACAGTTCGCTCATGTGATTAAAAAAATTTGTGCAAAGGTATTTAAAAGCGGTCAGATAAAGACACCAAAGCTTTATCTTTAGCCCATGAACAATCATCCATGGCACGATGTGTCGCCAGGTTCGGAACAGCCTGATATCGTCAATGCAATTATAGAGATTCCGCAAGGCAGTCGCTCAAAATATGAGATAGATAAGCAAACCGGCTTGCTTAAGCTCGACCGTGTGCTATATTCTTCGCTCTATTATCCTGCTAATTATGGCTTTATTCCGCAATCATATTGCGATGACAAAGATCCATTGGATATACTGGTAATTTCGCAAGTGAGTGTGTTGCCCTTATGCATAGTGAGGTCGAGAGTAATTGGCGTTATGCGCATGGTAGATAAAGGCGAAGCAGATGACAAAATCATTGCCGTTGCAGAAGATGATATCAGCGTTAGCCATATTAGGAGCATGTCTGAATTGCCTCCGCATTTTTTGAAGGAGGTAAAGCAATTTTTCGAAGAATATAAGCGCCTAGAGAATAAGACAGTAGAAATCGAAAAATTTCAAGATGAACTAATTGCAAAGGAAATTGTGAAAAAGAGTTTTGATGACTACCAAACGATTATAAAACCATCGATTAGGTAATCGCAATAATTATATTTAAGCCGAAGTCATTCATTCACAAATGCTTGTAAATTTTTCAAAAAAGCATTGTAGTTCTTCATAATTGCTATATTTGCAGCCGCAAAAATGGTTCCGTAGCTCAGCTGGATAGAGCAACAGCCTTCTAAGCTGTGGGTCATAGGTTCGAATCCTATCGGAATCACTAAATGAAAGCCTTTCGTTTTACCGTCGAAAGGCTTTTTTAATTGCTTCGTGGCGAACTTGTGTATCTTTTTGAATGGCCATATCATTATTGCCTTGGTTAATGTAAATTTGACCTTATGTTCAGAAATCTACTAATCGTTTTCTTGCTCAGCTTTATCAAGCTGCAGGCACAATTACCTTATTCTGAGACACAGTTCAGCTACGATAGTTTACTGAATGTGCCGTATGGTATGGCACAAAACCACAACGGGCAAAACGTGCCCCTACTTTTAGACATTTATAAACCCATAAATGACGCCAATTGCAGGCGGCCCGCAGTTATTTTAGTACATGGTGGCGCTTGGATTGCCGGAAGTAAGCAAGACCCGGGAATATTGTATTTAGCTAGAGAATTTGCCCGTAGGGGATGGGTTGCAGCGGCTATCAATTATCGTTTGGGCATGCACAACACTTCCAATTACAATATGTATGCCTTGTGCAACAATCAAATTTCTGCACCTTGTGCCTATATATCAGACAGTTCAGAAGTGTTTCGCGCTATTTTTCGTGCCATGCAGGATACCAAAGGAGCCATTAGATTTATGAAAGCACGAAATGAGCTTGATTCCACCGATGTCAACAATTTCTTTGTGGTAGGTGAAAGTGCTGGTGGTTTTGCTGCCTTGGCAACGGCATTTATGATTTCCGAAGAACAAAAACCAATTCAATGCAGCGAAATTTCAGATGCAGTTGTTCCCAGTCCAAACCTAGCGCCCTTTGGATGTATTCCTACCAACCTTAACCGCAGCAGACCTGATTTAGGAAGTGTGAATGGCTCATTACATTCAAATGCCGGTTTCGATGCATCTGTTCAAGGGGTTGGCAATTTTTTTGGCGGTCTCATGAGCCTTGATTTGCTCAATATTCCTAATCCTAAACCTGTGCTTTATGGTTATCACCAGGGCTCAGATGTGGTCGTGCACTGGCGCTATGGAAGGCTACTTGGTAGAATAAGTTGGGAATGCTATGCACCACTTAATATTTGCCAACCTTATTTTAACATGCCTTATGCGCATGGGAATGATGCCATCAGATCTTATGTAGAACAAATGGAAAATGCTCCGCAATATCATTTTGATATCGTAAATAATTACAATAATATGAACGATTGCGGCGCTAATGGGCATTCAATTAACAATCGCCCACAAAGGTTGCAAAATATGATTGATTTGTTTTGTAGTAGGGTAGCGGCCAATGGCAATATTCCGCCGGTATCTTGTAGTCCAACTTCCGTAAATCAGGGATTAGAAAGCCCCACTTTAACTATTTATCCCAATCCAGCTAATGAATGGATGAAGGTAAAATTGTTAAACAGCGATCAGAAATCAGTTCGCGTGCGAATTATTTCAATTCAAGGCAAAGAGCTCCAAGCTTTTGAAATGAATAGCCATGAAGCATTGGTAGACATTTCAGGCTTGCCAGACGGCTTGCATTTAATTGTTTCTGATGAATTAAGAATTCGCCGGCTGTTCAACAAGCAGCGTCAATAATCATGGGATATGGAGACGTTTGATCATGGAAATAGGCCCCGGGCAGAAACTTTCGTGACAAGTCACACAATTGCTCACCATATTGTTAAAAGCAATTTTTCGATCTGTTACTTGTGCATTTTTCAAATCGGCACAACGTTCAAAAAAGACAGTGGCGAAAGCATTGAATTTTTCACTTTTCACAGAAGCATCAGTAGGTTCAGCAGTCAGCATCTTTTTCCAACGCTTTTCTAAATCAGGGATATCTTTGCCGTCAATCACACGTTGGCGATAGTCGCGCATTTCTTGATTCATCTGAACCATGAGCTTGGCAAGTGGACTTGGCTTATATTCCTTGGATTTGAAGGCAGGTAGAATGATTGCTGCCATCATCAATATAAACACCCCTTTTATGATTTGATGAACCATGGATTACTTTTTCTTTTTGCGATAAACAATTACGCCGCTAGCTTCAAACGACAATTTTTCCTGTGGTTCAGTAATCGACATAATTTCTTCTTTCGATTTTCCGGCATCCTCGGCATAGTGACGGAGCATTTCTACGGTCAATGTTTCTTTAAAAGCTTTGCCCTGCATAAGTACTTCATCGCCTTCGGCATCTTTCGGAACAAAAAATCCATAATCTTTGAATCTCACCATCATGCTTTTGTCATTTCCTAAATCCACATGCATCCAACAGCCTTTCTTTTGACAAACCGAAGTGATCGGAGCTTTTATTTTGACTTCAAGCGAATCTTTTGTGCCGAGTCTTTTGAGAAATTCTTCCCCGTTTACAAATCCTTGTTCAGTAATCTTTTCTCCGAAGATTTCTTTTTTTTGAGCTTGAATGTGCAGCGTAATGCTAATGAATCCAATGATGAACAGTAGTTTTTTCATAGCTTTATGGTGATGAATTTTAAACAAAATTAACGATAAATTCAAAAGGTATTGAGCTCACAACAAAAATGAGGCCTAATTTAAAATCGGTTCAATTAAATTTTGGTTTGAATATTTGCTAACTTGCCAATATATTTTTGATTTAACATATGCTTAAAAGCTATACCTTCATCCGCTCAACGATATTTGTTCTACTCATTTTACCAATCATTCAAAATGCTTCTGCTCAGACCCCACCTGCGGGATTAACAAGCCCTCCGGAAGGACCAATCAGAACTATGGCAGAATGGGAAGAAATACAAGCATTGGTGATTACCTGGACGAGTTATCCAACCATTTTGAGACAAATTGTTGCGCATGCGCAAACACAATGCAAGGTGATTATTCATTGTTCAGATTCCAATGCTGTGAAAACAAATTTGTTAAACAATGGAGTTCCCATCAGCACAAATGTGCAATTTATACATGCGCCATTCAATTCAGTTTGGATTCGAGATTATGCTGCCAATAGCGTTTACACCAACGATGTGGACTCTTTGTTTCTTGTAGATTGGGTGTATAATCGTCCGAGTAGGGTAGATGATGATCGTATTCCAAGGTATTATGCACAGAAACTTAATTTACCTTTATATGAAACGCGCGTTGCGCCTAACCGATTGGTACACACAGGCGGCAATTTCATGAGCAATGGATTTGGACAGGGTTTTTCTTCCATGTTGGTGCAGGATGAAAATCCTACTCTGAGCAGCGACCAGGTGGATGGCATCATGGAACGCTTTATGAATATTCAAGAATACATCAAAATGACCAATTTACCTTTTGATGGTATTCATCATATCGATATGCACATGAAGTTGTTGGATGAGGAAACTTTACTGATGGGTCAATATCCCGAAGGTGTGGCTGACGGGCCTCAAATTGAAGCCAATCTGCTTTATGTGATGGATAATTACACCACGGTTTACGGCACGCCTTACAAAGTGGTGCGAATACAAATGCCACCCGACCAAAACAATCGTTACCCCGATAATAATGGGTTTTATAGAACTTTCACGAATAGCGTTTTCGTGAACAAAACTTTATTGGTGCCAACCTATGAGGAGCGTTACGACACTACTGCACTAAGGATTTACAGAGAGCATCTTCCCGGTTACAATGTGGTTAGTATCAATAGCAACCAAATCATCACGGCAAGCGGAGCAATTCACTGCATTACCCATTCGGTGGGTGTGAACGATCCGCTTTGGATTTCGCATCAAAAACACACCGATACATGGAATGTGACTTCGCCTTACGAAATCAAGGCCAGAATACAGCATCGGTCAGGAATAAATAACGCTAAGGTTTTTTACAGGATTTTACCTTCTGAGAGTTTCTCCGAAACTGTTATGATTCCTGCAACTTTGGAAGAAAATCAGTTTATCGGGCAAATTCCCCCGCAACCCGGTGGCGCAGTGATTGAATATTACATTGGCGCTGAAGCCAATTCCGGGAAACAGCAGGTGAAGCCTATCACAGCGCCGGACGGCTATTACCGTTTTCAGGTGTTTGATACCACATCGAGTACGGTGAATGTGCATCAGGAAATGCTGAAAGATATCTTTAGCATGGGTGTGTTTCCTAATCCATCCAATAGCATCACTTGCATACCTGTAAACATGAAAGTAGGCAGCTCACTCCAATTAGATTTGCTGGATATGCAAGGACGTTTGGTTCGAAATATACACACTGGTAGCACATTTGCAGGGGAGAACAGATATTACGTTGATGCTTCTGAACTTGCAAAAGGGATTTATTTGATTCAGGCACAAACCAGTTTTGGAAAAGCTGTTCAGAAGTTGGTAGTCAAGTAATTTTTTTGGTTCGTGTATCGGTGTTTGATTGATCACCTACTGAAACTCATTACTGGTTTTAATTAGCTGCCATGAGCGAGCAGTTAGAGAAAAGGTTATTTCCTTTGGCAAAAGGCCGTTCGACTCGCCCAATTATTCACTTAAATACGTTTTCAATTATCCATTTCCAATTTAATTAATCCGCAAAGTCCGCCAAGAACGCAAATAAATGCGAAGGATTTGGTTCTTCTGAGATTGGTAATTTAACTGTAAGTGGTTGACTTTTTTGACAGGTTGTAAATATAGTTGATTAGATTGAATTTTGCTTAGTTCAATTGAAACGGAAATGAGCTCTTCTGGGGAGCAACTCATCAGGGATAAGTTGAACCGACGAAAATGTAAGGAAGGCGTTTGATTATCGAACGTCTTTCTTTTTATCTATTTTCTGAGTTCCATTCCTTTAAAAACCCACATCAAGGTGCATATTCATTTTGTGTATTATAGTTCAATGCTTCATGCGGACGCTCTTCATTATAATCATCTTTCCATGGTTTGGAGACTTCGTAAACATGATTTAGAGAAAAGAACAAGTTTGCATCGAGAACATCTTCACGATAGGTGCGGTTGAATCGCTCAACGATTGCATTTT
>JBKBKN010000032.1:0-29685 GCA_046294625.1 Flavobacteriales bacterium
ATACAATATCGTGTCAGATGTTGTAGCAGTGTTCCGATAGGCTTTGTTTTATTTAGTTTTAACAAATTTAACACTACTCGGGCACAAAATACATCTTCACAAGCAACATTTTTTCAGATAAATATTTGAAGCATATAGGGGCTATTTTATAGCTACTATAACCATATGATAAAAAAAGCCGCTATTCGCGGCTTTTTAAATTCGATTATGTAAGATATGTTTCGCTTACCTGCTCTTACCCATCCTCTGCATGGCCTCGCCTACAGTGATTCGTGTGCCGTTATTGTAAGCTACCACAAAAGGAATATATCGGGAAAAATCCATTTTATTTTTATTTTCTCTAGCCTCATCATAAGTCTTAAATGTGCCTACCACATATTTATAGGAACCATTATAAAATTCTTCTTTGACTTTGTCTTTCAACTCAAATTCTTTGCGCAGCGAATCTTTATTCAATTTTGAACTTGAGCTTAAAATTTGAATGCGATACTCAATATTGTCTTTTACTTCAGACGTAAAGGCAGGTTTATTTTCATCATTTAATATGATCCCAAGTATGGCTTTCTCAGCAATGGAATCAGATGAAGGTACATGTTCAATGATTTCAATTCCAACCTTGGGTAACTCAAAAACCTGTTTTTCTTCATTTTCTATATAATAATAAGACCCTAAAATCTCTTGACTGCCGAGCATCTCAAAAGGTACTTTCACTTTATAGGCCAATTCAATTGTTTCCATTTTTGGAATTCTAAGCCAAGAATATTTCACTTTGCCTTCTTTGAAGCTGAAAAGTGCCCCCTGGCTTTCGAGTCCGGTGGCAATCATCCCTTTAGGTAGCTCTTGCTCTAACATAAAATAGCTATCAAGATTTTTACGTTCAATCTGAATTTTCACAACAAAATGTCCTCCCGCATAAGCTCTTTGCTGCATGGAGTTTGCATGAATTTTTACTTTGCTCTCCGCATCTGCAGTCAGCGTGCTGAATGTTGTAATTGCTAAGGCAATAAATATTTTCTTGAACATTGTTGGTTGATTTGATGAGTATCGGTACAGCATGGCTTCGATTTTTTAAATTCAAAATTGGTGTACTACACTCCTTGACCTTTTGTTGCTCTAAATTTATTTTGAAACTTACATATCAATTTTCATTCCCAATAAAAAATTATTGACAAGGTGACTATTAATAAATAATTGACCTGAAAATTTGTCTATCGAAATTAATTAAACTGAGATTGAACTCAAAAATTGTATCAAAAAGCCTTATGGAACTTTAAGCGTGAATACAACATCAAAAAAAACGCGTCCCGACTTTGTCGGGACGCGCAAACAATAAATTAACCTAACCTTAACTTTACTTATTGTTTAACTTACCATGCGACGCATTGATAAATTCTGAATACAAAATTATAAATTTCAATTAACATTTCCAAGGAGTTATTTTGGCAAAAACCGACAATATGCTGCAATTCATTACATAGATTAGTAATAAGGTTGCAAGAAGAAGCAAGCGGCTCATCTCTGGATGGAAGCTATTCATCAATTGATAATGTAGTAGCTTTACCGCCCAAATATTCTTATGAAAGAGAAAACCGAAAAACGAAGTTACATTGACCGTTTTTTAAATACTGTTGAGAAAATCGGCAACCTCTTGCCCCACCCTGCAACCTTATTTGCCAGCTTTGCACTACTAGTCATTATCATATCCTGGTTAGTAAGTTTCCTTGACTTATCAGTCATTCATCCGGGAACAGGAGAGACTGTAACACCTTTTAACCTTGTTTCTGCAAAAGGCTTGGAAATGATTTTAACAAAAATGGTAACCAATTTTACTGGTTTTGCGCCACTTGGAACCGTACTTGTTGCCTTGCTAGGCATCGGTATCGCAGAAGGCTCGGGCTTGATTGGCACTACGCTGCGTTTGGTGGTACTATCATCGCCAAAAAAGCTACTTACTTTTGTAATCGTTTTCACAGGAGTAATCTCGAACACTGCAAGCGAAGTAGGCTATGTGCTACTTGTCCCTTTGGCTGCTGTAATTTTTCTATCAGCCGGACGACATCCATTAGGAGGTCTTGCAGCTGCTTTTGCCGGAGTATCGGGAGGGTATAGCGCTAATTTGCTTCTCGGAACCATCGATCCACTTCTAGCGGGGCTCTCGACCGAAGCTGCAAGAATTATTTCACCAACATATACCGTAAATCCGGCATGCAATTACTATTTCATGTTTGTTTCCACTTTTTTAATCGCCATACTTGGTACCATCGTTACCGAGCGCATCATAATGCCGCGTTTAGGAAATTACACCGGCGACGAAAAAGCAGAAGAAATCAGAAACTTAACCCTAGAAGAAAAAAGAGGCCTTCTTTATGCTTCTATGGCATCAATCTTACTTATCGTTTTTGTGCTTGCCGGCTTGCTCCCAAAAGACGGATATTTGAGAGATGCTGAAACGGGTGGTATATTGAAATCTCCTTTCATGTCAGGCATAGTAGCGTTTATTTTCTTAGGCGCGGGAATAGCTGGCATTGCCTATGGAATTGGTGCCAAAACCATTAAAAACGATGCAGATGTCATGAAAGGCATGAGTAAATCGATGGAAACTTTAGGTACATATATTGTTTTAGTGTTTTTTGCCGCGCAATTTGTAGCTTATTTTAACTGGACCAATCTCGGATTGATTTTTGCTATCAAAGGGGCTAATTTTCTTCAAGCGCTTCAGCTAGGCTCCATCCCCCTTATGTTGAGTTTTATAGTGGTTGCCGCTATCATCAATCTGGTAATGGGATCGGCTTCGGCCAAATGGGCCATTATGGCACCGGTTTTTATTCCTATGTTTATGTTGTTGGGCTTCTCACCTGAATTTACGCAAGTGGCTTACCGCATCGGTGATAGTGTAACCAATATTATTTCACCTATGATGTCTTATTTTGCCTTAATTGTGGCTTTCATTCAGCGCTATGATAAAAAAGCAGGCATTGGTACGGTGATAGCCACCATGTTACCTTATTCTATCATCTTTTTGATAGGTTGGAGCTTGTTGCTTATTGTTTGGATCATCTTTGAAATACCAGTTGGCCCCGGTGCCGCTTTGATGCTAGGAAATTAAGGATTTATCCAAGTGAAACTTTCGGAAAAAGTTTAAATAAGCCGATGTATCAATTCGAATCCACTCTGAAACACCCGGTCACACCCTTCACTTTTTTGATTTTGCCAATCAAATCAGTGAGGTGATTGGTATCATGAACAAAGACCATAATATTTCCTTCAAACACGCCATCGTTACTATCGAAACTAATAGAGCGCATGTTTACGTTTAACTCATTGGAAATGATTCTGGTGATGCTGTTCACAATGCCCACATCATCGATACCCGTTACTTTTATTCCGGCAAGGAATGCAATTTGTTGTTGACTTGTCCAGCGCGCTTTTACTATTCTGTAGGCATAATTAGACATTAAGCTGATCGCATTAGGACAGCTGGTCTTATGAATTTTGATGCCTTCATTGATGGTAACGAAACCAAAAACCTCATCGCCGGGGATGGGATTGCAACAAGGTGAAAGCTTGTAGTCAATCTTATCCATATTCTCGCCGATCACGAGCAGGTCTTCTTTACCTCTTATATCCTTTACAATGTTTTCAAGTGTGGGTGCTTCATTCTTTTTATCACTGCCCCCTGAAGAAAATTTGCTTTTGATATAACTGTACCAACTACTGCTTTTGTCCCCTCGAGCAATCTTTGCAAGATTGTCGAGTTTGATAATTCCTTCTCCAATCCCAAAAAACAAGTCCAACTGACTTGGCATTTTGAAATGTTTGATCAAATTGCTCACCACCTGCGGATCGCTCTTAATCTTTTGCTGTTTTAGCTTTTTTTCTAGTATTTCTTTTCCTTGTTCTGCAATTCGGCGTTTCTCTTCTTTCAGCACCGACTTTATCTTGGAACGTGCTTTGGCTGTAACTACAAAATTGAGCCAATCTTCTTTAGGCTTCTGCTTGGCAGAGCTTAATATTTCAACCTGATCGCCACTTTTTAACTTATGGCTGAGCGGAACGAGTTTGTTGTTTACCTTGGCTCCTATGCAATTGACTCCCATCTCAGAATGAATATCGAACGCAAAATCTAATGCAGAAGATCCTACCGGAAGTGTGCGAAGTTCTCCTGATGGGGTGAACACAAATATTTCTTCAGAGAAAAGGTTGAGTTTAAAGTCATTGATAAATTCCAATGCATTAGACTCTGTGTTTTCGAGCGTCTCGCGAATACGATGCAGCCATTCGTCAACTCCTGACTCAAAATCATTCTTTTCTTTATACTTCCAATGCGCAGCATACCCCTTTTCTGCAATTTCGTCCATTCGCTTAGAGCGTATCTGCACTTCTACCCATTTACCGGTCGGGCTCATCACCGTGGTGTGCAGCGACTCATAACCATTGGCACGAGGAGTAGATATCCAGTCACGCAATCGATCAGGGTTTGGGTGATAAACGTCTGTAATAAATGAATACACCCTCCAACAATCTGCTTTCTCAGTTTCAGGCGGTGAATCAATGATGATTCTTATGGCAAAGATGTCAAAGATCTCCTCAAAAGGGATGCCCTTGGTTTTAATCTTATTGAAAATGGAGTAAACAGATTTGGGACGACCTTTAATTTCAAACTTAAACTCATGCTGATGAAGTAATTTCTTGATTGGATTGATGAATCGACTAATGAAACGCTTTCTCACTTCATCGGTATTCTTCAGTTTGGTTAAAATTTCTTCATAAGCTTCCGGTTGCGTAAACTTCAAACCGAGGTCTTCCATCTCTGTTTTTATGTTGTACAACCCCAAACGGTGAGCCAAAGGAGCATATAGAAACATGGTTTCCGATGCAATTTTGAGCTGCTTGTCACGCTTCATGCTTTCTAAGGTGCGCATGTTGTGCAATCGGTCTGCTAGTTTGATCAAAATCACTCGCACATCGTCCGACAGAGTGAGCAATACTTTTCTAAAATTCTCCGCTTGAATTGAAGAGCTCTGATCAAACACATTTTCGATCTTAGTAAGTCCATCAATAATTCTGGTTACAGTGTCTCCGAACATTCTTCGGATATCGTCGAGCGTAACATCTGTGTCTTCCACCGTATCGTGCAGCAGTGCGCAAATGGCTCCTGTGGCACCCAGTCCAATTTCACTTACCACAATTTGAGCGACTGCGATAGGATGATAAATGTAGGGTTCGCCCGATTTTCTGCGCATATCTTTATGTGCATCTAGCGCCAGATTAAAAGCTTTGCGAAGTTGCGATTTATCTTTCTTGTCAATTCTATTGCTCAGACTGCGCAACAAGGTGGCATATCTCTTAAGAATTTCCTTCTTCTCTGCTTCAAGGTCTATGCCCGACATTTCTAGTGTGCTCATGGCTTAAAATTACGATTGATTTTGCTTAGTTTCAAAAATATTTGTTGCGGCTAATCGTGCCTTCCCTTTTCAATGTGATTTATTCACAGTAGCATTTTGATTGGCTTGGCATAGATTGTTAATAAGTGTGAAAAACCCAAACACTTAAAAGTCGTCATACTTATCAATATTGGTTGAAACTTTATTATTTACGCATTATCCGCCAAAATTATGGAATCAAAAAATATCTCTCTCATGCTCAGTTTTGTTGGCATTTTAATTTGAGTTATTAACAATCTTCCTTGAAATTGTGGTAAAATTGCACTCTAACTAAACCTCCGAGATGAAGAAGACAAATAATACAGAAAAAAACAGTTCATTTTCAAACCCAGAAGACCACACCAGCTATTTGCTTTGGCAGGTAAACATGGCATGGCAAAGAAAAATCAAATCAATATTAGACCCTTTTGATCTAACGCATGCCCAATACATGTTGCTCGCCTCTTTGCATTGGCTATCAACTCAAAAAAAATATGTTCAGCAACAAGACTTGGCTAACCATATTGCTATTGATAAAATGATGACATCAAAAATTTTAAGATTAATGCAGAAAAAAGGCTATATTAAGCGAACGAAAAATAAAATTGACACTCGAGCAAGGAATCTGATGATTACCGAAAAGGGCGAAGAAATATTGTTGAAAGCTAATAAATCTATGAACAAAATAGAAGCTGAACTGCTCGCACCCTTAGGCCTTGCCGGAGCTACTTTAGGTTCTGATTTATATAATTTATATAAATCAAAAATTAACTGATAATAATGAATTTGAAACTCACGAAATATTTGGTTGCCTTATGTTTTACCTTTTTTAATGTGTTGAACGAATGCCCCGCCCAACTTGATCGAAAAACAAAGAAAAACCATTTAAAAGCAATTCAATATTCCGTGGACAAAAATACAGTTGTTGTCAGCCTTGATACCATTTTTAATAGGGGGCAGCGGTATGGTATAATCATCAGAAATTTACAAATGCGAAATGATTTTGATGTAAAGTCGCTCAATGGCAATGCGGCCTTCTTCATCACTGCTGCAAATGCACCAGCAGGTTACCTTTCTTTGCGCTTTCTCGACGGGTCGAACAGAGATGCTACGATTCCCTTTGTTTTTGGAATAGAGCGCATAGCAGAATTTATAGTGAAGGAAAATCTACTTCGCACCGACGGCATCAATGAAGATGCGATAGCTGTTTTCATGAACAAATATCCTTACAGAGAAAGAAAAAATATCATTCAATCAGCAGTAAGTGACCTGAATACCACCATCGACGAATCCAAAAGAAATCGTCAACTCAAGGTTTATGAAAGAAACAATGAACTATATCAAGGTGATTTTTTGATCGGTACATTTAAGAAAGCAAACGAAAATTACGGTACCGATGTAAAACGAGTTATCAATATTTATTTTACGAACGATGACCATTGTGCAAAAGCGATATTTGATATGGGCAACTCAAACGTGCTGATTATCACTACCAAAGATAAACGCGAGCACTATATTACTATCAAAGGTGTGGTCACTGCGAAGAAGATTGCAGAGTACCTAGTAAGCTGGAGATATTTATAAATTTACCTTGCCACAGAACCTAAAATTTAAACTTAAGGAAACATTAAAAGCCTATTTTTGCGGATGTGAAAGTGTGGATGGTTTTAATTTTTTTACTCTCGGCTGCCATAATTTTGGAAGCCCAGCAAACTATTGCTTTCCAGGGTTTTGAGTCCTCAGCTCAAGATAATTGGAATTTTACACCACCAACTCAAAATCCTAGTTTACCTCAAGTAATCGTTGGCATCGGAAATTTTGGTGTCGGATACTCACGAACAGGAAATAACAGCTGTCGTTTGGGCGGAGGTAGCACCACATGCGGAACAGGAAGTTCTAATTGTGTAAACGGCTCAGGAAGTGGCGGAAGCTGCTCCAATAATTTGAATGGTCTGGAAGTAGAATTTGCACCCATTGATGTTTCAGGCTTCACTGACTTGACTATTTCCGTGGGATATCGAACGCATATTCTATGTAGCAATGGCGGATCGGGGTTGGATGCATCAGATCGGGTTTTCTTTGAAGTGCAATTGAATGGTGGCGCATGGAACACTGTAGCAACCATTCTCGGCAGCAATGATTGCACCTGGACTTACACAACCAATCCGGTGCAATGTGGGGGAAATCCTGCTGTTGCCAATCCTTATATTTATCATATACCGGAATGCACATCCACGGTAGCATTTAGAGTTCGTATCCTTATTAACCGAACTGACGAAGTGTTCTATGTAGATGATGTTACACTAAGCGGAACACCCGGTGGAATCGTTTTCAATCCCATTCAAATACAGCACATCGACCCTTGATAATGAAAACTAGCCTAAAATCCCTGTCCTTCATCCTGCTTATTCTTTTCTTTAATCAGGATATAGATGCACAAGCTTATGTTACTTCTTCTCCTGACTCTGTCTGTGCTGGAGCACAAAATGTAGTTTATAGAATCCCTCCACCTGCAAATCAAAACTCTGTTTACAATTGGTCGGTAACAGGAGCAGCAACCTTTACCAATTTTTCAGCTCCGGTAAATGATAGTATCTACGTCAATTGGCCGGCCACAGCTGGAGTAGATTTTGTGCGAGTATTTGAATCAGCAGGTGCAGGTTGTCAAGGTCCGGAAGCTGAACTCGAAGTGAGAAGATATCTGCCCACCGCAACTTTCAATGGCACCGCAACAATATGCGCAGGAAATCCTGTGAATAACATCTACAGCGTAACCTTTTCAGGGAAAAAACCATTTAGTTTTACTTATCAGTTTACTTCAGGCGGTAATACAATAGGACCATTTACCATAAATAATATCAACTCCAATACCTATTCCTTCGATCTTCCTGCAATAGCCAATTCTGGTAATTATACAGGCACCATTATATCGGCATCCGACGGCAATTGTTCCATTAACAATATTGTCAACAATGCTGTTTTGAATGTGATAACATCGCCAGCTTTACCTGTGATACAACATCTTGATTAATTGAAGTGAATCTCAGACTGCTTACATACCTTTTAGTTCTATTGTCATTGAGTATCAACGCACAAAGCATTTCGCACACCGTGTGCAGCAATGATCAGCATACTAAAAGGTATTTTGTAAGCAATCCCTTGGACGGTGCTACTTATAATTGGATCCTATCCGGTCAGGGTACCGTGCTCAATCAAATTCAGGATACCTTATTTGTGAGCTGGAATGGAACACCCGGTATTTATTCGTTGAGCCTAACAATGTCGTTAGACGGCAACTGCATTTCCGATACTGCTACATATTTTGTTCAAGTGTTAGATGTACCGCTTATCACTGTTGCTGAACCTGGAGATTTTTGCGTCGGCGAAAGTGTAGTACTCAATGCCAGTGGCGCAAGTCAGATTTTTTGGAGCAATGGACAAACCGGAAATAACGCCAATTTCTCTCCTGATCAAAGCACGACAATTTGGGTATTGGGTAATAATGGAACTTGTAATAGCGATACCATATTTGTCAATCTTAATCCAGTGCCATTACCCACAGCCGGATTTTTGCCTTCACCCACATCGGGGCAGGTTCCACTCACTGTTAATTTTAACAATATCAGCGTAAACGCTACCACATTTTTCTGGGAGTTTGGCGATGGCAATGTTTCGAATCTGCAAAGTCCTGAACATACCTATACCGACACCGGCAGCTACACTGTGAAGCTGACCGTTTCCAATAATGCGGGCTGCAGCAAAACCATCAGCTATAGTTTCATCAAAGTGATGGATGAGTTTTTGATCTTTTTCCCCAATGCGTTCACCCCTAATGGCGACGGCATTAATCCGACCTTTAGACCAATCATGAACTACGATACGGAATACACGCTGAGCATATACAACCGATGGGGAGAGATTATTTTTGGACAAACCGGTAATAATATCGCTTGGGATGGCACATACAAAACGAAACTGGCGGAAGAAGGAGTATATGTTTGGCAAATCAGTCTTTTAGACCCTGTGATTAAAGAAAAAAGGGTATTTCGTGGCAGAGTGATGCTCATGCAATGATTTTGAGTTTTTTTCCGTCTTATTTCGTTTCGTGTGATTAATTTCTAATTTGCAGACTCAAAAGCCTTAAAAATATGAGTTTACTGCAAATTGAATCTTTTGAAGAATATCAGCAAGTGTATCAGCACAGTATAGCTGAACCTGAAGACTTTTGGAATACTGTAGCATCAAATCTACACTGGCAAAAAAAGTGGGATAAAACACTCGAATGGAACTTCGATAAACCGAATGTGCAATGGTTCATTGGAGGAAAAATGAACATTACGGAAAATTGTCTTGACCGTCATCTGGAAACAAGAGGAAATAAAGTAGCTTTTATTTACGAACCCAATGATCCCAAAGAGCGGAGCTATAAAATTACCTATAGGGAACTATACTTGCGCGTATGTCGCTTTGCCAACGTGCTGAAAAGGAATGGGGTGCGAAAAGGTGATAGAGTGTGCATATACATGCCCATGATTCCGGAATTGGTTATTGCCGTGTTAGCATGTGCCCGAATAGGTGCAATTCATTCTGTGGTGTTTGCCGGTTTTAGCGCTCAGGCTCTTGCCGATCGCATCAATGACAGTGATTGCAGTGTGGTGATTACTGCAGATGGGCTTAATCGTGGCGCCAAGCAAATGAATACCAAACGTGTGGTGGATGAAGCGCTTCAGCAATGTAGTTCAGTGAATCGAGTGATTGTAAAAAGCCATTTAGGCTGGGATGTAGATATGCATAGTGATAGAGATGTTTGGTGGGACGATGAGTTGGAACATGTGGATAGTGATTGCCCTGCAGAAGCAATGGATTCGGAAGATATGCTCTTCATTCTCTACACTTCCGGCTCCACCGGTAAACCCAAAGGTGTGGTGCATACATGCGGCGGTTATGCAGTATATGTTGATTACTCGTTTCGTAATGTTTTTCAGCTAAAAGAAAACGATATCTATTGGTGCACAGCAGACATTGGTTGGGTAACCGGTCATAGCTATTTGGTTTATGGACCCTTGTTAAACGGTTCCACTTCAGTAATCTTTGAAGGTATTCCGACATATCCTGATGCTGGGCGGTTTTGGCAAGTAATTGATAAACACGGGGTGAGCATTTTCTACACCGCCCCTACAGCCATTCGTTCGCTCATGGCAGCGGGCATCGATCATGTGTTGGGCTACAACCTGCGCTCTCTTCGTGTATTAGGTACAGTGGGAGAACCCATTAACGAGGAAGCCTGGCAATGGTATCATTTGCACATTGGCAAGGAACGCTGCCCGATTGTAGACACCTGGTGGCAAACAGAAACCGGAGGCATTATGATTTCAGGATTAGCAGGAATCTCTCCACTCAAACCCAGCCATGCCGGTCAACCGCTTCTTGGCATTCAACCTGTATTACTCGATGCTGATGGAAAAGAAATTGAAGGCAACAATCAAGAAGGTTATTTATGTATAAAGTTTCCATGGCCATCAATGATTCGCACCACATTTGGAGATCATGAACGTTGTCGAATCAACTATTTTGCCACCTACAAAGGCTACTACTTCACCGGCGATGGAGCCCGGAGAGACCAAAATGGCATGTATCGCATCATTGGCAGGGTTGATGATGTGATTAATGTATCAGGTCATCGGTTTGGAACTGCTGAAATAGAAAATGCAATCAATGAGCACCCATTGGTGGTAGAATCGGCAGTGGTGGGCTATCCACATGATATTAAAGGGCAAGGTATTTATGCCTATGTAATTTGCGAACAAATGCCTACTGACCCGGAACGTACACGTGAAGAAATAGTTGAGAAGGTGGCTGAAGGAATCGGTAAAATTGCGAAACCGGACAAAATTCAGTTTGTGAGCGGTTTGCCTAAAACCCGTAGCGGAAAAATTATGCGAAGAATATTGCGAAAAGTGGCAGAAGGTGATACAAGCAATTTGGGCGATACCACTACCCTACTCGACCCTTTGATTGTGGACGAAATCATTGCCAACAAACTTTAATCAATCAAAAATGCAAAGATATTACCCATTCATTAGCGCGTTATTGTATGGACTGACGATCTATGTGAATTACTTGTCCACGGCTCTTCCTTTAAATGGCTACACTCCTGCACAACTCTCTGATTTGTATCCCAATTTATTTGTGCCGGCAGGTGTTACTTTCTCCATTTGGGGTCTTATCTATTTACTTTTATTGATTTTCATCATCAAACATGCGTATCATCTTTGGCGAGCCGATCAGCAAATGATTGAATTGTTTAGCACAATAAGCCCTATATTCTGGCTAACTTGTTTGCTCAACATGGGTTGGATTTTTGCCTGGCATTATCAGTTTATCTGGCTATCGGTATTGGTGATGATTTTGTTTTTGATTACTTTAATTAAAATTCATCCGTTGGTACGTAATCAAGCAAGTGCTTTAATACGCTTGCCTTTCAGCATCTATCTAGGTTGGATAAGTGTAGCTTTAATTGCCAATGTGACCACCGCTTTGGTTTCAATCAACTTCAAAACGATGGAAGTCTTTTTTGCGGTTATGGTGATGGCTACTGCTTGTGTTTTGGGCATGTTATTCGTGAAAAAATACAATGATTTGGCCTATGCATCTGTCATTCTTTGGGCTTTTATGGGAATTTTCATCAAGCAACTCACCATTCCGAGTGGTAACCTCACAATTCTTAGTCTTGCCTGCTTCTTTGCAGTGATTCTTTTTATCTTTGCCCTTTACATAAATCTTACCCCTAAAGCTCAAAAAGTAACAGGGACGTGAAAAAATATGACTGATCAAGAAACCAAGGATAAGGTAAAGCAAATTTTCACAGACTATCTGGAACAAAATGGTCACAGAAAAACCCCTGAGCGCTACGCCATATTGGAAGAAATTTATTCAAGAGTCGGCCATTTTGATATAGAGTCGCTATACATTTTCATGAAAAACAAAAAGTATAGAGTGAGTCGTGCAACTTTATACAATACCATCGAACTTTTGCTTACCTGCAATCTGGTAATTCGTCATCAGTTTGGGCGAAATCAGGCTCAATTCGAAAAATCATATAAATATAAACAACATGACCATTTGATTTGTCAGGATTGTGAGAAGGTTTTTGAATTTTGCGATCCGCGGATTCAACAAATTCAGAACCTGACCGGCGAATTGCTTCAATTCAGCATTTCCCATCATTCGCTTACTTTTTATGGAAAATGCAATAAACTTGACAAAGAAGGGCATTGCGAAAACAAAGACAAACACGTACCGAAAGATGCAGTTTAAATATGATATCAGCCTGCCCGAAGAAGGCAATTTGGCTTACATTAAACTGAGTGGCAACCTATTGGAAAGATTTGAGGCATCTGCTTATCTCGATGAGGTCAATAATATGATCATAGATGGTGTTACAAAGTTTATTTTGGACTTAAGCAAATTGGAATACATCAACAGCAACGGTCTTTCTGTGCTGATTAATACCCTCACCAAAGCACGGAATGCGGGAGGAGATGTAGTTATTTTAGGTGTTTCAGAGCGTTTGCGTCAATTATTTATCATCACCAAGCTTGACAAAGTTTTTAAATCGGTTGAAGATGAAGCTTCAGCCAAAGCACTTTTATTAAATTAATTTATTCATGGCATTAGACATATTACTTGGCCTACAATGGGGCGACGAAGGAAAAGGAAAAATCGTTGATGTACTTTCAACTGAATATGATGTGATCGCTCGTTTTCAAGGTGGCCCAAATGCTGGGCATTCCTTAGAATTCAATGGAATTAAGCATGTGCTACATACTATTCCATCCGGTATTTTTCATTCAGGAACCTTAAACATTGTAGGTAATGGAGTGGTGATAGACCCGGTGATTTTCAAAAAAGAAACAGATGCCTTGGTGGCGTTAAATGTTAACATAATTGACAACCTTCAGATTTCAAAAAAAGCGCACCTTATTCTTCCTACGCATCGCCTGCTCGATGCAGCATCGGAACAAGCCAAAGGATTATCAAAAATTGGTTCCACGCTGAAAGGAATAGGTCCAACCTATATGGACAAAACAGGAAGAAACGGACTTCGTGTGGGTGATATCACCCGGCCTGATTTCATGGAGCGCTATCAGCGTTTGATAGAAAAACACCAAAGTTTGCTGTCGCACTTCGACTTTGAATATGATCTTCAATCAATGGAACCTTCATTTTTTGAAGGTATTGAAAACTTAAAACGTTTTGTGCACATCGACAGCGAGCATATTGTTAATTCCTTCATCAATCAAGGTAAAAAGATTCTTGCCGAAGGTGCTCAAGGAAGCTTACTTGATATAGATTTCGGTTCTTATCCTTTTGTGACTTCATCAAATACAATCAGCGCAGGAGCCTGCACTGGCTTAGGTGTAGCTCCCAATAAAATCGGTGAAGTGTTTGGAATTTTCAAAGCCTATTGCACACGCGTAGGAAGCGGTCCATTCCCTACCGAGCTCAACGATGAAACCGGTGAGAAAATTCGCGCCATTGGTCGAGAATTTGGTGCCACTACAGGTCGACCTCGTCGCTGTGGATGGCTTGACTTGCCTGCGTTAAAGTATTCCTGCATGCTCAACGGCGTAACCCAATTGATTATGACCAAAGCAGATGTATTGAGTGGATTTGATGAAATTCAAGTTTGCACCCACTATCTATACGATGGGGAAAAAATTGACCACCTGCCATTTGATATCGATGCCAAATATGTGACTCCGATTTATCAAAGTATTAAAGGGTGGAGCGAAGATTTAACAGGAGTGCGTGATTGCGATGATTTACCTGAATCGCTGATGAATTATATCCGCTATATTGAAACCGCGCTATCTATTCCGATTACATGGATATCTGTAGGTCCTGACCGTGAGCAGACGATGCATAGAAAATCGCCTGTAGGAGTTTAGTCTTCTTTAGTATTGAATCGTCCAGAAAATTTCTTACGCTAACAACTATATTTGTGGCGTGAGCGAGCACTTTTTTGATATCCCCCTAAGCGCATTTTCCGGTCTTGGCCATAAAAAAGCGGCTATAATTCAAAAATTTACCGGCGCTGCAACCTATGGTGACTTGCTTCACTATTTTCCGTATCGCTACATTGACCGATCCGTAATCAGAAAAATTAAAGATTTGCAGGATGATAACACTTGGGTGCAGGTGCTGGGTATTGTGAAACGTGTTGAACAAATTGGGCAAGGTGCGAAAAAACGCCTTGTGATAGTGGTGCAGGATGACACGGCAAGCTTAGAATTGGTTTGGTTTCAAGGAATTAACTATATTTTACCGAAAATCAAAACTGATTCACCCTATTTGATTTTTGGAAAGCCATCGCTGTTCAATGGCAAAATCAATATTACCCATCCGGAGATTGAGCTATACACCGAAGCCCTGTTATCACAAAAATCTGCTTTTCAACCAATGTATCATTCGTCGGAAGCCATGAAACGCGCATGGCTCGACAGCAAAGGAATTGAACGCATTATCCGCAGCATACTTCAACAAGCAACAGGTAAAATTCCTGAAAATTTACCGGATGAGTTGTTGAATCGTTTTCAACTCATGCCGCGTGAAGAGGCATTTAAGCAGACGCACCGTCCGAGTGATGACATTTCCCTGCAAAGAGCACGCTACCGTTTGAAATTCGAAGAACTGCTTTTTCTTCAACTCAAACTTATTCGAAATAATCGTATCAATAAGCAAGTGCTTAAAGGTTTCACATTTAGTAGTATTGGCAATTATTTTCACGATTTTTATACCGATTACCTTCCTTTCCCGCTCACTAATGCGCAAAAAAGAGTGCTTAAAGAAATTAGAGCCGATGTGGCTAAGCCCATACAAATGAATCGGCTTTTGCAAGGTGATGTAGGCAGCGGAAAAACCATCGTAGCACTGATGAGTATGCTCATGGCAGCAGACAATGGATTTCAGGCTTGCCTGATGGCGCCTACTGAAATTCTGGCACAACAGCACTTCGATGGGCTCAGTGAGTTGATTAAAAACATGCCATTAAAAATATCCCTGTTAACAGGAAGTACAAAAAAAAGTGCAAGAAGGCAGATTCATGAAAAGTTGCAAGATGGAAGTCTTCATTTCCTAGTTGGGACGCATGCCCTACTCGAGGATGAAGTAATATTTAAAAATCTTGGCTTAGTAGTAATAGATGAGCAACATCGCTATGGCGTGGCGCAAAGGGCAAGGCTGTGGTATAAAAATAACTTGCCGCCACATATCCTGGCTATGAGTGCAACCCCTATCCCACGAACCCTAGCCATGACCCTGTATGGCGACTTAGATATTTCCGTGATTGATGAACTTCCACCTGGACGAAAACCGATTACAACGGTGCATTGCTTCGAAAGTAAACGTCTTGAAGTATATGAATTTATCAAATCAGAGATCAGAAAAGGTCGTCAGGCCTACATTGTCTACCCACTCATCGAAGAATCGGAACAGCTGGACTACAAAAACCTCATGGATGGCTATGATCAGTTGATGGTCTATTTTCCAAGACCTGAGTATCAAATCAGCATTGTGCATGGAAGAATGAAATCGCAAGAAAAGGATATGGAAATGCAGCGATTTCTGGAACGAAAAACCAATATTATGATTGCCACCACCGTGATTGAAGTAGGCGTGAACGTACCTAATGCCTCGGTGATGTTAATCGAAAGTGCGGAGCGATTCGGACTATCACAATTGCATCAATTACGGGGTCGAGTTGGTCGCGGTGCCGAACAATCATATTGCATCCTGATGACCGGATTCAAACTATCGGCCGATGCCAAAATCAGACTTGAAACCATGGAGCGAACCAATAATGGCTTCGAAATAGCCGATGTGGATTTGCGACTGCGTGGGCCGGGCGATTTACAGGGAACGCAACAAAGTGGACTTATTCAGTTGAAAATGGCTGATTTAAGCACTGATAGTCAGCTATTGCAGCAATGCCGGAATATTGCTTCAGATATCATCAACGAAGACGAGAATTTGACTTTGCCAAAACATAATCGACTGTCAGCTTATCTGGCGATGATGCAGAAAAAATCCATGAACTGGGGCAGAATTTCTTAAACAAAATTTGGGTTACCGAATCATCAACTTTTGCACAGCATGTGTTCCAGATGAATGATATAATTTCAAAAAATAAATACCGGGGGCAATACCAGCAGGAAGTGTAATTGTACCTGTTTGCTGATTATTGATTTGATCGCGCATAAGCACTCGTCCACTCACATCGAAAAGCTCAAGTTGAGCAGAAGAATATGTTTGATTGAACTGAATATGAACAAAATCTTTTGCCGGATTGGGATAAATTGTAAAAGTTGGTTGTTGAACATTGAAGATGGCAGTGGGTTCAATACCACGGAAAAATTCAAGTCCGCCTGCTGCATTACCCACAATGATTTCAGGCATTTGGTCATTGTTTAAATCAGCTGCGGCTACTCCAATCATTTTTCCAAATCTTTGACCAACCAAAGTGCTGTCAAAAAGTGTGAAACTACCATTGATATTGTCATCAATACGACTATATCCGTAAATATAACCACTTTCTGAGCCACAAAAGAGATAAGTTGTGTCCTGCATGCGAATAAAACATGGTGTAACATAGCCAAAATTGCTTTCCGTCACCTTTACCGTTCGCACCCCACCCAGAAAATCATTGTCGGCTGTGGTATTAAATTGTGCTTGAGCAGAATTACCCGTATTTGGGAAAAAACTCAAACGACCGGAACGGTTTCCAACGATCAAATCTAGCAATCCATCTCGATCAAGGTCGAAAAGCTGTGGCGCGGAATAAGTCCCTGAGTTAATTCCTGCGAAACTTTGCGAATGCAATTCAAACTGTGCATCGCCAGTTGTTGCTACATTTTTTAAAAAGAGTATATTGCCCTGAAGGGTTCCCACTAACATATCTGCTTTGCCATCCCCATCCAGATCGCCGAAAGTTGGAAAAAGATAGCGCATATTCAAAGAACTCAAATTAGCCAAATCTTCTGTAATCAATCGGTAAGATGGAGATATATTGTTGCCAATATTACGATATACAGCGATTTGACCGCGTAGTTCGGTGGGCGTATAATAACCTGCATTTCCGACTACTAAGTCTAGATCGCCGTCAGCATCAAAATCGAAGAAAACAGGATAAGCCCCTTCACCAAAATCGAGCATTTCCGATTGCAGAAAAGCTTGGTCGGTAAACCGGAAGTCAGGTATTAAATCTTCTCCCTGATTGAGATAGAGGTGCACCCCTGATTTATTTTCTGCATCCACATCAGTGTTTGGAGCTACAATCAAATCGCGCTTGCCATCATTGTTTACATCAAAAATATAAGCCCCTGGAAATGATTGTAAATGTACTGGTTGTGAAGGCGGAAAATCAAATGTGCTGGAAATCATATTTGCTTGCTGTGCAGTACCGCCATTGAGCAAAAAATTGATTACCGGATAACCAATGCCACCAATTAATAAATCCTTCATCTGGTCATTGTTGGCATCGAAAGTGCAAAGGGTAGAGCCCGAGTGCCGCACCGGCTCTTCATCCACGCCTGGTCCGCCGCAACTACTATTTAAGTTAACGGCATTCGAAAGCATATCTTCCGTGAAATTTCCCCAACCCAAAGTTTCAAGTCTGAATCGGAGTTCATTGGTGTTGCCTGATTGTTCTACCGAAAGATTTCGATGATATTCAACGCAGGTTCCTAAGATATAGAAAGTTAGGATATCCAAATCTCCGTCGCCATCAATATCGTCAATAGCCGGTAAATCTACCGGACTCACGAATAGATTCAATTCAAAGGGATTGTAATTGGAAGTGAGTAGTGGGTTAATCAATTCAAATTGATTAAACGGAGGCTGCGAGCTGATGTTCTTGTGAATTCTAATACCATTTCCAGCCGAAGAAAAGATGTCGGGTTTGCCATCATTATCAAAATCACGCAGCAATGCCCAAAAGCGGAGTTCAGGGAAAGAGGCTGCAAATTCGGGAGCAAAACGATAAACCTTCTGCCCTGCTTGGCTTTCGTTGATAAAAATGCTTATTCGATTGCCTGTTTTTTCAAACACGAAGATATCTGCCAAACCATCCTGATTGATGTCAATGGGTGAAAACTGCGGTGCATTCATCCCACCTGCCCAGGCATTGCGCAGCTGTTCGCCCGCGCGATCTACCTGAATTTGCATGTCTCGCTCAAAACCAAAATTCTGAGCAAAATGTTCTTGGCATACACCAATAATTCCGATAAAAATCAGTATTCGATTAAGCATTGAATATCGGCATCATAGGGAAGCAATTTCTCCTTACCATCCAGGAAACTCAGACCTACTATAAAAGAAAAACCCGCGATACGGGCACTTTGTTTCAATACCAAAGCCGCAGCCGCACCAGCTGTTCCTCCGGTGGCAAGCAAATCGTCGTGAATAATTACATTCCAACCGGGCTTAATAGTGTCAATGTGCATTTCCACCACAGCCGAACCATATTCCAAATCATAAGCGTGCGAAATGGTTTTGTAAGGTAGTTTCCCGGCTTTTCGCACAGGAATAAATGGCACCTGAAGGGATTGGGCCATCATCATTCCAAAGAAAAATCCGCGACTTTCTACACCAATTACAGCGTCAATTATTTTGTTATGATAAGGTGCAAGCAGCGCTTGATTAATTTCTTTGCACAATTCGGGCATTTCCAAAATTGGCGTTATATCTTTAAAAACGATGCCCGGCTTGGGAAAATCATGCACATCGCGAATGGCTTCTGCCAACTTTTCTGAAATCGTCATCCTATTCTATAAGTAAATATGGTTTAATCTTACTGATTTTATCCTGATCAAGGGCATGCAATTTATTCAAATCTTCTATACGGCGGAATGGACCGTGCTGCTTTCTGTAATTTACTATGGCTCGTGCTATGCCATTGCGAAAATAAGGGTGCGCATATAACTCTTTCTCTTCCAGAAGATTAACGTTCATTTTTTTGATTTGGGTGGTGTCTAAAACAATTTGTGGAGCTACAATTTGATACAATGAGTCGCTAAACCGATACACTTCGAGCAATTGCTCCTTGCGGTGGAAGCCCCCGAGTTTTTCGCGATAGCGATAAATGTTTCGGGCAAAATACGGCCCTATGCCTTTTATTTTGGTTAATTCGATGGTGTCGGCCATATTAAGCTCAATCGGTTCAAATGATTTAGGTGCATATTCCTGCCTTGAGGATTCAACCGGCTTTTTGGGATACTTGGCTGCAAAAAAACGCTCCTTGTCAGGCAATTGGATAAATGGCTCCATCAAAGCATAACGCTCTTCGCTAATACAAAATACCTTGCTGAGCTGCTCTTTATATTGAAATCCTTCGGGTAGCTTGGCCTTGTATTTCTCAATGAGAGCAGCTTCTTTACCACTAAAACCCATTCGCTCCCAATCGGCAGCCTGCATGTGATTGGGATGAAATGCAAATGGGCGAAATGCCTTCTTTTCAGCTTTCTGAAAATTCAACATATCTTCACGAAGATCGGCTTCACCTAAGTAATTTGTGTCATTGACTGATATGTTTTCAACAAAACTCATCAGTCTTTTCCTGATCTCCGGATCTTGGTGAAAGCGGGTATGCTGATAATTGCTAACCCAGCGATTTATTACCAATAAAACGACACACAACACGAGCAAAGAAATAATTCTTCGCTGTTCGGTCATACTAAATGTGAATAATAGTGCTATAAATCGCCTCATATTCAAAGATACCGAAATCAGCTCGTGAAAGTCAAATTAAAATTGATAAAAATGTTATGAAATTAGATCCTTTCCGCTTAATGCTAGCCTTCTAAAGAAATGATGTTGGTTAAACCGATGCGCAAAAAATTGAATTTCTGATGAACCCCCCGATAAGCGGCATATGCAAATTTGCTTGCACGGAAGGTTGAGCGGAATTTGCAATTCCGCTCGGATCATAAGCTAATTTGCAATTAGCCTTACTTACAATCAAATTGTTTTCCATGTCATACTAACTTTTATAATGTCCAACAAACCTTTTTCATCATTATAACAAGCAGCACTTGAATAAATATACTGCTCAGGTTTGGTTACAATTCCAGCTCTCACAGGATTCATGTGAACGTAATCTATTTTCTGGTCAATAAATTTATTGCTTATTAGTTCTACCGCGTGATTTTCATGCGTCCAAACTTGATGTTGCCCTTTCTTGTTTTGTCTTTGCGCTGCATGAGCAAACAATCTTAGCATCCAATTTTTTCTGCTCTCATTCCCTTGTTCTATATAATCAATAATTTGTTTACTAGTAAATTTCTTGAAATCGCGAATAGTTCCACTTAAATCACTTATTGAACTACGGACAACCAAATGAATATGATTTGACATAATAACCCAAGCATAGATTTCAAGTCCTTTATTTTTCTGACAATAGCGCAAGCTTTCAATCACAATATCACGGTATTGTTGTCTGGAAAATAGATCAATCCAATAAACTACCTGGATGGTCAGATAATATGCCGCATCTTGATTTGCTATTTGATAACCTGTTGGCATAAATTGATATATCAAAAAAATTAAAATCAGAATTGTAATTAAGTAAATAAAATTGAGAATACCATAAAATAAACATAATATTCATAAATTCGGCTCCGCTCCCGCAAGACTTCCGAAGGGTGTCTTGTGGGTAATAAGTAATGGAATTCTCCCGACTTCCTTTAAATAAAATTCCATTCATTTTTCATGTGCCAATAATTTGTTTTAAATCGGCCACATGGAACTCCATGTTTGCAATTTTCATTGGCATTTGTGTTTAATTGGCAAAAATGTTCGTTGCATTTACAAAGGCTCCAAATTAAGTAATCCTTTTGATTCATTAAAATTTCTTGCACTGCTGTATAGATATTCTTCAGGTTTCTCAACAAATCCTGCTTCCACAGGGTTCATGAGTATATAATCCAGCTTTTGTTGAATTACGTTAACAGATCATAGTTCTATGGGCTTGTTGTTTTGTTGCCAAAACTGATATTCATTATTATTGCTGTTATATTCTCCTGCATGTCTGAATTTTGATAACATCCATTCCTTTCTGCTTTCACCAGGATGCTCTTGAATGGCTTTAATAAGCTGTCGTGAGGTAAATTTCTTAAAATCACGAATAATACCTATCAACTCAAAACCATCTTTCGCTTTGACAATCAGATGAATGTGATTTGTCATCAAACACCAGGCATAAAGCAAAAGACCTTTTTCTTTTTGGCAATATCGTAAGCTATCAATTACAATTTCTCTATATTCAATTCGTGTGAATGCGTCAACCCAAGAAACTGTAGTTAAACTTATAAAATATAAGCCATCAGGATTATGTATTTTATATTCTCTGCTCATTGTTTTGGTAAAAATAGTGATTTAATCAAGTCAGAGACTTGATCTACTTATAAGTCACAAGACGCCCTTCGGAAGTCTTGCGACAGCGAGGGAAGTCTTGCGACAGCGGGGGTATTTTATGTTTTAGCTGAATTATAAATTCAGCGATGTTCCAAGCGGCATTTTAAATGACCGCTTAACCTTCATTGCATAATAAAAGGCATATACCGCTGAACGGGGGGATTTTATGTTTTAGCTGAATTATAAATTCAGCGATGTTCAAATCGGTACGCCAGTGGCGCATCCACTTAACTTCTACACAGAACGGGGCACATTTATTCTAACGGGGATGGATTGGAATTATATTTAGCTGAATTACAAATTCAGCGATGTTCCAAGCGGCATTTTAAATGACCGCTTAACGACCACGAAACATTCCGCCGAGCTAGGAGTATTTTATGTTTTAGCTGAATTATAAATTCAGCGATGTTCCAAGCGGCATTTTAAATGACCGCTTAACGACCACGGAACATTCCGCCGAGCTAGGGGGGCAATCAAATATTTATTTAATTCATCTTCACAACTTTGCCAAAATAGATTCTTTTTGATGAGCTAAGTTGAATGTAATAGACACCAACGGAAGCTTGCGAAATGTCTATTGTAAACTGCCCATTGAAAGGATTTAAAGCAAATTGATTCACTAAACGACCATCTGAACTTGTTACCAATACTTGCAATTCCTTTTCCTGAATTAAGTCAGATGGAATGTTAACCCTGCAAATCCCTTCTCCAGGATTGGGAAATACCAATAATCCCTCGTCATCAATCTGATTATTCTCCCTGAGAAAGCCAGTGAATTCCGGAATTTTAGCGACATATACATTCCAGTTCCAACCGTCTGCATTTAACAAATGACTGCCCAATTTAAGCTCTTTTTTAAATGTTCCTGATAAATACATGCTATTATTTCTAAATATTTGAGTTAAACCCCAATAAGTATCTTCTAACATTCGAAGCCCAATAACATCACCAACTGAATTGAATCTTAAAATAAAGGTAACAGGACGAGAACGAGGGCCAATCCGAAATGAACCAATTTCTATTATATTCTCTCCTTTAGGAAACAAGCCAAAAATATAGAAGGAGTTTGTAAATTCCGAATATTCCATTGGGGGAAATAAAAATAACAACGAATCAAATTTGTGAATCACTACATGACCAAGAGTGTTGTTTGCATCAAATTTATAAATACAGAAATTCAAACCATAGTTGGGGAATATTGGGCTCTCATTGTAAGTAGAGTCGTCATTGCATCGCCCGTAAATTAAATAAGAATTGTCTAGTATATCACCTTTAGATATATGATAATTAAAGGGGAGTCTAGTTCTTTCAATTGAATTATTTGTGTAAATTAAATTTTGATCAAACTCAAAGCTTGCTAATTGTGGAGTAACGTCTGTAACAAAGATTTGATTTTCGTTAGTTATCAATGTATCATCGAAAACCATCGCATCTATCCACAAAAAGCCGTCTATTGTAATAATTTTCTCATATTTAATTGAAACTTCATTTTCTAGAGACATATCCTTATTCCCCTTAAAAGGCTGAACCACATTAATCAAATTACCAGATGAATCAAGTTTGGCTATCCACCCCCCCTTAGTAGATCCAATCATTGGCACAAATGAAAAGTTAGTATTAAACCCGGAAATAAGAATACAATCATTTTCATCGAGCAGCATTAATTTTCCATTTAAACCATGCAGATTCTTTGCAAATATTAATTGACCTGTTGAACTTATCTTAAGAAGGAAATTGATTTGTGATGATTCAGATGATAATACAATTGAATTTTCAAAATATAATTGATTAGAGAACGTAATTCCGGTAACAAATATGGCATTGTCTTTTTCAGAATAAAGCGAACTTGTAATTTGATCAAGATATTCCGGTTGATTAAGCATATTTAAACCTCCGGTTTGGACTATCCATTCAAGCCTTTGAGAATTATTAATCTTACCTATGTAAATGTCATTAATGCCTCTATGGTTAAATTGATACTCATTAAACGACAAACTAGTTGTAGAAGTAAGGTAGTTGTTGTCAAATAATCCAAGATAGATATTCTCTTCATTGTCTATTTGAAGAATTTTAGAATAAATACTCTTATTACTTTGTTCATTAACAATACCAAATAACCACTCCCAATCCTGAGCCTGTATATTAGCACTCAACGACAACAAAATAATGAATACAAGCCTTCTCATTGTTTGATTAATTTCTGTGTGTAGAATCTTCCATTCCCATCAATTATCTTTAGCAAGTACAATCCTTTCGCTAAATTAGGCAAATTAATTGAAATAGTATGTTGTGATGCATACTGTTCATAAATTGTCTTACCAGAACTGCTGTAAATAATGAGATTCTTAATAATTTCCCCTGTATTACTCTCCAACTTAAGATCAAGTCTATTATCAAAGGGGTTAGGAAACACAAACAATTGGTTATCCATAGAATAATTGGTTATTCTGTGAGGGTTTAATAAATTTCTTAAGCCTATAGGTTCATGAACTTCCAATTTCATTTCTCTTTCTTTTGACACAATCCTATTCAAAGGAGGCATAACTAACTCAGATAACTCATCGCAAGAAGGAATAATATCAGCAATAGAAAATGACACATTTGTTCCGCTGTAAACATGCGTCCCAGGCTTTAACCTTATCTGACTTCCTGCCTTAAACTCCGCAACGGTACCAATGTATATTTGGACATTATCGAAAATTAAATTTCTCAAAGCCTCATTCTCATCTACTGGAAGATCATCAAATATTTCAATATTTCTGTATACTTTTTCAACTTTACTTGTTGCTCGTTTTAAAACGATAGTTGAAGGAATTCCTAAATTAGGTATTCCAGAAGAATTAAAGTTAATAAAACTAAACGAAACTCTATCATGTCCAGCAGCGGAAATGTCAACCCAGAAAATTCCCGTATTTCTATTAGTATAATCTGTTGCGTGGAAAAGATTGTTAAACGGTTTTATTTCAAATTTTCCATTAATATCAGTAAAAGAATAAAATGTTTGATGCTGAGGATTACCAGAGTATTCAATTTGCGGATTTTCTAGCAAAAATCCCTTACCCATAGTAACTTTAATCACAGCATTTTTAACAGGTCCACCCTTTTGATCAACAATAATGGCACTGATTGTTTGATTAATATTTATCGGAAAGGGGAAAGGTTTGTAATAGACATCATTCTCATTGTAAACATCTGATTTGCTAACAGCACATGGACCTGTTACAAATGGAACGAAATTCCTGAAAACATCCACTAAGGATTTTTCAGCATTAGGGTCATTATACGCCATACTTTGCTTTAATAAACCCCAAAAGTTTTGATAGTAGTCCAAATTATCAGGAGTATTACCGCCATGCGTAACGTCCTGATAAAGCCACCAGCTATAACCAGCCCCTCCACAGTTACATGTTTGCTGTAAGGTGAAGGCAGCAAAGTTTTCCATATCTGATAGAGTACCCATCATTCGATCGTCTATCAAAGTCGGATCTTTTGCTGCAAAACCTGTTTCACCTATTATCCAAGGTATGTTTACATTCTCATTTAACCAATGAAGATGATTTAGTAGAAAGGTGTTCGCTTTTTCTTGGTGTTGTGAATTTGTTTTATCAATTCCTTCTTGTTTTAAGTAATGATTATTGTATCCATGAAGAGAAAGAAAATCTACCTTCATCAAAGATGGGTCAAATGAAAATATATCCTCATACCCGCAGGTTCCAATAGTTACCAATGCAGTGGGATCTTGTGCTTTTACAGCATCATACCATCTGGCAACCAATTCGCATGCTTCTTGTTTAGTTTTTTTAGGTTCGATATGAAATGCAGGTTCATTCATCAGATCATAAGCCAACAAAGCGTCTCTGTTATTACTTTGCGATAAATGCTCAGCAAGTTTTGAGATGTAAATCTCCATAAGATTAACTTCCGTTTCAGAGTAATCTGACTCTGCACCAGTAATCAAAAAAATAACCTTTAACGGACTGGGAGCATTTGTATTTAAATTTACTGCATTATTTGCTAGTTCAAGTATTTTCTCATGATAAAACAGTATTTACTGCAAAAGAAAGTCATCATCATCTAAAGGATCGAATATTTTATCATTTTCTTGAGCACTAGCTGGTCCACCTTCATTCGTACATTGCTTCATGTCGTCCACCACCAATTTGTCCTCACTTATTTGATTTCGATATGCTGGCGTATGACCAATAATACGTATTGAATTAAATCCCATAGATGCAATTTTATTGAAATGATTTTGCAATTGAGAAAAACAGCCCGCTTCTGTTGTAAATTCATATTCACCTGTTTGGTCATAAGCATGGTCTGGACTAATAAAAAAATTGTTCGTTTGTGTATTCTTTACAATAAATGCTCCATAATTTACAACCATCGGGAAAAAGACATTGTTACCTACCTTAAATTTCTTAGCTTCAATACTAATTTGCTGTGAATAACAACAAAAGTAAATTAAGCAAAATAAAACAGAAAGATATTTTGAAGATTTCATTTTGACTCTTATTGTTTTAATTATTATCGATTTCTTTAGATCTAAAACTTCTTACATCATCCAACATACTTTCCAAAGCCTTTATCCGCTCATTCAGTTGAATGACGTGCAAATACAGTTCTTCTAATTTCTCCAAAGTCATCAATTGCACTGCCCCCAACTCAAAACCACCTTTTTCCTGCACTTCTTTGGCAGAAACCACGCCGGGGAGATGTTTGTTCTCCTTTACATATTCTGCAACATCATCCAACTCATCTAAAAAATAATCTTCTTCAAACACATAATCAGGAAAGTCTTCTAAGGTCATTTAAAACCAATAAATATAACCTCCAAATAATCTTAAATGATTGGCGTCAAGCCTTTTTAAAGAATAATCAATTCCTAAATGAAGTGTATGGTGCTTATTAAAACAAAATTGATAAATACCACTGTAGTAAATAAATCTAAATGAATTATAATATCGTGTCAAATGATCGTCTAAAGGCTTATTCAAAGGCATCTCAATAGGGTGTTTTTTAACTAAATAATTAATTTCTGTATATGAAATTGGCATTGATTTAATTCCTAGCCAAAAGCTGTGCCTGCTTGAACTGAGCGGAGAATATTTTATATAAACATTCAGCTCAACTGAATATCTTCTTGATCTTATTTGATTGTAATAATCCGATATAGGTTCATTTAAATATTGAATGTTAATTTTCTCAGAATTAAATTGTAAAGCCAGCATTTTAACAAAACTAAATCGCTGATTAATATTGCTTATATGTGAATATCCCAAATTAAATTGGTAATCATGAGCTCTATTATAATTCTTATATTCCGACTGGAACAAGGTTTTATTAAAATATTGTGATGTTCCAAATTGAGTATGAATTCCTGATCGATGACGATGGTGATTCGTTTCGATTATGTCTTGAGAGCTAGCAAAATTATAAATCAGCAAAACACTAACATTGATCAAGGATGTTTTAAATGAAATTTTCATGTTACCGAATTTAAAGAATTATCTTTTTATCATTTTCCTTTGTACCACTATCTCATTTTCTGATATTAATAAGTATAAATAAATTCCGGGCTTGAAGTAATTCGCTTCAATTACGTAAGTTCCGATCTTTCTGCTTGAGTTAATATAAATTTGTTTTAATAATTTGCCATCCAAAGAGGTAATCCAAAGCTCATATTCTCTTGAATCGTTCTCGCATAATTCATAATCGATTTGAGTAATGTCATCGAATGGGTTGGGTTTATTTTGAAATAACTTTGGTAAACAATTAGAAGGTGTATGGGCGTCTTGAAACTGCAATTGGTGTAGTGTCTCTAAATTTCGATTTTGAACTGATTCATTACAACAATTAGAATATGCATGAGATAAATTAAGAATATCATGCTGCATACCAGTCATTTTAATGTTCAATGTATCAATTATTAACTGTTGGTGCTTAATAAGCTCTAACATTAATGGAAGGAAATTACTATAGTTAACTAATAAATTTCCTTCAGTCTCTCTTACTATATTAGGATAAATTTTTTGAATATCTTGAGCTAAAAATCCGAAATGTAATTTTGGTTCAATGCCACTATTTTCTCTTGAAAATGCACCTTTAAAATAGTATTGCTTAGACTCAAGTTTTAGCAGTTTCAGGGCATTCTCAAAATTGATATTTGAAATTCTTGTTTTTAAGCAGGAATCTGAAGCTTCCCAAACACTTTCACATTGAATTTCATTCCATGTTGAATACCAAAAATCTATTCTATTGGTTGAAGAACCAATTTTCATAGAAAGTGGCGCTGCCTCTGTTTGAGCTGATGTTCTAAACAGTAAATGAGTAGGCGAACCATTTAAAGAGTTTAAACCATTAATTCTAAGAATATTATTGATTTCGCAATTATATACAGGATTTTCGACCCCGATACCAACATTCCCGCTTGCTTTTATTTTTATTTGACAAACTAAATTGTGGGATAAAATGATTGATAATAATAAAGTTAACTTTTTCATATATTTTATATTTTTAATTGTAAGGTAGTTGAGAATCTCTTATAGCTCTGATATAAAATTTGCCATAAGTTCCATCTGATAGCTTTTGACATATTCCTTCTATTTGTATTTCATTGAATGTTTCTTTTTTAATAATGCCACTTAGTTCAAATCGATTGTCAATTATAGAAAATATTTTATTTCTCTCGATTTGAAAAATATTTATGTCAGATGTGTAATACTTGTAATTCACGAGTGTATTTTTATCCTTATATTTCAATTTTCCACTCAATAAATAGGAATAATTGCCACTTGAAGTAAAAACAAAATCATTTTCAATGATGGTGTATGAAAGCTCTTCCTTTTTACATGCATTACAGAGCATGATAAAAGTTAAAATTAAAATTGTTTTTTTCATTTCGAATGGTATATTAATTTGCGGTAGAATTAATCTGTGTCTCTTATAGCTCTCAAATAATATATTTGATTACTACTTAAATTGTTAATACCTTCTAAACGCATTTCTAAATGAGATTTTTTTATAATTTTACCTATCAAAAAGATATCATTATTTCCATAGCATTCACGATCAATAATAATATTTGATCCATTTAATCTAAAGTATAATTTACAATTAGGGCTAATGACTATAACTCCGTCTAATTTGCTTTTAAAAACAACTTTGCGATCTTTTAACCAATAAGCAAACAATGGGATGCTTGTTCCATATCCTTCAACAGAAATGGTATTAACCCTAACTTCGACAATAGTATAAGTTTCATTTTCTTTTTTACATGAAAATATAATAAGAATCAATAATATAAAAATAATTTTATTCATCACATTGGTCTATTTTAAGGGTTAATGATTTTCCTGAAGCCACGTGAAAATTTGATGGCTTTATATGAATTTGCACGGATGCTTGAATCAAATTATTGTTGCCTTGCACAACATAGTTACACTCATCTCCGATCAACTTTACATGTTTTGCCTTAATATTTAAATTAGCTGACATTCCTTCACAAGGGTTATAAACAAATTCTTCACACATTTCAAAATCATGCAATAAGCAGTTTCCCACCACATTCAGTTCAACATCCTGATTAACATCTGTAATATCCATTTCACCTATCAAATATATCAATTCTGATGCTAACAAGCTTTGGTTAAGTTCATTATTGCAATTTTCATCTCCAATTCTTATATATGCGCAGGCTTCAACATTGGATGGAATGTAAGCTTCCCCAAAAACTGGACAGTTCAAAAATATAATTAACTTTAACTGTCGTATGAAAAAGAGCAAATTCACC
>JBKBKN010000033.1:0-16162 GCA_046294625.1 Flavobacteriales bacterium
CGGAGATATGTATGATAAGTTTCATGGATTCGTAGGCGACCTTATCGATGTAGGTAATAAAATACAGCAATCCCAGAAGTCTTATGAAGGGGCAATGAATAAATTGGTAAACGGTCGAGGAAATCTAGTGAAGCAAGCAGAAAAATTAAAAGAATTGGGAGCTAAAGCAAGCAAGTCGCTTCCCGAGAATTTATTGCTGAGAGCTCATGAGGATTAAGCCAATCGTAATTGGGACTTGGTTTATTGGTTTATTATTAGTGGCCTTGAGCACACAATGTGTGGAACGCAGGCACATTATCAATACCAATTTTGCATGGCAGTATCAAGAGGAAAATTCTTCACTTAATGTGGAAACCAGACTATATCATCAAGCTGATGAGCGTTCTTTGTTGTATTTCAAAATACCTGCAGGTCTTCTCAAATCGAAATCTCCCCGAGAAAACTTCCCTGCTATCGGTCGATTGCTTGTTCGATACAAGATCTATAAAAATTATGAGTCATCTAAATTTAGCGACAGTGCTTCTATGTTTTTTGAATTTACTGAAGATGAAGTATTCTTACCCATCGAGAAAAGTATTGAAATCAAAACAGATCGTATTAAAAAAGGGGTAATTGACCTGAATTTTATCGACCTTAATCAAGGGCCAATCTTTAAAACTGCCATTGCCTTTGATAAATCAAGCAATGCCTTTCCTCAGCACGACTTTTTGCTCACTACCACTCAAGGCGACATTATCTATCAAAATCATCTTACTGTACTGAAGCCATTTATGGTTTTTTACAGAAATGAGAAACTTCGAAAGTTATATGTTCGGTACTACGATGAAAAAACATACAATTTACCCCCTCCCCCTTTTCAGGAAATTTTAGAAAAATTTAAACTTCCACAAGCAGCTGACTCCGGCTACATCAGAAACCCCGACACCTTACTGCCTCAGAAAGCCGGATTGATACATATTCGTAGCGAACGTTGGGAAGACCATGGATTGGCCGTTCTTATTCACGAAGCGCCTTATCCTGAAGTAGGATTTACCCCTCAATTGGTAGCCCCTGTTCGATATCTTACTACAGAAAAGGAGTTTCAGCGATTAAGCACTGCGCCTGAAACCAAGCAGGCTCTGGATGATTTTTGGCTCAATGCTGGCGGCAATATAGATAAGGCACGCGCATTGCTCCGGTCCTATTATGGGAGGGTACAAATGAGCAACCGTTTGTTTTCGGCTTGCCGACAAGGCTGGCAGACCGATCGCGGAATGATTTATGTGATTATGGGGCCGCCGGACCAGGTTTTTCGCTCAGATGGTGAAGAAACATGGACTTATACCAATCAAACCTTTCAAGCTCCACTCACTTTTTATTTCAAAAAAATGAGTCACCCCTGGTGTGAGAACGAGTTTGAATTGATGCGAAGCCTTCAATATCGCACCCTTTGGTATGCAAACATTGAAGCTTGGAGAAAGGGCCGGATTGACACCAACCGTCCTTAATAAACTACTGAACTGGTGCGCCTTCGGTATCGAGTTCAATTATTTCATAGCCAAGTTTTCTTATAGGCTCTAAAATGGAAGCCTTGTCTCCTACCACCAATACATGCATGTTGGCAGGACGAATATATCGTTTAGCAAGACCATCAATATCATTCTTGGTGATATCTCTAAGAATACTTGCTTGAACTCTTGTGTAGTCGGCTGGTAGATTATACTCCAAAATCCTGTTCAAGAAACTGCTCTTTTGAAAAGGTGTTTCATATTTCAATGCATCACGTTGCCCAAGAGAACTTTTGGTGAAGCTCAGCTCTTCATTAGATATCCCATTTTGCACGTATTTGTTTATCTCATAAAAAAACTCTACGAGTGAACTATCTGTTTTATCTCCCTTCACGCTTGCACTCGCATAGAAAATTCCGCTATGTTGATTCCCATCGAACGATGAACGTGCGCCATAGGTAAAACCTTTTTCTTCTCTCAGATTGAGATTAATACGGCTATTGAAAGCTCCGCCAAGTGGATAATTCATAATATTGGCGCGATAAAACTCTCCTGTAGCATCATATTTTAGGGCCGGATGACCCATTCTGATTTCTGATTGCGGAGCTCCGGGTTTATCAACTAAATAAATGCGTGTTTTTTCAATAGACGGAGCGTCAGCAAACTTTGGTAATGGTATGTCCTTTCCTTCCCAAGATGCAAGAAAAGGAGTCATTTCCATCCACTCATTCTGCGTAATATCACCAACAATCACAATACTACCATTAAGCGGGTTGAACCATTGAATATAAAAGTTTTTTACGTCATCGAGACTAATATTATTGATGGATGCTTCTGTACCGGAAGTGGGAATGCTTCGTATTCCCTCCTGATACATCAATTTTGCAAACACATTGTCAGCTATCGTTTTGGGTTTTGTTGCCGCATCGGTTATAGAAGCAAGTGTTTGCTTCTTCACTTGGTCGTAATCTTCTTGCGAAAATGAAGGATTGAGCAAACGCTCATTAAGCAGTGCTAAAGTGGGTTTAAGATTTTTCTTCAAGCTACTCATATAAATATAATTGCTTTCGCCATCCGAACCAACATTAATGCGGCTACCCAACTTTTCAAGTGCTTCAGTGAAAGCCTCGGTAGAATAATTCTTGGTGGATTTGTTCATCATTTCAGCCACAAAGGCAGCAATACCGGCATCTTCCGGGGAAGATACCATGTGACCAGCCTTAAAACTAATTAATACATTCACACCCGGCAATTCTTTGTCTTGTGTTCCAATGATCCTGAAGCCGTTTTCCAGTTTTCTTTGCCAAAACTCGGGCAGATTCACCACTGGATTAGGCCCTGCTGATGGTCTTTTGCTGCGATCGAAGTTGTCTTTAGCTTTTACATATTTTAGATTTTTGTACTCTTTGCCTTCTTCTCCGGCCGTTTCGGATGAAAGTTTAGGTTTAAAATTATCGGGGGCTGCTACCAAATCGCGCTGACCTTTAGGAACTGTGCTGAGAATAACGGCTGGTTTATCTTTAATATATTTGTTATACACCCTTATTACATCTTCTTTTTTAAGATTGCGGACCATTTCTTGCTCGCGTACGATATGATTAGGGTTACGGAAATAAATAAAATTGTACGCCAATTTAGACGCCTTACCGGCTACACTGTTCAGGCTGTTCAACAAATCGGCCTCATAGCTATTTTTGAATCGCTCCAGGTCATCGTCGGTTACACCGCGCGTTTCGAATTCTAAAAATGATTCACGGATAATGTTTTCAATTTCGGAGAGCTTACAACCCGGATACACCACTGCTCGCGCCTGAAAGCTGCCTGCAAGCTCTGAACTGGGATTCATTGCATTTGCCTGAATAGCAATATTAGATTTTACAAGATTTTTATACAAGATGGACGTTTTTCCGCCACCTAAGATTTTGGCTAATAAATCCAGTGCCGGTTCATCGGGATGTCCTGCTTCGACCGATGGCCAAGCCATCAGAATGAGTGGCATTTTGATATTGTCTTCATAAGAAATGTACCTATCCTTATCTAAAACTGCGGGTGCTTTTGCCATACGCTTTACTTCAGGTCCACGAGGAATAGATCCAAAATATTTTTCGGCTAAACGAAGTACCTCATTTACATCCACATCACCTGCTACAGTAAGCACTGCATTATTAGGCCCGTACCAACGAAGGAAAAAGCGTTTTAAGTCTTCCACTGTAACTCGGTCTAGGTCTTCAAGATAGCCAATAGTTGGCCATGAATAGGGGTGCCCGAAAGGGTAAAGTGCCTGTAGTGTTTTTTCATACACTAAGCCATAAGGACGGTTGTCGTAATTCTGGCCCCGCTCATTTTTAACGGTGGCACGCTGGATTTCAAATTTTTGTTGTGTAACAGCATCGAGCAAAAATCCCATTCGATCGGCTTCGAGCCAAAGCGCTACTTCGAGCTGATTGCTCGGCATAGTTTGAAAATAGTTGGTGCGATCCATATTGGTGGTGCCATTGAGTGTTCCACCTGATTCAGTTACTATCTTGAAATGCTCCTCGTCAGCTACATTGTCAGACCCTTGAAACATCATGTGCTCAAAAAAGTGGGCAAAGCCCGAACGTCCTAATTCTTCTCTCGCCGAACCCACATGGTATGTGACATCTACATGTACAATGGGGTCACTTTTGTCCACGTGTATCAATATCGTCATACCATTGGGCAACTGGTATTTCTGATAAGGAATTACAATTTCATCCTCTTTTTTCTCCACTTTTTCAATAAGCTTAGCTTGTGTTTGAGCAATCGCGACTGATAGTGACATCATGCTGATTGAACATAGATTAACGATGGTTTTTAGCATAGTATAATATCGTAGTTTATATATATAATGTGCAAATATCGCGAAATCATTGTGAAATTTTGCTTGTATGAACCCGTAAACATCAAAATGGCAATATAGGTTAGCTCATCTTAAACTCATTAAAGGCTAGAGGATGCAAAATGACCATTTTTCCAATAGCGCACCCATCATTCACACGACCAATGAATGAGTTTTGACTGTTGATCGAATGGAAGTAACTGAAGCATGATAATATTGGGAGCGTGAATGAACGAATCCATAATTTGCCGTTGAAAAAATATGAAGACAACGACTCAATTCAGCACTTCATGCAAGGAACGTTCATGTAATAATTAATGAGATGCCGCTCCATTTCAACTATTTGTGACCCTGCAATGAGGTCAGCTATTTTACTGAGTTACACTTACTCCATGGCAATTTTTGAACTTCTTGCCACTGCCGCATGGACAAGGATCATTTCTTCCAACCTTGATTTCAGCTTTCATCGGCTGTCTGTTTGGCTCAGCTGTACTGGAAGAATTTCCCGGAAGCGGCGAACGGCTTGTTTTCAATGCGGGATTTGGTCTGTTTACCGGAAGGGGGGCTGAAGCTATACGTGCAGGTGCCTGATCTGCATTTGATGCAGGAAGATTAGCTTTCATGAGAAAAGAGCCAATCTCTTTTCCCACTTTGCCGAGCATTTCCTGAAATAAGTTGAATGACTCAAATTTGTATATTAACAATGGATCCTTCTGCTCATATATAGCATTTTGAACCGATTGTTTCAAATCATCCATTTCACGCAAATGCTCTTTCCATGCATCGTCAATCATGGAAAGGGTGATGGCACGTTCCATAGCACTGGTGATTTCTTTGCCCTGAGAGTCATAGGCTTTTTTAAGATTGACCACCAACTGAAGTGTTCTAATGCCATCGGTGAGCGGTATCACAATATTCTGATATTGCTGAGCTTGATTCTCATAAACTTCTTTAATGACCGGATAAGTTTTTTCGGCTATCATTTCGGATTTGCGGCGGTATGCCTGCATCACCCGCTCATAAATCATTTGAGCAAGATCATCCGGATTTTTACGGAGAAACTCTTCTTCTGCAAAAGGAGATTCAATGGATAGATAACGGATTAAATCCAATTCGAAAGTGTCAAAATCCTTTCGGGGCTGATGCTCTTTCACTAAAGATTCGCCAAGGTCGAAAAGCATGTTGGAAATATCCACTGAAAGTCTTTCACCAAATAAAGCATTGCGGCGACGGCGATAAATTACTTCGCGCTGTGCGTTCATCACATCATCGTATTCCAGCAATCGCTTACGAATACCGAAGTTATTTTCTTCTACTTTCTTTTGCGCTCTTTCGATAGAGCTGGTCACCATGCCTGCCTGAATTACTTCGCCTTCTTTCATACCCAGTCGATCCATCACCTTGGCAATGCGTTCAGAATTGAACAATCGCATCAGATCATCTTCGAGCGATACGAAAAATTGCGATGATCCGGGGTCGCCCTGACGTCCGGCACGACCGCGAAGCTGCCGATCTACTCGTCGCGAGTCGTGGCGCTCGGTACCTATTATGGCCAATCCTCCGGCATCTTTCACGCCCGGACCTAATTTAATGTCGGTACCACGACCTGCCATATTGGTGGCAATGGTCACTGTGCCGGCCTTACCTGCTTCAGCCACAATTTCAGCTTCGCGTTGGTGCATTTTTGCATTCAACACATTGTGTCTGATGTTTTTCAACTTAAGCATTCGGCTTAATAATTCTGAAGTTTCCACAGATGTGGTACCCACCAACACCGGACGACCTTTTTCAACTTCCTCCACAATCTTTTCGATCACAGCATTGTATTTCTCTCGTTTTGTTTTGTAAACCAAATCGTCTTCGTCCTTACGGGCTATGGGTCTATTGGTTGGTATAACCGCCACATCGAGCTTATAGATATCCCAAAACTCACCAGCTTCGGTTTCGGCTGTACCGGTCATCCCGGCAAGCTTGTTATACATTCTAAAGTAGTTCTGCAATGTGATGGTAGCATACGTTTGCGTAGCGGCTTCAATCTTCACATTTTCTTTAGCCTCAATAGCCTGATGCAATCCATCGGAATAACGGCGACCTTCCATGATACGGCCGGTTTGTTCATCTACGATTTTTACCTTGCCATCCATCAAAACATACTCTACATCTTTTTCAAAAAGTGTGTAGGCTTTAAGTAATTGGTTGATGGTGTGAATGCGCTCACCTTTAATGGCAAAATCGCGCATGAGTTCATCTTTCTTCTTCAGCTTCTCATCATGGCTCAAGGCTGACTTCTCTATGTTTGCCACTTCTGAGCCTACATCAGGAATGATAAAAAAGTTGGGATCTTCACTGGCACCTGTTATTAAATCAATGCCTTTTTCAGTGAGTTCAATTGAATTGTTCTTTTCATCAATCACAAAATAAAGTTCCATGTCAATCTTGTGCATTTCTTTATTTTGATCTTGCATGTAGTAGTTTTCTGTCTTCTGGAGCAATGCTCTTACACCTTGTTCGCTCAAGAACTTAATGAGCGGTTTTGATTTAGGCAATCCACGGTAAGCCCTTAATAAGGCGATACCGGCTTCTTTTTCTTTTCCTTCGGCAAACAGTTTTTTAGCATCAGCAAGAGCTGTAGATGTATAGGCTTTTTGAGCGCTGTACAACTTTTCTACCTTGCCTTTCAATTCAAAATACATCTGATTATCCCCTTTTGGTGTTGGGCCGGAAATGATCAAGGGTGTTCGCGCATCGTCAATCAACACAGAATCTACTTCATCTACTATGGCGTAGTTGTGCCCACGTTGCACCAAATCTTCCGGGACGCGTGCCATGTTATCTCGCAGATAATCAAAACCAAATTCATTATTGGTACCAAAAGTGATATCTGCCAAATAGGCTTTTCGGCGATTTTCAGAATTGGGTTCATGTTTGTCGATACAGTCAACAATCAAACCATGAAATTCGTAAAGCGGCCCCATCCACTCAGAGTCACGTTTGGCCAGGTAATCATTGACTGTCACCACATGCACCCCTCTGCCGGGTAATGCATTTAAAAAAACGGGGAGTGTGGCTACAAGGGTTTTGCCTTCGCCGGTAGCCATTTCGGCGATTTTACCTTTGTGGAGCATCACACCGCCGATAAGCTGCACATCATAGTGCACCATGTCCCAGGTGATTTCATTGCCAGCTGCATTCCAGTGGTTTTGATAAATCGCCTTATCACCTTTAATTTCAATGTAAGGTTTGGTTACCGCAAGCTCACGATCTCTGTCGGTAGCTGTAACTTCTATGGTAGGATTTTCTTTAAATCGGCGGGCTGTTTCTCTGATTACGGCAAATGCTTCGGGCAGTATTTCTAATAAAACCTGCTCAATCTTTTCTTTAATCTGCTTTTCAATTTTGTCAATTTCTTGATAAATATGCTCTTTTTCAACAAAGTCCATTTCGGGGCTTGTCTCCACTTGCTCTTTGAGCAATTTTATTTTGTTGCTATCTGCTTCAATTGCAGCATTAATTTTTGAGCGAAATTGAGTAGTGCGCTCACGCAATTGATCATTAGAAAGTGAGAAAAATTGCTCATAGATCTCCTTGGTCTTCTGAACAATTGGCATTACTTCTTTGAGATCTTTATCTGATTTGGTGCCGAATAGTTTTCCGAGCAGTTTATTGACAGAGTTAATCATTTTTGAAATTCTCGATGTGTAAAATATAAGGTGACAAAATTACAGGAATAATTTAGAAAAAACGTTTTAGACCTTCATAATCGGTCAAAACGACTACAGATTATAATTTGACAAACTGCTTTCTGAACATGAACCCGTTGGATAATAGGTGAACAAAATAAGTGCCCGGTTGCAAATTATCTAGGTTAAGCATTAAATTTTCTTGCAAGTAGCCATTTTGGCTGAACACTTCACGACCTCTTATATCAAAAATACATAACCTTATATGCGCTGCATTTGAGTTTTGAAAGCGGATGTGCAAAATGTCCTGAACAGGATTGGGATAAAACAGAATTTCGTTCGATGAAAAAAGGTTCTCAATAGCTGTGCAATTGTCAACAAATACGCTTGCTTCGGCTTCTCCCTGACAGCTGTTTGCATCAGTGTAGGTGTAAATGATGTTTGCGCTTGCCGGAGCATTTATCAAAGAAGGATCAAAAACATTGCCTTGCACACCTTCGCCTGAGTAGAAACCTCCTAATGGACTACCGCCTGTCAAAGTAATGCTGCCTTGATTATTGCAAAATGTGTCGGGTGTGATAGTAAATGAAACCTGAGGCAATGGAAATACGGTCACCTGTGTGGAAAGTGAAGTATTGAAACATGCATTGCTATCGTTAACCACTACAATGTAGGAACCGGAAAAGGCTGCCTGATATTCCGCTCCTGTTATTCCTTCGATGGGCATATCGTTGAAAAACCATTGATATTGCTGATTAATCTCAAAATTGATAATATTAATCGTAGCTACACCGCCTTCACAAAAGGAGAGTGGATCATCAGAGCTAAGAATCGGAGCGGCAGGCAAGTCTAAAAAATTAATTTCCAGAGAGTCTGATGTATTGGTACAGCCATTATGATCAGTTGCAATCAATTGATAGATACCTTCATCGCTAATTTCGATCATGCCTAAGCCTTCGCCTATCAAGGTATCACCATTAAATAGCCATGTAAACATCCAATCTTCTTCACCATTGGATAAGAGAGAAACCTGATTGCCGATGCAGATTGGAAATTCACTTGGCTCGATGATCACTTCCGGCAAGGGGTGGATAGTAACTTGCGCCATATTGCTGATAGCAGTACAGCCCAGATTGTCTATCGCAATAAATCGATATTGACCTGACACATTGGCAAAAATGGTGTCTTGATCAAGTACATCTATGGGCAGAAGATCGCGCTGCCATGTGTAACTCACTGGGCGGTCTGCAAGGGCTCTTAATAGCACCGAATCTCCGATACAAGCAGATGATACTGCAGGAATAAGCTCCAATACGGGCAAACTTAACAGACTTAAAGTGTAATCTCCACTTGTGGATAAGCATCCGTTGAGATCGGTCACCGTGTAGCGATAGATTCCGGCTAGGCTTGTTGTAATAAAACTTTGGTTTTCTCCGGAGATCAACTCATTGTCTCTAAACCATTGATAAGTGGCTCCACCTATGGGATTGCCAATGATAAAAATGGAATCGCCTGTGCACACTGCACTACTGTCGCCCGAGGGAAAATTTGCCAAAGGGAGTGGATGAAAAACCACAGTAATGGGGTCTGACTGACGAGTGCAGACTGATTTGACCAAATCGACATAATATTCTCCATCCTGATTGGCGTTGAAAATGTTTGAAACAGCTCCGGGAATAACGACATTATTTCTAAACCACTGATAAGAAACCCCTATCTGAAACTCAACCGAAAGCTGCACATTGCCATTGTCGCAAATTTCAGTCGGATTAGTATGGGTGTAATCTGTTGCGGGTGGTGTAATTACGATCACATTCACATTGCTGCTGGTGTTGCTACAGCCGGTATTGACATTGGTTATCACTGCATTGTAGGTGCCTGCCAATTGGGTGGTCAATTGTCGGTTGGTAGCTCCGGTTATTAATTCGTTGTTTCGTTTCCACTGATAGCTAAGACTCGAGCCTTGAATGGCTGAAATAGTTACGCTATCGCCTTCGCAAAGTGTGGTGCTACCCGACACACTTACAAAGTTTGGTGGCAATGGATTCACCGAAATGCTTATAGGTTGTGAAGTGGATGAACAACTGCTCGTGAAATTAATCACCGTAACAGAATAGTTGCCGCTTGTTGAAACTGTTATGGATGGTGTGTTTGCACCGGTACTCCAGGTGTAAAAATCGCCGGGTGATGCCTGCAATACCACACTTTGACCTGAACAAAAAACGGTAGGCCCAAATGGGGTGATAGTGGCTTCAGGGCAGGGAGCATGATACACACATACCGTAAAGTTGCTGTCTAATGGTGTGCCTGTGGCTGCATCAAATACCCTAAAATATCGAAAAGCACCTATCGTTAAACCAATAAATTCTTTAGACTCCGCTTCGCCAATGCCGTTGTCGTTTGTGCAGGATAAAGGCGATAATGCAATACAAGAGTTTCCATTGAAAAACTCAATTACAACATCTATATCGGCAGAAGGCTGCACTTCGACAATCAAGTTAGGATAATTTACCTGAAATACGAACCAGCGCGCATCATCAGCATCTCCATTGCAGCTCATGTCTTCATTTGGGTTGCCATAAGCCGTCAAAGAAAAAGATTGTGGATTGCAAGAAGATGAAACGGTAAGCGTGTCGGCCACAAGACAACTATCGCTATTGAATGAAAGAAAGGCATTGGCATGAGCCGATATGAAGAATGAAAGAAAGAATATTAACGTAAAGATTTTTTGCATGCCGGGGGTAATTCAGGTTTTGTAAAAATTCATCTCATCCATGTATTTATAAACCTTTGGGAGCAAAAGGAAGTTGACGTTTTTGCCATCTTTAACAGCATGGCGGATAAAGGAAGCGGATATTTCCATTTGAGGCGCATTATCTACGAATATAACGCTGTTTTGTTTCATTTCATTGTTTAGTGGATATCCGGGTCGGGGATAAACAATGATGCCAAATTGATTGATAATTTCCTCGTGGTTTTTCCATTTATGAAAGCTCAGCAAATTATCGCTACCAATAATGGGGTGAAAGCTATGAGAAGGAAACTTTTCTCTAAGATGCAATAGGGTATTGATGGTATAGGATGGCTGCGGCATTTTCAATTCCAAATCGCAGGTTTTAAGGCGGGGAAAATCTTCTACAGCGAGCTGCAGCATGGCCATTCGGTGATAATCTTTCAGCAAACTTGCCTTTTCTTTTAAGGGATTGTGTGGACTGAGCACCATCCAGACTTCATCCAACTCCGTAAATTCGGCAAGATAGCCGGCCACGGCCGTATGTCCGATATGCACCGGATTGAACGAACCGAAAAATAAACCTACTTTCTTTGCCTTCAAGGAAAATTTTTTACTTGTCAAATTTGCAGGAAATTCTCCACTAATTCAATGGTTTGCTCAACAGCTTTCGACAATGTATCGTTAACAACTACCACATCGGCATATTGCTCATATTGCAGCTCTTTGGCAGCTTTTTGGACTCTTACCTTAAATGACTCTTCGGTTTCAGTGGCGCGCTTAGCCAATCTTTCTTTTAGTGCGTCAATGGATGGAGGTTTAATGAAAATCGACAATGCCCGATCGCCAAATTGTTGCTTAAGATTGTTTCCGCCCACTACATCCACATCAAAGATCACGTGCTGACCGCGATTCCAGATTTTATCTACTTCGCTTTTTAAGGTTCCATAAAATCGACCCGGATATACCTCTTCCCATTCCACAAATTCCTGATTGTTGATCTTATGTTGAAAATCATCGGTGCTCATGAAAAAATAATCTATCCCATCGGTTTCGTTTGGTCTTTTGTCGCGATTGGTTGCTGAAACAGAAAAAGCAAGTTGTGGCAAAGCAGAAAGCAATTCCTTAACAATAGTAGTTTTTCCTGAACCACTTGGCGCTGAAACAATAATGAGTTTGCCTTTCAATGCTAAACGATGTTATTGAGTTGTTCCTTTATTTTTTCCAATTCATCTTTCATCAAAACCACAATTTTTTGCAGCATGGCATGGTTAGCCTTAGAGCCTATAGTATTGATTTCTCTGCCCATTTCCTGCGCAATGAATCCAAGTTTTTTTCCGGTGTTTTCAGGTGATACAATAGTATCTCTGAAATATTCGCAATGCTGAAGCAGACGTGTTTTTTCTTCTGAAATATCAAACTTTTCGATATAATAAACCAGCTCTTGCTCCAGTCGGTTTTCATCAATTTTGTCAGATTCGAGCCACTCTGTTAATTTTTGTTTCAGGCGCTGACGAACCTGCATTACGCGTTCATCTTCATATTGCTGCAATTGTGGAAGAAATCCTGAAATACTAGAAACCCTGGCGAGTAAATCATCTCGCAAAGCGGCGCCTTCATGCTCTCTGAATGCGTCAGCTTTTTGCAGGGATGCATCGAGTAAATGCTTGAGCTGTTTCCACTCTTCATCACTCAGTTTTTGCTCGGTCTGGTTATATACTTCAGGGATGCGCATCACCATGTTGAGAATATCATTGGTGGGTTCGTTGAACTCTTCGGCAAGCATTCTAATGGAGCGGTAATATTGACGGGCTGCATCTGTATTAATTTTTACGCTGCTCTCTTGCTGATCGCTGATGATATGAATAGAAATATCCACTTTTCCCCTTTCAAGCACCTTTCCGGCTTCCTGACGAATTTCGGCTTCCTTTTCTCTAAATTGAAACGGGATTCGTAAATTCAAGTCCAATTGCTTGCTATTCAACGCCCTAATATCCACACTCACAGTTGTTTTCCCCACTTCGCCCTGGGCTTTGCCGAATCCGGTCATCGATTTTATCATATGCTTGAAATAAACCTTTGCTTCGGCAAACCTACGTTAAATTTATCTAAGACGAGCAAGTTACTCCGTAATGCTTCTGCCTTTAGCCACAACTTGTTCAGCTTTGATTGGTCTGCCTTAAACGATATTATTGAAATTAATTGCTCCCATATTACTGGTAGGCAGATATATGCTTTTCGCTTAATTTCGCGGCATGGAAACAGTAGTGAGTGGCATTCGTTCCACAGGTCGTCTGCACCTCGGGAATTATTTCGGAGCCGTTAAGAATTTTATCAAAATGCAGCATGAGCATCGCTGCTTTTTTTTCATTGCCGACTATCATGCTTTGACCACACACCCGCAGCCTTCCGAGTTCAGAGATAGTGTAAAGAGTGTGCTTGCAGAATATTTAGCCGCAGGTATTGATCCTGAAATTTCTACCCTTTATCTGCAAAGCGACGTACCACAAATTCCAGAATTATATCTCTTGCTTAATATGAACGCTTATTTAGGTGAGCTGGAACGTTGCACATCCTTTAAAGAAAAGGTGCGAAAGCAACCGGAAAATGTGAATGCAGGACTGTTGACTTATCCTGTACTAATGGCTGCTGACATTATCATTCACCGGGCCACGAAAGTGCCTGTGGGTAAGGATCAGGAACAACACTTAGAGATGGCGCGCAATTTTGTGAACCGATTCAACCATTTGTATGGCGAAGAATACTTCCCTGAACCTTATGCCTATAATTTTGGCGAGGCCTTGGTAAAAGTTCCCGGTTTGGACGGTAGTGGGAAAATGGGAAAATCGGAAGGAGAGGGAAATGCCATTTTCCTTGCCGAAGATGAAGCATCAATCCGAAAGAAGGTAATGCGTGCCGTGACTGACAGTGGACCAACCGAGCCCAATCAAACCAAACCGGAAGCCATTGAAAACTTGTTTAGCATTATGAAATTGGTTTCATCTGCCGATACAGTGCAGCATTTCGATAATGCTTACAACAATTGCACTATCCGCTATGGCGACATGAAAAAACAGTTGGCCGAAGATGTTATCCAATTTCTGAAACCTGTTCGAGAGCGCATTCTGGACTTGGAAAAGGATGAGGAATTGCTTAAAAAAGTAATCCTTCAAGGGGGAGAAAAAGCCAGAGCGAGCGCGGCACAGACCATCAGCGATGTGCGTCGCATCTTAGGCATTACCAATTATTGATTCATGGCCGAAAGCATTCTCTTTGACAAAAACCAAACGAAAGCTGCGATATATACACAGCTTGTTGAGCAGATAGAAGCACTCATTGCACCCGACCATGACCTTGTGGCTTCGCTGGCCAATATTTCGGCATTGCTAAAAGAAGTTTTTCAATTTCACTGGGTGGGTTTTTATCGTGTGCAGGATAAAGAATTGGTTCTCGGGCCTTTTCAAGGGCCATTGGCTTGCGTAAAAATTGGCTATGGCAAAGGCGTTTGCGGCACAGCCTGGCAAAATGGGGCAACGATCATTGTGCCTGATGTGCATCAATTTCCTGGGCATATTGCCTGCAGCAGTTTGTCAAATTCAGAAATTGTGGTGCCGGTGATGGATAAAAAAGGTGAAGTGCAATTGGTGCTTGATGTGGATAGTGAGCATTTCACTGCGTTCGATAATGACGACCAAAACGGATTGGAAGCTATTGCCGCACTGATCACAAAATATTATTTCGCTTGAGCAACAAAATCGTCACCGGCCTGAGTTTAGCTTTCCTGTGGCTGCTGATGTTTGCCTGTGCAAGCAGAATTCCACCTTCAGGAGGTCCAAGAGATGACAAGTCGCCTACATTGATTGGCGCCTCTCCGGAAAACAATACTGTCTTCTTCAATTCAAAAAAGATTATCCTTGAATTTGATGAGTTTATTGACTTGAAAGCAGGTGGAACAAAAATTCTCATTGCGCCTATTCCTGACATTAAGCCCAAATTCACCTTGAAAAGAAAATCACTTTGGATTGAATTCAAGGACACTCTTGCTCCTAATGAAACCTATGTGATTTCGCTCGACAACAGCATTGCCGACATCACCGAAGGCAATCTGGTAAAAGATCTGCGCTATGTTTTTTCCACCGGAAGTTATATTGACTCCCTGATGCTCACCGGAATGTGTAAAGATGCTTTCACAGGTGCATTGCTCAAAGATGTAACGGTGATGCTTTACCGAAGCGATGAAGATTCTCTCCCTTTTAAAGAAATGCCGCGCTATTTTGCTCGCACTGATGAGCAGGGCATGTTCACCATTTATAATATCAAGGAAGGTAACTATAAGCTCTTTGCCCTTGCCGATGGAAACGATAATTATTTATTTGACAATCCATCTGAAAAAGTCGCATTTCTTCCCGATTTGATTAGTATTCGCGATAGTTTAGTCAGACTTAAAGAACCTCTTTTGCTTTTCAAAAACCCCTTACCCAAGCAACGCATTGTCAAAAAAACATTTAAACATCCCGGCTTGGTAAATCTTGGATTTGCTAAACCCGTGGATAGCCTTTCGGTGGTAGTATTGCATCCCGAAAATTTTCAACCTATCCGTTTTCAATACCATCGCGACCGCGACTCACTCGACATTTGGTTTCCAGAGGTAAAAGACGACTCCCTCAAAGTTATTTTGAGCTTTAACGATGGCATGACAAAAGATGATACGGTGAAATTCAATACCCGTAGAACATCCTTAAAGGCAGGAGGGAAAGGGGCTCGAAGCAGTCAGACTGATACCATATTGAAACTTCGGCATCCATTGGCCGGCGGACGATTTAGCCCCTACGATAGTCTCTTCTTTGAGAGTCCTCAACCTATACGCGCTGTAGATGCATCGCGAACCAAACTCATTAAGGGTGAAGATACATCTTTTGTTAATTTGTTGATAAAAGAACTGGATTACCGAATATTTGTGCCGCTCTCCCTAAAAGAAGACGAAGAGTGGAAAATCATTTTTTTGCCCGGCGCTGTAATCGATATCTATGGACAAAGCAATGATACGCTCAATCTGCAATTCAAAGTTTTAGGCGAACGAGACTTTGGCGCTTTTGAGTTTCAGCTCAAATCAGATTCATTGGAAAAGCAAAATTTAGTAATACAACTTTATCAAAAAGATCAGGTACTGAAGTCCATACCTTACATGATCAATCAACGGATAAAGTTTGACAAACTAAAGCCCGGAGCCTACAACATTCGTTTGATAATGGATGAAAACCAAAACAGACGCTGGGATGCCGGTAATTATTTCGAAAAGCGACAACCGGAAGAAATACTCTCCTATCCACAAGTTATCAATATTCGCGCCGGTTGGGATACGGAAAATATTTGGGAATTTGACAAAGGGGCATCCGGAACAGGC
>JBKBKN010000033.1:16262-28675 GCA_046294625.1 Flavobacteriales bacterium
GTTTAAAAGGTGCTAAGGGGCAATAGTTTCAATGCCAAATTCATCGATTTTCAACTAATTTTATCCGGTGAATTTTTTATCGATAAGGCATATTTTACTGCAGCTAATGGCTATCCCCATTATTCTGCTTTCGGGAAGTTTGGCAGCGCAAAAAGTTACCGTGCTGGAAGCATCCAGCCTAAGACCCATCAAGGGCGCTGAAATTATCATTGCTCTTCAAAACAATATCCTTACCAATGCGGATGGTGTTGCCTTGTTAAACAATATTGCCAGCGCAGATTCTATCACTGTTTTTGCCAACGGGTATGTCCCTCAAACATTGCCTGTGAATGCTTTCCGCAATGGGCGACTTACGGTGTATTTGCTGGCCTTGAACATGCTGATGCAAACAGCTGAGATTTCGGCTTTCAGACTGCAGCAGTCGGATAACCAACTCAGCTTCAAAACATCAAAAATCAGCTTGAAAGAAGCCTTGATGCAAGGTGCACAATCCACAGCTGATATGATAGGCGCATCGGGCGAAGTGCTTGTGCAAAAGAGCCAGCAAGGTGGCGGCAGCCCCATGATTCGTGGCTTTGCCGCCAATCGCGTACTCATCTGCGTGGATGGCATGCGCATGAACAATGCCATTTCACGAAGCGGAAACTTGCACCAAATCATTGCCATTGGCGGACTCACTGTGGATGAAGCTGAAGTGATCTTCAGTCCGGGAGCGCTTATGCTCGGGAGCGATGCCATCGGGGGTGCAATGAACTTTAAAACCGTGAAGCCACTCACCCTCGAGGAGAACAATCAGAAGGCGCTGCATGGAAATGTGATGCTGCGAACCGCCTCCGCCAATTTTGAAAAGACAGCCCATGCCGACCTTAGTTTTTCGACTAAAAAATCAGGCATTTATGCGGCTTATACTTTTTCTGATTTTGATGATTTGCTGATGGGCAGCCGCGGGCCTGATGTCTATCTGAGAAATGAGTATCAGGAAAGGATTAACGGCAAGGACACTGTGCTGCAAAATGACAATCCCCGATTGCAAAGACATTCCGCTTATCAACAGCATAATGTTTTATTGAAATACCGCTTGGTGCCCAAAAAAGGTACAGAAGTTAACTATGCCTTCCACTTTTCAGAGAGTAGCGACATTCCACGTTACGACCGACTGATTGAACGCAATGCACAAGGCAATTTTCGTGATGGCGAATGGTATTATGGCCCACAACGCTGGAGCATGCATCTTTTGAGCATCGAACGCAAGGACAGCACCCGCATCTACGACAGATTCAAGCTTAGCCTTGCTTATCAGAATTTTCACGAAAGCCGTCATAACCGAAATTTTGGATCTAACTGGCGCAACAATCGCAATGAATTTGTAGAAGCCATTAACCTGAATTATGATTTTGAGAAAAATATCAAGTTGAATTACCGAATTAACTATGGTGTGGATGCGGTGTTCAACTCGGTGAATTCCGAAGCACACCGACACAATATTCTCACCGATCAGTGGAGCCGCTTGAGCACACGCTATCCCGATCAGGCCGTTTGGAACAGCTATGGGGTATATGTTCAGCAAAATGTGAAAATAGGAAGGAAAACAGATGTGATGCAGGGCATTCGCTACACCACGGTAGCCTTGTCGGCCTTGGCAGATACATTCTTTTTTCCCTTGCCCAACCCTGATCTTCGGCTTCGCAACCATGCCTGGACCGGAAATATCGGCATGATTTATCATATCAGTCCCCGTCTTAGCTGGAATGTGAATCTCACCACTGCCTTCAGAGCCCCCAATGTGGATGATGTGGCAAAGGTGTTCGATTCTGAACCCGGCTCGGTGATAGTCCCCAATCCTAAGCTTGGTGCAGAATATGCCTGGCAGGGAGAAAGCGGTTTGTCGTTTCGCATCAGTAACAAAAGTAGTATGCATGCCGATTTCTTTTACACTTTTCTTGATCAGGCAATGGTGCGCCGACCGTCAACATTCAACGGCGCCGACAGCATCATGTATGATGGCACACTCAGCCAAGTATTATCCATTCAAAATGCAGCCGGAGCTTATGTTTATGGCCTTCAATTGGGAGCCGATCTTGAACTCCTACCAAATTTGCTGCTCACGCTCCGATTAAATTGGCAAAAAGGAGAAGAAGAAGACGATGATGGTAAAATTGCCCCTTTGAGACATGCGCCACCATTTTTCGGCCAGTCAGGCATTAGCTGGCGGAAAAATAAAATCACTTTGCGCTTTTTATCCATTTTTCAAGGTACGATCCCTTTTGAAAGTCTTGCTTTATCAGAAAGAGCCAAACCCCATCTTTATGTTGCTGATACCAATGGCAATCCATTTGCACCAGGCTGGCTCACGTTGAATGCGAATATTGCTTATCAGACCACTGACTGGATGGAATGGATTGGCGGAATTGACAACATAACCGATGTTCGCTATCGCACATACTCCTCAGGTATCGCCGCGCCGGGTAGAAACTTCAGGTTGACATTGCGATGCAGGTTATAGTTTTCAGCTTTTCTCACAACAATAACATGGTTTCAACTTGTTTATTCTAAACGTTTCCAAGTTGCGAACATTCGGCAGTTTAAATATCATTCAAATGTAATGGGAGAAGCTTAGTGATGATACATTTACTTCTCACCAAAGCCTATCTATAATTTTAACAATTTATGGAAACCGCCGTTGTTTAATCTTATAAAATAAACGCCCGGCGAGAGCCAATCAATCAAAATGGTGTTTTGACCTTTTATTACATTTTGCTGGTGACATAAGCGGCCTTTGCTGTCGAATATTTCTAATGTGCTTATGTCTGTTTTTTCATGTTCAATCACAATAAACTGATGAGCAGGATTGGGATAAAAGTGAAATGGCTTTTGCGTTTCGGCTGAATAGGCAAAGGTGATTTGATCGGCTTTCCAGGTTTCGTTGATGCGTTGGAGCGATTCATTTAAGCCGCTGCTGAAATAAAAAGATTGCCCGTCGGTAAAGCTCATGCTGCCGCGTCGGCCTGCCGCAGGAAGTGAAATGAGCTGAAGCCATGTGTTCAATTCGGGATTATATCTCCACAAATCATTATGAAATGTGCCCAAACTATCCATGCCGCCTACACTATAAATCTGTTCATTGATCACTTTCACATCTGCATAATTTCTGCCTGCTTCGGGGAAAAATCCTGTCAATGACCATTCATCATCGTCAGGGAAATATTGATAGATTTCATTGTGATAACGGCCGTTTTCATATATCCCAAAGAGCAAATAAACTTTTTCATTGATAGTAACAGTGCTTGCTCTCCATCTGCCTTCAAAAGGGAGATTTGCTTTTTGTGTCCACGATGCTGAGTTGAAATCATTAGTCCAAACTTCATTCAAAGCTTCTGTATCATTGTTTTTCCCACCTACGATATACAGCTTTTGATTGATAATAAATCCGGAAGCACCACTGCGACCGGCACTGGGAAGAGAAGGTTTGCTTACCCAAAGCTGGCTCGCAGGGTCAAACTCCCATAAATCACTTAAAAAATTTGTTTGGTTGATCCCGCCAAACACATATCCTAAATTGTTAAATGACACCCCAACAGCATATTGTAGCTCCTGCCCAAGCGGCATCGGAGTAGCTTGCTCCCATGCTTGTGTATCAAAATTGAATGTGTAAAAATCCCGTCTCACTTCAAATGAAGCAGTAAGTCCGGTGCCGCACCAAGCCTAGTTTCTAATGACGAAAGAAGTACCGTCATCGCGTCCGTCGGAATGAAAATCAATGAGTTGTGTCCACTGTTGACTTTGCGCATAAAAAACACAAAACACCATAAAACGAATTAAACAAAATGACTTAATCCTGATCATTCGAACCTGATGAAACGCATTAGGAAAATATGTAGATGATATGGAAATATTTTTTAATCCCAATAAATAGTTTGGTTTTTCTTTTTGAATTCTTTTTCAAAACTGGATTTACAACTAATCCGCTGTTTGGCTTAACCTTCGGTGGTGAAGTCAAGCAGAAATTGTTTTCCCGCTTAAAACATTTCAGAATGAACTGTAAAGCTCAAATATAAACTCCTTTGACAGTTGTCGCATTGCAAGATACTTTTCCAACTTACAACCTTAGCGGCTGTTCTGCTTTGGTTGAACAGGCCGGTATGCGCAAGTGTTTTGCTATCAATTAAATCGGGGCTTAATTTTTCAAAGTAATTCAATCCCTTAAACATTTCCGGTATAATCGTTTCACTGGTTTTGATTCCCACCAGGTTTAGTTTTTCTGAATTTTGCCAAATCAAATCTATTTCATGCCCCACAGTGTCACGCCAAAACCAAAAGTCAAGGAGCAGGTTGCGGTGGTAGTTTTGCTTTAAAAATTCATTAATGATCAAGTTTTCAAACAAACTCCCTTTATGACAACTTTGAAAATACACTAATATCTACTTTGAAATTGCACTACTACCAACTTTGAAAATGCAAGATTTTACAATGCCTATTTCCACTTGTGATAAATAGTTCATTTGAGTTGCTTTCGTTCAAGTGCTGATCTAGAATAAACCACCCTTATCAATCATAAATTACCGTAAATTGCCGTTATGGCACTTAGCTTTTCTGAGCTTACTCCCTTCGATTGAATGTTCGACAGAGAAGTTGTGTAGGCATTTGTGATTACATGTTTTATTTCAAATACTTTCATACTTGCTCAGCAGATAAAAAACTTTTAGCCTTGTTAAATGAACCAAGCGGTTCAAATATTAGACTAATGTTACGCTCTTTTCATTTTAAAAAATGTCGAAAGCAGGTCTGCGCAATCTTCAGACAAGACTCCGCTTCGAACTGCTGTTTTCGGATGAAAAATCTGCTCCGAAATGAGCGAAACTCCCCTTTTCTGATCCGGTGCGCCAAATACAATGCGCCCCACTTGCGTCCAGAAAGCAGCACCACTGCACATCACACAAGGTTCTAAAGTGACATAAAGCGTACATTCATTGAGATACTTGTTCTGCAAATAGTCGGAAGCAGCCGTGAATGCCTGCATCTCGGCATGGGCTGTGAAATCATGCAATTGCTCTGTGAGATTGTGAGCACGGGCAATGATTCTGTCGCGACATACAATCACACATCCGATAGGCACTTCATCCTTATCGAAGGCTTTTTTTGCTTCTTTCAAAGCTTCTCGCATGTAAAATTCATCCTGGTCGATGTTCAGCATGGTTGATATGGTGAGACGAATATCTGTTTTTTTCTTATACGCATATATGAAAAATTCTGATAAAAAGCGATACTTGTTTCGAATACATGGAAATTAAATAGTATTCGAACATCAAATCGAGCGACTTTCTTTTATTCGGGTAAGCATGTAAAAAGCTCTAAGAACAGCTTATGTGTTTGCGAATTGCGATTAATCAACGTAGGTTTGCGCAAATTGAAACACCAACCATGAAATTATTAGAAAATAAAATTGCCATCATCACCGGCGCCACACGCGGCATCGGAAAAGGCATTGCCATCAAATTTGCTCAGCAAGGCTGCCATGTGGCCTTCACCTACATGTCTTCGGAAGCTAAGGCCAAAACCTTGGAAGAAGAATTGAAATCCTTCGGTGTGAATGCTAAGGGTTACAACAGCAATGCCGCCGATTTTGCAGCTTCTGAAACCTTGGTGAATCAAGTTATAACCGATTTTGGCGATTTGCATATCCTGGTCAACAATGCCGGCATTACCCGCGATGGGTTGCTCATGCGCATGAGCGAAGCGCAATGGGATGAAGTGATTCAAACCAATTTGAAATCAGTTTTTAACTTAACTAAAGCGGCCATCAAACCCATGATGCGAAATAAATACGGATCGATTGTGAACATGAGCTCAGTGGTGGGCAACAGTGGCAACGCAGGTCAGGCAAACTATGCCGCTTCAAAAGCAGGTATCGTTGGTTTCACAAAGTCGGTTGCCTTAGAACTTGGCTCAAGGAATATTCGAAGCAATGCCATTGCACCCGGATTTATCGAAACAGAAATGACCGAAGAGTTGAATGCTGATGTAAAGCAAAAATGGATTGAAAATATCCCCATGAAACGTGGTGGCACACCGGAAGACGTAGCCAATGTCTCACTTTTTCTGGCATCAGATTTGAGCGCTTATGTAAACGGTCAGGTGATTAATGTGTGCGGAGGCATGCAAACTTAAGCCGGATCGATAAGTTGCACGCTGCATCATACATCAATTTGTTTAAACCCATAAACGCATATTTATCAATTGAGCGCTGAATTAGTTTTTGAATACCCTGCCTGGTTGATCCTGCTTTGCCTCGGATTAGGATTGCTTTATGCCTGGGTTTTATATCGCAACAATCCCTTTCAGTCAGTGCAACTTAACCGATTGCTTTTCGGTTTGCGCTTTTTGGCGGTGAGCGTGATTGCTTTTTTGCTGCTCGCACCGCTAATTCGCACACTCACACGCAGCCTGGAAAAACCGGTAGTGGTCATTATTCAAGATAACTCAGAATCCGTAAAGCTCAATCGCGACTCTGCTTTTTACCAAAATGAATATCCCGAACTGTTGGATCAGTTTACGAATGCCTTGGGCGAGGATTTTGAAGTGCGGCGTTACTTGTTCGGCAAAAGTCTTGCTGACACAGGAGTACTAAATTTTCAGGAAAAACAAACCGATATTGATTTGGCGCTTAAAGAAGCCATTAATCTCTATTCGGGCAGAAATATTGGCGCTTTTGTGCTAGCAACAGATGGAATCTACAACAAAGGTGCAAACCCATTTTATTCGGCAGGCATAGCCAAAGCGCCAATTTATACAGTTGCATTGGGCGACACTACCATCGAGAAAGATGTGTTTATCGGACGAGTGACGCATAATAAATTGGCCTTTCTTAACAACACTTTTCCAGTGGAAGTGCGGGTGGACGCTCGCAAGATGACCGGCAGTGGCACTATGCTTAAAATTAGCAAAGGGGGTGAGACGCTGTTTAGCAAATCCATTTCGATTGACAAACCCGACTTTCAGGAAACTGTTAGCCTGCAGCTTGAAGCCAATCAACCCGGACTGCAACGTTACACGGTAACACTCTCTGAAGTGCAAGGAGAATTTACCCTGCGTAACAACAGCAGAGATTTTTTTATTGATGTGATTGACAGTCGTCAAAAAATTCTGATTCTAGCCGATGGGCCGCATCCTGACGTGGGAGCTATCAGACAAGCCGTTGAAGCCAATCAAAATTATGAAGTGGAAGTCGGACTAGCTCCTTCGTTTAACAAGCCCTTAAAGTCTTATGGATTGGTGATTTTGCATCAGATCCCTTCTGCCCGCAACAGTGCCACACGCACACTCGATGAGTTGCGCAGCGCAGGCGTACCTTTTTGGAGCATTGCCGGATTACAATCGAATATCATGGTGATTGGCAATCTTGGTTTTGGTGTGACGGTGAATGGTCTTCGCGGCAACCTCAGCTCCGACATACAAGCTCGGTTAAACCCTTCATTTGGTTTGTTCACTCTAAGCGATGAACTACGCCGCTCGCTGAATAACTTTCCGCCCCTTTCCATCCCTTATGCCCAGTATCGCCTTAGTGGAAATGCCTCTGTGATGCTCAACCAAAAAATTGGGATGGTGGAAACAGACAGCCCCTTACTTCTATTCAACGACAGCGAACAGCAACGCAGTGCACTCCTTCTGGGTGAAGGACTGTGGCGCTGGCGCATGCAAAACTTTGCCGAAAAACAAAGCCATGAGCAGTTCAATGAATTGGTTTCTAAAGTAGTGCAATATCTCACCGCCAAATCAGACAGAAGCAATCTGAAGGTGAATGTGGCCAACAGTTTTTTCGAAAACGATCCCGTAATTTTCGAAGCCGAAGTATATAATGAAAGTTATGAACCCATCAATGATCCGGACGTTTTGCTCGAGCTCACCGATAATAGTGGGAAAACGTATAATTACACTTTTTCTAAATCGGGTAAAGGCTATCGCTTGAATGCCGGAATTTTTCCTACTGGCGATTATCGCTACACTGCTTCGGTAAATTTGGGCAGCAAAAAAGTGGAAGCCCGTGGAGGTTTTACCATTAAACCCGTATTTGCCGAGCAAATCAATACCACCGCCGACCATGCATTGCTTTACAACATAGCTTCTGCTACCGAAGCAGAAATGTTTCAGCCTCGCGACTTGGTAAAACTGGCCGAAGTCATCAAAAACAACGAAACCCTTAAGCCCATTTCCTACACCGAATCGCGTCTGCGGGAGATGATTAATCTCCGATGGATTTTCTTCCTTATCTTGGGATTACTCAGCATTGAGTGGTTTTTGCGGAAAAGAAGCGGGGGGTATTGATGGCTATTTTAACATGATAGAGATCATTCTCATCTTGTGTTGATGACTTGTGCTGAGAATTTACTTCCACCTTCCAACATTTTACCATCGCTTTTAATTCCTTTGCATAAGCGAATGCATTTTTATTCGTTATAATGAATTGCCGGGCGATATTTTGAGTAAAACGTTTACAGGTCTGATATGGATAGTTTTGCTGTGCTGTGTTTGTCTTCACAAAGCAGACGCACAGACATGGAACAACCTGCGTACTAAACAGTTTTCTGTGAAAAGCGACACCATTAGACTAGATACTTCGAGTGTGGTGCCCGGTTCATTATTGATCAGTGATGTGCGGATCGACTCTACCTTTTATGAGCTCAATGAAAGCAGAGGTTTGCTTATTTTAAATCGTCGAAAAATAAATAGCCTGAAACCGCCACCGGATAGCATAATGGTTCAGTTCAGGGTATTTCCCTTTAATCTATCCAAAACTTACAGCAATAAATCGCGAAGACTTTCTACCGATGATGAAATAGGCAATTTCAATCCCTTTGTTTATACTCCTGTTTCTGGTGCGCAAAATCCATTGAAAATGGATGGTTTGAATAAAAATGGCAGTATTTCGCGTGGAGTTACTTTTGGTAATAATCAAGACCTTACGGTTAATTCAACACTTAATCTGCAGCTATCGGGTAAGCTGAGCAATGATATTGATGTGGTGGCGGCGATCACGGATGATAATATTCCCATTCAACCGGATGGTAATACAGCCCAGTTGCAGGATTTTGACCGGGTGTTTATCCAGCTGTCGAGTGGAGAGAGCAAACTGATTGCGGGCGATTTTACCATTCACAGGCCTGAATCCTATTTCATGAATTTCAACAAACGCTTGCAAGGGGGAAGTTTTGGCACTACTGTGCCGGCACAAATTCTCCCCAAAGGCAAACATGCTCCAGCCAAAGTAAAAGTGGGCGGAAGCGTGGCTGTGGCTCGAGGACGATTTCATCGCAACAATTTTCAAGCCGTGGAAGGCAATCAAGGGCCCTACCGCCTCAGGGGAATCAATAATGAGCAATTTATCGTGGTGCTTTCGGGCTCTGAAAAGGTCTATATTGACGGACGTATGCTTAAACGCGGTCAGGAATATGATTACGTGATAGATTACAACACGGCAGAAATTACTTTTACTTCCCGAATTTTAATCACCCGCGATTTGCGGATTTTTGTCGAGTTTGAATATTCGGAAAGAAACTTTGCCCGCTCTCTAGTCTATTTCAATAATGAAATTGAGCAGGGTAAATTTACGGCAAGGCTTAATGTATATAGCGAACAAGACAGCCGCAATCAGCCTTTGCAGCAAAATCTGAGCGATGAAGACAAGGAGATTCTTCGTCAAGCCGGCGATAATTTGTCGCAAGCCATTATCCCTTCGGTCGAAAATGTGGGCTTCACGCCCGATCTTGTCCTTTATCGGATGACAGACACGATAGTAAATGGTGCTGTTTTCAACAATGTGCTGGTATTCAGCACCAATCCGCAGGAAGCCGTTTATCGGGCTACTTTTTCGAACGTAGGACAGAACAATGGAAATTACCGTCAGGAGAGCTCAGTGGCAAATGGTCGCGTGTTTCGATGGGTAGCCCCTGTCAATGGTGTTCCTCAAGGCAGCTTTGAACCCTTGGTGCAGCTCATTCCGCCTTCACGGCAGCAAATCATGACTTTTGGCACCGAATACAGGCTTGGTAAACAATCGAAAATCATGGCAGAGATTGCCTATTCCAATTTCGACAAAAACACTTTCTCCGACCGCGATGCCGATGACAACGGGGGCTATGCCCTGCGCGTGAGCTTCAACGACACCCGAAAGGTGAAAAGAGATTCTGCATCCAATCTCTTTCTGAGCACCATCCTGAGCTATGAGCAGGTGGATCGCTTCTTTCAGCCCATTGAGCGCTTTCGGAATGTGGAATTTGAACGCGACTGGAATGTGAACAATCTCGTGCAGGAACCCCAAACGGATTATATTCCCAGCGCAGCTTTGAAGCTGTTTCGCAAAGGCGGCGGTTTTGCACAATACACCTTCACCACCTACATCAAAGGACAGGAGTTCACAGCAGGGCAGCACTTCCTTAATGTGGATTCTGAAATAGGGAAATCAAAGGTAAGGGTCAATTACTGGGGTGGTATTACCACTACGGATGGAGCAAGAAACAATTCCAATTTTTACCGCCACCGCTCGCATGTGAGCAAACGCTTTAAGCATTTAACCATAGGATATATTGATGAACTGGAAGACAATCGAATTTCAGATGCCATAAGTGATACGTTCCGATTGAGCACTTATGCTTTTTTCGATCGTCAGGCTTACATCTCCAATAGCGATACATCGAAATTCAAATATCGTATTTTTTATCGGGTGCGCACCGACGACTTGGTGATGAATAAGCAATTGACACAATATGCCTATGCCGAAAGCTACGGCATTACCACCGATTTTTCCAACAATCCGAATGTTCAATTGCGCACCATCACCGGGGTGAGAAGATTGTTTATTCAGGAGCCTTCACTCACTGCACAAGAACCCGAAAATACCTTAAACAATCGGGTGGAATTGAATTTAAAATTATTCAAGAATGCCATCAGCTCCAATACCTTTTATGAGGTGGGCAGCGGACTGGAAACACGCAGGGAGTTCACCTATCTGCAAGTGCCTGCCGGGCAAGGAGTTTACACCTGGACCGACTACAATGGCAATGGAATTAAGGAGTTGAATGAATTCGAAATCGCCCCTTTCCCTGACTTGGCGCAATACATTCGCGTGTTTACCCCAAGTAATGAGTTTATCAAAGTGTTTTCTAATCAGTTTAGCCAAATCAGCAACATTAGGCCTTCTAATGTCTGGAAAAATGCTAAAGGCGTTAAAAAATTCGTAAACCGTTTTGCTGCACAAAGCGCAATTCGAATTGATGCCAAAACAAGCACCGACGATATGGCTTCGGCCTACAATCCCTTTTCTTCTAGAGTGGATGACCCGGAGTTGATTACGTTTAATTCTTCGGTTCGAAATACCTTGTTTTTCAACCGAAACGACCCTAAGTTTGGCCTTGACCTAAACAGTCAGCAAACGGCCAATCGCGCCTTATTGAGCAACGGTTTCGAAGCCCGATTCAACCGTTTCAACAACATTCGCTTACGCTGGAATTTTACCGATAAATTTACCTTCAATGCCGAAACCCGTCAGGGAGTGAGGGGCAATCAGGCGGAAGCCATCAACAACCGCGACTTTACTTTCGATTATGTAGATCTCGAACCTGCATTTGTCTATCAGCCGAATGCCGCTTTTCGGTTCAGCTTGCTTTACCGCAGAAAAAACAAAATTAATCGTCCAGAATTTGGATCTGAGCGTCTTACCGGCAATGATATTGGGGTGGATTTAAAATACAACGTATTGTCGAAAGGAAGTTTACAATTTCGTTTCAATTTTATTGACCTTACCTACAATGCCGCGGAAAATACACCCCTTGCCTTTGAAATGCTGGAAGGGCTTCGCTCTGGCAGGAACCTTACTTGGGGCATTTCATGGCAACGCACCTTAGCCAATAACATGCAGCTCAATCTCAACTACGATGGCCGCCGCTCTCCTAGTGTGGCCACCGTGCATACCGGAGGTGTGCAAGTGAGGGCGTTTTTTTAGTTGGGAATCTGTTAACGCTTTTGCAATTGCTACTCACTTTCTGAATTTAATTAATTTAATCTTGACCATTCTCGGCTCTCCCCAATGTCCTCTCACAAGATAAATGCACCAGCATCCTGCGTAAGCCATTGTTAATCAAATTGATATCAGCTTATTTTGCAATTTAAGAATCAGATGCTTAGATATTCAAAGTCACAACATCTTAAAGATATCGATGTTGCTCATGTAATAGAGTTGTAAATTATTCAATTACGACGCTTAGCATCTTCAAAATTTTTCAAATGAACAGAATAAGACATCAGAGTAGCGATGAATCTTCAATATTATGCAACTAGATTCAAACGCAAACTGTTCATCAAAGGGTGAAATAAATCTTACATTCTTTGTTGCGTATTGAAATAAAATACCGCTAATTTGCAAT
>JBKBKN010000034.1:0-28081 GCA_046294625.1 Flavobacteriales bacterium
TCCGCTTCGTTTTTGACAGCTACAATATCAAGCAGATTTTTTTACTTTCAACCCGTCCATTTTATGGGAAGCCCACATTCAACTCAACGGCAAGAAAGGTTTTATAAATGAAAATGGTCAATATTTGATTGAAGAAAATTCAAAAACACCTTAAATAAATACTCGCAATTAAATTAGATCAAGTTAATTCAGAAATCGTTTTCAAAGTACCAAAAAATCTGGCGAACCGCAACGGAATCTCCTCTTCTACCCTATTCAGCGCGTATTGAATTAGCATTTTCGATAAAACACCTTTTCTAAGGCTAAAAGTCGATAATAATGTTAAAATGATAAGTAGTAAGGGTTAAATACCAAACTAGTTTTGAATTTAATTAGCCCGAATCGCTTCTACCGGATCAAGTCTTGATGCGGTGAGTGCAGGCGCGATGCCGCAAACCAATCCAATAATGCTCGAAATACCTATACCCATCAAAATATTATTGAGCGATAAGGCTAGCTCGACATCGGCAAAATATTGGGCAAACAAGGTCAACAGGAATATGAGTAATAAACCAATCACACCTCCTGTCAAACAGAGCATCACAGATTCTACAAGAAACTGAAAAAGAATAAAAAACCTTTTTGCACCGAGTGATTTTTGAATTCCAATAATGTTAGTTCGTTCCTTCACTGAAACAAACATGATGTTGGCAATGCCAAACCCTCCAACAAGAATGGAGAAGACACCAATAAACCAACCGGCAGAATTTACAATAGCTATCAATTGATCAAAAGTATTGGAAATCAGCTTGGTTTCGTTCAATGAAAAATTATCATCTTCATCAGGTGCGAGCCGGCGAATTGCCCTCATGATTCCATACAATTCTTCTATCAGCTCCTGATTGGTGATACCCGGAGCAGCTTTAGCCATAATCAGCGGATTAACAGCATCTGACTTGATATCTACATTGTATCTAAGCAAGTTGATCGGAATCACCATTGCATTATCGTTGCCAAAGTCAATAATATTATCTCCTTCTTTTTTGAATACCCCTATTACTCTTGCAACTTTATTGCGAATAGTTACTTCGTTTCCCACAGGGTCCACATTACCAAAAAGTTCTTCTGCAAGGTCAGCACCTAATACAGCATAATTCGCTCCACTGTTGATTTCCGATGGACTTAAGTATCGCCCCGAAGCAATTTCAAAATTCTTAATTTGTTCATATTCATCCGTCACGCCGACCACCTTTACAAACTCGGCCATATTACCTTCATGAATAACCGTGGTCATTCCGGTGGCTGTAAATGCCATATTGGCTGCCAGCTGCGATCTTCTTTTTACTTCTTGCAATTCGTCCAGTTGCACCACAGGGCGATTCATATACTTCCACCAGGGATAATCTGAAGAAAAGGTCCACGGCCACTTTTGAATATAAATTACATTATCGCCCAGGCTGGCTATGCTGTTATCTATGTTTCGTTTGATTGAGTCAACCATGGTAAAAACAGAGATAATGGCAAAAATCCCAATCGTCACACCCAACAGAGAAAGAAATGTGCGTAGTTTATTTTCCAGCATTGCGCCAAAAGCAAACCTGATACTCTCTCCTAATAACTTAATGTAGATTCTCCACATGCCTAGAATACAAATTTGCCAAATATATTGAAATTGCTAACGGGCTAAACTATTAATTCTAATATTAAAGGATGCCAACTGACATTACTCCTGCCCTATGCCATCCGATATGTTTTTACGAAAAAATGCTTGAACACAGCTTCATTGTTTCTGCAATGATTTCACCCAATCATTGAAAGGATATGAACACTTTTAATATTTTATTAACATTGTAAAAAAACATCTGCATCAGTCCACGTTGCCTCAATCATATTTAATAACATTGCAGAAAAATAAAGCCAATTGCCTTCATCTGACATCAAAATCAAAAAAGCCTTAATATCAGTATTTTACAAAGACAAATTGTTGCCGCTTGCCGAAACTTTGTATCAGGCAGGCGTAGAAATTTTCTCTACAGGCGGAACAAGAGCATTTTTAGAGCAAGCCGGGTTCTCTGTTATTGCCATTGAAGACCTTACCGGCTATCCATCGATTTTAGGAGGACGAGTAAAAACTTTACACCCCAAAGTGTTTGGCGGCATTTTAAAACGTGGTCAAAATGATCAAGATATCGAAGAGATTGAGCGCTTTAATATTCCTACTTTCGATTTGGTAATTGTTGATTTATATCCTTTCGAAGAAACGCTTAATAAGACTTCAGACGTATCTGAAATCATTGAAAAAATAGATATCGGTGGTGTTTCTCTAATTAGAGCAGCAGCAAAAAACTTTACCGATGTGCTGATTGTGCCCGATCGAAAATTCTACAATGAATTCACCGAAGTATTTACCCAAAATGGCGGTAAGTCAGATGAAACATTCCGCAGGAAAATGGCAGCAGCCGCATTTGAAATCACTTCCAATTATGACCGAATGATTTCATCTTGGATGTATGGTGAAGACAACTCCAAAGCGTTGCGTTATGGAGAGAATCCGCATCAAGCAGCTTCCTTCAAAGGAGACCTCTCTCAAGTTTTCTCTCAATTAAATGGCAAAGAACTATCTTATAACAATCTTCTAGATGTGGATGCTTGTTTGCAATTGTTGCAAGATTTTGATGAAGCATCTTGTGCTATCATCAAGCATAACAATGCATGTGGTTTTGCATCTCGCGAAAATCAACTAGAATGTTGGCAACTCGCACTGGCCGGCGACCCGGTTTCTGCATTCGGAGGAATTATCGGTTTTAACCGTCCTCTAGAAACCGAAACGGCCAAAGCGATCGATACGATATTCTTCGAAATTATTTTAGCGCCTGATTTCAGTGAAGAAGCACTGGAAATATTGAAATCGAAAAAGAATAGAATCATTCTGAAAACAAAACCGGAATTCCAATTTCCGGAAAAACAAATCAGAAGCTTGTTGGGTGGAGTGCTGGAACAGGACAGTAACAATTATATTGACCAACCTGATACCTGGAAAGTCGCGAGCGAAGTAGTTCCCAATCAGAAACAAACAACCGATTTAGTTTTTGCTACCAAACTCGTAAAACACACTAAGTCTAATGCGATTGTGCTTGCTTCTGACCGCCAATTGCTTGCTAGTGGTACCGGACAAACTTCCAGAGTGGATGCACTCAAGCAGGCAATAGAAAAAGCTAAACGCAATAATTTCAACCTTCATCAGGCAGTGATGGCATCTGATGCATTTTTCCCATTTCCTGACTGCGTCGAAATTGCAGCAGCGGAAGGAATCAAAGCAATTGCACAGCCCGGAGGCTCTATTAAAGATCAGGATTCAATCGATGCTTGCAACAGATTGAATGTTGGCATGTATTTAACCGGAAAAAGACATTTTAAACACTAAAAATATTTGATTACAAATGGGATTATTCAATTTATTCACACAAGAAATAGCCATAGACCTTGGAACGGCCAACACCATTATCATTCACAATGATAAGGTAGTGGTTGATGAGCCTTCTATAGTAGCCATAGAACGCTCCAGCGGTAAAGTTATCGCAGTGGGCAAACAAGCAATGAAAATGCATGGTAAAACACACGAAAACATTAAAACCATCAGACCATTGAAAGATGGAGTGATTGCAGACTTTAATGCTGCAGAGCACATGATTCGAGGCATGATTAAAATGATTAATCCCGGTCGTAAAATTTTCCAGCCATCATTGCGCATGGTAATTTGCATTCCATCGGGGATTACAGAAGTGGAGAAACGTGCCGTTCGCGACTCTGCCGAACATGCCGGAGCTAAAGAAGTGTATCTCATTCATGAGCCAATGGCAGCCGCTATCGGTATCGGTATTGATGTGGAGGAGCCGATGGGCAATATGATTATTGATATCGGAGGTGGTACGAGCGAAATCGCCGTAATAGCGCTTGGAGGTATTGTTTGCGATAAATCTATCCGTGTAGCAGGCGACGACTTCACTGCTGATATTGAAGATTACATGCGTCGTCAGCACAACATTCATATTGGAGAACGCACTGCCGAAACCATCAAAATTGAAGTAGGCGCCGCGTTAACCGAAATCGATGATCCACCAGCTGACTTTGCTGTGCATGGAAGAGATATGATGACCGGTATTCCAAAAGAAATCATGGTATCGTATCAAGAAATTGCACATTGTCTCGATAAATCGATTGCGAAAATTGAAACCGCGATTCTTAATGCACTTGAAATGACCCCACCAGAGCTATCAGCCGACATTTACCGCACAGGTATTTATCTCGCTGGAGGAGGGTCAATGCTTCGTGGCTTGGATAAGCGTATCTCTGCAAGAACCAAACTTCCGGTTTATATTGCTGAAGACCCGCTAAGAGCAGTGGCAAGAGGAACAGGTATAGCATTGAAAAATGTGGATAAATTCAAGTTCCTAATCAGATAGATACATTCGCTATCTGCAAGGACGCTAATATCGGCATATGAAGAATTTTATACTGCTCATCAGAAAATATAATTTCTTTATCCTTTTCCTGATGTTGCAAGTTGTTTCCATATACTTGCTTGTTCAAAACAACAGCTATCAGCGTACCTCATTTGTCAATACCAGCAATTTTTACGTAGGCAAGATTTATGAATATTATGCCATGTTTACGGATTACCTTAAATTATCCTACAACAACCGCATACTGGCTGAAGAAAATGCAAGACTACTCAACCAAATGTCTTTTGCCAAATATGATCTTGACAGCACACAAACAAAAATAATCGACAGCCTATATAAACAGCAGTATGTATTTGTAGAAGCCCGCATCATCAATAATTCAACCAATAAGATTAACAACTATATTACCCTTAACAAAGGAGGAATCCATGGTATAGATCGCGATATGGCGGTGATTTCGAGCGATGGTGTGGTTGGAATTGTGAAAGATGTCTCGGATCATTTTTCATCGGTGATTTCTATCCTCAACAGTCAAATAAAAATCAGCTCCAAAATCAAGAAAAACAACTATTTCGGTTCATTGGTTTGGGATGGAAAATCGTCTCAATACTGTAACTTGATGGATATCCCTATTCATGCGCCTGTTGAAGTAGGAGATACGATTATTACGAGCGAGCATTCCAATATCTTCCCACAAGGAATCATGGTAGGTACGGTGAGCGAGACATCCACTGCAGGACAAAGCTTCAAATTAATCCGGGTAAAACTTTCAGTGAATTTTGACAATATTACCAATGTGTATGTAGTTAGAGATTTGATGAAAGAAGAACGCAAGAAACTTGAAATGAGCACCCAAAATGATAAATGATATTTTCAAAAATATAATCCGATTTATTGCGCTCCTTTTTGTGCAGTTGTTGGTAGTTAACCAGATCGAACTAAGTGGCTATGTCAACCCTTACCTCTATGTGCTGTTCATCATCATGCTGCCAATCAACTGGAGCAAGCATCTGGTGCTTATTCTATCCATGCTGGTGGGCTTCTGTATGGATATTTTTTCTAATACCTTGGGCATGCACACTTCGGCTTGTTTGCTCATCGGATTCCTACGACCCTTTATTCTCAATGTGATTGCACCGCGTGAAGATATTGAAATTATTTTAAGTCTTGATATCAAAGGCTTGGGCCTCTCCAAGTTTTTTGTTTATGCATCACTTATGGTACTGATTCATCATTTGTGGTTGTATATACTTGAAGCCTTTACCTTTTTGTTTATATTAGATCTGCTACTTAGAGTGATTTTAAGCAGCTTCGCCACACTATTGCTTATCTTGCTCAGTCAAATGTTTTTGAGCTTTAAGAGAGAAAGCACCTAATCAATGCCATTCTGAATCTGAATAACCAAATAGAATTGACATAAAAATGAATATATTCAGTGAGAGAAAATTTGTGATTGCTATGATTTTCGTGGCACTCATCATTATTTATCTCATCAGGATTTTTTACATACAGGTGATTGACGATAGCTACAAGCTCTCGGCCAACGACAACGCGCTGCGACACAAAATTGAATATCCTGAACGTGGGGTGATTTACGACCGCAATGGCAAGATTCTGGTTTACAACGAAGCCGCATACGATCTAATGGTAATTCCCCGAAAGGTGAAAGAAATCGACACCCTTGACTTTTGCGAATTGCTGGATATCACCAAAGAAGATTTTATTAAGAAGCTAAATAAGCTTAAAGAACAAAAATACAGTTCCTATCGCCCCGAAATCTTTCAAACCGAGATCAGCATGGAAACCTATGCGGCCTTGCAGGAAAAGATGTATAAGTTTCCGGGCTTTTATGTGCAATCGCGCACTTTGAGAAAATATCCGATGAAAATCGCTGCACATGCTTTGGGTTATGTAGGTGAAGTGGATGAACAAATCATTGCTGAAAATCCATACTATAGATCTGGCGACAATATTGGACGAAGCGGCATAGAGCGATCGCATGAAGATAATCTTCGCGGACAGCGTGGTGTAAAAATCGTGATGGTGGATGTGTTTAACAGGGAGAAAGGCAGTTTCGAAGGTGGCAAATATGATACGGCTTCTGTTTTGGGCAAAAATTTAATATCGTCGATCGATGCCGATTTGCAGGAATATGGGGAACAATTGATGCAGCGAAAAGTGGGTAGTATCGTTGCCATTCAACCCCAAACAGGAGAAATACTTGCCATGGTGAGTAGTCCGAATTATGATCCCAATTTATTGGTGGGGCGTGCCAAAAGCAAGAATTTCCGCAAGATGGTATTGGATACGCTAAAGCCACTATTTAACCGTGCCACCATGGCCAAATACCCTCCCGGATCTACATTTAAAATGGTGAACGGTTTGATAGGGTTGCAGGAAGGGGTAATCACCCCACAAACCACATTTGGTTGCTCTAGAGGCTTTGTGTTTGGTGGCTTAAGGGTGGGCTGTCACCCGCATGCTTCGCCGGTTGACTTGCGCTACAGCGTAACCACTTCATGCAATGCCTACTATTGCAATGTTTTTAAAAACATCGTACAGAAATACCCCAAAGCAGCTATAGGATTCGAAGTTTGGCGCAATTATGTGTTAAATTTTGGAATGGGAAGACGCTATCCAATCGACCTCCCGCAGGAATCTAGTGGCAATGTGCCAACGGTTCAATACTATGATAAATACCATGGAGCAGGCCGATGGAACGCCATATCGGTCATCTCCTTAGCAATTGGGCAAGGAGAAATGGGGGTAACGCCCTTGCAGATGGCCAATTATTGTGCGTTGCTGGCCAACCGTGGCTGGTTCTATCCACCTCATTTGATCAAAGAGGTGGAAGGTGGGCAAATCGATACCATTTACAAGACTAAACGCTTCACCGGGGTTGATGAAAAATATCATGAACTCATCGTAGAAGCCATGCGAAATGTGGTGACTAATGGAACAGGGCGTATAGCACAGTTAGATACCGTAACCATTTGTGGCAAAACTGGAACAGCACAGAATCCACATGGTAAGGATCACTCCATTTTCATTGCATTTGCTCCTATGAATGATCCACAGATTGCAATTTCTGTGTATGTTGAAAATGCAGGCTTTGGTGCCACCTGGGCCGCACCCATTGCGAGTCTGATGATCGAAAAATATTTAAGAAGGGAAGTAAAAAGAGCAGAAATGGAAAAAAGAATCATGGATGCTGATTTGCTTCCTAAAAAAGCAGATTGGGTGGCTAAAAAATAAAGACATGACCAGAGGCAGAAACGAAGGAGTTTTACAAAATATAGACTGGCTCACCGTGCTCATTTACCTGATCATGGTGTTCATGGGCTGGTTTAATATTTATGCAGCTGTTTACAACGAGGAGCATCAAAGCATCATGGATGCCAGTCAATCCTATGGTAAACAGCTTATCTGGATTATCACTGCCTTTTTTATTGCCCTTGTAATTTTGATCATCGATGGGGAATTCTTTCCCACATTTGCCTATGCGCTTTATGTAATATTTATGCTCTTGCTGCTATCGGTCTTTATTTTTGGTACCGAAATCAAGGGCTCAAAATCGTGGATTGCAATTGGAGAATTCCGGATCCAACCGGCTGAATTTGCAAAGTTCGCAGCCAATCTGGCCATTGCGAAGTTTCTGAGCAACATGAATTTTAAAATTGATCATTTCCGAACCCGCATCATCGCTATTGCTTTTTTTGCCATACCGGCCATTATCATCATTCTTCAAAAAGAGACAGGAAGTGCTCTGGTTTTTTCGGCTTTCATACTCGTACTCTATCGTGAAGGTTTGCCCGGTATCTACCTCTTTCTTGGATTTGCTTTTGCAGTAATTTGTGTGCTTGCATTAATTATGAATCCGGTCGTGCTTTCATGGATTGTGGCTGCAGGCTGCGTAGCTGGTATTGCTGTTTACCGCTTTAGACTCAAAGCCATCATCACCGCATTGGTCACCTTTATTGTGGCATTTGCTACCATCCAATCTATAGACTATATTTTTGAAAAAGTACTGGAAGAGCACCAGAAAAAGCGTATCAATGTGTTGCTTGGCAAAGAGCAAGACTTAAAAGGCGCAGGATACAATGTGCATCAAAGCCTTATTGCAATTGGCTCCGGCGGATTATCCGGAAAAGGCTTTTTGAACGGCACCCAAACCAAATATAATTTCGTTCCGGAACAAAGCACCGACTTTATTTTCTGCACCGTAGGCGAAGAGTGGGGCTTTATTGGAAGTCTTGTTGTACTTGCTTTATTTTTATTTCTGCTCTTACGATTAATTTTCCTTGCCGAGCGACAACGCTCGGCATTCAGTCGAATTTATGGCTATGGGCTTGCATGCATCATCTTCTTTCACGTAGCAGTGAATATTGGGATGACAATAGGATTAGCTCCGGTGGTGGGTATTCCCCTCCCCTTTTTCAGTTATGGAGGTTCATCTCTCTGGTCGTTTACTATACTATTATTTATTTTCATCAGACTCGATGCTTATCGTTTCCAAATTCTCCGATGAAAGTCAATCTTTTTATCGCTAATCGTTTTGCAAAATGCTTGAAGTCACCTGTGCAATTATAATTCATGATGGAAAAGTGTTGGCCACACAACGAAGTAAATCGATGAAAATGCCTTTAAAATGGGAATTTCCAGGGGGAAAACTTGAAGATAATGAAATAGCCTCTGATGGGCTAAAAAGAGAGATTAAAGAAGAACTGGCAATCGATATTCGGATTATAAAACCTTTGCCGACGATTGTTCATCACTATACATCATTCAGCATTTCCCTTATTCCTTTTGTTGCTGAATATGTATCTGGCGAAATCAAGCTTACTGAACACGCAGCCTATCTCTGGCTTGATTCGAACAACATCCCTGAATTAGATTGGGCCGAAGCCGACCTGCCGCTGGTTCGCGAATTGCATACTATTGTTAAACAAGCTATTGAACCGAAATAGAAAAGCTCACTATATGTTTTTCTATATTGCACTAATGGTAATGGCTCGAGTTATGCTTCTATAATGTTCTTAGAAATGACCAACTTCTGAATTTCTGAAGTTCCCTCTCCGATTGTGCACAGTTTAGCGTCACGATAAAACTTCTCCACTGGAAAATCTTTAGTGTAGCCATAGCCACCAAAAATCTGAATGGCTTCCGTAGCCGCATACACACTCAATTCCGATGCGTAATATTTAGCCATAGCTGAATATTTGGTAACCCTTTCTCCCCTATTTTTCAAGTCCGCAGCCTGATAGGTCAATAGTTCTGCAGCTTCATATTTGGTTGCCATATCAGCAAGTTTGAATGCGATTGCCTGAAATTTTCCGATAGGTTGACCAAACTGCTCTCTTTCGTTAGCATATTTAATCGAAGCATCAATAGCGCCACGAGCAATTCCGAGCGACAATGCAGCAATTGAAATTCTACCCCCATCCAAAATCTTCATGGCCTGTATGAATCCTTCTCCCACATTACCTAATACCTGACTTTTGTGCACTCGACAATTGTCAAAAATAATTTCGGCGGTCTCAGATGCGCGCATTCCTAGCTTATTTTCTTTTTTTCCTGACATGAATCCGGGAGTTCCTCTTTCAATAATAAAAGCAGTGATTCCTCTGGAGTCCAGCAATTCTCCTGTACGGACAAGCACCACAGCTACATCTCCCGAAATGCCGTGGGTGATCCAACATTTAGTACCATTTATCACCCAATGGTCTCCATCCTTATGTGCCACACATTTCATGCGCATGGCATCAGATCCCGTGTTGGGCTCTGTTAAACCCCAGGCTCCGAGCCACTCTCCGCTTGCCAACAAGGGTAAATATTTTCGTTTTTGCTCTTCATTACCAAATGTCAAAATATGGCCGGTACACAGCGAATTGTGCGCTGCCATAGATAGGGCAATGGAGCCGCACACTTTTCCAAGTTCACGGATGGCCGTAACATATTCCAAATAACCAAAGCCGGATCCACCGTATTCTTCAGGAACCAAAACCCCCATTAATCCCAGTTTTCCCATTTCTCTGAAAAGTTCTCTAGGAAAATGCTGGGTTTCATCCCACTCCATCATTTTGGGTCTGATGTGTTTATCAGCAAAATCTTTAACCATGTTTTCGATCATGGCTTGATTTTCATTTGTTGCAAAGTTCATGTTGATGTGATGTTTTTTCGTGGTCCAAAAATAAGAGAAACGTTCAATAATGCATCCTCATTCCATGCTTTATAACAAAGCATTTATCAGATGGTTTTTATCAGGCAATCGCGAAGTCTATTCAAGCCCAAAAGCGAACTAAACGAAAAAGAATGGATCGGGATTGATTATCAGCCTAAATTTATTCCTTCCATAAGTAAGGAAAAAGAATCCAGGCCAAGCCAATTGCAACCACATTGATTGCCATTACCCCAAAAGCATAAGTGATGTTGACACTTAGATCTATGCCATCTGCCGCATTTTTTGAAAATCTAATGAGCGTGAGCAATAAAGGAATCACAACCGGAAAGCCCAAAATGGCCATCAATGTTAAATTACCAGAACTACGTGCGGCTATAGCTGCAACGAGCGTGAGCACCGAAGCAAGTCCGAAACTACCAATGAGCAATCCCAGAAAAAAACTTTGCTGATCTTGCACCAAATTGCCTATGAAAACGGAATAAATCAAATAGCCAATCAAAGCGATGACGAACAATAATAGTGAATTGTAAATCATCCGGGATAGAATTACAGCTTGAGGCGATGCTATGGTATAGTAGTAAAGCAAAAGCCCCTTACGCTCCGACTGAAAGCTTCTGGAAGCTGCATTCACAGCGGCAAAAAGCATGATAATCCAAAATAGCGCATTCCAGGTAGGCACACTCACCACTTCTTTAAAAGATAAATAGCAAACAAAAACCGTGGAAGCAACATACAGTAAAAGCCCGTTGAATGCATGTTTTTGTTTCCACTCCAGTATTAAGTCTTTCCAAACAAGAACACCGATTTCTTTAAGCAATGTCATAACTCAAACCCTTCTCCTATTCTGGGTATTTCAACGTGTTTAAAGCCTCGCTGCTCGAGTTTTTCTCTAAATGCCTGCTGTGCTTCAAGATCGCCATGAACCAAAAAAGTCTTCTTAATATGATTTGCATCCTGACAGGCTAAAAAATTAAGCATTTCTATGTAGTCCGCATGTGCACTGAAACTATGCATTGTTTCAATCAAAGCACTCTTTCGGTAGAGATCGCCGAATATACGCACCACCGGCTCATCGTTCATCAATCGGGCACCAAGCGAATTTGGTTCGCAATAACCAACAATCAAAATGGTGTTTCGGGCATCTTCAATATTATTTTTAATATGGTGTTTAACCCTGCCGGCATCTGCCATGCCCGATGCGGAAATAATGATGCAGGGCTCTTTTGATTGATTGAGTTTTTTTGAAGTTTCCGAATCGCGGATATACTGCAACCTGTCAAACGAAAAAGGGTGCGGATCTTCTTCATTCATGTAGCGCTTAAGCTCTTCGTTAAATAATGAAGGGTATCGTTTCACAATATACGTAGCATTAGTTGACAAAGGGCTATCCACATACACAGGAATGTTGTTGGGCAAACGGCCTTCCGTTTCAAGCTTATCTAATAAAAAAACAAGTTCTTGTGTCCTGCCAATGCTGAATGCAGGTATGATAAGCTTGCCACGTTTCATTACGCAGGTCTCAACCACAATTTTAAGCAATCGCTCATCGCACATTTTTCTGTCTTCATGGCGGCGGTTACCATAGGTAGATTCGCAAATCAGATAATCGCATTGGGGAAAGATTTCAGGAGGGGAAATTATCGGCGGATCTGGTCTGCCAATGTCAGCTGTGTAACAAATCCGCTTCTCATACCTATCTTCGTTGATTACAATGTTGGTCACAGCGCTGCCAATAATGTGACCCGCATCGGTAAATGTGAAGCTAAAATGCTCACTAATTTTGTATGGCTGATGATATTCCACCGGCACAAATAGTTCAAGACAAGCCTCTACATCTTCTGTTTTGTAGAGCACTTCTAGCTTGCTTTTATGTTGGCGTTCTCTTCTTTTGTTGATGAAGTTGATATCGCCCATTTGTATATGTGCACTATCGAAAAGCATAATCTCGCACAAATCAATGGTGGCAGGCGTGGCATAAATTTTCCCTTTAAAACCATGCTTCACGAAAAATGGAAGCAAACCACTGTGGTCGATATGCGCATGCGAAAGAATAATATGCTGAATGCGCGATGGATCAGTCAACAGCTTTCGATTGAGTTCGTCTGCTTCAGCTCCCATGCCCTGAAACATGCCGCAATCAAGCAACACTTTGTCGCCGGACTTTAACTGAATTAAATGCTTACTGCCTGTTACTGTTTGTGCTGCACCCAGAAAGCTGATCTTCATGATTCTTCTTTTTGATTCGACGTGCAAATTAAGGATAATCAAATATATCATTAACTGTGAAATCAATAAGCTTTCAGATAAACTGTAAAATATCGGATTCAAGATGTTATTTCCTTATATGGCAAAGTGACTAAACCACAATTTATAGTTGATTGAATACCATAACGGCTCTTTTCCTTTTTGAACGTATATTCGCGCCGAGATAATGAAAAACATTCTAATCACCGGCGGTTCAGGTTTCATAGCCCGATATTTTATTGAGAAGCTAAGCGACCATCGTTTGGTTAATCTTGATAAAGCTAAACCGGCTGATGAACAAAATATTGATTTTATTCAAGCGGACATACGTGACAAAGAAGCCGTGATAAAAGCATCAGAAGGTAGCGATCTTATTATTCATTTGGCAGCCATGCACCACGATTTTGGCATTAGCGAAGATGCCTATTTTGATGTGAATGTGAATGGGGCTAAAGTAGTGGCGGAAGCTGCTGCCATTAATCAGGTAAAGGAAATCATTTTCTTTTCTTCGGTAGCGGTGTATGGCGCTTTGGGACTTCACTACCCTACACATGAGCAAATGAATCCCATACCCAATAGCCCTTATGGCCACTCTAAGCTACAGGCTGAAAAAGTGTTGGAAGAATGGGCTTTGCGTGAAGGAGGAAGAAAAGTAACCGTAATTCGTTCTACGGTAGTGTTTGGTGCATGGAATCTTGCTAATGTACTCAACTTGATTAAAGCCATAGACCGCGGTATTTACTTTCACATCGGCAAAGGACGAAATATCAAATCACTGGCCTATGTGGAAAATATTGTAGATGCTAGTTTGTTTGCCTTAGAAAATCAAGCATCTCCATTCGAAATCTTTAATTATGTGGACGAACCCCAAATGGATAGCCGAAGCATAGCCAATATGCAGGCCGAAATGTTGGGTAAAAAAATTTGCATTACCCTACCATTGTGGTTTGCCATAGCTTTGGCGCTACCTTTTGATCTGCTGATTCGCATATCGGGTAAAAATTTACCCATTTCATCGAAAAGAGTTAAAAAACTTTGTACCCAAACTTGGCATGGGGCTGAAAAAATAAGAACTTTAGGCTTCAAGGCTAGGCATAGCATACCTTACGGAATGCAAAAAATGATTGACTGGTACAAAACCAAATAAGATTATCGGGGGTTCTTCGATAAGCCCAATTTTCTAAATTTGAAAATTCAAATAATTCATTGAAACTTGCGTTGAATTGACGCGCTAAGCAACTAAACCATGAAAAGAATCATTAAAATCTTTGTCGGAAGCCTTTTGGTAATTTTTATCGCATTGTTGGCTTTGCCGTTTGTATTCAAAGGCAAAATCGTCAATCTCATTAAAACAGAAGCCAACAAACAATTAACGGCTACGCTCGATTTCAAGGATGTAAGCCTGTCTCTAATCCGCAACTTCCCTTATCTTTCAGTAAGCATAATTGATTTAAGCATAGCCAATCAAGGAGTATTTGAAGGCGACACCCTTATCCGTGCCGGCAAAACAGCACTCACCGTTAATTTAATGAGTGTGATTAAGGGCGATGAAATTGGTATCCGCTCCATATTAATCGAAAATGCTGCCATTCATGTAAAAGTATTGGAAGATGGAACCGCTAATTATGACATCGTGAAACCATCAGACGAAGAAGTAAAAACCGACGAACCAGAAGAACCATCAGCGTTTAAAATCGCACTTCGCAGATATGAGTTGAATCAGGTCAATATCATTTATGATGACCGCAGTCTTGGCTTTTACACCAAAATAGACGGTTTGAAACACAGTGGCAAAGGCGATTTCACCGCCGATCAAACTAACCTAAGCACCGATACCGACATAGCTTCACTCGACTTGAAATATGAAGGCGTGAAATACCTGAGTAAAGTGAAGGTAAGCTACCAAGCAGATTTCGATTTAAATCTCAAAGAAAGCATCTACGCCTTTAAGGATAACACATTGCGGCTTAATGAACTACCACTAAGCTTTCAGGGAAAAGTAGCGATGCCGGGCAATGATATTGATATGGATATGAGTTTTGCCGCCAAAAAAAGCGAGTTCAAAGAATTTTTGTCTATTGTGCCAGGTTCGTTTACGGAAGACTTTAAAGACCTGAAATCTTCAGGAACATTAGCATTCGACGGATATGTGAAAGGTATATACAACGAACAATCTATTCCGGGCTTCAATATAAATTTGAAAGTGGATAATGGAATGTTTCAATATCCATCCTTGCCGGAAGCAGTGCGCAATGTGAAAGTAAATTGCAGTGTGCGCAATCCGGGAAGAGATGCTGACCTGACTGTGGTGGAAGTTTCCGTTTTCAGATTAGATTTTGGGCCTTATCCTTTCGATGCCACGCTTCTGCTTAGAAATCCTGTTTCAGACCCATTTATCGACAGCAAGGTGAAAACCAATATGGATTTGGCAAGCGTGAAAAATTTCTATCCGCTTGAGCAAGGCACTAATCTTGGCGGTATGCTCAATGCCGATATGGCATTCAAAGGAAGAATGTCGGCCATTGAAAAAGAACAATATGAGCAATTTGAAGCACGTGGCAATTTAGACTTGAAAAATTTTACCTATCAGGATGGCGATTTGAAAGATCCGGTGAAAATTTCTGATGCTGCCTTCAATTTCAATCCACGCTTTGCAGAGCTAAGCAAGCTGATAATGAACATTGGAAAAAGTGACATGGCGCTGAACGGGAAATTAGAAAACTATTTGGCTTATGTGCTCAAAGATGAGACACTCAAAGGCTCACTGACGCTCAGCAGCCGCTTACTCGATGTCAATGCCTTGTTGGATGATGGCAACTCCGATGTCAACGGGTCCAATGCTTCGACAACTGAAAGTTCTGAAAGTCTGGAATATTTTCAATTGCCTAAAAACATTGATTTTACTTTCAATGCCAACTTGGAAAAGGTGTTGTATAGCGATATGGACATCAACAATCTCAAAGGAGTATTGATGCTGCGTGAAGGCGTTTTCAGCATGCGCAATGCCGGTCTTGAAATGCTCGGCGGATCAATGACTACCAATGGCACATATGATACACGCCGATCCGATGGCGCAAATATTGATTTTAATCTCAACATTAGAGATATCAATATTCGTGAAGCGGCTAACACCTTTGTTACCATACAGCAAATTGCACCCATCGCAAAAAATACAGTGGGTAGGGCTTCGGGTAGCATTAGTTTTGCTATGCAAACCGATCAGCAGCTTCAGCCAATTTTTAACACCCTAGATGGGAAGGGGAACTTGCAAACCAGCATGATTGTAATTGAAGGTTTCGAAATGATAAAATCCATAGCTGAAGCTCTGAAAATAGATAAGCTCAAAAAATGGCAAATGGAAAAAACCAACTTGGGTTTTGAAATCAAGCAAGGGAGAATTTTCATCGACCCATTCGATACCAAAGTAGGCAACTACAAAGCCCGAATAGGTGGATCTAACGGATTTGACCAAAGTATTAGCTATGTGATGAATCTTGAAATTCCACGTGCTGAATTTGGTGGACAAGCAAATGCCGTATTGAATAATTTAGTTGCGCAAGCCAATACGAAAGGAATCAATGCCAGCGTTGGAGATATCATTCCTGTGGAATTGCGTATCGGAGGCACCTTTGCTAACCCCACTGTGAGCACTGACCTTCGAGATCGTGCAAATGATGCGTTCAAAAATTTGAAAGATGAAGCGGAACAAAAGCTCAGAGAAGAAGCAGACCGACTAAAAAAAGAATTGGAAGATAAAGCGCGGAGCGAAGCGGAGCGCTTGAAAAACGAAGCAGAAGATCGAGTAAAACAAGAAGCAGACAAGGCTAAGCAAGAAGCCGAACGAATCAAACAGGAAACAGAGCGAAAAGCACGCGAAGAAGCAGACCGTGCCAAACGTGAAGCAGAACGCAAAGCCAAAGAAGAAGCCGAAAAAAGAGCCAAAGACATCTTTAAACGTTGATACGTAAAAAGAAAATATCATTTCTCATTTTCATCATACTGCTGCTTTTGCAGAGTCCACTTGTCTTTTCGCAAGGAATAGACCTAAACAGCTGTCCCGATTCAGACAATAAAAAGGCTAGAAAAACTTTTGCTGAAGCTCAAAAGCTCATGGCCGAAAAAAAACCGAAAAAAGCCGAAATCAGACGATTGCTCAATGAAGCTATTCAGCAAGATGAAAACTACGCTCGTGCACATTATTTCCTCGCCGACTTACTCATCAAAGCCAGGAAAACAAAGGAAGCGGAAAAGCATTTGCTCATCGTAGAAGCCCTATGCCCCGATTTAGATGAAGCTATCTATTTCACCTTAGGGAGCATTAGTTTTGGTTTGAAAGACTACACAAAAGCAAAAACAAGACTGAAAAAATTCATCGACAGCAATTTGGGTACAGCCGAAGATATAACAGCCGCGCGCGAAATGTATAACGCTTCAGTATTTTTCATCGAAGGTTTTGCTAAACCTGTGCCTTTCGATCCTAAACCTGTGCAACATATTTCCACCCAGGCTGATGAATATTTACCAATCATCACGGCCGACAATGATTTTGCTTTTTTCACACGTCGCACCTATGAAAAACCGCTGGGCGCACTCACTGAAAAAATGTTTGAGCGATTCACTATGAGTAAACGACAGACCGATGGCACTTTTGATAAAGGCACTCCACTACCCGCACCTTTTAATCGAAACGATAATGAAGGAGGTGCTACCTTGAGCGCCGATAACAAACACATGTACTTCACCATCTGCCGCGACGAAGGTGGACAATTGCTCAACTGCGATATCTGGTATTCGGTGCAAACACCCAAAGGCTGGTCCGAGATCAAAAATGCCGGTCCGAAAATTAACGGTAAAGACACCTGGGAATCGCAGCCATCCCTTTCATCGGATGGCAAAACGCTCTATTTCGTTAGCAATCGCCAAGGTGGATTTGGAGAACTAGATATTTGGAAAAGCGAAAAAGACCAAAATGGAGAATGGGGAACTCCGGTCAATCTTGGCCCTACGATCAATACACCGGGAAGCGAAAAATCACCATTCTTCCATTCCGACGGGCAAACACTTTACTTCTCTTCTACCGGTCACCTAGGCTTTGGCGGCTTCGATATTTTTTTCTCCAAGCTTGATGATAACAAACAATGGAAAACACCTAAAAACATCGGTTACCCGATTAATTCTGAAAAAGATGATTTGGGATTTTTTGTAAGCACTGATGGCCACCACGGCTATTTTGCTTCAGATAAACTCAAAGGCATTGGCGGTTGGGATTTGTATTCATTTCCACTTTACAAAGATGCACGACCTGAAAAAGTTATCTTTCTCACCGGCGAAATCAAGGATGAAAACAACCAAGTGGTGAACGATGCAAGACTGGAAATTAAAAATTCGAGAACCAAAGAGACCAAATCCATTGATGTGGACAGCATCACTGGGAAATATGTTGCCCTTATTGCTCTAAACGATGATCATATTGTCACAGTGAAAAAAGAAGGACACGCATTCCAAAGTACTTTCATCTCCAAAACAGATACAATACAAGCCGGGAAAAAACAAAAGCTCAACATGGAAGTTCAAAAAATAAAACCAGGCAAAAATTACATACTTAATGATATCAACTTTGCAACCAACTCTTCACGGCTCAACGAGCAGTCGATAGCAGTAATGGATGAATTTATTCATTTTTTGAAAGACAATCCGGGTGTGAAAATTGCTATACACGGTCATACGGATAATGTAGGCGACCAAATTACCAACCAAAAGCTTTCTGAGGATAGGGCAAAATCTGTTTACGAATACCTGATATTTGAAGATGTTTCAGCCACAAGGCTTAGCTATCAAGGGTTTGGAAGCAGCAGACCCATTGCCGACAATTCAAAAGAATCGGGCAGGTCAAAAAACCGAAGAACAGAGTTTAAAATACTTGAATACAAGCCTTAATTTCTCTTAATTAGCCTTCATGAAAATTCTCCTTACTGGCTCTAATGGTATGACCGGGCAAAAAATTGTTTATAGATGCCTTCAAAAACCTGATATAGAACTCGTTGCAACTTCGCGCGGTGCAAACAGACTTAAACTTCAAAATGGATATACTTATTTGGACTTAGATATTACGGACCGTAATGCGGTTGGGGACGCAATCAACAATCATCGGCCCGATGTGGTGATCAACACTGCAGCGATGACTAACGTTGATGCTTGCGAAAGCAACAAAGAAGCTTGTCGCAAACTCAATATCGATGCAGTATCTTATCTTGTTGAAGCCTGCAATGCCATCGATGCACATTTCATTCATCTATCCACCGATTTTGTGTTCGATGGTAAAAATGGCCCCTACTCCGAAGATGATGCACCTAATCCTATTTCGTACTATGGCTGGTCAAAATTAGAAGCCGAACGCATCATTCAGGCACAAAGCAAAGACTGGGCAATACTGCGCACCATATTAGTGGTAGGCGTAGTGGAAGAACAAACACGTTCCAATATCATTCTTTGGGTGAAGCGTGCTTTAGAAAAAGGAGAGTGGATTCGTGTGGTGAATGATCAATATCGCATGCCCACGCTTGCCGAAGACCTTGCCGAAGCTTGCTTACTTGCTGCCGAAAAACATGCAAATGGCATGTATCACATTTGCGGCAAAGATTTTCTTAGCACCTGGGAGATTGCCAATCGTGTAGCAGATTATTTTGGATTAGACAAATCGCTGATGCAAGAATTAAGTTCCGATCAGCTCAATCAGCCCGCACAAAGACCACCAATCACGGGTTTTAAATTAGATAAAGCCATCCATGAATTAGGCTATCGACCACACGGCATGGATGATATTCTAAAAATCATGTCCAATCAAATGCAGGAAATTAAGGCTTAAGCCATGTTGTGGAAGACTTGCTGCACGTCATCATCGTCTTCAATCTTTTCTATCAGGTTTTGAATTTTAACCGCCTGCTCGTCGGTGAGTTCTACTGTGGTAGTTGGAATTCTCACCAATTCGGAGTTAATAATCTCCACATCTTTTTCTTCCAATGCTTTTTGCATGGCACCAAAATCAGTGAAACCTGCAATAATCACAATTTCACCATCTTCTTCATAAATCTCTTCTAAGCCATAGTCAATTAGCTCGAGTTCCAAATCTTCCATATCCACCCCTTCGGCTTTGATTCTGAATTGGCTTTTTCGATTAAAAATGAAATCGAGCGAACCGGTTTTTCCAAGTGCGCCATCTGCTCTGTTGAAATACATCCGAATATTGGCTACTGTGCGCGTAGGGTTATCTGTAGCTGTTTCCACTACAATAGCTACCCCAAAAGGTCCATATCCTTCATAAACTACTTCATCAAGATCTTTTTCTTCTTTGGAAGAAGCTTTTTTGATCGCATTTTCAATATTTTCTTTCGGCATATTAGCCGCTTTGCAGTTTTGCAAAATGGCACGAAGCATTGCGTTGCTCTCTGGATCAGGCCCACCTGCTTTCACTGCCATAGAAATTTGACGACCCAAACGTGTGAAAGTTTTGGCCATAGCACCCCAACGCTTCATCTTACGTGCTTTACGAAATTCAAATGCTCTTCCCATATGCGATTTTGCGCAAATGTAGATAAATCATTAAGATGAAAGCATCCGAAAACAAGAAGATTTATACAGCCGAGCCGGGTTGTTCTTGCACAGGTGACTCAGCCGCTTCAGCTTGGGTTGGTATTGGTTCTGTCTTAACTGAGGCTGACGATTCTACTTGCTTCTGCTTGTAGCTTTCTGAAATGTCTTTAACAAAATCCTGATTCTCTTCCTTTTCAAAAGGGCGTTTTCCGAAAATCTCTTCAAGATCTTCTCTGAAAATTACCTCTTTCTCCAGCAATTGCTCAGCGAGCTTGGCTAGCTTCTCTTTGTTTTCTGAGAGAATTTTTTTCGTGCGCTCATAAGCCATATCGATAAGTTTCTTCACTTCTTCATCGATAAGTTCAGCAGTTTTATCGCTGTAAGGCTTGCTTAAAGAATATTCTGATTGACCGGTTGAATCATAATAGGAGATGTTTCCGATTTTATCATTCAATCCATAAATCGTTACCATGGCATAGGCTTGCTTGGTAATTTTTTCCAAGTCTGATAGTGCCCCAGTAGAGACTTTTCCAAATATAATCTCCTCGGCCGCTCTTCCCCCTAATGCTGCGCAAATTTCGTCAAGCATTTGATCAAAAGTGGTAATCTGGCGCTCTTCTGGCAAATACCAGGCTGCACCTAAGGATTGGCCACGCGGCACGATTGTTACTTTCACCAAAGGTGAGGCATGTTCCAATAACCAACTCACCACTGCATGTCCTGATTCGTGATATGCAATCACCTTTTTCTCATGCTGTGAAATGATTTTATTTTTCTTTTCCAGACCACCGATAATTCTATCCACAGCATCCAGAAAATCTTGCTTATTCACACTCTCTTTATTTTTTCTCGCGGCAATCAATGCGGCTTCATTACACACATTGGCTATGTCAGCACCTGAAAAACCGGGTGTTTGTCTTGCAAGAAAATCTAAATCTAACTTTTCGTCTGTTTTGATGGGTTTCAAATGCACTTTGAAAATCTCTTTACGGCCATTCAAATCAGGCAATTCCACATAAATCTGACGATCGAATCGGCCCGGACGTAGCAATGCACGGTCGAGAATATCAGCGCGGTTGGTGGCTGCGAGAATAATTACCCCGTTATTCGTGCCAAACCCATCCATCTCAGTGAGCAGCTGATTCAGGGTGTTTTCCCTTTCATCGTTTGCGCCTTGCATTGGATTCTTACCTCGAGCGCGACCTATGGCGTCAATCTCATCAATAAAAATAATGGCCGGAGCTTTTTCTTTGGCCTGCTTAAATAGGTCTCTAACTCGCGAAGCGCCAACACCGACAAACATTTCTACAAAATCTGATCCTGAAAGCGAGAAAAATGGCACTTGCGCTTCGCCGGCTACAGCTTTTGCCAATAGGGTTTTTCCTGTGCCCGGTGGCCCAACCAGCAAGGCACCACGCGGAATTTTTCCCCCTAATATGGTATATTTTTTAGGATTTTTAAGAAAATCAACTATTTCACGAATCTCAACCTTAGCTTCATCCAATCCTGCCACATTATCGAAAGTTACATTTACACTGGTTTCTTTATCATAGAGTTGTGCACGCGATTTACCAATGTTGAAAATTTGACCTCCGCCGGCAGCACCGCTCATTCTGCGCATGATAAATACCCACAACAAAATCATCAATCCTATGGGAATTACCCAACTCAAAATTTCGCCGCTCCAGTTTTTACGCGATTCATAATTGGGGCGAACACGCTGATCAACAGGAATGTCACTTTGAGCTGTTTCCAGCAATTTCGACAATTCTTCTATAGAACCTATGTTGTACAAATAATGTGGCCCAACGGCATCTACTACTTCTGAATTTTTAGGCTTGATATCCTTGTAAATCTGTTTGTTCAGACTCTCTTTTTTAATGGTAATTTCCGCTACTTCTTTGTTCACCACAGTGATGTCTTTCACATCATTATTTTCGAGCATTTCTGTGAAGCGTCCAGTTTTAATTTCCTTCGCTGCACTGCCCATATTGAAAAAATTAATGGCTATGAACACGAGCAAGATCACAGCATAAATCCAATAAAAATTACCGCCACCTGCTGGTTTAGGCTTTGGCACATTGAACTTTTTGCCGTCTTTAGTCGGTTGGTTACCAGTTTTGTCTTGTTTATTATAAGATCTTTTTTCTTCTGACATTATCCAAATGATTGTTTATAGGAAAATAACAATGATATGCTATCAAAGTTGTTTCAAGCAAAAGATGTTTCAATATTGGTTATTTTGGCATCAGCCCAAAGGCCTTCTAGTCTGTAAAATTCTCTGACCTGAGTCTGAAATACATGCACCACCACATTTACGTAATCGATGAGAATCCATTCAGCATTGCCATAGCCTTCGCCTTGCCACGGCGACTCTCCAACACCCTGTTTAATTTCATGCTCCACTGAATATGCAATAGCATCCACCTGAGTTTTTGAATCTGCATTGCAAATCACAAAAAAATCGCAAACTGCATGCTCTTGCCCGCGTAAGTCGAATACCTGAATATTCTTACCTTTTTTCTCTTCTATTCCTTTGATAGCGTATTTAACAATAAGTTCTGAACTAATTGGCTTGTTTGACTTGTTTTTTTCTTTCATTTAAATTTTACTTTCACGAGCAAAAATAGCATTTACCTTGTATCACGATACACTTTTCACTGGCAAACAATGTTTTGTGCTTAATAGCGTAGATTCTACCAATAATTATGCCGCTGAACTTCTGAAAAATGGTCTGGCACATGATGGTGCTGTGGTAAGCGCAAATTTTCAGACACATGGCAGGGGTCAACGCGACCGTATCTGGCAAAGTAAACCCGGCGAAAATTTGTTACTTTCCTACATTTTTCAACCCAAACGGTTGAACGTCAGCAATCAATTTTTGATGAATGCCGCTTTTGCTCTTGCTATTTGTAATTTATTGAGAGATGAATACAAAATCAATGCGCAAATAAAATGGCCTAATGATATTATTGTGAATGATAAAAAAATTGCCGGCCTGCTCGTGGAGACTTCTGTAAAAGGTAGCCATATTGTCAGCATCATTGTCGGAATCGGTCTTAATGTCAATCAGACTGAATTTGATGATTCACTCCGGGCAACATCCATTAACACAGAGAAAAGCCAAACTGTAGACCTGAACAATTGCCTGAACGCGCTGAGCAGTCAGATTGAAGTCTTATATCTCAAGCTTGTACAAGAAAAATTCAATGATATTCTTGACCTATATAATAAGGTATTGTATGGCCACAACACATTCAAGACTTTTGAAACACCATTTGGCTTGCAAGATTTTAAAGTAATTGGCTTAAGAACAGATGGTAAACTTAAAGTGCTTGACAAGCATCAAAATCCCCATCATTTAGAGTTTGGAAAATGTCGCATGAAGTGGGGCGTGTAATATTCTGTTAATCAATCGTTCGATGAGCCTTAAAATTTTGCGCTAATCATTGCCGAGTCTAATGATAACTTATCAATTTAATACTTTTTCAAAAATACTGTCTTAAATTCAACTTTAACCCAAGATTATTTTTTTATTAAATAGCTACAACTGTGCGCCAAACAAACAGCTTGTAGTCGAGAAAACCGTCTGAATAAAAAAAAAAGTAAGGATTTTTTAAGTCAATTTATTATCAGAAATTTATGGAAATGAAAAAAGCATAAGTCAGCAAACTTATGCTGTATCATCTTGCTAAACACTTAAAAAATCAACTAATATGAAACAAGTTTACTATATCAAATCAAAAAAAATTGCCAGTATCAAACAAATTGCCGTTATTATTCTTTTTTTACTTTCCCATGAATCATTTACACAATATTGTCCAATTACTTCAGCAACTTGCAGCGGCGCTAACGGAAGAATCAATCAATTTCAAATTAGGGAAGGAAATGCATCCGGCCCGATTATTTTCAATAATAATAATAGTGCAGCATGCCCCAACCCAAGCTACTATGATTTCACTTCACTAACACCTCCTACTTTAACCATAGGTCAAACCTATACATTTCAAACTTCGGTGCAAACATCATTTTCATTTGCTTATGGCGTGAGAATCTGGATTGACTATAATGAAGATTTTGTGTTTGATAACACGAACCCTAACATTGAGCTGGTTGGCATAACAGCAACTACAGCAGCCAATCCTAAAAATGTAACTTTAACCATACCGGTTGTTACACCTGGCATCAAAAGACTAAGAGTTCGTTCGCAATATAACAGCAATGTGATGAATCCCTGTGGGTCAGCAACTTCGGGAACACAAACACACGACTATCTAGTGAACATAGTATCCAGCTGCACAGCGCCTACCGTTTCATCATCAGCATTAAATTTCACACCCGGCATCACCAATATTAATGCAACTTCATGGACACGCGGTAATGGTGATGGAGGTGTTTTAGTGGTAGCTCGACTAAATACCACTGCTGCTGTAGCCCCAACATCAGGCGATAACTATACTGCCAATGCAAATTTTGGCTCAGGCTCTTCAACCGGAGCGGGTAATTTTGTGGTTTATAATGGCAATGCTGCCAATCCGAGTGTCAACATTACCGGACTCAATCCGGGAGCAGACTATCGACTTGATTTTTATGAATACAACAGTGCCGGTATTTGCTATCAAAATTCCCCTTATTCTGTATTGGTGAGCACATTGAATTGCACAGCCCCATCTGGCCCATCTTCAATGAATTTCAGCGGATTGACCAACTCTTCTATCACAGTGAATTATATACGTGGCGGCGGTCAACAAATTATTGTGTTGGCGCGCCAAGGAAGTGCAGTAAATGCGCATCCTGTAAGTGGTAATAGTTACACTGCTGGACCTTTCGGCAGTGGAAGTCAAATCGGAACAAATAATTGGGTTGTTTACATAGGTACGGCTAATAGTTTCACACTAACCGGTCTCACACTCAACACCAATTATCACTTTGCTGCTTATGAGTTTAATAATGGGCCACCGACCTGCTACAATATAACCAATGTAGCAACCGGTAATGCAACCACTACCAACGTGATGAATTACGTATCTAGCACTACGGTGCAGAATAATGCTACAATCAATCCCAATAGCACCAATCAATGGATTACCCGTTTGGAAGTAATTACTTCTGGTGCAACTTCGCCCCTAAGTGTTACAAATATCACCTTCAATACTGCAGGAACTACAAATCCAGCACTAGATTTGAGCAGCGCCAGAATCTATTACACCACCAATACTACATTCGCCACCACCACACCTTTTGGTGCATTGGTTTCTAATCCGGATGGTACTTATAATATTACTGGTAACCAGGTTTTGACTAATGGAACAAACTATTTTTGGCTTGCTTACAATCTTCCGGCCGCAGCCACATTGGGAAATACTGTGAGCGGTGCAATAACTTCATTTAGCATCGGAGCAAACAACACATTTCCAGATAATATGAACTCTGGAAACCGACTTATTGAATTGGCGTATTGTGCAGTTTCCGGTACTTACTCCGGCTCGAATGCAAGAATTACAAACGTTACTATTACTCGAGTAGCCAACAGTCAGCAAGTACTGAACCATTCGGACGGCACACTTCAAGGCGGCTACCAAAATTTTACGCAAACGGTGCAGCCTATACCACTGATAGCCGGAGAGCAATACACTTTTTCGATATCCAGAACATTGGATATTGCCAGCGCATACGGCATCAGAGCATGGATAGACTATAATAATGATGGAACTTTTAACAATACTAATCCCAATACAGAATTGCTTTTTATATTAGGTCAAAACACAGCAGGAACATTAACTGCAACCTACACCGTTCCAAATATTGGACCGATTCAACCCGGCACCTATCGTATGCGAATAAGAAATTTATTTAATACAAATAATTTTTCTCCTTGTGGGCACACAAATTTTTCTGAGGCGGAAGACTATTTAGTTACCATCATTGATCCCGGCCCAATGTATTATGTGTCTTCAACAACAACTCAAAATACTTCAGATATAAACCCAAATTCAGTAAATCAGCAAATAATAGGTTTAAGAATAGTCACTGATGGCACGGCAAATCCGCTAAACATCAGTTCAATTTCATTCAATACAAATGGAACCAATAATCCGCTCAACAATCTCCAATCCGCTAAAATTTTCTTTACGGGCAATACTGCTACATTTTCAGCAATAAACCAATTCGGATCAACGATCAATAATCCATCAGGTACGCACACCATCAACGGTAATCAGACTTTGCTTCCGGGTAATAACTATTTTTGGATTGCTTATGATTTGAAACCCAGTGCCACCATAGGAGATTATGTTGACGCTGAATGTACTTCGTTTACTCTTGATAATATTCCATACTCGCCCAGCATTACCGCACCTGCTGGTGCAAGACAAATCAATTTGGTGTTTTGCACACCAGTTGCCAATAATTGCTATCTCTTTGATTTTTTCACCAGCACCGGACAGAATTATGGGTATATAAGTAATGTAAGCATTACCACTGGCAATTTATTAAACAATACATCAGCTCCGCCGAGCAACTGTGGAAATACCAATCAGGGATATTCAGATTACACAAATCTTTCAGCACCCTTGCTTCAGGCAGGTGGATCTTACGATTTTAGTGTAACAAGGGGATCGGATGGTTTTACCAATTACTTCTTTGCCGTTTGGATCGACCTGAATCTTGATGGACAATTTAACAATACGGATTATCATCCGGTCACCAATCCAACAGGAGAGAGATTCATTAATCTTGCGGCTTCAACAGCAGCTAATCTGAATTTTTCTATCACTATTCCTGCAAATATACCCGCAGGTATTCATCGTATCAGACTCAGAAATATCAGAAACAACAGTTCTGTCAGTCCGTGTGCTGCAGCAGACTATGGAGAAGCGGAAGATTATCGCTTCGAAATACCAATGACCACTATCGAATGGACGGGAGCAGTTAATACCAATTGGAGTTTACAGGGAAATTGGAATCCGCAACAAGTACCTCCTGCAAACTCTGACGTTCTCATCCCTAATACATTGAACAAACCGGTAATTTCAGGAATAAGTCCTGTGGTGAATACGATTACTTTAAATGCGGGCGCTACGCTCACGATCAACCCCAATGGTGCACTAACCGTGAATGGAGTATTAACCAACAATGGAACCATCACCGTGCAATCGGGTGGCGCTTTGGTGCAGGGCACTTCATCCACCACTGCCGGAACAGGCACCTATAACATCCGCCGCCATTTTCCGGGCGCCAGCAACAATGGCTACCGCTATGTGGGAAGCCCGATTGCCGATATTGCTGCCAATGGTATTTCCGGTATCCCCGCCGATGGACCTGATGGCGCGCAAATCATCCCGCTCGCAGGCTGCAGCCCTACCGCCGTTGCGCCAAACTCCCCTAACGGTCGCATTCTCGAATTGCGCGAAAATCCCGCGACGGTGATTGCCGGTTGCGCACAGTCGCTCTGGCACGTGAAAAGCGCCGGCACTCTTGAAAATGGCCGCGGATATGCTATGCGGGTATGGGGCGGAACTACTGCCACCTTTAGCGGCGCGCAAATCAACAATGGCAATGTAACTTTTGCCGGACTTACACGCCAAGCCGACTCACTTGTTGACCACCTCCAAGGTGGCATAAC
>JBKBKN010000035.1:0-23441 GCA_046294625.1 Flavobacteriales bacterium
TTTACACCTCAGGAAATCGCCTGGTTTATGGCGGAGGCGGTATTATGCCTGATGTATTTATTCCTTTAGATACGACTGAAAACTCTAAGTATCTCACAGACCTCTATCGTAAAGGATTGTTCAACAGGTTTGTGCTGAAATATGTGGACAATAATCGCGACCAGCTTAAGCGACAGTTCCCCGAGTTTGCTTCTTATAAAAAAGATTTCAAGGTGAGTGATCAATTGCTCAATGACTTTTTTGCATTGGGCGAGACAGAAGAAATCAAACGCGATGATGAAGGAATTGCTAAATCCGGCGAATTTATCCGTCGTCAGTTGCGCGCACTTATTGCAAATCAAATTTGGGGTGTGAATGAATTTTATGAATGCATCAATGAAAGCAATCCCATTGTGACAGAAGCGCTGAAAGTCATGAATAGCGATGCTTTCCGTAAGATGAAAATCAAATTTTAAATAATTAAGCAAAATTTAATTCAACCATAGCCAATCTAACTTGTTCTTAAGGACAAAAATAGAATATGAGCGAGTACATTGAGAAAATACTGCATACCACAGCAGAAACAAAACATCAGATACTGAATCACGAACTGTACCGCACCATTAGAACCAAAGATGATCTTGGAGTTTTCATGCAATTCCATGTCTATGCTGTTTGGGATTTCATGTCCTTGCTCAAAAGTTTGCAAAATCAGCTCACCTGTGTGAATGTTCCTTGGTTGCCTGTGGGTGATGCCGACACCAGATTTTTGATCAATGAGATAGTAGTAGGCGAAGAGTCGGATGTAGATATTAATGGTATTCGAAAAAGTCATTTCGAAATGTATCTCGATGCGATGGAGCAAGCAGGAGCAGACACCACATCGATAAAAAGTTTTATTACATCACTGAGAAACGGTAAATCGCTTCAAGAAGCATTTGATGTGGCTAACACGCCTTATGCCGCTCAACAATTTGTGCAATCAACTTTTGCATTTATCAATGCCAATCAAGCACACCAGCTTTCTGCTGTTTTCACTTTTGGCCGTGAAGAATTGATTCCGGGTATGTTTGTCGCCATGATCAATGATTTGCATCGCAATTTTCCTGATGAAATTTCTGCTTTTAAATATTATTTAGATCGCCACATAGAAATTGATGGCGGACATCACAGCCACTTAGCCACTTCGATGACAAAAAATCTTTGTGGAACCGATCTCAATAAATGGGAAAAAGCTACGAGAGCGGTAGAAAAAGCATTAGCGATGCGATTACAATTGTGGAATGGAGCACTGAATGCAATAAAATCTGTCCACTTGCAGACAGCTTGAAGGTTCCTTCCGATAAAATCCTAATTAACTCATAACCAATATTTGAAGCTTCTCATTACTGCCGCCACCGAAAAAGAATTGCAAATAGCAAAAGGCTTGTTCAATCAGCATGACACACATTTTTTGTGCACCGGCGTTGGGATGGTGAATACTACTTTCACATTAAGTCAACATTTATCGGCCTATTGCCCTGATTTGGTTCTGAATATCGGAATAGCCGGAGCAATCGATCATGAAATTAAAATAGGGGATGTTTTCTTGGTAGAAAAAGATGAGTTTGCATGGTTCGGATCAGAATCGCCAGAAGGTTTTATTCCCTTCAACATGTCTGGCACATTTGATGCGCAACAAACAGTGGATAATAGTTTTCATTTCCAGCTAAAATCATTTGAAAGTTATTTTGATGACTATATCCGCACCAATGCCATCACAGTGCAAACCGTTACCGGAACAGCAGAAAGCGTAGAACGATTAAAAAAACATTATTCAGCCGGAATAGAAAGTATGGAAGGAGCTGCTTTTTATTACGTTTGCCAAGCATTGGCTAACGCCTATGTGCAATTGCGCGCAGTATCTAATCATGTGGAAGAAAGAAAAAAGAGCAACTGGAAAATCGATGAAGCATTGGAGCAACTTAGGCATTCTTTGATAATGTTAAGCAAAGAGCTTTAAATACAGACATAATGCTCTTATAACCAAAGTCGATGACTATTTTCTTTCATCATGCCCAATAAGCATGTACATTTGTTTTTGGTTTTGCATAATAATTGATGATATATGAATATGAACATGAAATTACTTTTTGCTCTATCATTCTTTTGGCTCCATGTTGCCAACCCGCTTATGGCCCAAAAAAGCGGTTATGAAGTAAAGGTGAATATCAAAGGATTGAGTGATACTTATATAAAATTGGCTTATTACTTCGGCGATAAACAATATGTAAAAGACTCAGCGCGGGTTGATGCAAAGGGTAATGCTGTTTTCAAAGGTGCCGAATCGCTGCCCGGAGGAATATATTTGGCTGTATTACCCAATCTAAGTTACGTCGAGTTTATCATCGACAAAGAACAACTTTTGCAGATTGAGTCAGATACTGCTGACTTGATTAAAAATTTGAAAATAAAAGGATCGCGCGAAAATGAAATTTTTGTGAACTACATCAAGTTTGCTTCAGCCAAAGGTAAAGAAATGGAAAGTTTGCGGAAGCAAATCGAAGCACAGGCGGGTGACAAACAGAAAGTTGATGGTTTGAAACAGAAACAAATGCAGATTGATGAGGAAATGAAAAGCTACAAACGAAGCATTATCAATCAACATCGTGGCACTTACGTTTCAAAAGTGCTTTTGGCTTCTTATGATCCCGAAGCACCTGATGCACCACTATTACCAAATGGCAAAGTAGATAGCTTATTTGCATTTCATTACATCAAAAAACACTATTTAGATTCAATCGACCTTAAAGACGATCGCTTGTTGAGAACCCCCGTTTTGGGCATTAAAATCAAAAATTACATAGAGCGAATCACGCCGCAGATTCCTGATTCTATCAATAAAGCTGCCGATGAATTAATTTCTCGACTCGATCCTAAGAGTGAGATTTTTAAATACACGGTATATTATATTACCAACACCTACGAACGTTCTAAAATTATGGGTATGGATGCCGTGTTTGTACACATGGCTACTAATTATTATCTTACGGATAAAGCCTATTGGGTTGAAGACCATCAGAAAGAGAAAATCCGTGAACGTGTCAATAACCTTAAAGACAATCTCATCGGTAAAACTGCCGTGAATCTTAAACTTTTCACTCCCGAATTTCATCAGACTGAATTGCACAAGATCAATAAAGAGTACACCATAGTCTATTTCTGGGATCCAAGTTGTGGACACTGCAAGAAAGTTACCCCGAAGCTCCTTGATTTTTATAATCAGAAAAAAGATGTGTACGATCTCGAAGTATTTGCCGTGTATTCCGAAGCCGATACTGCCGAATGGCTTGGCTATTTGAGAAACAATCCAATGGGATGGGTAAATGCAGCTGATTTGCTTTGGCGCACCAATTTTAAGCAGCATTACGATATCTATGCTACACCGGTTATTTACGTTCTCGATCGTCAGAAAAAAATTATTGCCAAGCGGCTTGATGTGGAGCAGCTTGATGATTTTCTGAAAAACTATTCCAAAAACAATAAAGCCAAAGGCTAGACTCCGGGTTGCTTGGTCAGTGTCAGTCCTGCAGCCCTTCGCACCGCATCGTGGCCGAATCGTCTGCGCATACGATCCATTGCCTGATAGAGTTGTATGATGGCGGTGGTGTCTTCAAACAGATTGATCTGATGACTCCCCTGCACCAATTCACTCAGGCGTATGCCAATGAGCCTGATGCGTAATCTGCGCTGATAGAGCTTATCGAACAGTTCGTGTACCACACGAATAATGTGATGATCGGCAGCGGTATAAGGCACTTTCACCTGTTTGGTTTGGGTGTCAAAATCGGCATAACGAATTTTCACGGCAATGCAGCAGGTGAGGAGCTGTTTTTCGCGAAGCTTAAAGGCTAATTTTTCGGCCATGGCCGTGAGTAGGTCGCGCATCATGCGCACATCAATCGTGTCGCTGTCGAAAGTGTGTTCTGTAGAAATAGACTTGCGTTCATGATAAGGCTCCACCGGCGCGTTGTCAATGCCGTTGGCTTTTTTCCAGATGAGCAGTCCGTTTTTTCCCATCGCATTTTCCATCATTTCGGCAGGCATTTGCTGCAGGGTGGCAATTTTTTGCACACCCATGCTGCAGAGCAGCTTGCTGGTTTTTTCGCCAATCATGGGAATTTTTTGCACAGGCAATGGAGCCAGAAAACTCTTTTCGCTGCCTTTGGGGATTTGTATTTGTCCATTGGGTTTAGATTCGCTGGTTCCCACTTTCGACACTGTTTTATTAACTGATAGCCCAAACGAAATAGGCAGACCGGTTTCACGAATGATTTTTTGTTTCAGTTCCAAAGTCCACTGATAGCAGCCAAAGAAACGGTCCATGCCGCTGATATCGAGATAAAACTCATCGATCGATGCTTTTTCGTACAGAGGAGCTGTTTCTCTGATAATATCGGTAACCGTGTGTGAATAGCGGCTATACAGCTCCATGTCGCCGCCAATGATCACCGCATCGGGGCAGAGCCTGCGGGCGAGCTTCACGGGCATGGCCGAATGGATGCCATACTTGCGGGCTTCGTAGCTGCACGAAGCCACCACCGAGCGATCGCTGTTTCCGCCAATGATTAGCGGAAGGCCTTTCAAACGGCTGTCGCGAAGACATTCTACCGATACAAAAAAACTGTCCAAATCCATGTGTACGACGGTTCGATTGCTGTTCATGATGCATAGTATGTATGATTGACAAAAATAATGTCAAATATATGACAAATAAAATGACAAATCAGTGAGCTTGAAACATTTTTAAGCAAGCAATTGATGAATGACTATTTTTGAGCATGAAACCGAAAAACCATGGCAGATATGGCACAAATACTCATAGTGGAAGACGATAAACGCGTAGCAGATCTGATCAGGCGCGGATTGATTGAAGAAGGTTTTCAGCCTGAAGTCTGCTATGATGGCGCATTTGTAAACAAAATGTTAAACAATCGTCCATTTGACTTGCTCATCACCGACATCATTTTACCAGGTGTGGATGGCCTAAGCCTCTGCAAAGAAATTAAACAGAAATATCCCGACATGCCGGTGCTCATGCTCACAGCCTTGGGCACCACCGACGATAAACTGGAAGGCTTCGATGCCGGTGCTGACGATTATTTGGTCAAACCATTTGAAATCAGAGAGTTAATCGCCCGAATTAGGGTATTGCTCAAGCGCTCGAAAACGACACAGACTAAAATTACACAATTGAATTATGCCAATTTGGTTATGAATCTGAACACCAAGGAAGTGTTTCGTAATGGCGTGCGTATTGAACTCACCCCCAAAGAGTTTAAGTTATTGCAATACATGCTCGAAAATACCGAAAGGGTGCTCAGCCGAACCGAAATCGCCGAAAAGGTTTGGGATACGCATTTCGATACAGGTACCAATTTTATTGATGTGTATATCAACTATTTGAGAAAAAAAGTTGACAAAGAATTTGATCGAAAGCTCATTCATACCCGAACCGGCATGGGGTTTATTTTGAGTGATAAAATGAGTTAAATAAAGGCATTGAATATCAAAAAAACTGTCAACGATCCGACAATTGAGTATAACTTTGCTTCGCCTTAACAGACCTTAATATATACTCAAGTTGAAAATCAGAACCCGACTCAGCATTTTATTTACGCTGCTTACTGCTGGTGTTTTGTTAGTGTTTTCTATCATTGTATTTTGGTCGGCAAGCAACAATCGGGAAAAAGAATTTTTCACACTTTTAGAGCGCGAAGCCATTACCAAAGCCAATTTGTTTCTCAATGCCCAAGTGGATGAAGAGGTGTTGCAACAAATTTACAGGAGCAACAGAGAGATATTATACGAGGTAGAAGCGGCCATTTATGACGAAAATTTGAACTTGATTTATCACGATGCCGTGGATATTGATTTTGTAAAAGAAACAGACGACATGCTACGTGAAATCTCACAAAACGGCCATTTGCGCATGTATCAGGGTAAATGGCAAGTCATAGGCATTCGTTACATGTTTAAAGATAAGCCGTATTTGCTCACGGCTGCTGCTTATGATGAGCCGGGTTATAACAAACTGAATAATCTATTCACCACCATGCTTTTAGTATTACTGTGTGCGATGGTGATGATCACATTGTTAGGTTGGTATTTTTCTAAAAAAGCCTTTGAGCCGGTAAAATCTATTGTAGCTAACATGCAACGCATCAACGCCACCAATCTTGATTTAAGGCTTCATGTGGAAAATCCGGCTGACGAATTGGGCGAATTGGCCATTACTTTTAACACAATGCTCGATCGCCTAGAAAACTCATTTGATGCGCAAAAACATTTTGTAACCAATATTTCGCATGAATTGAGAACACCGCTTGCAGCTGTGATCGCCGAACTTGACTTGAGCCTCAACAAAGACAGAGATAAGGAACAATTGCTTGAAGCCATGCACAACGTATGGCATGATGCTACAAAACTCAATAGATTGATTAACAGTATGCTTGACCTTGCTAAAGCGAGCTACGATCCTACGCAAATTAAATTCAGCAAGCAGCGTGTGGATGAAATTCTTATCGATGCCATTCATCAAGTGCAACGCTCCAACAAAGATTTTAAAGTAGAAATAGATTTTCTGAATTCTCCACAATACGATGTGCCTGAGCTTTCTATTTGGGGTAACGAATATTTGCTTCGTGTTGCCTTTAGCAATTTAATAGATAATGCATGTAAATATTCACCCAACCACACCTGCTTGATTCATATCGCATCAGGGCAAAATCGATTAACCTTGCAGTTTATCAATCAAGGAGCAAACTTGCAAACCGACGAACTCGAACAACTTTTCAAACCCTTTTATCGCTTAGCTAAATCTCAGCAATATAATGGCTCAGGTATTGGACTTTATTTGAGCCGAAAGATTGTAAGCTTGCACCAAGGTGAGCTCCAAGTATCGCTTTTGCCTGAAAATCATGTGGTATTTCATGTAGTATTTGCTCTGCATAGTTTATAGCTATTTTTAAAAGCCTGTTTTTTTCTTCTAATGATTTTCTAATAAACTTCTAAAGGGTCTCTAAATGCCTGTTGACAAAGGCTGAGCTATTTTTGCACTACAATATTTAACAAATGAAAGAACGACCCTCAATAGGTTCATTTTATCTATAAAAGTCATGGAAGCAAGGGCCTCTGTGACTGAGTATTAACAGTTTGATCAGGAAAGGAGGTTGACATGGCAATCAATGAATTTATCTTCAGACTCGGATTAGCGTTCACACTTGGTGCATTAGTGGGATTGGAACGTCAGTTTCGTCAAAAAAGTGCCGGACTTCGCACCAATACACTGGTATCAGTGGGTTCTGCAGCATTTGTATTACTCTCTCTTTCTCTTATTGATGGGTCTGAAATGGGAGATCCTTCGCGCGTGGCTGGCCAAGTTGTTAGTGGTATAGGATTTCTTGGTGCCGGTGTGATTATGCGCACAGGTATGACTGTGCAAGGCTTGAACACAGCCGCTACCATTTGGTGTTCGGCGGCAGTAGGTACTTTATCCGGTGCGGGATTATGGAAACAATCTATATTAGTTGCCTTAGCCATCTCGGCGGCTCATATATTACTGAGACCTTTAGGAATGAGAATCGATAATATGCCTTTTCAAAAAGATGAGACAGGTATACATGAATATCAGCTTCTAATCAAATGTAAGGAGCAAGTAGAAAATCATTTACGCGTGCTGATGCTTGAAAGTATTCGTACAGACGAGCATCTTCAATTGAGAGCACTACGCAGTACTGATAATGGCAATCCTGCTTATGCTTACATAGAAGCTACAATTATCGCAAATGGTAAACATGATAATGAAATTGAAAAGTTGGCCGGTAAGCTCACTTTGGAATACGGTGTAACTGAGGTACGCTGGGAAATAAACGGAAGGAGTGAAGTGTAAAATCTTGTTGATTCAATTAAAAGAAGAAGCCATGAATGCAAACCACGTTTTAAACGCCAAAATAAAATCGACCGTGCATATTCAAACCATCTATCGAGCACATCATCTTGCCAACCAATGCGCAGATTTGCTGCTAAGAATTGGCCGCTTTATATCGCTTGAGAAACAATCTGATTCGGTGAGCCTCAAATTAATTGAGCAATCCATATTGTTGGCGGAATCAGCATCGCATTTTATCACACAGTGCGATGCTTCGCAGCAACTGGAATGGTGCAGCAGAATCCAAAAAATCTGCGTGGAGTCCAATAGCATTTTGGACTTATGCATACGCTGTGGAATGATCAAAAAATTTGATGTTCAAGAATTGAAAGAAACACTCAGTGAACTCATTGCATTTACTAAAACCATCGAAAGCCAAATCAAATTCAAGCAGTCATAAGCTATGCAATATTTATATGATCAAGCTCATAATAGCCGGAAATAAATATCAGGACATTCCATAAGTCCTGCAAAAATAAAATGATATACACATGAAAAATAAGGATAGCACAATAGATTTGAGTTTGCTTCAACACAATAGGGAAGCATGTGCAAATATTGTCCAGCTTTTGATGAAAAAGCCTGTGGTTGAAGTAGCTGAGTGGATGATGCAACTTGAGTCCGTTCCCATGCTGGACTTGTTGACTCGATTTACACCTGAAAAACAGGGATTCATAATGGCTGAGTTTCCACTGAAATTGCAGTTGGACATCTTTCAGAGCTTAAGCAAACGTCGATTTGCCGAAATTTTCGAGCAGATGCCATCTGATGCACAGGTGGATATTTTCCAACACATGACGCAATCGGAACAAGCCGAACTTTTGCCTTTCCTTAAAAAAGTAGTAAAAGAACAAGTCATTAGCCTTAGTGCATATCCACCAGAGACAGCCGGCGGCATTATGAGCACCGATTTTGCCACGGTAAAAGAAAACATGACTTGTGCTGAAGCTATCGCCAAAGTTCGCGCTGACGCGCCTTCAAAAAAAACAATCTACTATGTGTATGTGGTAGATGATGACCAAAAACTAATCGGATTCATTACCTTAAAAAATCTTATACTCAATCATCCGCAAACCCTAGTAAGCGATTCCATGCACCGCGACTTTGTTTTTGCACGGGTCGACGAAGACCGCGAAAAAGTAGCTGAAAAAATCGAAAAATATGATTTAGTTACCATTCCTATTTTAAATCATGCCGGGCAGTTGGTTGGCATAGTTACTCATGACGAAGCCATCGACATTATAAGAGCCGAGCATACCGAAGATATGGAAAAATTCATGGGAATCGTAAAAGCAAACAAGGAGAGCAACTATGTAGAAACCAATGTATGGAAGCATTTTACTAGGCGGGTAGTATGGATTGTTTCGCTTGCTGCGGTAGGACTTGTTTCCGGGATAATCATACATAGTTATGAAAACACCCTTTCGAAATTGATGATTTTGGCACTTTATATGCCCATGGTAGCCGACACCGGTGGGAATTGTGGCAGCCAGGCAGCTACGGTGGTGGTCAGGGCATTGGCGCTCAATCAAATTTCATTTCGCAAATGGTGGCAGGTCATTTGGAAAGAAGCCCGCATCTCTCTCTTGCTTTCCGTCTGTCTCGGTGTGATTGCGTTTGTCAAGGTGATGTTTCTCAGTTGGGAAACCGAAATTCCCCAGGCCCACAGCCTGAGTAAAATTGCATTGGTTATCTCTATAGCATTGGCACTTCAGACCATTACGGCAACGATTATAGGAGCCGCACTTCCTTTGTTCGTAAAACGATTTGGTGGCGACCCGGCTGTTGCGGCCAGTCCTGCCATCACCACCGTGGTTGATATAACGGGGTTAATCATCTATTTCAGTCTTGCTACACTATTTTTCACATTCTAAACATTCAACAATTTCATAAAATTTAAACAATGAGAACAATTGCTATTATTAAAACCCTGGTTATGAGTAGTCTATTGCATTTTTTAAATGCACAGACTGATACGCTACCCTTTTTTATTGATCCACAGAAAAGACTTCCCGAATTTGAGTTAGAAGACAAAAAGGAAGGGACATTTATCACCGGATTGCCACGGTTTCAATTCGACCCCATTAGAGGATTTGGAGCAGGTGGAAATGTGTTCCTCTTCGTCAACAAAGACCGTAATGACCCATTCTTTGAATATACACCTTACCGTCATCGCTTAAATGCCGAATTTTTCATCTTTGAAAATGGACGAGTGCGTTATGCATTAAATTATGATTCACCCTACCTTTTCAATAGTAAGTGGAGATTGAGAGCAGATGCAGTACTTTGGGAAGACCCCGAAGCGCAATATTGGGGCATAGGGCGCTCTTCGTTAAATAACTTGACATTCAGGGATAAACGCAGCGGACAGATTCGTACATTTAACAGAGTAAATGACTATGAGCAAAACCTTTCTAAAGCTACCCTAGGCGCAGATGGCAACTTATACACAGATCTTCATTTTAATAATATCATTCAACGTGAGCAGCTTTATAATATTTTAGTAGAACGTGTGGCATTGGGTGGCAAACTCAGATTCATGTTTGGGTATGAAGCACTATTTACTGGTTTTGAATCCTATGCTGGTAGGGTGATTAACGATGCCTTTGATCTCGATGGAAACGAAGTATCTGCTATTCATAATCAAACATTAGTAGATAAAGAGAAACAGGCAGGCGTTTGGGATAGATTTAACCTAGCTGGTTTCATCAACAACAACGATGGCTATTTTTTTACTAGTATGTTAGCAGGAGCGCTTATTTTCGACACACGAGATTTCGAGCCCGATCCATCGGAAGGAATTTTTCTTGAATATTCTCATGAGTACTCAGCCCCTTGGTTAGCATCAGAATTTAATTTTAATAAAATGATGGTGCAAGGGCAATTTATCAAAACGCTGGCGCGCTGGCGGAACAACAAAAGTCGATTAACTTTTGCCGGACTCGGAGCGTTTGGATACATCTGGGGTCCAAAAATCAATTTTATTGAAATGTGGGATTTATCCAGTCAGGCCGAAGCAGGTGGAATTTTAGTATTGGGAGGAGAGCGTTCTATTAGAGGATATCGCGAAGCTCGTTTTCTTGCTCCAACTGTTGCTTTGGTAAACCTTGAACTTCGCACTCGCTTAGTTGATTTCCGTTTGCTGAAGCAAGATTTCAATCTTGGGTTTACACCATTTTATGATTTTGGCTCAGTTTGGGATAGTCCTCGACAACTCAGTTTCACAAAATGGCGTGGTGCACCAGGAGCAGGTGCAAGGCTATCATGGAACCAGAGCACAATTCTTCGGCTCGATTTTGCAGCTAGTCGTGAAGGAAGTCAGACATTTTTCGGGTTTAGTCATATTTTTTAAAATTCAACAATATAATTAGTGAAACATTTTCAAATAAAAAGTTAATTCACTGTAAAATAGTTATTAACTTAATTTCATCGGAATTCTATACCATATACATACTTATAAATTTGCCGCATGACAATTAATTCATCTTGCGGCAAATTTTTGCCTTTCGTCAAATTCAAGTTGATTTTTAGCTTGTTTTTCACATCAAACTTTTTCGGTCTAAATGCACAGGATACACTTCCATTCTACATCGATCCGAAGAAAAAGCTTCCGGAGTTTGAGCTGGAAGACAAAAAGGAAGGTACATTCATTACGGGTGTGCCACGCTTCGAGTTCGATCCTATTCGAGGCTTTGGTGCAGGAGGAAATGCCTTTATTTTCTTCAACAAAGACAAGCGCGACCCTTTTTTCGAATACACCGCTTATCGTCATCGGATTAATGCGGAGTTCTTTATTTTCGAAAATGGGCGTATTCGCTATGCGATTAACTATGACGCGCCTTATATTTTCAATTCTCAATGGCGACTCCGTATGGATTTGGTGCATAGCGAAGATCCCAATGCACAATATTGGGGAATAGGTAAGAATGCATCCCGGACATTGCGGTTTAGAGATAAGCGAACAGGAATTGTTCGCGATTTTCGCACAGTCAGGGAGTATGAACAGAATCTGAAGTTGGCTGAATTAGGTCCGGATGGATTGTATTACAATGATTATCACTTCAATAATATGATTCAGCGCGACCGGCTGTATAATATTCTTGGAGAAAGGGTAATGCTAGGTGGAAAGCTACGATTGATGTTTGGCTATGAAATGCTTTTTACTTCATTTGAATCTTATTTTGGTAAACCGGCTGAAGAAGCCGTAAATCTTAACGGAGAAGAGGTTACGGCAATCAACAATATCACCAAAGTGGATATTCAACAAGCAGATGGAACTTTTGAGCGGTTCAATTTGGCAGGTTTCAATAATGGATCAGACTACAGTTTTACCAGTATGTTAGCCTGGGCGCTCATTTACGATACCCGCGATTTTGAGCCCGATCCATCCAATGGGGTGTTTTTGCAGTATTCGCATGAATACTCACCCGATTGGCTATTCTCCGATTTTAATTTCAACAAATTGATGCTTCAGGGGCAATATATCAAAACACTGAAGCGTTGGAATAATAATAAAAGTCGGATAACCTTTGCCGGTCTCGCCGCCATCGGACACATCTTTGGTTCAAGAATCAATTTTATTGAAATGTTTGATTTGTCGAGTCAGGCTGAGGCAGGTGGTATTTTAGTGCTAGGTGGGGCTCGTTCCGTGAGAGGGTTTCGCGAAGCGCGTTTTCTTGCGCCCACTGCCGGATTGGTCAATCTGGAGCTCCGCAGCCGATTAGTAGATTTCAAATTATTAAATCAGCATTTCAATCTTGGACTTACTCCATTTTATGATTTTGGAGCTGTGTGGGATAGTCCACGTGAAATCAACTTTGATGGCTGGGTAGGAGCACCAGGTCTTGGAGGGCGCATTGCATGGAATCAATCCACGATTCTTCGCTTAGACTATGGTCGAAGCAGAGAAGGAGGGCAGTTCTTCTTCAGTTTTGGCCATATTTTCTGATGATGAGACCAAGCGCAAGCTTGTGGCTAATTGAAAAACTTCCTTATCAGTCTTTTATTAACTTAATAAATCCGGTACGCTTGAAGGTTTCGCAGGCAGTTTCTACATTCAGACGATACACATAAATTCCGTCCTGCACGGGAGCACCCTTGTAGCTACCATCCCAGCCATCTTCCATTTTATTGAAGCTATAGATGAGTTCGCCCCAACGGTTGAAAATCTGCATGAGAAATTTCGGATTGCCGTCGGTGTAAATTTTAAAAACAGGATTCAAGCCGTCGCCATTCGGGCTAAAGGCATTAGGCACAAAAACAGGTAGATTCTCCTGAACATTTAGCTTGATGGTATTGGAATTAATGGATTGTCCGCAACCATTCAACTGAACTCTGATTTGCAATTCATCTATTTCGGTGCTGATGTTGCTGATGAGCAGACTCGCTGCATTCACCCCGGTGAAAACATCATTATTGTTTAAATCCACATAACCTTGACCGGGAATAAGCTGCTGCCATTGATAGGTTGTACCAAACCCCGATGCCTGCACAAAGACTACCGCTTCAGAACCGGTACAAATGTCTAAGTTTTCGGGTTGTGTTAAAATTACAGGAGGGGTATTGATGATTAAATTGACAACCTGCGTGGTGGCATCGGGAGCGCATGTTCCGCTCACTATACATCTGATAGGGAACAGGCTGCCGCTACCATTGGGCAGACTGCTAATTTGCAGCGTATTGCTTGTGGAGCCTGTTACGCCATTTCCATCTTGCAAATCCACAAAACCATTGCCGAAATTGACTTGCCATTGAAAAGTAAGTGCATGATCGGCAACAGTAATAAATATTGCTGTTTCGCCTTCGCAAATGGTTGCCGGAAGCGGTTGTGTGGTGATTATCGGAGCAAAACCAAGGCTAATTTGCGCGCTTTCTGATACCACTTCAACACCGCAGGCTTCAGTCACTACTCTGAAATAAAAATTGTTTAATGCGGCTGTCACCGGATTAATCGTAAGCGTAGCCGTGTTTACGCCATTGAAACCATTGCCATTGCTTAGGTTATTGAAATTTAACCCATCTGATGATGATTGCCACTGATAGGTCACATTACTGTTAACTAACGAAACCTGAAACTGAATTTGTTCGCCCACACAAGCAGCGATATCTTCTGGTTGGGTAACAAATTGCGGAACTTCATTGAGAATGATTTGAACCGTGTTGCTTTGCACATTTTGCTGGCAATTGTTCACTGCATCGCAGTAGAAACTTAAGCCTTGTGCATTGAACACTCCGGTATTGAGATTTAGTTGGCTGCTCTGTTCGCCGCTCACTCCGGCTTGGGCTTGCAGCGGGACGAAATTCACGCCATCACTGCTTACAAACCATTGATAGCCTGTGGCTACCGGTTGGGTAACGAAGGTGAACGTCACATTTTCTCCAGGACATACATTGGCATTCTGTGGATGCTGCGATACTTGCAAACCATCAGTAACTGTAAGTGTGACAACTTGTGTGAAGAGATCGCCATCACAATCACCGCCAATCAGGCATCGAAACTGATGATTATTCATGGCTCCGGTCACCGGATTGATGGTGAGTGTGCCTGTATTCGCACCTGAATAGGCGCCTCCATTAGTAATGTTGTTAAAATTGGCTCCGCCATTGGTACTCAGCTGCCATTGAAAACTTCCCTGTCCTTGAATCTGGGTGCTAAAGCTTACTTGTTGATTCGAACAAGCATTTTGGTTGATGGGCTGCAACGTAATTTCCACCTGATCGCCGGGTAGGAATGTAGCTACTTGAGAATTAACAGGCGTGTTGCAACCTGTCACAATGCAGCGATATAAATTGCCGACCAAAGAAGGTGCAGCAGGGTTAATGGTTAGTGTTGCTGTATTTACGCCGGAGTAGGGAGGGGTATTGGTCAGATTGGTATAAGTGCCGCCACCATTAGTGCTAACTTGCCATTGAAATGTATTGCTATTGCCGCTTGCTTGCACACTAAAGTTGATAGATTGATTACAAGCTGCTGCATTTTGCGGTTGCTGAGTGATGTTGGGCAGGTCTTGCACAGTGAGCGTTGCCACAGAACTGTTGAGCGGTGTGGCGCATGAACCAGACACTACACAACGAAACTGATGGCCATTCATTGCTGCTGTGACCGGATTCACTGTCATTGCGGCTGCGGTTACATTGCTATAAGGAGCCGTGTTGGTAAGATTGGTGAAATTTGCTCCGCCATCAGTACTGATTTGCCATTGATAATTCAATCCTGCTACGGCATTACCTACCGAAAAACTTGCCGATTGGCCGGCACAAACTTCTTGATTTTGGGGTGTACCTATTTGAAGTTGAGATAGCTGTGTGATGGTTACGGTGATTCGCGCATCTGCAGGACGTTGAAAATATTCCACAACCAAATTGGTTTCTCCCGAAAGGCATATTCCTGATGGAAATGCAGTATTAGTAGTTCTGAAACTGGCGCTATATTCTTGTTCGATAAAGCTGGTTAATAGCCATGTGGTGCCTCCATCAACGCTTAATCGGATGCCATCGTCTCCTGCAATATCGATGCGGTAAAGTCCCGGAGCAAAATTTTCTCTTCTCAACCAGCGCATGCTAAAATTAGTGGTTAGGGTATTGCCGCAGCCTATGCTCGTGCCATCATTCCAATTTCCGGGTACCCATCCTTGTGCGCCAAAATTCACATCAAAGCTTAAGCTATTTCTAATTATGTGCCCTCTATAATTGTTTGGGTTGAAAAAATCTTGCTGATTGACAATAGCGGGTGTGTTTAACAAACCGCCTACCGTTGGAGTCCATGTAAACACATGTGCAAACCATTGATTGATCCCAAATGTATTGGCAGCAATTGGCGGCAATGGAGAAACAAATGGGGTAACGGTTATTCTGTTATTTCCTCCACATTGAAACAAGTCAGGCGATTGATAACCATTCGATGAACGCATGCGAATAGTATATTGATTGCCAGGGGCAGTGCCTTGAGGAATTACAATTTCAATGAAAAGATTCTGAATATTTCCGGCAAAATTATAAGGACCGTTTTGCCAAGTTGCGCCTTGATTGGTGCTAAATCTTGAAACTTCCAAAATCTGTGCTCCTGCGCCAAAGTTGCCGGCAACATTAGATAAATGTGCTTGGATAGTTCCTGGACCCACATTCTCAATTTGAGGTACCTTCAACACCAATGTGCCACTAGCACAAACACTTGGACAGTTAAAGGGCACGGGTTCACTTCTCGAAATAAACTGAGCTTGCACCGATGAAATCAGTGTGGCGAAGAAAATGAATAGATAAGCGTAATTTTTTTTCACACCGCTAAGTTAAAAAAAATAGTGTAGAATTGACACCAAGGGGCATTCGAAAAAACATTAACTGCAATGTAGAATTAATGCCTATTAAACATGTAAAGCAGAAAAATTAGTTAGTTTGGTCTGTTCAAATTCATGTCACCAAAAGCAAGAAAAAAAACAAAATCATTTAAGTCGAAGAGAGGCTTTGGATTCAGGATTATAGTTTCATTAATAGCTGTTTTAGCAGTATCTACTGCTTTCGCCTTCTGGTATTTTTATGAGAAAGTCTTCAGACCGAATATTTTTCTGGGCAATAGCAAAACAGAATACGTATATATCAAAACGACCGATACGTTTACCGATGTGGTAAATCAATTGGTCGAAAGACAATTGATTAGAGATAAGGCTTCATTTATCTGGCTTTCAGAATATTTGAGGTATAGTGAATCCGTTAAACCGGGTAAATTCCTGATCAAGGACAGGATGAATAACAAGGATTTGATTTTGCTGCTGCGCTCAGGCAAACAAGAGCCGGTAAAAGTTATTCTGCACTCTATTCGCACCAAGGCGGAGTTGGCCGGAAAAGTAGGCCGTCAACTAGAAGCTGACTCCGCAGGTTTAATGAAATTGATGAACGACGATATTTACATGGCTAAGTTTGGCTTAAATAAATACACAGCCATAAGTCTGTTTTTACCCAATACCTATGAATTTTATTGGAACACAACCAATGAAAAGTTTATAGAACGAATGTACAGCTACTACAAGAAGTTTTGGAATGCAGATCGTATTCAAAAAGCAAAAGCGCTTGGGCTATCTCCGGGCGAAGTGAGTACATTGGCTTCTATTGTGCAAATGGAAACTCACAAAGTAGACGAAAAACCAAAGGTTGCAGGAGTTTATCTAAACAGGCTTAGAATTGGCATGCCTTTGCAAGCCGATCCAACCGTTATCTTCGGTATTGGTGATTTTACGATTAAGCGATTGAGCACAGCAGACACTAAGCACCCATCTCCCTACAATACTTATCAAGTGAAAGGTTTGCCGCCGGGGCCAATTTATTTACCCACACAGCAAAGTATTGATGCAGTGTTAAACTATGAAAAACATAACTATCTCTATTTTTGCGCCCGCGATGATTTCTCAGGATATCATACATTTACCAACGATTATAATCAACACCTCACTAATGCCCGAAAATATCATAAGGCATTGAACAAGAGAAATATAAGACGATAAAATATAAAAACTATGGCAACAAAAATCAAATTTGGTACCGACGGCTGGAGAGCTATTATTGCTGATGAATTTACAGTAGAAAATGTGGCTCGTGTAGCCGATGCTACGGGTATTTGGCTACTCAGCAACTTTGAAAATCCTTCAGTGGTCGTAGGGCACGATTGTCGATTTGCAGGTGAGCTTTTTGCCGAAACCACTGCAAAAGTGCTCGCATCAAAAAATATCAAAGTGTATTTGGCGAGAGGTTTTGTCTCCACGCCTATGGTTTCATTGGCTAATGTAAACCACAATGCTTCGATTGGTGTAGTTATAACTGCAAGCCACAATCCGCCTGCATACAATGGCTTTAAACTCAAAGGAAGTTATGGCGGTCCACTTTTGCCGGATAAAATCGAAGAAGTTGAATCGCACATCAAAGAACAGCTCGATATTGATTTGAAAAGTTTATCATTGGAACAATTCATTGCTCAAGGTATGATTGAATATGTTGATCTAGAGCAAGAGTATTGCGATCAAATTGAAAAAAACTTCGATTTAGAAGCCATTCGAAATTCTTCGCTTGAGTTCGCCTTCGATGCAATGTATGGTGCCGGCCAAAATGTGATTCGCCGGTTGCTACCAGAGGTGACCTTACTCCATTGCGAGCACAATCCAACTTTCGACGGGGTGGCACCCGAACCCATATTGAAGAACTTAACTGAATTTTCAGAAATGATAAAATTATCAGGAAATATTGATTGTGGATTAGCCACCGACGGAGATGCCGACCGTATAGGCTTATTTGACAATGAAGGCAATTTTGTTGATTCTCATCATATTATCCTGCTGCTGATTCATTATATGAAAAAGTATAAAAATATGCATGGAAAGGTGTGCACAGCTTTTTCATCAACTGTAAAAATCAAGGAGCTTTGTAAGCATTATGGCCTTGATTTTGAAATTGTAAAAATCGGTTTCAAATATATTGCCGGAATCATGATAAAAGAAGATGTGCTGTTGGGTGGAGAAGAATCTGGTGGCATTGCCATTAAAGGACATATTCCAGAACGCGATGGCATTTGGATGGGCTTGGTGATTTGGGAGTTTATGGCCAAGAGTGGAAAAACACTCAATCAGCTCATTGAAGAAGTGTATGAAATTACTGGTCCATTTGCTGTTGATCGCAACGATGTGCATTTGCCGGAGGCAAAAAAACTGGAGATTGTAGAGAATTGTAAGAAAGGAGCTTACACTCAATTTGGCTCTTTCAAGGTGCGCAATGTGGAAGACCTAGATGGTCATAAGTTTTTTTTCGATGATAATACCTGGGTGATGATTCGTCCTTCGGGAACAGAGCCATTGCTGCGTATCTATGCCGAGTCTGCAAGCAAAGAAATAACAGCAGACATTCTCAAGGAAACAAGAGCGCATTTAGGCATTTAAGGTTGGGTAAGTAAATAAAAGAGCACTCTCCCGGAGGAGAGTGCTCTTTTATTTACTTACCATTACATTTTCCCGTCTTTTACACCATCATTGTTCTTGATCAAGCAATAGAATAAGACTATCGAGATCAACAAAGTATTCATACAGCCACCTGAAATTCAATCAGCGATCAAATTCCGATATTAAATATTTGTAATGTGCAATCATTCTGCCAAAATTGGCGATGCTGATGTATTCATTAAAATTATGAATGCTTCGCTGTTCTGCTTCGGACAATACCACCGGTATAAATCTATAAATACGATCGCTCAATTCAGTCATGTGCTTGCAGTCGGTGGCGCCAATGGTGAGATAGGGCGAAACAATCACATTGGGATAAAGTCTTTGAATAGATGATAAAAGTTTTTCATAAGCTTTTCCATCAGTGGGCGAGAGGGGAGAAGGCTCAACTGCTATACGAAATTCGCTAATGCTGACATCATAATCTTCGCAGGCTTTCTCAATGTGTTTCAAAACATCTTTCGACGTTTCGCCCGGAAGAATGCGGAAATTCACTACAATTTCTGTTTCCTGCGGTAGCACATTGGAACCGTCACTACCCTTAAGCATGGTGATGGCAGTGGTGGTGCGCGTCAAAGCATTGGAAGGGGGCAGTTTTTCCAATTGTTTCATCAACACACCTTCAAACAGCCAACGATTGGCAATGGCCATACGACTCATAAAACTCATTCCTGCGCCGGCCACCTGTAAAAATCCTTCCACCGGGCCAATAATGCGCTGTTTCATCTGGTTTTGCTCCAATCGTTGCATAATGATAGCAGCTTTACCGGGTGAAGTTTCAAGTGGTGGCATGGAAGAGTGTCCACCAAGACCTTTTACAGCAATTTTATATGATACCACACCTTTTTCGGCACATCCAACAAAGGCAATGTTTTGGTTGATGCCTTTAACTGTTCCTGGTGCGGCAATGATACCTCCTTCATCATAAATAGCTTCAAATTTCAGACCTTTGCTTTTAAAATATTCAGTAGCTTTAGCTGCGCCCAACAAACCACCCACTTCTTCATCGGGTCCAAAGCTGAAGTAAATATCACGATCAGGATTGAAATTTTGTTCCACCAAAGCATCAATAGCTTCTAACAAAGAAAAAACCACACCTTTCATGTCGAGTGCACCACGTCCGTATATTCGTCCGCCTGTTACCATGCCTGAGAATGGGCCGTGTTCCCAAGCTTCAGCTTCTGCAGTTGCAGGTGGTAAAGCATCATCGTGAAAGTTGAAAAAGCTCTGCCCGGCATCATCTTCTTCATCCTCATGTGGTCCGGGAGGCACCACATCGTAGTGTGCCATAAATAGTATCGGAGCAAGATTGCTTTGCTTTCCTTTCCAGCGTAGCACGATATTGTAATTATTAATCAAAGTATCATCAAGATGTTCAAATACTGAAGGAAATGCTTCATTAACATATTGCAGAAAATTGTCGAAAGCAGTATAATCTACTAGTGAAGTATCCCCATTTGAAACCGTAGGAATTTTAAGTCCATCGGCAAATCTTCGCACGCTGTGTTCGGAAACTTCTACTTCAGTCGGTTCGATTTGCTCTTTGGGAAGCTCAGCGAAGGGATAGCGGAGTGTATTAATGATTAAGAAGGCGAAAATGATAAGTACCAAAGAAATTATTAAAATGAAAATCTTTTTCATGAGTAATGCTGATTATGGGTATTTGCCAAAGGTATTGTATTATTTTATATGAGAATTGATTGGTTTTAGTTCTAATTTGTAATAGATGAGCAAGCCAGTTTTTTAAAAGTGCGATAATTGAAATCGTGTTCACTTTAACATCAATCTTCAAAGCATCATTGTAAAAATAAAAAAGAATTGATTCCGATTGTAAACTATGATTCATAATTGTCGCTTAATCTGTTATGAACATTGCGCTCACAAAAGAAAATCATGCCATCAGCATTGATATGGAGTACCTTTCTTCCGGTTTATATTTCTTAAAGTCTGATTTAGCTGGCAAGATTCACTTAGTTAAAATTGTTAAGCAATAATCTGTCAGCTAACCTGCTATGTATTATGCTTTTTTTAATTGCCTAACAACATGTTTATTGCGCCTTGCTTGTCATGAATTAAATAGCGGCTAGGTATAAACGGGATTTGTAAATAATCGGAAATAATCATTCGTTCATAGCTGCGGCAAATCAGCCAAATGTTATACATTGATGGTGGATGAAACTGAATTCATCTCAACTCAACTGAATGATAATTTTCATTGAATTGAATGACTGATATCATTCATTCTGAAGTTTGTTTCGCATTCCTTTGTGAAAAAACAAGCAATGAAAATCAAACACTTTGTAGTAGTCACTCTTTTACTTTTAAATGCTCGTTTCTATGCTCAGGAATGTAATAATTTATTTATTTCTGTACCAGCAGATGAACAATGGATCTATTTCTCATCTGATCGATATGGGTCTGGAGGAAATTACGAAATATACAGGTCTACTTCTGATGGCATCAGCAATTTGCAAAGGCTAACAACCAGCAATAGTAATAATTATTTTGCTAAGGCAAATGCTGCCGGTACAAAAGTGATTTGGTAATCAGGCGATTATAATGCTGAATCAGAAATATGGATCATGGATTTAGATGGTTCGAATCAAACTCAGTTGACAAATAATTCTGTTCATGATGGATACCCTAATTTCTCTCCCGATGGTCAAACGATTGTGTTTGAAGCTTGGGATGCTGAAGTTTATTCTGAAATTTTTACCATGTCCATAGACGGTAGCATTCGACAACAATTAACCAATTTTCCTGGGGCTTACTAGCAGTCGGTACATGTGTATAGTCTATCAGGCACTGCCATCTATTTTCTGAAAGGTTACAATGCGGATAACCATATCGCAAAAATGGATTTAAATGGCTGCAATATCGTTGATATCACCCCTCCAAATGGCTTCGGATATATGGAAAGTGGATTAAGTTTCTCTACTGACAGCACAAAAATTGCTTGTTCAACTTCTGAAATTGTAGGTTATAATAATGGAAGTGATATTGTGAATGCTGACACTACTGTTGAAAACTGTGAGTTTATTACTGCTTCAAGCGGTGGCACTTATTATTATTTCATAGTTTGGAGTATAAATGGAACTGAAATTTATTACTCGTTCAATCTCTAAGAATCAGAAAAATGGACTTTAAACAAAATGAACAGCGACGGAGAGTTGAAAACAACAATCTCTTCCTGCGAAGCGGTAGGAATTGCAGATATGGCTAATGTTCCGTCAATTACAATTTACCCTAATCCGGTTAGTGATATTTTGATGATTGATTGCAATGTTTTTCGAAAAGTGAAAATCTACGATATGTATGGTCGATTCATTCTCAATCACTCTTTCAATAGGATTGATGTTTCTAATCTGAATAGCGGATTGTATGTAGTGTTAATCGAAAATGAAAAGGGAGAAAGCATTGGAAAGTCTAAGTTTGTCTAACAATAAGTGTTTTTGATTGCAACCTTAATTAAATCAACTTGTCACATAAAGCAAACAACAGAATGAAATGGCAATCAAGGTTCAAAATTTGTTTATTGCATTTAATAATGATTAGTTCATTGAGTTGCAACGCTTAACCACTTAAAACGGTATCATTTGTGTTAAAACGGTATCATTTGTGGATTTAGAAAGGTATGCCGGAAAGTGGTACGAAATAGCTTCATTTCCACAGCGCTTTCAAAAAGGTTGTCATTGCACTACAGCTGAATATACTTTAAGTGAAAGAGGATATGTAATCGTTGAGAACAGATGCTGGAAAGACAGTTTGACAGGTAAAGAAATATACATCAAAGGCAAAGCATTTGTAGAAAAGCATTCCAACATTGCCAAATTAAAGGTTCAGTTTTTTGGCCATTCAGAGGGAAATACTGGATCATTGATTTGGCTGCTGACTACAACTATGGCGTAGTTGGTCATCCTAATCGACAGTATTTATGGATTCTTTCACGAACGCATAAAATGGATGAAAATACGTATCAGCAAATACTTTCAAGGCTGGAGCATCAAAGTTATGATATGAGCAAATTAAGAAAGACACCACAATTACAATAATGGTTTTACAGCATTTGCTTTTACTAATAAAGTTGATTGCCTCATAAGAATGCCAGCTCAAACCATCACTGCAAACTACCATTGTTTTTCCCATTGAACGCTCATAAGATGTCCATAAGCTTGCTGAAAGTATAGATCTCTATTGTTTAATGACGCTATGTAGTGATATCTTTTCATTAGAATTGACTCTCAAAAAATACATCCCTTTAGCCACATTTAATAATGGAATTTCTAATAATTGATGGTGGTGGTAACGTTTGCTAAATAGCTTTCTTACGCTTATATCTATCAGCTCAATGAATACGTTTGCTTTTGGGGTAACAAATTCAACTAGAAAAAAATCTTCTGCGGGATTGGGATAAATTTTGATTACCTGCTCAGGAGATAGACCAACTACTCCTACCGATGTTACATTTACACAAGTTGATGTATCTACACATCCATTCAGACTGATTTCTACTGTGA
>JBKBKN010000035.1:23451-23740 GCA_046294625.1 Flavobacteriales bacterium
TGAAGGAGCCGTTGTTATCCGCTGTATAGCCTTGGCTGTTTTCACCAACTATGGCAGCGAAAGCATTATTACAATCAAGCCACTGATATTCGGCATCGGGCATGTTCGATGATAGCACATTTCCATTGGCTGCTAATGAAATATCAATACTGACGATGGTTAAATCAATGGTAATCAAACTGTTGCAACCGGCTGCATTAGGAATGGTTGCCGTCTTTATTCCCAAAGTAGTGTAAACATTTCCGTCCGGTGCGGTGTATGTTCCGCATGCGCTGGTGGAAAAACTACT
>JBKBKN010000036.1:0-2832 GCA_046294625.1 Flavobacteriales bacterium
CAACTAATTTGGACAGCGAAATGACAACGGACGAAAGAGAACAACGAAGGCATAACAGGCGTTTGGCAAAAAAGAGGGTACAGTGCTTAAATGAAGCTCTGTGCTTCTATTCAAGTTCAGTGCTGGTTGACAGTTTTGTGCTCCGAAACCCGCCACTGAGCCAAGCGCCAAAACGATGATAGGCCACATTTTGAAGTGTTAGGTAGCAAACACAAAAACAATGACCCTTGTTCGGAAGAAGAAATCTGGATTCCCATAAAACTCAAAAGAGATACAACAGGAAATGATACCGAGCGCATCAATAATTTTCAATCCTTTTAAACCAAGTTTCACTAATCTTGTCTCTTAACAGTGGTTAAAATTCTGACTAAATACCTGCTCATCATTGGTTTGTTTTTCAGCATAAACACCAATGCACAAAACTTATATTTTCCACCTTTAACAGGCAATACTTGGGAAACCACCGACCCTGCAAGTTTGGGTTGGTGCCAACGGAAAATAGATAGCCTTTACGACTTCCTAAATGTCAATGGAACCAAAGCATTTATGGTGCTCAAAGACGGAAAGATAGTACTCGAACAATATTTCAACGACCACAATATGAGTTCGAATTGGTATTGGGCATCAGCTGGTAAAACGCTTACTGCCTTTATGACCGGGATGGCTCAGCAAGAAGGTTTTCTAAACATTCAAAATCCCACTTCAACTTATCTTGGTCAGGGCTGGACTGTGGCTCCTGAAGATAAAGAAGCACTCATCACAGTTTGGCATCAGCTCACTATGACTACCGGGTTGCAAGACAGTGGCGTGGATTTGGATTGCACCATTGACACTTGTTTGAAATACTTAGCCGATGCCGGCACACGCTGGTCCTATCACAATGCACCCTATACTCTACTCGATCAGGTTATTGCAAATGCCACTGGCATGACACTTAACAATTTCACTCATACGAGATTAAGACAACCAATCGGTATGGGTGGCTTATTTATCAATGTGGGATTTAACAATGTATTCTTTAGCAACGCACGAAGTATGGCAAGATTTGGTCTGCTCATGTTAAATAATGGCAATTGGAATGGTAACCAAATCATGACCGATCAGCAATACTTTCAAAATATGATCACCCGATCGCAGTCACTCAATAATTCTTATGGTTACTTGTGGTGGCTTAATGGATATGAAAATTATATGGTTCCGGGTTCTCAGTTTGTTATCCCTGGACAGTTGTTTCCTAATGCTCCTGCTGATATGTATTCAGCTCTGGGTCGTGATGGCCAAATTTTATCTGTAGTTCCTTCTCAAAATCTAATTATCATTAGAATGGGCGAATCACCCACCACCGTGCCTGTTCCGTACCTACTAAACACGCAAATCTGGGCTTACATTAACGATTTAATTTGCGATGACCCATTGGCTATCAATGAAATAAATAAATTCAACTTTAGAGTATTTCCAAATCCGGCAACGGATGAGATCCAGTTCATATCAACAGAAGACATAACACAAATTATTATTCAAGATATAACTGGAAAAGTGCTTGTTTCTTCTATGCCTAAAGCCCCTATCAATCGAATTGACACATCGAAGCTTTCTGATGGTGTCTACATAATTCAGGCAAAAAATGCAAAGAGTAACACCATTAGCCAGCGTCTTATTATTAGCCGATAATTAACCACACGTAAGCAGAAACCGACTTTTAAAATTGAGTAAAACAAGTGCAGAAAATCGTTTGATAATGATTTAATCACACATCGAATAATCTATAGGCTTATTTTTGCATCATGTTTAAATATTCCTCATTCGTAATACTTTTCGCTTCCCTTTTCACCACTCAACAAGCAAAATCCCAAAATCCAGATCATCCAAAACTTATAATAGGAATCGTCGTGGATCAAATGCGACCGGATTACATCTCCCGATATTGGCAGCACTACAGCGATGGTGGATTTAAACGACTTGTAAGTCAAGGCTATAATTTTACCAATACACACTATTCTTTCGTTCCCACCTACACTGCACCGGGGCATGCCACCATTTTCACCGGCACCACTCCATCCGGACATGGCATTATTTCCAACGATTGGTTTTCGAGAGAAAAAGACAACAACATCTATTGCACCGAAGATGCTACCGTGAGTGCCGTACGAAGCCCTGAAAAGGCTGCGTCGAAAAATGCGCCAAAACAAATGATGCCGAAAAAATTCAAAGAAAAAACCGGACAAATGTCGCCTCGAAACATGATTTCAGGAACATTTGGCGACGAGCTCCGGCTATTTAATAATTTTCAATCGAAAGTTGTGGGTGTGGCATTAAAAGATCGTGGGTCGATATTACCCGCCGGTCACACTGGCAATGCTTATTGGTTCGATGGTGAATCCGGAGAGTGGATCAGCAGCACCTTTTATCATAATGAATTGCCAAAGTGGTTAAACGATTTCAACGCTTTAAATCTAACAGAAAACTACCTCGGTCAAACCTGGAAACCGCTATTACCCCTTAAAGAATATACATCAAGCCTGCCTGATGACAATTCATACGAAGGCATTCTAAAAGGAAAAAAGAAACCTGTTTTCCCTTACAATTTAAAAGAACTTGCCGAAGCCACTGGCAAAGGTGTGATTAGGGTTACTCCCTTCGGAAATAGTTTAACCAAGGACGTGGCTATTGCCGCCATCAAAGGCGAAAATTTAGGTAAAGGAAATGCCTGCGATATGCTCACCGTAAGTTTTTCGAGTACTGATTATGTAGGTCATAATTTTGGCATTGATGCCATAGAAACGCAAGACACCTATTTGCGACTCGACCGCGATCTAGAAGAGTTGTTTAACT
>JBKBKN010000036.1:2930-21834 GCA_046294625.1 Flavobacteriales bacterium
TTTATAGACCAATGGATAGGTATGAACAACTGTATGATTTTTCTTACCGCCGACCACGGTGGTGCCAGAAATCCTTCTTACCTAAGTGACCAGAAAATGCCGGCGGGCTATATCGATTTTAATAAAATTAAAGATAGTCTCAATGCTGAGCTTAAGAGTATTTTTGGTTCTGATAAATTAATTCTGAGCATGAACAATGACCAGGTGTATTTCAACCAAACAGATGTTTTTGAAAAGTCGATTAACTATGAAAATTTGTTGAGTTATTGTGAACGCTTTATTCTGAATCACCAAGGTGTACAAGATGTTTACCGAAAAGAAAACATCCGCTTTCTATGTCTTTCAGATGGAAATATCGGAAAAATCCAGCGTGGATATATGCCAAAGCGCTCAGGCGATTTGCTGATTCTGCTAGAACCATCCTGGATGGATTATCCACCCACCGGCACCACTCATGGTAGCAATCATAGCTACGATACACATGTACCCCTGCTTTTTATGGGCTGGAAAATTCCAAAAGGAAAAAGTTCAACCAAGGTGCATGTTGAAGATATTGCCCCAAGCATAAGCCAATGGCTCAATATTGCATTTCCAAATGCGTGTTCTGGTAAACCATTGGAACTAAAACTTATGGATTGAGCTGATCGTCTAAGCTCTGAGAAGTGCGCAGGCTATCTAATTTCTGAATAGACCTTTCATACACTGTCATTAGTAATTTTATGTTTTGTGCATACCAGTCGATGCTTTGCATGAGCGAATCTTTAGTGATTTGATGCTTGTGCAGAACCGCTCTGTAAAAAACATCTGACTCGAAAACCTGTGCATTTCCAGCTGAAAAGCTCACATTCTGAGCCCCATCTACCAAACTAAATTCGAGAATGATTTCCGACATCTGCTCAGGTGGAATCACATCATTTGGCACCTTACTTCCTTTGTTGCCACAGGACGACAACATTCCAAGCAACACAAAACTGAGTAAAACAAATCGGTTCAAAAAACAACGAAAAATCATCTTTCAAAAATAAGGCGCTTTCCTTTGCTTTCATCAATTATTCTCCCTTGATCATACACTAAATTTCCATTAACCCAAGTTTGATGAACCGAGCTATTAAAAGTATGTCCTTCAAATGGCGACCAGCCGCATTTGTACAAAATATTCTGGGTACTCACCTTATATGGAGCATCTCTGTTCACCAATACCAAATCGGCGTAATACCCTTTTCTGATGAAGCCACGTTTATGCACCTTAAAAAGAATAGCCGGATGATGACAAGCTTTTTTCACTAACAGTTCCAGACTCAACACTCCTTGATCGACCAGTTCGAGCCATGCCTGCAGTGCATGCTGCACCAAAGGCCCCCCGGACGGTGCTTGAGTATAGGGCTTTGACTTCTCCTCGTGAGTATGTGGCGCATGGTCAGTTGCCAAAATATCTATTCGTCCTGTTCGGATTGCCTCTCGAATGGCTTCGCGGTCTGCAAGACTTTTCACCGCTGGGTTCCATTTGATGTAATTGCCTTTGCTATCATAATCATGCTCAGTAAACCAGCAATGATGTACACAGGCTTCGGCTGTTACTTTCTTACTTTCAATATCATGTCCGGGCTCAAATAGCGACAATTCTCGAGCGGTACTAATATGTAGCACATGCAGTTGCGTGCCATGCTTGTGTGCAAGCTCCACTGTTTGCGATGATGACCTGTAGCAAGCCTCCGCATCTCTGATAACCGGATGCATTCGAGGTGGTATATCATCGCCATACTGCTCTTTCGCTCGTTTAAGATTTTCTGCAATCAAAACATCATCTTCGCAATGCGTAAGAATAGGAACCTGAGCTTCTTTAAATAATCTTTCGATCTGATGGCAATTGTTCACCAGCATATTTCCGGTTGAAGAACCTAGAAAAATCTTAATGCCACAAATCTTAGAATAATCCAGCTTAAGTATTTCATCTGCATTATCATTCGTAGTGCCCATAAAAAACGAATAATTGGCTAAAGAAACTTCTGAAGCCCGCTGATACTTTTGTTCGAGCAATTCGCCGGTCACCGCACCTGGTATCGTATTTGGCATTTCCATGAAGGTAGTTATTCCACCTGCCACAGCAGCTCTCGATTCGGTAAACAAATCACCTTTGTATGTGAGCCCCGGCTCCCGAAAATGCACCTGATCATCAATCAATCCTGGTAACAATAACATGCCCTTAGCATCCATTTTTATTTGAGCCTTTTCAAACCATTCATCCGGAGCATTTCCTTCTCCTGTTGCTTCAATGTATTCTTGATTAATATACACAAATCCCGTATATTGCTTGCCTTCGTTGCAAATCAAAGCATTGTAAATAAGTGTTGCAGCCATTGTTAAATTGAATGCTTCAAATGTATTGGCAATTTGATGATATTTTTCAATTTAATGCGATTTTAAGCAATTATCAACTGATATCAGCGGAATAATCAGCAGTATTTTAATTTCACAATAACTATATATTTGCATGAAAACCTTTACCAAAACATCAAAAGAAGATTCGTGCGTATGAAAAAAATAATCAATACTAACAAAGCCCCAAAGCCTATTGGTCCATATAATCAAGCAGTTATTTTCAATGGAATAATGTTCATATCAGGACAAATAGCCATTGACCCAATAAGTGGTGAACTCATCACCGACGATATACGCAAAGAAACCGAATGCGTGCTCAAAAACATAAAAGCCATCTTGGAAGAAGCGGGTTGCACATTCAAAAATGTACTCAAATCGAGTGTCTTTGTGAAAGATATCAATGACTTCAATGCGATCAACGAAGTGTATGCGCAATACTTCACCGATGAGCATCCTGCGCGTGAATTGGTTCAGGTGGCTGAGCTTCCACGAAAAGTAAATGTCGAAATTTCAGTAATTGTAGGGTTAGAAGGGTTTTAAAATTACTTGAAATCAAGTGTTATGATGAATTCCAATAAAATCATTGTTTGGTCTGCTCTATTTGGTGCGCTTGCCGTTGTGATTGGTGCGTTAGGAGCGCATGCTCTGGAAAAAATATTGGATGAACGGAGCCTTAAAAGCATTGAAACAGCAGTAAGGTATCAGTTCTATCATGCCTTGCTGTTAATGATGTTTGGTCTTTTTCAGCATAGTGGTAAAGTTTCAATACCGGCATACATTCACCAGCTATTTATTGCAGGAATTATCTGCTTTTCGTTTTCAATCTACGTACTCATTTTGCTTAAATATCAACAAATAAACTATCATTCTGCTATAGGACTTATTACACCCCTTGGAGGCATATTACTCATCGCAGGCTGGATAGCACTAGCCTTGATGTTTTTAAAACCAAAAAATAACCGTGCTTAATGAATAAACTTTATAATAAATATACAGAACACTTAAGGCAAATTGCTGACTTAAAAGGTGCGCTTGCCCTGCTTCACTGGGATCAGGAAACTTATTTGCCGCTAAATGCAGCATGCACCAGAGCAAGACAAATCGGTACGCTCAATAGTCTGACACATACCTTACTATGTAAAAAAAGTTTTCGATCACTTTGCGAGAAATTGATCGATCAATTGCCTGATGGAACCAAAGAGAAGAACAATGTGTTGGTAACACTTCATGACCTAAACCGTCTCGAAAAGCTGCCGGCTAAGCATGTAGAGAAGCTGAATAAAACCATCAGTGAAAGTTTTCATGCTTGGCAGGATGCACGCACAAATAACAACTTTAATCTTTTCAAACCTTACCTCACCAAAATATTAGACCTGAAATATAAAGAAGCGGAATTCATCTCTCCTGACGAGCACCCTTATAATGTAATGCTCGATGAGTTTGATAAAGGTCTGAAAGTAGATGAAACGGATAGAATTTTTAGCCAACTCAAAATCATTTTAAAAGATTTAATCCCAAAGATCGTTCAGGCTCAAGACATATTACCGGATCTGCTAAACAAGGAATTGTTCTCTCACCAAAAACAATGGGAAACAGGAATAGAAGTTAGTAAAATACTAGGCTATCAATATGCCATAGGACGAAAAGATCTATCCACGCATCCGTTTACGGTATCAATGTCTCCTACGGATGTGCGCATTACAACCAGAATTGATGAAAACAATTTCATGGAAATGCTCTGGAGCACCATACATGAAGTAGGTCACGCAGTATATGAGCAAGGCTTGAACGAGCTAGACTATGGCCTACCAAGTGGCGAAGCTTGCTCCATTGCCATTCATGAATCGCAATCAAGGTACTTCGAAAACAATATAGGCAAAAGCATTCCCTTTCTTCGTAATCTATGGAATTTGCTCGACAATAATTTTGGGGCTCAATTTTCCGATATATCTAATGATACATTCTACAAACTTGTAAACCATATCAGTCCTAGCTTGATAAGAATAAATGCTGATGAGCTTACTTATCATTACCATATCATGATCCGATATGATATTGAAAAAATGCTTTTTGAAGGCAAAATAAAACCCAAAGAACTACCTGACGCATGGAATGCTGCTTATCAGAAGTATTTGAATATAACCCCTAATAATATTGCTGAAGGTGTTCTCCAAGATGTACATTGGGCACACGGAAGCTTTGGCTATTTCCCGGTTTATAGTATTGGAAGTCTTTATGCCGCACAGTTCGAAAAAATCATGTCAGATCAAATGTCCGATTATGAATCACACATAAAAAATTTACAGTTCAAGGATATCATTGGCTGGTTGAAAACCAATATCTATTCAAAAGGACGCCTGATGAGTTCAGGTAATCTTTGCCAAAATATCACAGGGCGAAAACTCAATCCGGAATTCTTTAATGCATATATTCAGAAAAAATATGGTGAACTTTACGGCATTAATTTTGATTTGAATACCAAAGAACAAAATTCAGAAATTCGGGAAACTTCATCAGACACCCTACAAACTGTGCATGGTCTATAATCTTCTGAATTTAAGATTTTAGTAATTTATGAAACCTAAATACCTGAAACTACATCAAATCAGCAGCTTTTTATTTGTTATTTTAATTGCAACTAGTGCCTGCAAAAACAAGAAAAATGCTGCCAACACCATGAATACTCCGGAACCCAATCCTACAGAAGTTAGTCTGCCTAATAGCTACAGTATTGTTTTTTCATTTTATAGCATTGGTAGTGGTTCCGATTGGGACATCATAGGAGAAATGGATGCTTTTCTAGATGCATACAAGCAAAGCGGAAAATCACAACCGGAAGTTGACCGTATACCTTGGGGTCGGGAAGGCGAAGTGGATTTTTGCATACAGACCGGCCAAATGAAATCTACCGAAAGAGAATCGTTCAGAAACAGTGTAATGGAAATAGCCCGTAGGGCTAAATTTGTGCACATCAACGAAAATGCGGTTTGCCGCTATAAGCGTTAATATTTTAAGGGAAATAGGGCAAGTCAGGTATTTATTTTTGTTTACTTTTGTCATAGGGAATTTATAATTAGTTACTCTTTAAAAATCATCATTTATGCAGGAATACGGCATCAAAGGAAGGCATTCCGATCTTTCCGCTATTGGACTTAAACACATCGGTATTGCCCACTGGAATCTCACACCGGCTGAGCTCGTTGAAGAAACAATTATCAACGGTATGGGTACGCTCACAGACACAGGAGCGCTCGCTATCGACACAGGAGAGTTTACCGGACGATCGCCAAAAGATAAATTGGTTGTGCTTGACGATATAACACGTGATAGTGTATGGTGGGGAGACATTAATATGCCGTTCGACCCTGAAAAATTTGACCGAATTTATAATCGTATAACAGCCTATCTCGAAGGAAGCGAAATTTATGTGCGCGATGCCTATGCATGTGCCGACCCGAAATACAGATTAAATATAAGAGTGGTTACCGAATTGCCTTGGTCAAATCTGTTTGCTAATAATCTTTTTATGCGCCCTAATCGCGAAGAGATTATGGACTTCAGTCCCGATTGGCATATTGTGTGTGCTCCGGGTTTCAAGGCCAGCCCTGAAATTGACGGCACAAGACAACACAATTTCACCATCGTCAACTTCACCAAAAAAATCATCCTTATCGGTGGTTCAGGTTATACAGGTGAAATGAAAAAAGGCATTTTCTCGGTGCTTAACTTCATTTTACCTCACGAAAAAAATGTACTTTCCATGCATTGTTCAGCTAACGTAGGTGAAAAAGGAGATACGGCCATATTCTTTGGTTTATCCGGAACGGGCAAAACAACTTTATCTGCAGACCCCAATCGCAAACTAATAGGCGACGACGAACATGGATGGGGAGACTACTCCGTATTCAATTTCGAAGGCGGTTGCTATGCAAAGTGTGTGGATCTATCAGCCGAAAAAGAACCTCAGATCTACAATGCAATCAAATTTGGTGCACTACTCGAAAATACAAATTATTTCCCGGGTACACGCACAACTGATTATCGAAATATCGAGAAAACGGAAAATACGCGCGTTGCTTATCCGCTTGAGCATATTGACAACATCATGGTTCCATCTATTGGCAACATTCCTAAAAATATTTTCTTCTTAACAGCAGATGCCTTCGGAGTGTTACCGCCAATATCAAGACTCACAAAGGAGCAAGCGATGTATCATTTCATTTCAGGCTACACAGCTAAGGTAGCCGGCACTGAAGTTGGAGTTACAGAACCACAGGCAACATTCTCAGCTTGCTTTGGTAAAGCTTTTCTCCCACTCCACCCTACCAAATATGCAGAATTGCTTGGTAAAAAATTAGAAGAACATAAGGTAAACGTTTGGCTCGTAAATACCGGTTGGAGTGGTGGCCCTTATGGGATTGGAAGTCGTATAAAACTTGCTTATACACGTGCATTAATCACCGCTGCGTTAAATGGTGAGCTCGATCATGTAACGTACATCACATCACCTGTTTTCGGTTTGCATACACCAACTGCATGTCCCGGAGTTCCTCCGGAGATACTATTCCCTAGAAACATTTGGCCTGATAAAGATCTCTTTGACCAAAAAGCAAATGAACTGGCAAACCGCTTCATTAAAAACTTTGAGCAATATGCAGATTATGCCAACAATGAGATACTTTCTGCTGCACCTAAGCCAATAAAAGAAACTGCTTAACTTATCATATATGTTTGACAAAATCAATCAATTGAAAAAACAAATGGATGAGATCAAGTCTAGACTTGACAACATTCATGTTACCGGTGCTTCACCAAATGAAATGGTAAAAGTGGTGATGAATGGAAACAAAAGGTTGATTGATGTTCAAATCAGTGAATCGTTTCATAAAGTAGCCGATCTTGAAGAACTTCAGGATTATATAGTAATGGCTTGCAATCATGCGCTTACCCAAGCCGACAATGTGAATGAAACTGAAATGAGGGCTGCTGCAGGAAGCATGCTACCTGGTTTTGGTTTTTAATTTAGTTCGGTTTTCATTGAGATAAAAAAAGCCCGGCCAATGGCCGGGCTTTTTCATGACTGAATGCTTAGTTATTGTTTAATGAATTTTGATGTGAAGATGCTTCCATCATTCATTTGGAGATTGATAAAATAAATACCGGCCGTTAAATCATTCACATTGATTTGAATTAATTGCTCACCTGCTACATAGCGTTGATTGTCCTGCGCAAACACTATTTGTCCAACCGTATTCATAATCAATAGACACCCATTCATTGGCTTCTTAATATTAAATGCAATGTTTAACAAGTCTGTTGTAGGGTTCGGATAGCTTTTCAATGAATGAACCGCCTTAGTTAAATGATTTACACGCAAATCCAAATCTTTCGGAATGGCTTGATAAACAATATCATTCACAGCAAAATCATGGGCAGCAGCATTCGGTGCCGATGCAATCCCAGGTAGATCGTCTCTTTGATACACAATGTGAATATTGTTGTCAACCAATCTTGCCATAGATGGATAAGCATACTCTGTAAAATCATCAAACGGTGTCACATCAAGTGGCTCGGTCCATGTATTTCCGCCATCACTGCTCTTGATGATATACACATGGCGATAAGATCTTTGATTGATGATCAAATTGTCTTTAGCAGCCATATAGGCGACATATAAATTACCATCAGCATCGATTCCTGAAGAAGGCATGCTGGTAAGTCCCATTTGATAGGATGCAGGTTGACCGGAAGGTGCAACGCTCACATTCACAACATCATCACCATCGTCGTCCATTAAATCGGCAATCAAAACAGGCAGCTGTCCGGGTAAGAAACTTTCATTCCAATACATTATGCCTGAAGTACCCGGAAAATAAGACACCGTTCCTTGTCCGGGAGTTGAATTAGTCATTCGCATGTTTCCATACCATACATGACACTTGTTATTGTTATCAATCAAAACAGAAAGTGTACCATCAGCACATGGTATTTCATCAGCTACTCCGTCGCCATCCACATCGGTCAAGCCATCAGTAAACGCATCGAATGGGAACGGGAGAACAATCGTTTTAGTCCATGTCTCGCCATTATCCATTGATTTGAATAGAGCCACATTGTGACGCAAATCGCCAATAATTACAGCCACTACATTACCCTTTACATCAATATTATATGCATCGCCGCTGAATCCAGCATATAGAGAAGAGTCGATACCCGGAATCAGCATTCTTACTTTATCCCACGTTGCGCCCTCATCAGTTGAGCGATTATAAACCAAAGCCGCATTCATCCCTTCAAAAAGCGATCCATTAAAATTATCACCTGCTGGTTCTGTTAAAGCAATTACATGAATAGATTTACCGTCAGGTCCACCTACTCGAGATTTTGGCCATAAAATATCTCCCGATGGCATGATATTGAAGTTCCAGCTTTGATTTCCTGCACCGGTATTAATGGTCGCTGCAGTTGATGTGACAGTAGTTTGATGTGAAATAATCACTTCTCTGCCACTATTTACCACATTTAGATTTCCAAACCCGGAACGTTCAGTTTCTACTCTTGAAATACTATTTATGTCGGTCGCATAATTAGGATTATTAATCCAAGCGCCGTTTGTTTTGTGATTATAGGCCATTCCGCGCTCCGGAAAACCAGGAGAATTACTGCCAAATGTCCATATCGCAGATATTTTTCCATCTCCATGGTTCACAATTCTGTGCATGATCGAATTATTGGTTTGTAAATCATAAACTGTACGACCAATAACTTCTTCATTCAACCCCTCGTTGTTGGTGCCGGCAGAAACTGTGGGATTAATAGTTTGCATGATTTCCGATGGAAATTCAATCTCCGTATGATAATTCATCTTGCTGATTGTTTCCATTCTTTTACGTACATGCTCTGGCACTTTGCTATTAACAGGCGCCTGTTGTGCAACTGCATTGAGTCCAATACATAACATGGACAATGGGTAAATGATTCTTTTCATGTGTGTTTATGTGCTTTGATGTGTGATAATTTAATAGATAACAAATATAGAGGTTGGTGAACATATATTTGAACAAAAAAATGACGGCAGTTAAACAACATTAATAAGTTTGCGGAGACTGAATTAACGAACCAGGGTAATAGAGCCCCGATAGGTAAAGAATTCTTTTTCCTTTGTGCGAATGGTCATCACATAATTGTAAACACCTGTTGGCGCAGGACCTGAATCTATCCTGTAGCGCCCGTCCCATCCGCTTTCTATGTCATAACTCTGATACATCATTTCTCCCCAGCGATTGAAAATCATAATATGAAAATCTTCAATTCCATCGCCATAGACCATAAATAAATCATTCAGACCGTCATTATTAGGTGTAAAGGCATTGGGAATATATATTCTGTATCCCAGTGTTACCTTTATCAATCGACTAACAGAGTCTGTGCAACCGAAATCATTGGAAACAATATGGGTTAGTAAATAAGCGCCCGTGTCTTGGAAGGTATGCACAAAGTTGCACTCGTTATAATCTTCCCCTGAATTGAAATAATAATAGCAATTATCTGCATTCAGCGAAAGAGAAGTAACCCTTATGGTGGGATCGATCAAGGTAACTTCTTCTTTATTGACAGTGAAAATGGCCACCGGATTAGGATAGACCTTCACCAAATCATCAACGAAAACGGTATCGCGGCATCCATTGGCTGTCACAGCAACCAAAAAGACATCAAATGTTCCTGTATTATTGTAAACATACTTCGGGTTAATGGCATTGGAAGTAACAAAATTTCCATAATTCCAAGTATAGGAAAGTGTTCCTGGACCCGTAGAATTATTGATAAACTCAACTTGCAATGGTCTGCATCCTTCGGTATTCAATGCTTCGAAAGCAGCATTTGGTTCTTCAAACACGCTTACGGTAGATGTAAAAACTTCACTCAAGCAATTATTATCATTGATAAAAACGCTTATTTGCTGTGGACCCGTAGTGTTAAAATTGATGCCTGATGGATCTCTTAAATTTGAACTTTGAATATTTGCGTTAGGTCCCAAATCCCAATTAAAAATAGCAGAGTTGGAGAAATTGCCCTGCGCAGCGAAGTTAAATGAATTGCCTTCAAAACACTGTCCTGCAGGAATACTAAAACTCACCACAGGTTTGTGTACCACTGTGAATACAACTTGATCATTCGCTGTACAACCATTCTGATCTGTCACCGTAAGCGTGTAAGTAGTACTCACCGGGTTGTTGGTGTTGTTTTCTCTGATTATTTCTGTTTGACTTGCATTGGGGTTAGTCAACCCGGTAACAGGGGACCACTGATAAATTGCTCCTGGTAACGAAACCTCATTGCCTAATGAAGTTGCAATACCTGAACAGGTTTGAACATCAGCTCCGGCATCGACCTGTGGTAATGGATTTACAAGCACCTGATGTGTGGTAGGTGTAGAAGTACAGCCTAATGAAACAACTGTCAAAGTGACATTTTTAGTCCCCGGAGTGTTCCATGTAGGAGAAGCTGAACTGTTTGTAGATGAGATTGTAGTCAGATCATCTATCACCCAAGTGTAAGTAGCTCCCGGAGCAGCATTTTGCCCGTTATAACTCAGATTACTGTTTTGATTTTGGCAAACCGGCGATACGAATGTGAAAGATGAAGTAGGAATTGGATTGATCACCTGCGAAACAGTATTTGTGTTGGATGTGCATCCGTTTTGAGTAACTGACAGTGTAATATTTTCGTTGCCTGCATTGGACCCACTAATCGTATAAGGGCCTGATCCGGTTCCGGAAACCACAGTTAAACCTCCAAAATTCCAATTATACTGAGCATTTACCTGAGCACTTCCTGTATAGGTAATGGTGAAATTTTCTCCTACACAAGCCGGACCAGATGTACTAAATGCTGCTGTAGGTATTGGATGAACGGTAATAGACTGGCTATTGGTAACAGATGAGCAACCATTTTCACTCACCGACAATGAAACTTGCTGATTACCGGAATTGGCGAAAGTAACATTGAAACTACCAGGCCCATTTAATGGAGTTCCACTTCCTCCGCCAAGATTCCAATTAAAGGTGCCATTGTTGGTACCGGTTCCTGTGTAAGTAATCGTTGCAGGTTCATTAATACAAACTGCCGGGGTGACTGTAAAATTGGGTGATGGCGTGTCGTATATCTGAATGGTTTGACTAAAGGCAGAAGAAGTACAACCGTTTTGAGCTACAGTGAGAGAAACAATCTGATTGCCCATCGCAGGCCAGTTAACGGTGTAGGGCCCCTGACCTGAACCCGAAACTATGGTTCCATTGCCAAAGTTCCAGTTATAGGTTGCTGCAGCACTAGCCGTTCCGGTGTAATTAATGGTTGCATTTTCACCGATACATACACCGGTAGGTAGCGTAAAATTCGCAGTAGGGATTGGATTAACCGTAATGGATTGCGTGGTTTGCGTAGAGATGCAGCCATTTTGTGTAACACTTAGTGCCACGTTGATTGCGCCGGGATTGCTCCATGATACCTGATATGGCCCCTGCCCTGAACCGGAAATGATCGTACCGCCACCAAAATTCCAGTTATATGTAGCTCCTGTTCCTGCCGATCCATTGTAGGTTATAGTCGCATTGGCTCCTGCACAAACATTAACGGGCAATGTAAATGTAGATGAGGGAATAGGAAATACAGTTAGCGATTGTGTTGTTAGCTGAGAAGTACATCCGTTGCCTGTGACAGTTAAAGTAACAGTTTGATTTCCGGCATTGGCCCAATTAACCTGATAGGGACCTGCACCTGTGCCCGAAACGATGGTGCCGCCATTGAAATTCCAATTGTAAGTGGCCCCGGGAATTGCAGTTCCCGTGTATGTTATTGTAGCATTTGTCCCCACACAAACATTCCCTGAAACTGAAAATGTTGAAGATGGGCTGGGATTAACCGTTATATTCTGCGTTGTTTGAGTTGAAACACAACCTCCAACAGTCACAGTCAGCGTAATTGTTTTGCTTCCGGGTGTATCCCATGAAATTTCGTAAGGACCGGCACCTGTTCCTGAAACCACTGTTCCTCCACCAAAATTCCAGTTAAAATTTCCACCTGTAGCATTACCGGTATACTGAATCGTAGTATTCTGGCTCTGACAAGTCTGATTAGGTATTGTAAATGTAGAAGTTGGTAATGGAATCACTTCCACTTGCTGCGAAAACGTTCCGGGTTGGCAGCCTGCCGTAGTAACCGTAAGCGTAACATTTTTTGTGCCAGGAGTAGCCCAGGAGACTTGATAAGGACCCTGACCCGAGCCGGAAACAATGGTTCCTCCATCAAAATTCCAAGTGAATGTAGCATTAGCCGACGCATTGCCGGTGTAAGTAATGGTTGAGTTTTGTCCTGATAAACAAATAGGGGAAGTAACAGTGAAATCGGCGCTCGCATTTCCCAGCGTTACATTCACCGTATCATAGATAATTAAATTGCTGCAACCAAACTGCGCTCTTGCTACGTACTGGCGATTGGGGTTACCATTGGTCACAAAAGCGTTAATATTAGGTCCACTACCTGCATTGATGCCATTAATTGTCCAGGTAACAGTAGGAGTTGAATTGCCAAAAGGCACATATCTAACTGATTGATTATTGGATGCCCATACTGTACTGTTTCTTCCGGGAACTACAACCGCTACTGTTCCGGCTAGGTTGTGAATACCCTGCACAGCTGTTCCACTGGCCCATGAGCATGTTCCAGGTTTTGATGTGATGTGATTTTCAATGATATTACTACCCTCATTTAACACAATTTGAAAAGTACCAAACAAAGTAGTGCATGAAAATAACGGAACATTGATGTAAGAGACCACCAGTTTTCTGTTTGGTGCTGTACCAATCGTTTGATATCGGATCGTACCCCCAACGCCGGGATGCCAGTCTTGCCAAGGCCCCATAATGCAATTCTTTGGCACCGTTCCCGCAGTGCTCGGAATGGTTGCAGTGGTAAACGTGGTAGGCTGACCTGCCGAAAAACCGATCCAGCCATTAGATGAAATGTAGAACTGTGTGTATTGATTGTCGAAAAAACAAAACGTAAAACCGATCGGTAATACATTCGAAATTGCATCGTCCGATAGAGATATAGTAGTTCCTAAATTAGACTCCGGAGCAAAAGGAATATTTTCAACAGTGTAATTTGAAGTTCCTGGACCTGTTCCATTAACCGTTGCCGTTAGCGGCAAAACCTGTCCTATACATAAGGTAGTATCATTTCCGGGATTGATACTAATAGATGGCGTTTGACCCCACAGATTCCCTTGTACCAACCCTAAAAGCAAGAAAAACAAGTAAATATTTACTCTATAAGCCATATTAATTTCGACGTAAATTTACGAAAAATGTTTTGGCTTAGCTTTAATAAATTAAAAATTAATTAACATCCATTAAACACATTCTTCACAAAAATCTAATCTATCAATGACTTGAGTTGATCTCTTTTAATCATTTAAATATTATCCAAGTGCGACATCCAAAACCATCATTACAATAAATCCTGCTATGAATCCAAGTGTCGCTACATCTGTGTATTTATCGCGTTGCGTTTCGGGGATCACTTCTTCTACAACCACATAAATCATGGCACCAGCAGCAAATGATAAAGCGAATGGTAGGAATGGCTGCATGTAAATCACAGCAAGCGCACCAACAACGCCGGCTACTGGTTCTACTACTGCAGAAAGTTGTCCATACCAAAAGCTCCTGAAACGACTCACCCCAGATCTTCGCAACGGAAAAGAAACAGCCATTCCTTCAGGAAAATTCTGCAAACCAATGCCAATCGCTAGAGAAACAGCAGCTGCAAACATTTCTGGGTTGCCATCAGACAGAGAAGCGACTCCAAATAAAACACCTACAGCAAGCCCTTCTGGAATGTTATGAAGGGTGATAGCAAGCAAAAGCAGTGTAGTTCGGTGCCATTGAGTTTTCATGCCTTCCTTTTCTCCTTCACCGAAGTTAATGTGTAAATGAGGCATAAATTTATCCAATGCATAAATGAAAAGCGCTCCTACAAGAAATCCACTTGCAGCTGGAAACCACTTGTAATCAGGATAAATCTGCTCTGCATAATCAATACTTGGACCTAGAAGTGAAAAGAAACTCGCAGCAATCATCACCCCTCCGGTGAAGCCAAGCATGGTATCAAATACGCCCCTATGGATTTTTTTAAAGAAAAAAACAACAGAGGCACCAAGTGCGGTGAGAAACCATGTAAATATCGTAGCTAGCAAAGCCGCATAAACAGGGCCAATTTCTTGAAGGTATGCAAATAGTGGGTTTTCTTCCATAAATGTTTTGATAAGTAGGCTTGACAAAAATAAAACTAAATTAGACTACCCTCACAATTCTATTTTAATTTGCAAACATTTTAAAATTCCAATTCAAATGGTTTACTTAAATAGATCATTTGGCCATACAGCCAAAAGACAAACTGGTAAGAACAGTGATTTTTTAAAAACCATCCATTCATATTAGCTTACCAATCAATGTAAGATATCATCACTTAATTATCAAATTAAGGAATAACCATTTCAATACATCGAGCGTAAAGTTTATCAAAATCATTCCTTATGCTCGGATTCTACCAACCTATATCAAGCTGGACGCATTTGCTGGCGGCTATTGTCACTATGAGCCTGGGATATATGCTCATTAAAAAAGGTTGGGGCAACTATCCGAGAATGATTACATTAAGTATTTTCATGCTAAGTGTGGTGTTCACCTTCAGTATGAGTGGAATTTTTCATGCGCTCCCTCCGGGAATGAGCAGAGAGTTTTTCAGACGAATGGACTATGCGGCCATATTTATCATGATTGCAGGTAGTTCAACTCCTATTCATTATATTCTTTTTCGCGGTTGGTGGCGATGGGGCATGCTGATATTTATTTGGGCTATAGCAATGATTGGCACACTTGTAACCGTATTGTTGATTGATACCATACCTGATTATGTGAAAATAATCATTTATTTAATGATTGGCTGGACTGCGCTGATCTCTTTTGCTCGAGCGCTACGCATGTATGGTTTCCGATTTTTAAGATATGGATTTTATGGTGGATTCTTTTACACTGTGGGAGCCATTATTGAAATCATGGAACCTAATGATCTCGTTCATGGTTTGGTAGGTCATCATGAGGTTTTTCATGTCTTTGTTATGGCAGGAGCTGCATTCCACTGGAAAATGATTTATGACTGGGCTGATCAACCAACGCGCGACAAAATTATTTTCATGGTGAAAGAAAAAAGTGAAACAAGTTTCTATGCCCGTGCATTAGGAGAGTGTATACAAGTTCATGCTTCGTCCAAAGCTTTGCTGCGTGAAAAAATTAAAGAACAAATGCGTATTCACTTTCATCCAACGTTAATGCCTAAGAAAATTCGATTTAGATATTACAGAGATCATATCGTGAATATTTAACACTTTCCAACATTATATTCAAATTATCACAATTAATCCAAACTTAATGAAGCAGTTATACTAAAAAACGTTTTACAAACGCTCTTATCTCAATCACCTTGATTGTGAATGAAATTGTTGAACCTTTAAAATGTATAATGCCATGAGTTTATCAATGTTGGAGTATAGCAAAATGATTCTGGAGAAAGTTAGCTTCGATGCTACTCTTTTTCAACGAGAATTTCGAAAAGCCATCTCAAAGCTACTTCCTTGTGATGCCGATGAGTTAATCCAATGGTGTTCGACACGCTATAGTGAAAAGTTGCCTGTTTTAGAAACTTAAGTTCTAACAGGTTCAAATCAATTTTTTAAGGTTTTTATCAGCTTTAAGGTGCAGCAATCGTGTTTTGTTGACGGCTTGCACGACTTCATTTATTTTGATGAACTGCACAAAAAAAGCGGTGTTTTGGTAAAGCAGTCCTGATTTCTAGGGCTGCTTTTTTGTTTTTCGAAGAAACATTACAGCATGCTTTCGAACTTTTAAAATCAAAAAATGCTTATTAAAACAAAGCAAGTATTAATTTCGCGATAAATTTATATGAAGCAAGACGTTATTATAATTGGTGGAGGAATCGTTGGACTAGCAACTGCCTATCAGCTTATTAAAAAGAACCAAAGCCTAAAAGTTCTAGTACTTGAAAAGGAAAATCAACTAGCCCAGCATCAAACTGGGCACAACAGTGGTGTGATTCATTCAGGCATCTATTATAAACCGGGTAGCCTTAAAGCCAAAAACTGCATCGATGGGTATAAAATGCTACTGGATTTCTGCAACGATCAGGATGTAAAATACGATTTATGTGGAAAAGTTATTGTCGCCACCAAAGAAGAAGAATTGCCACAACTGGATATGATTTATTCGCGCGGCATTGATAACGGGCTTGATAAAATTGAATTGATAGACGAGAAAAAAATTCATGAAATTGAGCCACATGTAAAAGGTGTAAAAGGCATTTTTGTACCATACACAGGGATTATTGACTATGGCGAAGTAGCTGAAAAATATGCTCAGAAGTTCGCTGATTTTGGAGGAAAGGTTAGCTGTGGTGAAAAAGTTACATCTATCAAATCGATCAACTCCAAAGAAGTGGAAGTAAAAACACAGAAGAACTCCTATTCTTGTTCACTCTTGATCAATTGTGCCGGTTTATTTTCCGACGAAATTGCCAAAATTGCAGGTCGACAGCATAACATAAAAATTATTCCTTTCAGAGGGGAGTATTACATGTTGAAAGGCGGGGCTAAGCATTTGGTAAAAAACCTGATTTACCCGGTGCCCGATCCTAATTTCCCATTTTTGGGTGTACATTTCACCAGAATGATTGATGGCAATGTAGAAGCAGGCCCTAACGCCGTATTTGCCTTTAAGAAAGAAGGGTATAAAAAAACAGATTTCAGTGCAGCAGATTTTTTTGGTGCGCTCGCATGGCCCGGTTTTAGAAAAGTTGCATTGAAATACTGGAGAACAGGTTTGGGAGAATATAAAAGATCATTTTCGAAAAAAGCATTTACGCAAGCATTGCAAGAATTGATTCCAGAAATCAAAATCGACGACCTTATAGCAGCAGAAGCAGGCGTTAGAGCCCAAGCTTGCGATAAAGAAGGAGGTTTGATTGACGATTTTCTATTTGCTGAAGAAAACAATCAGATTCATGTACTCAATGCCCCTTCACCAGCCGCTACTAGCTCCTTGTCAATTGGCAATACGGTAAGTGATATGGCTCTTACGAAGCTAAAAGCCTTGTAAGAAATCGCATACTTTATAATAAACTCACAACCCATCAATCACGTTAAATAAGGTGAAAACTTGTTGAAAACCTAACAATTTTAATCCCTTTTAAATGCGTGATTTTTACAGAAATACCACTACCTTTGCAAGCGAATTCGAGCTTTTTTAAATTCTGAATTTCAGGGATTTCCGAATCACATTAAGCTTATGAATTGACTGAATGAATATAAAATTCATACATACTTGTCTTGCAATTTTTTTGTTGTTTTTTGCCTTCACTCTCGAAGCGCAAAAAGAAGAACTAGTTTTTGATGGAATCTTCTCAACAGGCAATACCCCTGTAACCTTAAACTTCAAAATTGAAGTAATTAAAAAAGGTGGTCGCAAACAAGAGATAAAAGTTGACAATAAAGGTCGTTTTAAAATCAGTCTCGACTTCAACGAAGAGTACGAAATCATTTTCAGCAAAGATGGGTACATGGGTAACATCATTTCCATTAATACCACCGTTGATAAAAAACGAATTAAAGAAGGATTCCCGGCCTATGAAATGAATATCGACCTTAAACCGGAAATAGAAGGTCGAAAATCTGATATTCGTTATGAAGTTTCGTACAGCGACTTCGATAATAATTTTGATTTTAAGGAGGATTACCGAAAGGTAACCAACAAGCACATTAAAGAAATAAAAGATGAAGTTGCTTTAGAAAAAAGCTTAAGAGAAAAAGCAAGAAAAGACTCCATAGCTGATGCAAAAGCCAAAGAAGCCGAAGCAGAGCGATTGAAGAAGCTTGCCGAAGAAGAAGCCAGAAAAGCTGCTTTAGAAGCAGAAAAAGCAAGAAAAGCCGAAGAAGAAAGATTACGAAAAGAAGCAGAAGAAAAAGCCCGTCTCGAAGCATTGGCTGCCGAGCAGGCTAAAAAGGCTGAAGAAGAACGTAAACGAAAAGAAGCGGAAGAAGCTGAAAAAGCACGCTTAGCTGCATTGGAGAAAGAGCGACTCGAAAGAGAAGCTTTGGAAAAAGCAAGATTGGATTCACTAGCAAAAGCAAAAGCCGAAGAAAAAGCTAAGCTTGCCGCAGAAAAAGCAAGATTAGCGGCCTTAGAAAAAGCGCGATTAGATTCATTAGCCAAAGCGAAAGCTGATGAAGAAGCGAGATTAGCTGCTGAAAAAGCTAGACTAGAAGCACTCGAAAAAGCTAGACAAGACTCACTTGCAAGGGTCAAAGCAGAACAAGATGCCGCAGAAAAAGCAAGATTAGCGGCCTTAGAAAAAGCGCGATTAGATTCATTAGCCAAAGCGAAAGCTGATGAAG
>JBKBKN010000037.1:0-15402 GCA_046294625.1 Flavobacteriales bacterium
AAGCATGCGAGATATGGGTATGAAAATGCCCATGGACGGCAGTATGAATTATAGAAATACCATGCAGAATTATCAGTCGCAGTTATATACGGCAGGTCAGATTCCACAAAATAATCTTCTCAACCCGATTGCTTGGTCAAGATTTATTCAGGCATGGAAGAATGGCGACTTTAAGCGAAAAAATTAAAACAGTGACCTTAAGCTATCCTGAATGCAATTGAAGGTTAACGGAGTTATAATTATAAGAGCGATTGGACTGCTTGCTACTTTGCTGCTTTGCCTGCCAAATATACAAGCACAGGACAAAGCCAGGATATTTGGAAAAGTAACAGGAGATAGGAGTAGACCACTTGAGCAGGCCATAGTTTCAGCCATTTACTTCAAACCATTGGGCGTGGCTACAGATGCTTCCGGGAATTATGAACTGATTGTGCCGGCCAATGAAACCCTGCAAATTATTTTTTCTTATCTGGGTTATAAGAAAGACACTATTCAGGTGCGACTTGCACCCGGCGAAAAACGCGAGTTGAATGTTAGACTCAAAGAAATTATTCTTGACCGAAATGTTGTTGAAATCCGTGATCAATATTTCCGTACCACCACGCTAAAACCATTAGACCCCAAGATTGCATCCAAAATTACCACACCGGGCGATGGCATCACTTCCATGTTGCGCACCATGCCAGGTGTGTTTACCCGCGATGAGATGAGTTCGCAATACTCTGTGCGTGGAGGTAACTATGATGAAAATCTGGTGTATGTAAATGATGTAGAAATTTATCGCCCCTTTTTGGTCAGAGCCGGACAGCAGGAAGGTCTATCATTTGCCAACCCTGATATGGTTTCAGCTCTGAAATTTTCGGCCGGTGGATTCGATGCGAAGTATGGCGATAAAATGTCTTCGGTGCTCGATATCAATTATAAACGCCCAGTAAAATTTGCTGGTAGTGCCGGTGCTAGTCTACTTGGGGCTAACCTTCACCTTGAAGGAGCTGTCGGAGGAACCAGATTGTCTTACATGATCGGAGCCAGACAGCGAACCACACAGTATCTGCTCAATAGCCTTGATGTATCAGGTCAGTATCGCCCTTCGTTTGCAGATGTTCAGGCTTTAGTTTCTTATATGATTACCACAGACTGGTCTATCGAATTTCTTGGCAATTATGCACTCAACAATTATCGGGTTATTCCTGAAAGCCGCACCACCGATTTTGGCACCATCAACGAAGCCTTGCGTTTGCAGGTTTTTTTTCAGGGGCAGGAGCAAAACAGATTCGAAACATTTATGGGAGCGCTTACCTCCACCTATAAGCCCAATAAAGATTTAACCTTAAAACTTATCACTTCGGCTTTCAACTCTCGTGAGTCGGAGCGTTTTGATGTGGAAGGTTTTTACAGAATTGATGAGCTGGAAAGAGATTTGGGGTCCGATAATTTCGGCAATTCTGCCTTCACGCGTGGTATCGGATCCTATCTGCAATTTGCACGCAATCGCCTTGATTATCAGGTGGCAAATATTGAGCACAAAGGCTACCTGGATAAAAACAGGCATTTTATTCAATGGGGTGCACGTGCGCAGACTGAGCTCATCGATGACCGGTTGAATGAATGGCGAATGGTGGACTCGGCCGATTTTTCATTGCCACTTCTACCGGCCGATGAAATTTTACTTCAAGACGTAGTGAAAGCATCGGCCAATTTTCGCTCTTTTCGTTATCAGGGCTATTTGCAGGATAATATCGAGTGGTATAGCAAAGACACAGTAAAATATACGTTAACTTATGGACTTCGAGCCAATCACTGGACCTTGAATGGTCAGACTTTACTAAGTCCGCGTGTAAGTTTGAGTATTCAGCCAAGATGGGAGCGTGATGTGGTTTTTAGACTTTCTACAGGGCATTATGCACAGCCTCCTTTCTACAGAGAACTTAGAGCTTTTGACGGAGTGTTGAATAAAAACTTAAGGGCGCAGGAATCCTATCACATCATTGCCGGAATGGATTTTGATTTTAAAGCATGGGACAGACCTTTTAATTTTTATGGTGAGGTGTATTACAAATACCTGACGAATCTTGTGCCATATGAAATAGACAATGTGCGTATAAGATATTATGCAGAAAACAGTGCCGTAGGCTATGCTAAGGGTATAGATATGCGTGTGAATGGCGAATTTGTGAAGGGGGTGCAATCTTGGGCAAGTTTAAGCCTGATGAAAACTGAAGAAAATATTCTCAATGATTTTTATTATGAGTATTTCAATTCAGATGGGGAGCGAATAATTCCGGGATTCACCTTCAATCAAGAAAAAGCGGACTCGGTTAGGTATGAGCCGGGGTATATCCCTAGACCAACTGATCAGCGGTTCAATTTCAGCTTATTTTTTCAAGACTACCTCCCCAACAATCCAACATTAAGTATGCAAATCACCTTAATTTTTGGATCAAGATTACCAATTGGGCCACCGGATTTTGAGCGTTATAAAGACACGCTTCGAATACCATCGTACCGAAGAGTTGACCTTGGCTTTTCCAAAATGCTGATTTCGAAAGACAAAAAGCAAGTGAAGTCAAAGGTATTACGTGGGTTCAACGAAATGTGGGTGAGTCTGGAAGTGTTTAATTTGTTTGGCACCAACAATACGATTTCGTATTTGTGGATCAAAGATGTGACCAACAGAACTTATGCCGTTCCCAATTACCTGACTAATCGCTTATTGAACCTGCGTTTGCAGGCTAACTTCTGATGGGTTTTTCCATTCGAATTTTAATTCTATTTTGCGCCCATTAACAATCATATCCATGAAAAGAAAAATAACTGGTACTTTATTTCTAATGTGTTTCACAGCTCTTGCTTTTTCGCAAAATGCACAAGAAAAACATTTGAAAAACATTAAGCAACTTACTTTTGGCGGCGATAATGCGGAAGCATATTTCAGTTTTGATAATAAAAAATTGGTCTTTCAAAGCAATTTTAAAGACTGGGGCGTAAAATGCGACCAAATATTTGTTTTTGATTTAGAGAATCCGAAGCAAAAGCCACCTATGGTAAGCACTGGTTTGGGCAGAACTACTTGCAGTTACTTCATGCCGGGAGATACCACTATTATTTATGCATCAACCCACCTGAAGGGAAAGGCTTGTCCACCAGAGCCTCAGCCCAGAGCCGATGGAAAATATTTATGGCCTATTTACGACAGTTTCGACATTTTCGAAGCCGATTTGAAAGGTAATATTATTCGTCAGTTAACCAATTCAGATTCTTATGATGCCGAAGCAACGGTTTCACCCAAAGGCGATAAAATAGTATTCACCAGCACACGCAACGGCGATTTGGATCTCTATACAATGAATATCGATGGCTCCAACGTTCGCCAGATTACCTTTGACCTTGGTTACGATGGAGGTGCGTTTTTTTCGCCTGATGGAAAAAGAATCGTCTTCAGAGCTTCACGTCCAGAGTCACCTGAGGAACTGATGGAATATCAGGAACTATTAAAACAAGGACTCGTGGCACCTACCAATATGGAGATTTATTCATGCAATGTAGATGGGAGCGATTTGAAGCGAATCACTAATTTGGGTAAGGCCAATTGGGCGCCATTTTATCACCCTTCTGGGAAGAAGATTCTGTTTTCTTCCAATCATGCATCACCTCGTGGCTACGATTTTCAACTTTACATGATTGATGAGAATGGAAAGAATTTGGAGCAAATCACTTATGAGAGTTATTTCAATGCATTCCCAATGTTTTCGTTTGATGGAAAAAAACTTGTATTTTCTTCAAACAGAAACAACAACAATACACGCGATACCAATATGTTTATTGCCGATTGGGAAGACTAATGTTGAGTTTAACGCATAAAAAAAGCCGCTCGCAGCGGCTTTTTTTATGATCTTAAGCTTAAATTATTGTTTGATAGCAGTAATTACACAGCTGTCAGAAGCTCCACCTACGGCAGCAGTGTAGTTAATCGTAAGTGTGCTGCCATTCAAAGCACCTGAACCAGAGATGGTTATAGCAGTACCTTGAACGTTGATTTGCTGGCTAGCAACAGTTAAAGAAGTTCCGCTAACTGTTCCAGTTACAGCCTGACCAAAATCGCCAAAGTTGTTCAAAAGGATAGAAACAGTGTTAGCTGAGCTAGCAGCAATAGTCATGGTGAAAGTACCAGTTCCGCTTTGGCAGTTTTCAGTTGCATTGTAAGTCCCGATAAATGCATCGCGATCGTAAGTACAAGATCCATCGTCATCTTTTGCTTTATCATCAAAGTTGTTAGCAGTTGGGTCAGTACAACCTTCTCTGTTACAGCTTTGAAAAGTAGAAACACCAGCAATTAAAAGCGCAGTAACACCAACTACTTTCAATTTTTTTGTTAATTCAATAAATGATTTTTTCATGTTTGTTAAGATTTTTATTGCGGCAAAAATAAAAAAAAATGATTGCAAAATTTTGTATGTGTAAAAATCCAATAAATTTGCAGCAAACTTCAATAGACAAAAACATGAAAAGACCATTCATTGCAACCGTATTATTTGGTTCATTAATTTTTGCTTCATGCGGAGGCGGTAACGCTGAAGCTGAAGCAGCGCGTGAAAAAGCACGTCAGGATTCAATTGCTGCTGCACAAGCTGAACAAGCTCGCTTAGACTCTATCGCAGAAGTTGAGAGAATTGCTGCTGAATTAGAACAAGCTCGTTTAGACTCAATCGAAGCTGCACAAGCTGCTGCTAGTAAAGGCGGTTCAAGAGGTGGTTCAAAAGGCAATACAGGTGGTTCTAAAGGAACAACTCAAGAAACGCCAAAATCGAACACCAACCCAATTCAAGATTTGAAAGGTGGCGGTTCATCAAATACAGATGCCGACAAAGTAGGTGGTTTGAAAGGTGGTGGCAAGTCAGCTGAAGAGCAAAAGAAAGCCGATGAAGGCGCTAAGCAAATCCGTAACCTTAAAGGTGGCGGTAACTAAGCCAAAAGTATAAAACAAAAAAACCGGATTAAATCCGGTTTTTTTGTTTATATATTTTAATTGTAGAAAGGCGCTCTAACTAATTCGTTATCCGAATTTGAGCGCGAGTGAAATAACCTAAGAATTGGCATTCGGTTTAGTTGCGTCTTTGCGTTAAATTGAGCACTTTCATTTTGCATAGTAACGGCTCCAAGGCTTATGCTATGGTATTCAATTCTTAAGACATTTTCACTTCTTGAGCCAATGCAAAGAAAATTTTAGGTAACTGATGTTACCATCCACTTCACTTAGCGGTAGTAATTTTGCGGTGTTCAATTTAAAATTGAAATGACAACATTCATCAGACAGCATATTTTGTGGATTATAGGTGCTTTAGCAGGTGCTTTGGCAGGATATATTTACTGGCAGCAGGTAGGCTGTATGTCAGGAACTTGCAGCATCACTTCATCGCCCCTTAACTCAACTTTATATGGCGCTGTGATGGGTGGCTTGTTGCTCAATTTGTTTAAAAAAGAAAAATCCAAACAAAAATGAATATTTCAGAATTATTGAAAGAACATAAAGGCACCGTAGTAGATGTGCGCATGCCTTTTGAATTTGCAGGTGGAAATGTGTCAGGATCTGTCAACATCCCTTTGCAGGAAATTCCTCAGCGTTTAGATGAACTTAAAGCGCTAAAAGCGCCATTGATTCTATGCTGTGCATCAGGCAACAGGAGTGGACAGGCGCACCGCTATCTCACGGCTCAAGGGATTGATTGCATAAATGGCGGATCTTGGTTAGATGTTAACTATTATCAATCTCAAGCAGTGTAAACCATGATTGAAGCCATAAAAAAAATGCTCGGTATTGGGCCGGCTACCGATTTTAAAAAAATGATGACAGAAGGAGCACTTATCGTTGATGTGCGAACAAAAGAAGAATTTGCTTCAGGGCATATCAAAGGAGCTGTAAACATACCGCTGAATCAATTAAGTAAACAATTGGGCAAAATTAAATCGAAAGAAAAACCGGTAATAACCTGTTGTGCCTCCGGAATGCGAAGTACTTCGGCTAAAAGTATTTTGAAAGCAAATGGATTTAATGCCTACAACGGTGGTGGTTGGCAATCCTTAAAGGCAAAGCTCCATTCTTAAAAATGGTTTAGTAATATTGTAGCAACAAATTTAAAAACTTATGTGGCGATTCTTTGTATTACTAATGCTAGGTTTGTCTATTCATTCCTGCAATTCTAAAGCCGGAAAGACCAATACACAAGCTGCACCGGTAGTGAAAGATATTTCTCCTGATGAGTTTAAAAACTTGAGCAGCAAAAATGAGGTGTTGGTTATTGATGTGCGAACACCTGAAGAAATCGCAGAAGGTTACATTGAAGGTGCCGATTTGTTTATCGACTACAATGGTTGTTGTTTCAACGAAGAAGTCGCAAAGCTTGATAAAAACCAAACCTATGTGGTTTATTGCAGAAGCGGTGGTCGCAGCAGCAATGCATCGGATTTTATGACGAAGAATGGATTTAAAGATGTGTATAACCTGAAAGGGGGCATTACACACTGGAATGGCACAGTTGTTAAATAAAACTGAATTCACTTGTTCAAGCAATCTCACTTATCAGGGTTTAGTTTAGCGGTAATCATTGGGCTTCTTGCTCATTTTTTAGCTCCTACCCTCGGCTTGAATGGCATTATATTGGGTTTATTTTCAGCCATTTTTCTTGGAAATGTCTGGAAGATTCCTGAGCGTTTTCAAGCCGGCATAAGTATTACAGGCTCTAAGTTGCTTGAATCATCAATAGTTTTTTTAGCATTCAACATTAGTTTGGGCCATGTGATTGGTATTGGTTGGCAGAGTTTGCTTCTGGTGATTGTAATGATTGTTTTGATTTTATTCGTTACCATTTATTTGAGTAGTAAATTTCACTGTCCCGGGTCTACAGGTTGGTTGGTTGGTTTCGGCACGGCAATCTGCGGCTCTTCAGCCATAGCGGCAGTTGCTCCTAGCATTTCAAAAAACAAAGAAGATGTTGGTATTGCTTTAGCCGTAGTGAATTTAATGGGCAGCATTGGGATGATTTCACTCCCTTTTGTCCTGCAATGGCTAAGCATTGATGATTTACATAGCGGAGTAATTATAGGCGGGAGCCTCCATGCAGTAGGCAATGTTGCAGGAGCGGGTTACGCATTAAGCGAAGAAACAGGACAGGTGGCCATTACCATTAAGTTAGCCAGAGTGGCATTACTTTCACCATCCGTCATATTCTTCAGTTATTTAATTAACCGAAAAGAAGCGAAAAATTGGAAAGAGCACTTTAAGCTGCCGCTCTATCTCGTTACTTTTATTGCGATTACTTTGATTACTACTTTTATCGATATACCGACTTCATTTACCAAAGTCATGGAGCTACTGGGCAAGATTTCACTCACCATAGCCATGACAGCCATTGGCTTGAAAATCAGCTTTAGAGAGTTGTATCAATCAGGCAGAAAAGCACTTGGCTTTGGAGCGATGATTTTTATGGTGCAAATTACAATCATTGTGATGGGTTTGGCTTTCGTTTCACGACTGTGAATTAAACACTTGTAGCATAATCAAACTAGGAAAGAGTTAAGTTCATTGAACAGTATTTCAGGTTGTTCGGCATGCACCCAATGCCCCGCATTTTCAATGGTTTTAAGTTTTGCATTGGGAAAATGAGCAAGAATACCTTCCCAGTCTTCATCTACGATGTAGCGACTTTTTGCTCCGCGAATAAATAAGGTAGGTATCATGCAAGGCGATCCTTCCAAAGCTTTGCCCACTTCTTCGATTTGTTCCGCAATCACCTGCAGATTGAACCGCCATTCAAAGCCATGTTCATCAACCCGATGAAGGTTTTTTAATAAAAACTGTCTCGTGCCAAAGTCAGGAATACTTTCTTTGAGCATTTCATCAGCTTCGTTGCGTGAACTCATTAAGTGAATGGGTAGTTGCAGTAAAGCATCAATAATTTGCTGGTGGTGCACCGGATAGTGTTTCACGCCAATATCAACCACCACAAGTTTATCGAGCTTTTCAGGGTGTTGCTTGGCAAAAAACATGGCTGTTTTTCCGCCCATGGAATGTCCTATCAATGAAAATTTAGACAGTCCCAGACTAAGCAAATCATTAGCCATTTCCTGATAATTAAAAACCTTATCATGCGGCGATCGGCCATGATTGCGCTGATCTACCAAATGCACTGTAAAGTGTGACTCTAATTTTTTAGCAATTGCTACCCAATTGTCTGCCAGCCCAAACAAGCCATGCAGAATGACCAAATCAGGCCCTTGCCCGGAAACAATAGAATGCAGTTTCATGCTCACTTGAGTTGACGAAGATAAAGTTGCACCGTGTTTTCAAGTCCAAAATATAAGGCATAGGAAATCAGGGCATGGCCAATCGAAACTTCGTCTAAACCAGGGATGGATTGATGGAAAAAAGCCAAATTATCGAGACTTAAATCATGGCCCGCATTCACGCCGATACCGGCTTCTGCTGCTGCCTTTGACGTTGCTATATAAGGTTTAACCGCATCGTGTTTATTCTGATAAAAAGCCTTGGCATAGTGCTCGGTGTATAGCTCAATGCGATCGGTACCACTTTGCACGGCAAAGGGAATTTGATCCGGGTCGGGCTCTAAGAATATAGATACCCTGCAGCCAATTGACTTCAATTGGCCAACGATTTCTTGAAGAAAGTCAAGATTGTTTTTTACATCCCAACCTGCATTAGACGTGAGTGCTCCCGGAGGGTCAGGAACAAGTGTAACCTGATGAGGTTTTACTTTTTCTATCAATTCCATAAACGATTGGGATGGATAGCCTTCCACATTGAGTTCTGTTTTCACTATATCCTTTAAGGCAATCACATCGGCATAGCGAATATGGCGCTCATCAGGCCGAGGATGCACCGTGATGCCTTCGGCACCGAACCGTTCAATATCCATTGCTGCCTTGAGCACATCGGGAACGTTTCCCCCGCGTGAGTTTCGCAATACAGCAATTTTATTAATGTTTACACTCAGCTTCGTCATTTTCTCAATTACATTTTCTACTAAAAATTCTCTCAAACTAGGTAGTAACAGTTAGGCTTAGGAATTGGTTGTAGCTAGTGTACCCGATTCAATTCAAATTCTTCAAAAAGCTATAGTTTTTGCTGTAATACAGCATTTGCTCTGTGAAGGATTTAGGATATACTACTTTTACATCAATAATTTTTCCATTCTCGGTCACAGGAATCAGCTGAGGTTGAATGAAGCCTTTGTATGGTGCTACATCAAGTTTGGCGAATCGCTCCTTCACTTCTTGGTGAATCTCCGAGTCAATTTTCACGCCATAATTTTCAACCAACGCCTCGCCTGCTTTAAAGTCACCTTCTGATTTTATACGTTGAATTTCGCGAAGCAAATCGCCAAACAGCAAGCGCAATTTGGCGTAGTCGTTGATTACCACAAAAGTTTTCCCATCGCGCTTTACCATTTCCACCACTTTGTCATTTTGTCCCTTTTCATATACCCATTTAGATACCAATTGACGATTGCGCATATGCGCTTCTTCCAATTCTTTGCCTAATTCTACTCTATTAAGTTGAAGCATCAATCCGTTAAGCAAATAGCTGTCATATTCTGCATAACCTACTTCGATGCTTGGCATCACACCGATATCTACCAATTTTTGATCGGTGATGAAGTATAAAGCTACAAGATCAGCTCGGGCTTCTTCTAATGTATTGGCATATGGACCAAGCGTTGCATCGGGGGTGAGCACACCTTCGTTGAGCTTACCTGAAGCATGACCAATCACCTCGTGCATATCGGTGTGCAGTTCGCCGGCAAGTGCACCATACTTCTTGCCCCGCTCTAGAACCGCATCACTATGTGCAAATTCTTTAGCCACCGGGCTTTTAGCTGATACAATATTGTAAGCTTCAACGATATTCCCTAATGAAACTGACTTTGAGCCGTGCTGCGTGCGCACCCAATTACTGTTCGGCAGATTGATTCCGATAGGTGTGCTGGGTGCAGCATCGCCGCCTTCTACTATCACTGTAATCGATTTCCCTATGATACCTTTTACTTCCGGTTTTTTATGTGCATTCATGATTGGAGAATTGTCTTCAAACCACTGCGCATTTTTTGCAATGGTTTCAATACGCTTCGACGCTTCAAAGTCTTTCATTGAAACTACCGACTCCCAGCTGCCTCGCTTACCAATTGCATCCTGATAAACCTCAATAAAGCCGTTCACCACATCAATGGTGCTGTTTATATCGGCCACCCAGGCAATGTTGTATTCATCCCAGATTTTCAGGTCGCCGGTTTCATAATAGCGAACCAATAATTCCAATGCTTTGCGTTGCTCCGCATTTTCTGCAACGTCAACTGCTTTTTTCAACCAATACACAATTTTTTCAATCGCTTCGGTGTACATGCCACCCACTTTCCATACTCTTTCTTCAATCCTACCATTCACCTTCATCAGCTTGGAGTTAAGTCCATATTCCACTGGGTTGGGGTCTTTGGGGTCGATCATGGCCGCATAGAATTTTTTCACTTCTTCGGCTGTCACACCTTCATAAAAGTTATTGGCCGAGCCCTTCACATTATCAATTCCTTTGGCAAGATTCACGGTTTTGCTGTCCACCTTTGGGTCGAATATAATTGGTGTGATCATCTTCAGGAACTGCTCTTTGCTTTGCTTTTCATCTAACGGAAGCAAGGATGCATCTATTGAAAGAATGGTCTCTTCGAAAAATTGCTTACTAAAGCCGGGTGTAAACTTGTCGGAAGCATAGTGGTGATGAATGCCGTTAGCAAACCATACCTGTTTGGTATAAGTTTCAAAAGCCTTGTAATCATTGCTGTTGCGGTCGCCTTGGTAGTGCTCCCAAATAGCTTCAAGGGTTCTGCGAATGCGTATATTATGCTTATATTTCTGATCGTAAATAATGTCCCTTCCACATAGCGCTGCTTCATAAAGATAATAGGCCAGTTCTTTTTGCTTAGGGCTTAATGCATCAAACCCTTTTGCCTGATAGCGAAGAATCTGAATATCGGCAAATCTTTCATTGGCATAAGCAAACGTATCTATTGCTGCATCTTCTTGTTTCTGCTCGTTTTGATTGTCAGCAGATGGATTACATGCTGCGAAGAATAGGATGGCAGCGCAAAGCGACAATAAAGGCAATTTGAAATACTTCATAATTCATTGGGTTTGATACCCACAAACCTAATAAAAAAAAGGTGCGTTTGGCAAGGATGTCATGACCGGTAGGTGATCGACACTTATTTTTTGAAACCAAACAAACCTAATAAACGATAAAGGTCGAGCAGAATGATAGAAGGGCTGATATGCAGTAAATAAAATCGCACAGGCGGACGCATTATAAAGCTGAAAAAACGCATGATTTGTGACACAAGCGGTTTATTGAGTGCAAGCCATAAATGCACCAGACGACTTTTGATAATAAAAGGGCGACTTCCGGTTTTCGATTCTTTGTAAAGCATAAGAATGTTTTCACTCGCCTCATCTAGCTTTCTGAGCAAATCGGCATTTCGATCTAAACCTTCGTGAATAACAGGATTTTCAATATGCACAATGTCTATTCCGTTTTGAGAGATTTGATAGGCCAAATACACATCTTCGTAACCATACTTACGAATTTCTTCATCAAAAGGGAACTTTAATATTATTTCTCTTGCTACAACAAAATTATTGCTCAGAAAATGGTTTACCGGATCTCGCATTCTCAAATTTACATCAAGCAATTCACGTTTCACACCCCAGCTCCAATGAAGCAAATAATCTTTGTGGGCGGGAGGATGCTTAGCATAAATTCTGCCACCGCTAATCAGTTTGTTCTCACCAAGTAAAGGAAGATAATTGTTGATGAAATCTTTGCTTGCTATAGCTGCATCGCAATCGAGATAAAGCAGAAATTCATATTGGGCCTTGCGACAAAGTGCATTTCTAGTGCTTGAACGGCCTTTGTTTTCAGTATTTCTAATGTATTTTACATGAGTTATGTTGCCAATACTTCGATTAGTGTGATCGAAATGTGGATCGGACCCATCATCCATGCAAATGATTTCAAAGCTTATTGCGGCATCGGAGCATTGTTGATGCAAGTCATTAACGAGCTTGCGCACATCATACTGATAAACCGGAATGAGTATGGAAAGCATTTTAAAGCATATTGGAATCAATAATTTGCCCGGTATCGCATTTCAAGGTGCGCGATGGGTGCAGCTCAAAAAGCGCATAATCGTGTGTAGCAATGATTACTGAGCGACCATTTTTTGAAATATCAACAAGCAATTGCAGTATTCCTGCGGAAGTTTGAGGGTCTAGGTTGCCAGAAGGTTCATCGGCAAGAATGATTTCCGGGTCGTTAATTAAAGCACGAGCAATGGCAAGTCGCTGTTGTTCACCACCCGAAAGCTGATGGGGCATTTTGTGGCTCTTTGTTCTCAATCCTACTTTATCTAATACGTCATTGATGCGTTCAAATATCTCATCTTCATTTTTCCAACCCGTAGCACGCATTATAAATCGAAGGTTTTCTTCGGTATTTCGGTCGCTTAGCAATTGAAAATCCTGAAAAATGATTCCGAGTTTTCTTCTCAGATAGGGTATATCTTTGTTTCGGATTTTTCGCAAATCATATCCTGCAATTTCGGCTTCGCCTTCTTTTAGGGGCAAATCAGCATATAGTGTTTTAAGAAAACTGCTTTTTCCGCTTCCTGTTTTGCCAATTAAGTAAACCAGTTCTCCTTTATCAATATTAAGGGTGACATCAGAGAGTACTAAGTGATCGTGTTGAAAGATGTTGGCTTTAGTGAATTTGATAACGGTATCCAGACCCATATTAATCAATTTTTATCACCTTTCCAAAAGGCATTTCTTCAATCAGTTTCAGAATTTCTTCCTTGCGATCGCCCAATCCAAGCTTCTCCAATGATTTTTCGGGACGGTCAACACGAAAATAGGCCTTCAATGTGAAATCGTCGTCTCTAATCTGGATGTAGTCCGGAATTTTAGCTTTTCCTTTTATTTTCAGAATGTGCATGGTTGGTGTGCTTTGTGGCAAAACTACTATTTAACTTTCAGCTCAAGAACTCAAACGGCAATTTTTATTATTTAAATTGATCCGGGAAAAAATTAAACGTAGCATCTTGGGATGTGTTTCTGCTATCGTTTGTTCCCGCATGAAAGGCATGTTCCTTCAATATTTATCCGGATATTTCTGATTTCGTAGCCTTTGGGGAGCTTCAAGTCCGGTAGATTTAAATGGTCTAAACAATAAGTTTCCTGGCATTCAGTGCAACTAAAATGCACATGATCATCGTGATGCGTATGCTCTTGACAATCGTGGCACAGGGCGAATTTGGTAACGCCTAAAGTATCGATGAGTTTGTGAATAATACCTGCTTCTTCAAAGTCTTTAAATATTCGGTATAAGGTGACCCGATCGGGTGGATTTTTCAATTTACGTTCAACTTCGTTTTGAGACTGGGCCGATAATGAATTATGCAAGATTTCTAATACATTTAATCTAGCACCAGTCACGCGTAGTCCGTGTTTTTTCAACAGATTTCTATGTGCAAGTTCATCAGGTTGTAGGGTATTACTCATAATCACGCCTTAAAATTTATTTAATTGACTTTTTTGTCTTCTTTTTTGGGGCGAAGAAGGCCAGCCGCCAAACCAAAATAAAAACCCACATTATTAATGGGTTCGTTTCTGGTGATGAATCCCACATCGTTCGTGCCTACGAATACTGGTCCAACCCTAAGCATGGCACCCATTCGCATATTATTAATACCTTGTGTATAAATTAAAGGAACACTGACTTCGAAGAATCGACTTTCGAAACGTGGTAAAAAAATATAATTGCTCAGATTTCTGAAGTTAAAATTGCTAGTTGTGTTGATTGCAATATTTGGAATTACACCCAAATAAAAGCCTTTGAAAATGTTCCAATCAAAGTCTAATTGCAAGTTATAGGGAAGTCTGATGCGCATATCTCCTGCATTTTGTGCTACCGTCATATTGCTGCGTATCGTGCTATCTAAAAAAGCAATTCCGTTGCTATTAGAAACAGCAAAACTGGCTATCAAGGCGCTGTCTTGAAAATTAATCAGAACAGGATTATTAAGTGTTGCACTAAATTTGTTTACATTCCTATTGTATCTTAGAGCACCAAAATTTGAAAAAACCGCACCAACCCTTATTTTATATCTTTCGGTGCGGAACAATTGTTCGTACAACTCAGGGCTCCATTCAAAACAACCTCCAATGTTGAAAGCATATCCCGTACCTGTGTAGTCAAAATTTAAAATATCACTTTGAAATTGGTCAAAAATTACGGGGTTGGAGTAGGCAACATTAAGATTAGCATTGCGCAGCACGATACTGTCCTGATTATAAAAACGCAAGTCGACGCCTTCATTATTGATTTCTCCATATCCTAGTCCTAATAAAAACCGAAAACCAAAACCGGCTTTGATTTTGAAAGGGCCTTTATGGTAAACCACATTACCGATAGACAGGGAAAACTCTTGATATGATTGGGCCGATAGCGAAAAGCTATTGTCAATAATTTGCTGTCCGGAAGAGTCGGTTAGGTTATCAAAGCTTAAATTGTTGACTCTAACTAAACGAGCCAAAGATTCTGAAACATTAAAGGCCTTTACGCTGGTATGATTGGCGGTGCCAATAGCTATTCCCCAATTATCATAGCTGACCAGCAAGGAAGGACCGAAAGTAACCATATTGAATTGACCATATTTGGGTTTGCCGTCAAGATTTTCGCTAAACCAATCATTCTGCCATTGAATTCTTCCATCAGCACCTTTGTATTCATCCGGAACTTTTCTCTGTAGATAATCAAGTGAAGAAAAGGGGGCATCCAAGCTGATGAAATTGTTGCTAATTTCAAATCCGTAAGAAAAGGCGTTAAAATGAACCGTGTGAAACGAAGTTGCAGCTCTGGCAGGATTATTATATGCACTAAAATATCCGCCATAGTTCGAAAATGGATTTTTCATTAAGACATGCTGGCTAAAAATCTGATGATGTAAGCACCAAAATAGAAGCAAAAAAGGTAATTTTTTTTTCATGGCTTTTTTTCTCTAATTAGAAACAAAATTGTTGCAATTGCAAGAGTATTTGCAATAATTTTTTTAGTTAATTTTAACTAAATTTTCGCTCGCTTATTTTCCTGTCCAATTGGGTTTGCGTTTTTCAGCAAAGGCTTTGATTCCTTCCAGTGCATCTTGGCTTTGCAACAAAGAGTCGAGCATGTCCAATAGGTAGGCATGTCGGTCGTGCTCGTTGAGCGATAGCATGTGTTCATAGGCTTCTAGTCCTTTTTGAATGGCTAGTGGAGCTTTTTGAGCGAGTTCGCAAGCTAGAGAA
>JBKBKN010000038.1:0-14113 GCA_046294625.1 Flavobacteriales bacterium
TGGCTATTGTGATGATTTACCGCATATTAATTGCCAAATCCCATATGGAAATAGCATTTATAAATTTAACGAGAATGGTATTGAAGATATAGATGAGTATCCGTCATTTCGTCTCGCAACAAGTTACAGTCGTGCCGCTTTTTCTGATAAAAATACTGGTGATTTAATCTTTGCTAGCAATGGCTGGCGATTGGTGAACCGCAGCGGGCAAGTCTTGGCACATAAGCTGTGGCGAAGCGATATTCCACATCCACAAGACACACCTGATACCACCGGAGTACTTAACAGCCTCGGTCCTTTATTTCTAAATGATCCGGGCGACGACACCAAAGCTTATCTTTTTTATGGGCAATACCGCCGTGGCACTTTTCCGGGCATTGGGCCGGCTAAGGTAGATGTACTGTTTACTTATGCTTACTTGGATATCCCTACCCAAAGTTTGATCAGCAAAAACAATGTGATACTGACCGATACCACCGCCCCGGGCGACATGAGCGCCTGCCGCCATGCCAATGGCAGAGATTGGTGGCTGTTTAAATCGGGCAGAAACGAAAATGAAGTCTATGTAGGCTTGCTCAATCCCCAAGGCATACAAATGCAAAAACGCATTTTGCCCGGCGTGTATGATAGCTTGCAGATTTCCACCTTTTCGTATTTCAACCAAAACGGCGATAAATACATCCACTACAGCGGCTCCAATCGGCGTAGGGTGTATGCTTTCGATTTTGACCGCTGCTCAGGTGAGCTAAGCAATATGGTGGTGCATGATTTGAAAGACTCGATTCGCAGTGGCGACTGGACAGCTTCTACCATCAGTGGTGATGGCAGCAAGTTTTATTTCCGAAGATCTTCTTTGCCAATAGGAGTGCCGGGGACCAATGGAATCTTTCAAGTAGATTTGTTAAATGGACAAATATATAAAGTTGCTATCAGTGGTGCACTTCAGCTAGCACCAAATTTTAATGAAATATTTCTATCTACAGGAATAATCTTTAGTGTTGAATTAGATAGTGTAATACTAACATTATCAAGAATAAAAAATCCGAATCTTGCGGGGGCACTCAGTGATGTTGTTTATCATACCGATACCGTTCTAAATGTACCCAACTTTATATCACCTAGCACTTTCGCCAACTTCCGGCTGGGCAAACTAGTGGGCAGCCCATGTGATACCATTGTGAGTAGTATAAGTGAACCGTTGAAAGTGAAAAGTGTAAAGGTGTATCCTAACCCAAGCAATGGTTTGGTGCAGCTGCAAGTGCCCGCGCCGGGGTCTTATCAGTTAAGTGTGTATAATACCACCGGGCAAAGGCTGCACACCCAAACGCTTTCAGCGCACAATGCACACATAGACTTTAATGCACTGGCGCTGCCATCGGGCATCTACTTATTACAGGTACAAAACAGCCAAACGGGGGAAATGATGCATAGTAAGGTAGTTTATGAGAGGAATTAATTGAGAATTGAAATTTGAAAACGAACAGAAATTAATGACTAATGAATGATAGGAACACGCCTGCCGGAAAAGCCAGTAGCCAGTTGCTAAAAGCCAACCGCCAAAAAATGAATAATGAAGCTTGTTTTTTTAACTTTCCATTTTCAATCCTAAATTAATCTCTTTCATAAAAAATCACTTTATTGTTGAATATAATCGGCAGTTAGATGAGCTGTGCAGCGTGGTTTTTGGTGTCCACTTTGGTGATAATATTTTCGATATTGCCATTTTCGTCAATTACAAAAGTGGTGCGATTAACCCCCATATACTCTTTTCCCATAAATTTTTTTAAACCCCACACGCCATAGTCTTGAACCACTTTTTGGTCGGTGTCGGCAATCAGTCGGAATGGCAAATTGTATTTTTCAATAAACTTGAGATGCGATTTTTCGCTATCGGTGCTGACCCCAATCACATCGTAACCGGCATTGGTAAGTTGCTCGTAATGGTCGCGCAGATTGCATGCTTCGGCGGTGCATCCCGGCGTGTCATCTTTTGGATAAAAATAAAGTATTACTTTTTTGCCTTTGTATTGATCCAGACTGATTTCGTTTCCATGTTGGTCTTTGGCATGAATGGCGGGTGCTTTTTGTCCAATCGCGATTGTTGACATAGTGATGAATGATTTTAATGGTTTCCTAAATATAACAGTCGTACTTTTTTATTGTTTCAGCAGTTGCATGGCAGATAGCATCTTTTGGGTGAAGGCCAGGCACTTCACTTGTAGGCTATCGATGGAATCGAAATCAACTTGATGAACCATTCTGATATGCCGGTATTGTTCCCATGAATACTGCGCAGCTTTCGCATTACAGCTTGAAAAATCTAAGCCACTTATATCATTTTGCCAAAAGTTGTCACTTGTCAGAATATAGACATCAGGTTCCGGGCTTTTTTGCAATTGCTGAATCAGCGCTTGTACAGGATGATGGAAGCTTTCTCCTTTAATCAGCAGGTTAAGGCTGAAATAATGCCCCCACCAAAACATGGTTCTGAAAAGCAATAGGTCTTTTTGGTGCATAAGAAAGGGATAATCCAGGACAACATAGGGCATATCTTGATAATTTTCACCCTTTGAAATTTTTGCCGTCCTTACACTCCATGCTGCGTCTATTTTTAGTGCTTCATTTGGAAACTTAGATTCTATTTCATTTGCCAATGCGTAAAAGGCTTGTTCTATATGCTGTGTAATGGCTTTTTTGAGCCGTATGGGTTCCGGATTTGACATAAATGCACGCGCATCATCGTCAAGGGCTTGAAAATCGAATGCTTTATCCATTTATTTTTTCCAATTCCTGTAAAGAAATTTTTATGGTTTGAAATTCAAAAACCGATTCTATTGCTTGGAGCAAATTTTCTTTCACTTCGTCCAATGAAGGGCATTTTGCGCCCAGTTCTCTTTGAAGCGAAGTGACATCTTTATCTTTAATTCCGCAGGGAATAATGTGATTAAAATAGCTCAAGTCCGGTTTTACATTAAAAGCGATGCCATGCATGGTTACCCAACGGCTGCATTTCACGCCCATGGCGCATATTTTTCGGGCAGAAGGTTTGTCGGCATCGAGCCAAACGCCGGTATAGCCTTCATATCGATCCGCCATGATACCATATTGGGCACAAACCTGTATTGCGGCTTCTTCCAGATATCGCAGATATTTATGGATGTCTGTAAAGAAATTATCAAGGTCGAAAATGGGGTACATGACCAATTGCCCCGGGCCGTGATAGGTGATGTCACCGCCACGATTGATTTTATAGAAAGTGGCTTTTTTCTCTTCTAAGCCTTGGTTGTTTAACAGCAAATGCTCTGCTGAACCGCTCTTGCCTAGAGTGTAGACATGTGGGTGTTCGCAGAAAAGCAGGTAATTGTCCGTTTGATTGAATTTGTCTAAGTCGCGATTAGCTATTTTTTGGTTAATGATGCTTTCCAGCAGTTTCTCTTGAATATCCCATGCAGCTTTGAAGTCGATAAGACCCAAATCAATCACCTGTACACGTTTGTTTTGACTGATCATCGGATGGTTTGCAGGCTTTTTTTCAATGCTTCGATCACTTCTATGTCCATAGCATCCACTTGATTTTCGAGCGAAGTGTACCACGATATGAAGTCACCTAAATGGATAACAAACAAAAGTTGAAGGAGTTGCGTGTCTCCTTCAGCAATTAAATTAACATATGCAGTGCTCAGCGGCTTAATGATCTTTTCAGAAAAATTCACACGATGGAGATTTCGGTTATAAATCCCTGCTGAACGAATGTTTAATACAGAAATACCTTTTGCTTCGTGATACCAAGATACCAGTTCATTGTGGTTGAGTTCGGGAAATGTATTTACCCAAGCATGTTGTTTTGCATTTTCGTGCAATTGCTGTGCGAGACGTATGGCCACACCGGTAAATCCGCTGCAGGCATAAATGGCGGTTGAAGTAGATGCAATTTTTCTTGCGATTTGCACAGCTTGCGTTTTAATGTCCTGTTGTTTTTTCTCAAGAAATTCTACAGCACTGACAAATTGCGAAGAAAAGTCTTCAATGATTCCGCAACGTGAAGCAACATGGCAAAGTGCAACAAGTGAATAAGCCAATCCTGCACGGGGAGGCATTCCTGAAGGAATCTGCACGAAGTCAAAATTGTTTTGTTGCGCGGCTTCAATCAACTCCCCTCCCGAAGACACGACTTTGATACAAGCCCCCTTGTTGAATGCATCTTTCACACAAGCTAATGTTTCTTCGGTATTTCCAGAGTAGGAAGATGCAATAAGCAAAGTGTGTTCATTGCAATAAGCGGGCAAATGATAGTCTTTCACCACTTCCATTGGCACCGAAGATTGTCCATAGGCGATTTCTTTGAGAATGGTGCCACCAATTCCGCTTCCACCCATGCCGACAATGATTACGTTTCGGATTTGCTTATTTGGCGCGTTAATGTTCGATTGCTTTGAAATCTGAACGGCTTCTTTGATTTGTGTAGGAAAAGCTGCGATGAGGCTATACATGATCGGCTCCTGATTCATTTTATTCTTGTGCCTGCGTTAAGTTTTTATTAGCAAATGCATTGAGTCCACAATTTAACCAGTCAAGATATTCGCGTTCGTTGGGGGTGTATCCAACCGGATTTCCAAGCAGGCGTCCTTCTGGACTTAGCATGACATAATAGGGTTGCGAATTGTTGTTAAACACATAGGTTTGAAAGGTGGACCATTTATTTCCAATGGTTCTGATTTTCTTTTCAATGATTTCTCCATCAATTTCTTGACGAAATACCCCTTGAAGGCTATCAGGCAATTTCACCTTGTCGTCCACATAGAGAGAAACCAGTACAAAATCGTTTTCCAGTTTTTGTTTAACTTCATCTACCGTCCAAACGCTCTCTTCCATCTTGCGGCAATTAACGCAAGCCCAGCCCGTGAAGTCAATCAACAAGGGTTTGTTTCGCGATTTTGCTTCAGCGAATGCTGGTTCAAAGTCGGTAAACTCGGCGTGGAAGGTTTCTTTGTCATACCAACTGTAAAATTCAGGAGGCGGGAATCCACTCAACCAGTTATGATGCCAAAATGGACGTTCCAATACACCGGGAGCGAGATAAATAGTGAATGCAAAGGTGATTCCAATAAGCACTTTTCTGCCGGCAGAAAATTTTTCAGGCACCGGCGAATCGTGTGGAAAGCGAATGACGCCCATCAGATAGAGCCCTAATCCCAAGCCAATTAATGCCCAAATCAAAAAGAAGGTTTCTCGTTTAATCAAACCCCACTGTAATACCAAATCGGCATTGGATAAAAATTTTAGTGCTAAAGCCAATTCGATGAAACCCAAAACCACTTTAACCGAATTCAGCCAGCTGCCTGATTTTGGCAGTTTTTGCATCATGCCAGGGAAAGCAGCGAATAGAGCAAAAGGCAAGCCCAGTGCTACACCAAATCCGCTCATGGCAGCAGTAATAGGCCAAGGCCCTTCTTTTAAGGAGCTTCCCAAAACAGTACCCAAAATGGGACCTGTGCATGAAAAGGATACCAAAGCCAATGTTAAAGCCATAAAGAAGATACCTAATAATCCGCCAACCCTTGATGCGGAGTCTGTTTTGTTGATCACATTGCTGGGGAGGGTAATTTCAAAATAGCCAAAGAAGGAAATAGCAAACACCAGAAATACAACAAAAAACAAAATGTTCAACCAAACGCTGGTGGCAATTTCATTCAGCACCTCAGGGTCGGTGTTAAAGTGAAAAGGAACACTCAGCAAAGCATAAATCAGAAAAATGAAGAAGCCATACATAATGGCCTGATATATTCCCTTACCACTTCCTGAGCTTTTGGTGAAAAAACTCACCGTGAGCGGAATCATGGGGAAAACACAGGGCGTGAGAAGGGCAAAAAGGCCGCCGATAAATCCAAATAAAAATACCAACCAGGCATTACTAATCTGCTGTGTTTCGCCGCATTGATCCACGGGATTGTTTAAGTCCACCAAAGGCAATGCAGGAATAATATCTTTTGCTGATCTAATTGGTTCAGGCGGAGCAACCGCAATGGTGTCATCGCCTGCCGGAATGGTCTGCGTGAAAGTATCAACCGGAGCGATCGATGCACCACCTTCTGCACCTTTTACCTGTAAGGTAAAGTCAACTTCATCGGGAGGAAGGCATTTCTCATCATCGCATACCATGAACTCAACAGCGCAAGTTAATTTAAAGTCCTGGCTACTGAGTATTTTGATTTTCTGGCGAAATGTGGCTGACTTCTCGAAGTATTTCAGGGTCATATCGAAGTTCTTATCAAACTCCTTGATGGCCTTTGGTTCCATGACCTTGCCAATGCGGGTGTAGTTCTTGCTTTCTTCGAAACGAAATTCAGTCGGAATGGGGCCCCCTTCGGGGATGTCCTGCGAGTATAGGTGCCAACCTTTGTCAATCTTTGCGTCGAAAACAATTTCGGCTTCTCCATTTCCAAGTTCATTGACTGAGGCAGACCACTTCACCGGTTTAAAAATTTGGGCAGATGTTGGTGAATAAAAAAAAGTGATTGTGAAAAGTAGATATACGAATCGATGAAATAATCTTGGCAATTGAAGCATCTAATCAAAAAGTTAAAGAGCAAAGGTAAGCATAAATAGCAAAATAAGGCATGTGACTGATGTTACACGGCAAAGATTAAAAGAGTTGATACAATGTGTTGTTCTGAGAAAAGGTAGTCCTTTAGGATTTTCGATTTTCTTTGCTGTCGCTTGCATCCTCATTCGAAATATTTGCATTTGAAAGTCTTCGAAAAAAAATTGAGCGCACGGAAAATGTTTGCTTCTTTGCATGCGAATTATCCCCATGCTGCAAACCCAGTCAAAGGCATATATTTATCTTCATACTGCTGTTTTTCTTTTCGGATTTACCGGTATTTTAGGAGATGTAATCAGTCTTCAAGAGACCATGTTGGTGTGGCACCGTATGTGGATGAGCGCCTTACTCATGTTTCTGGTAGTGGTGTTGGCGGGAAAGTTTAAGCTAATCAATAGCAAAGAATTCCGCCCTATTGCATTTGCTTCCTTCTTCATCGCCTTGCACTGGGTAACTTTTTATGGATCGATAAAATATGCCAGTGTATCGGTGGCTATGGTTTGCTTGTCAACCATCACACTTTTCACGGCTGTGCTCGAGCCCATCATCTTGCGCAAACGCTTTATGCCATCTGAGCTTGTGCTTTCCTTTTCTGTAATGCTGGGAGTGGCGGTTATTGCCGGTTCTATGGAAGGACAACTTACCGGGGTGATTCTTGGTATAGCAGCGGCTATTTTAAGCGCAGTGTTTACCATACTTAACAAAAGTCTAATCAGCAGATATGATTCAAGGCTGCTATCTTTTTATGAAATTGGAATTGGTTTTTTGATTCTCACGGTTTTATTGCCAATGGTGAATGTTGTGAGTCCATTAACAAGCTTATGGCCCACTCCAATGGATTGGTTATACTTATTTCTCTTAAGCTCTTTTTGCACCGTATTGGCATTTAATCTATCCCTACTTTCTTTGCGAAGTTTGTCGCCATTTACAGTTAATTTGGTCATCAATTTAGAACCGGTTTATGGGATTTTGTTGGCCTTTGTTCTATTGAAAGAACACAAGTCATTGAACTGGGGCTTTGCGGCCGGTGCTATAATTATAGTAGGAAGCGTGCTTATGCACACCATCATAAAAATCAAGTCTGGCCAATTAGATAAGAAATCAAAGCTTCAGCAAGGGGCTTAACATTGGTGTAATATTCTGTAAATGTTTTGCTAACGCTGGCTTAATAATCAGGTGTTAGTGGGAGGGTAATTTTGCATCAAAATTTGACACATGTCACTAGTTAAACGCTTATTACCCATTTTAACTCTCTTTTTTGCGATTCCGCTATTTTCTCAAATAGAAACCGGGAGTATTTCCGGAACCCTGATTGACTCCACTACCAAAGAGCCGATCCCGCTGGCTACCATTATGATTGAAGGCACATCGATCGGTGCACAATCCGATTTCAATGGTCGTTATGAAATTAAAAATCTGAAACCCGGAAGCTATAATGTGGTGATTTCTGTGGTTGGTTACACGCGAGTGACGGTATCGAATGTGAAAGTAGAGACAGGAAAATCAACCCCTGTGAGCATGCGGATGAAAACCAGCACGGCAGAGTTGAAAGAAGTCGAAATCTCAGCCACCCGTATTACCAACACCGAGTCTGCAGTGCTTATGGAGATGAAAAAGATTGATCAGGTGGTGAGTGGCATTTCTGCTCAGCAGATTGGTCGATCACTCGATCGCGATGCGGGTCAAGTGGTCCGGAGAATTCCCGGAGTATTGGTTACAGATAATTTCATCAATATACGCGGGCTAAACCAACGCTACAACAACGTAATGCTTCATGATGCATTTGCACCGAGTATGGAGGCAGATATCAAATCCTTTTCATTTGATATCATACCTAGCTCACAAATTGATCGAATCTTGATTTTTAAAAGCCCCGTGGCAGAGAATCCGGGAGAATGGGCTGGTGGCTTAGTTAAGATTTATACACGATCTGTTCCTGACAACAATTTTACAGAAGCTACTTTCACCACAAGCCACCGCATAGGGAGCACCTTGGAGAACTTTGAATTGTTCGACAATGGTCCATTTGCGTGGACCGGTATCAACAACAATTACCATACATTGCCAAAAGACTTTCCAAGAGATCTGCGAAAATTAGATGGAGAAGAACTGGAAGCAGCCGGAAGAGCCTTAAATAACAATTGGACAACCAAGAACATGACCGCTATGCCGGATTTTCGCTTCTCGCTCATTCGTGGCACACGTATCCGCAAAGAAAAAGTACTTATCGGCAATGTTACCGCATTGAATTATTCTAACACGTGGTCAATTTTTGATGTGCAACGAAGCGATTTCAATGCTTTTGATCAGGTAGCCAACAGCAGCTCGGTGATTTACACTTTCAACGATCGCCAAAATAACCGCAACTTTCGCACAGGGATTATCCATAATTGGGCATTTAATTTCAACAACAACAAGTCCATTATTGAATTTAAAAACCTATTTAACTTTAACTACTTTTCACAGTATATCTTTCGAACCGGACGTGATTTCGAGTTTTCATACTACCCTAATAACCACTCCTTTGACCATGTTTATCGTGGGATATATTCCGGACAGCTAACTGGACGCCACGATTTAGTGCCCAATAAATCAAGCATTGACTGGGTGATAGGCTATGGGCGTTCTTACAGAAATCAGCCGGACTACAAACGCTACAGAGGCGATTTTGACCCTGAAGATGGCAGCACTACCTTGTATATTCCCGTAGGCCAAGCAGCAACCTATTTTATGGGCAGGTTTTACTCTGAAATGAAAGAGAATAGCGGAACAGGTTCGGTGAACTATACACTTAATCTGAACAGCAAAAAACTCGCCAAAGGCCCTACGTTAAAAACAGGAGCATTCTGGGAATATAAAGACCGTTCGTTTGTAGCACGTAACATTGGTTACGTGAGATCGTCTATGCTCTCGGACGAGAGGTTGAACGAACTGCTCACCAATGGCATTGAGTTTATCTTTCTTCCAGAGAATATCAGCAATACCAATGGGATGCGAATCGATGAACAAACCAACCCTAACGACTCTTACGAAGCTACCAACAATCTAATGGCAGGTTATGTGAGTCTTAATTTGCCTTTAACTAGTTTATTAACGCTAAAAGCAGGAGTTCGCGCCGAAAACAACATCCAAACGCTTTCATCTAGAACCACCACAGGCGATCCGGTGAATGTAAACAACCCGATTCTCAGCATATTGCCATCAGCAAGTCTTACTTTTAACATCAGTGAGAAGATGCTGGTGAAGAGTGCTTATGGACAAACCATTAACCGTCCTGAGTTTCGCGAATTGGCGCCATTCGGCTTTTACGACTTTAGTTTCAATTTTACCAATCGGGGTAATCCTAATTTACAAACACCGTTGTTGCACAACTTCGATGTGCGTTGGGAATATTATCCAAGTGTAAATGAAATTATTTCGGTAGCACTTTTCTACAAGTATTTCATCAACCCGATCGAAGTAACTTTTATTCCGGGTGCGGGCTCAGGCGGAGCTAAGAACTTTACATACAACAATGCCCAGACCGCAATCAATAAGGGCGTGGAAGTGGAATTTAGAAAGTATTTTCAAGGAATGTTTAACAGCGGATTGCTGAATAAATTGGGCGTAGGCATTAATGGTTCATTGATCCGAAGCGAAGTGCAATTAGGCGACGATGTGGCCATCGGACAAAGCAATGAGCGTCCGCTTCAAGGTCAGGCTCCGTATTTATTAAACGCAGGGGTCTATTACAACGACTTAGAAAAAGATTTCCAAATCAACATACAGCATAATGTAATTGGTCGCCGGATATTAATCATTGGTTTCGATGGCTATCCTGATATCTACGAAATGCCAAGACATGTGCTCGATATCAGCTTTTCCAAGCGTATTTTTAAGAGTATGATACTGAATGGGGGTGTTTCCGACATTCTGAATATGCCGCTTTTACTATTGCAAGACGGAAATCAGGATGGCGTATTTGATCGGGTAAATGATCAGATTATTCAATCATTTCGTCCGGGCCCGATTGTATCATTGGGCTTTAGGTGGTTGCTGTAAATCAAACAATATATTTCAAATAACAAAAAGCGCTGAGTCAAATTTCTCGACTAAGCGCTTTTTCCAATCCAAAACTTTCTAAGTTAATTTACCGAGTTCGAATTACTTCAATTCGATTTTCTTGCTAAGCTTTTGGGCATCTTTCAGTTTGGGGATGTTCAGGTGCAATACCCCGTTTTCATAACGTCCTTCAATTTTCTCTGCATCTGCATTTTCGGGGAGTGTAAAGCTTCGCTTGAAATTAACATAAGAGAATTCCTTGCGTGTGTAATTCTTTTCCTTGTGCTCTTTTTCGTCTTTCTTTTCTCCGGTGATTACGAGATTGTTTTCTTCTATTTCAACACTAAACTCATCTTTTGCAAATCCTGGAGCAGACAACTCAATGTTGAAAGCATCTTCAGATTCAGAAATGTTTACTGCCGGAAGCCTGTTTGGAGCGTTTAGCTCCCCAAAAGTTGGGAAAGAGTTAAAAAACTCATCGAATACGCTGCGCATCACCGGCGCATTTGCTCTTTGTGGACGATTAAATTTTACGAGTGTCATAGTTTTAATTTTTTTAATGATATGCTTATTGAATTACAAAATGTTTGCCTAATGGTTGATTAAGTCAAAACGACAGGGTTTTTGAGTATCTTTGCGACAAATTGACAATGTGGATTGACTTTGTGTGTCAAATTGGCGCTTGTCTTGGGCCAGTCCAGTTGGCACAGGCTTTAAATTCGCTGGATTAAATAATGTGTTTAGCGCTGATATTCAATTTAATATATCAATAATTGGCCATCTTCTTTACTCATATTTGGTTAAAGGCCTATTAAATAAAGCAAACAGAACTTTGCAGGCACGTATTTTGTTGATATTTGCGTAAAATAAACAATTAAACAATTTAATTATGATTTACATCATTGTGATTGGTGTGATGCTCGCCAGTTGGTTGGTGAGCCAGAGATTGAAAAGCAAATTTAAGGAGTACTCTGAGGTTCCGGTTATGTCGGGGATGAGCGGAAAAGAAATCGCTGAGAAGATGCTTCGCGACCACGATATTCGCGATGTGCAGGTAATATCTGTTGAGGGCTTTCTTACCGACCATTACAACCCGGTGAACAAGACAGTGAACTTAAGCCCTGAAGTGTTTCATGGCAGAAGTGTTGCCGCAGCTGCGGTTGCCGCGCACGAAGTGGGGCACGCTGTGCAACATGCTACAGCGTATTCATGGCTGCAGATGCGATCTAAACTGGTTCCCGTGGTTAGCTTTGCTTCTAATATCGTTCAGTGGGTATTGCTTGCCGGCGTAATATTTATGCAGGCGTTTCCTCAATTGCTTTTGTTTGGCATCATTTTGTTTGCCACCACCACCTTGTTTAGCGTAGTTACCTTGCCCGTGGAATTTGATGCTTCGCGCCGTGCCTTAGTTTGGTTAGATGGTACTAGGGCTGCCGTAGGAATGGAGCACAACAAAGCAAAAGACGCATTGAAATGGGCTGCCTTAACTTATGTGATTGCTGCAGTAGGGTCAATTGCCACATTGCTGTATTATGTGATGATTTATCTGAGCAGAAGAGATTAAGCATTTCTTTAATAGATAAAAAGCGCGGCTTTGCCGCGCTTTTTTTATGACTATTGTCATAGGACTTCATAGGAATTAATCTGAAATTTGAAGAAAATTTGAAGTATGTTAAAGCATTTCTCCATCGGTTTGATTTTGGTTTTTGGACTGCAGCAAAATGATTCCTTAAAATCACAGTCATTTTCTAATTACAACACAAGCAATTCAGATTTGCCGGAGAATTATACCTGGTGCATAGCCAAGCATCCATCTGGTGCTATTTACGTGGGAACAGACTATGGTTTAGCTATTTTCAATAACGATGAAATCGCTGTATTTAACAGCCAAAACAGTGGGCTCACTTCCAATTCGGTTCGCAGTATTTTCATTGATGCAGATGGACGCGTGTGGATTGGCACCTTTACAGGTGGGCTTTTTATTTTCGATGGTTTAGACTGGACAAATCTTAATACGCAGAACAGTGAGCTGCCGGACGATTTTATCAGAGTGGTTGCTAAAGACAGTTCCGGAATGTATTGGATTGGCACCGGTAATGGATTAGTAAAATTTGATGGCGAGCAGGTGCTGCAAGTGTATGATGAATTCAACAGTCCGCTTGAGTCGAGAAACATATCTGCCATCACGGTGAATGCACAGAATGTAAAAATAATAGGGACGATAAACGGCGGTCTAACCTACATAGACGGCGAAGATTTTACGGTGTATGTAAGCTACAATTCTGCTCTGCCCGACAACACAATTACAGATTTTGATTTTGATGAACAGCAGCGCCCTATCTTCGCAATGCCCGACGGAGGGGTGGCCATACATCAAGGGGGTAATAACTTTACTTGGTACAGTCCGATTGTTGTCAGTTCTATGCCTACTAAAGCCATTGAATGCATTCAGTATTTGGGGGCAGGAAGTTTCTATGCAGGCTCCATGAACAAGGGCTTATTGATTAGAAATAGCAATGGAAGTTGGCAAAGTTATAATACACAAAATTCAGCGATTGCTTCGGATTGGATTAGAGACTTAGTGGTAGATGAGCAGGGAAGGGTTTGGATGGCTACGGCAATGAGCGGTGTGTCGGTGTTTGATCCGTCTTTGCCGCAAGGCTTTATAAATCAAACAGACTCCTATTTTGTAAACATGGATCAACGCAACCGAAAATTAAGCGTTAAATCAAATAAGCCAATTAGTAAAATAGAAGTTTATGATAAATTGGGGAGAAAACATATGCTGCAAAGCATGCAGAATAGCAAAGAAGGCATCATTGATATTGATAAACTTCATGGGGTATCCTACTTTGTGGTCGTGTTATATTTCACGGATGGGTCAAGCAAGGCGCTTAGACCTAGTGTCGCCCCATAAAATGAACGATTTTTAACCAACCCATCGCTCCAATGCTTTTTTTTAAAACAGCAGAAAGAATCGATAAGCTTGTGAGGTGTAGGCTGATTAATTGATCTTATACTTAAATTCAATAAAAAGGCTGAACAGACGCTCCTTTGCAGGGCCTATTTACATGGGTTATTTTAAGGCAATGTTAAAAATATTTTAACCATAACAAGCGCTATATTTTTCTTATCTAATATTACTTTCATCATCATATATGCTATGGACACCCTGGTTCAATCGGTAAAAAATTTTTCTGAACAAGAATTTCTTAAATTCATCAAATCTTTAAAGGGGCAACCTAAAAAGAAGGAGTTGCTAAAAGCCATCTATCACTCGGAAGAAGAAAAGCCAGATTTTGACACCATTGCAAAAAGCATAGGCTATAAAACTTCGCAAAGGGCTTTTTTTACTTTGAAGCATCGCCTGATAAAAGATATCATCAATTATCGCTTGCACCAGCCTGCTAACGAGATTGTAAAGACAGAAAATCGCATTCATGAATTAAGAATTTTGTTGTATTCCAAAGA
>JBKBKN010000039.1:0-13560 GCA_046294625.1 Flavobacteriales bacterium
TCTCAATTCGCGTACAATGCCGTGAATTCTTGAGCCTTTCATCCCTACGCATGCGCCAACCGGATCGATACGGTCATCATAAGATTCTACGGCAACTTTTGCTCTAACACCCGGCTCTCTTACCACCGCTTTGATGGTGATGAGTCCATCGAAAATTTCCGGTACTTCTTGTTCAAAAAGTTTGACTAAGAACAATTCAGACGTTCTGCTTAGGATGATTTGTGGCGTGTTATTTTTCATTTCCACACGCAATACCACTGCACGAAGTGTTTCCCCTTTTTTAAAGAAATCGGTTGGGATTTGTTCTTGTTTTGGCAAGATAAGTTCATTGCCTTCATCATCCAGAATAAGCACTTCTTTTTTCCAGACCTGATAAATCTCACCGGAAACGATTTCGCCAACGCGATCTTTATATTTTTTGTAAACTGAATCTTTTTCGAGTTCGGTGATTCTTGAAACTAGGTTTTGACGAAAAGCCAATACCGCTCTACGGCCAAAGTCCAACAATTTAATTTCTTCTGACACTTCTTCACCTACCTCGAAATCGGGTTCAATTTTTATGGCTTCGCTGTAGGCTATTTGTCGGTTATCATCTTCTAAATCGTCGTCTTCTACAATTTCACGATATCTCCAAATTTCAAGGTCACCTTTGTCAGGATTGATAACGATATCAAAATTTTCATCGCTTCCATATTTCTTGATGATCATATTCCTGAAAACATCTTCAAGAATACTCATCATAGTTACGCGGTCGATGTTTTTGAATTCCTTGAATTCTCCAAATGATTCAATAAGTGCTGCGTGTTCCATTTTGCAGTGTTGCTATATTTTAATGATCAGTTTTGCTTCTTTAATTTGGTCTAGTTGAATGGAGACCTGTTCCATTGGTGTTTTTTGTTTCTTTGGTTTTTCCGGTTGAATAAAAATCGAATTGTCATCGGCTGAAACGAGCAAACCTTTGATCGTTTGATCATTTTCCAGCTTTACTTCCAAGTTTCGACCAACATTTTTCTTGTACTGACGTTTATGGCGAAAAGGTTGATCAATGCCGGGCGATGAGACTTCTAATTCAAAATCTTCTTTCTCTCGATCAAGGCTATGCTCAATATACCGACTCACAGCTACACAGTCTTTTATGGCCAGACTGTGATCACTGTCAATTAAGACAATAATTTTGTTTCTCGATGACACCTTTACTTCAATCAAATAGTTTTCAGTGCCTTCGAGTGCCTCATTTGCCAGCATGGTAATATGCTCTTTATTCAGCATTCTTGTTAAAAAATCGAAAATCAATAAAAAAAGGGACATTGTCCCTCCGCGGTTTAAAATCGCTGCAAATTTATAACAATTTTCATAAGTAAAAACACTTTGCCTTTAAAAGTTAATGAAAACAAGGTTTATAATCAAGCACTCTCAAGCAAGTTCGTATCACTTTTGCAGCGATACGGGCAAAAAAATGTAGCTGCATGATGTATGTCAATTTATTTATATTTGCGCACTCTAATCAAAAATTCATTAATAACTCTTTGATCAAAAATTAATTAAACAACATCAGACAATGAGCAAAAATCAACAGTCGCTGGGCAATAGTCTCCAGTCTTTTTTCGCCGCAACGGTCATTTTAGTTGCCCTAATTGTATCGATTTTAGTTTACCTATTTGTGTTTGGAAATCCAGCCAATTTTGAAGGTATGAACAATGAAAATCATCCGCTGCCTGGAAACTATTTAGGCATCGTGTATAAGGGAGGTCCGGTGGTTTCCGTGCTGATGTCCTTGTTGATCATTGTTTTGGCTATTTCTATTGAACGTTATTTAACAATCAGCCGCTCAAAAGGAAAAGGAAAACTAAATGTATTCGTTTACAATTTGCAGCAAATGGTAAGTGCAGGTAAAATTGATGAAGCGATTGCAGCATGCGATAAGCAAAAAGGTTCATTGGCTAATGTAATGCGCGCAAGTCTTGAGCGTTACAAGAAATTGATGAACGACAACACAATGGATAAGGATCAGAAAGTTATTGCGCTTCAAAAAGAGCTTGAAGAAGCAACCACACTTGAGCTTCCAATGCTATCTAAAAATTTAGTTATCATTTCGACGATTGCATCTGTTGCAACACTAACCGGTTTGATTGGAACAGTATTGGGGATGATTAAAGCCTTTGCGGCACTTGCTCAGGCTGGTGCTCCTGACGCTGTTGCTCTTGCAAACGGTATCTCTGAAGCCTTGATCAATACTGCTCTTGGTGTAACAGGTTCAACCATTGCGATTATCATGTACAACTACTTCAACACGCAGATTGACAGTTTAACTTACAAAATTGATGAAGCTGGTTTCAGCTTAGTTCAAACCTTTGCTTCACAAACTAAATAATAAAGAAAGAGATGCCAAAAATAAAAATGCCCGTATCGAGTCCATTCATTGACATGACGCCAATGGTGGATCTGGCATTCCTATTGGTGACCTTCTTTATGCTTATATCTCAGTTTCGTGCAGAAGAAGCTGCTGAAGTTGAAATCCCATCATCCATCTCCGATATTAAAGTCCCTGAAAAGGATATTATGGTGATTACAGTTGATGATAATAATCTTGTATATTTCAACATTGATGGCCAGGAAGTTCGCTCAAGAATCTTAAGGAAGATGGGAGAGAAATATGAAATTGAATTCACCGAACAGGAAGTTTCAATTTTTTCAAACCTTTCTTCATTTGGAATGCCGATGAATGATATGAAGAGATTCATCAATACAGCCGATCGCTCTACCTTTAAACACACCGGAATACCAATTGATTCGTTGAATAATCAATTGTCTGATTGGGTTTTGTATGGAAGGTTAAACAATCCTAGATCGCGCGTTGCGATTAGAGGGGATGTGAATTCTACCTACCCAACAGTTCGTCGTGTGATGGATATATTACAGGAAAAGAAGGTCAATAAATTTAATTTAATCACAAATCTGGAAGGAGTGAATTAAACATGGCAGAAATAATTGATGGAGGCGGTGGAGGTAAGAAGAAACATGGTGGTAAACCTAAAGCGAAAAAGCTATCGACCAGGGTAGATATGACCCCGATGGTGGATTTGGGATTTCTGCTACTTACTTTTTTTATCCTCACAACCACATTTAACAAACCCCAAGCAATGGAGATCAGTATGCCGGTGAAGGATGAAGATATTCCTTTAGAAGAGCGAACAAAAGTTCCGGCAGAATACACTATGAATCTTTTACTCTCCGATAATGATGAGATATATTGGTACATGGGACTGATTGATCCAAGCAAGCCCATGCCTTCTTTGGCAAAAACAAATTACAGTAAAGACGGTGTTAGAAAACTGCTCATAGAAAAAAACAGAAAAATATATGAGCAAATCGAAGCATGGAAACGCGATGTTGAAAATAGGCGAATGACGCGCGACGAGTTTGAAGAGAAAAAGAAAGGTTTGCGTGAAGAAAATAAACGCACCAGCCTAATCGTTCTTATTAAGCCCGATAAAAATGCCCGCTACAAAAACATTGTTGATGCATTAGATGAAATGGCGATTTGTAATATTGGAAGTTATGCATTGCTCGAAGCAAATGAATATGAAGTGCTCATGATAGCAGATGCTGAATCTAACCCATAATGTTTAATAACATCATAAAGAAATGTCGCAACAAGCATTAATAAAAGAAATGGACGAGATAGTCTTTGAAAAAAGAAACAAAGACTATGGAGCCTATCAGCTGCGGAAAAAGTACAACCGCAATATGAACACAGCCTTGGCAATTGCGCTGGCGGTGTATCTCTTGATTGTGTTTATTCCAGCCATCAAAACATGGCTTAGTGATTTAACATCGAAAGTAGAACTTGATAAAAACGTAGAAGTGACACTCGTGGAGCCACCACCTTTGAATAAAGATGAGCCACCACCACCACCACCACCACCAGATCCGCCACCACCAGTGCAAGAAACGATTAAGTTTACTCCACCTGTGGTAACTGAAGAGCCAATTAAAGATGAAGACATTCCACCTCCTCAGGAAGAGCTTAAGGAAACCAACGTAGGTCGTAAGACTCAGGAAGGTTCCGGAGAGGTTTTTGATCTCCCTGTGGAAGGCGAAGGAAAAGGTATTGTGGACGATGCTCCCCAACAAATTTATACCTTCGTTGAGCAGATGCCAGAGTTTCCGGGTGGTGAAGAAGAGTTGTTTAAGTACTTAAGCAAAAACATTAAATACCCTGCGATGGCTCGTGAGTCCGGACTAACAGGAACAGTTTATGTAACTTTTGTAGTCGAAGGAGATGGTAAAATTACGGATGTGAAAATCCTGCGTGGCATTGGCGGAGGATGTGATCAGGAAGCACTCAGAGTGGTTCAAAATATGCCACCATGGAAATCTGGTAAACAAAATGGACGTCCTGTAAGAGTGCAATGTAACCTTCCAATTAAGTTTACACTAAAGTAGATAGTTTTGAATAAAGTATTAACGCTAATGAGCCTGATCATGATGATTATTTACATCATATCAGGCACATTGCTTTTGTTTTTTGACCTGATACCTAATATAAACAAGCAAACTCGATATTCTTTGGGTGCTGTTTTGATTGTTTATGGATTGTATCGGGGATTTAGGAGCTTATCAAAAAGAAGACAAACCGAAAACTGATGTATAAATCAAACAAACGATAAATCATGACACAGAAAAAATTTTACTTACAATTGACCTTGTTAACCATTGTAGTGACATTTATATCTGCATGTATCGGACATCAGAGTACCGACGAAACTACAACCAGAGGAAAAATCAAAGTCAGTGTAGATGAAGCCTTCAGATTGATTATGGATTCTCAAATTCATACCTTCATGAACAGCTACATTCATTCTGAAATTATACCGGTTTACATATCGGAAGGAGAGGCGATTGACCTATTACTGGAAGATTCGGTAAGATTTGCCATGGTGAGTCGTGAACTCACAGAAAAAGAAAGAGCTTACTTTGATGAGCGTAAAATCATTCCGCGCATCACAAAAGTTGCAACAGATGGGGTGGCATTTATCCTAAATAATCAGAACCCCGATTCAACTTTTACTATTGAACAACTTTCGCAAATAGTAAACGGAAAAATTTCTTCTTGGGATGCTTTGAACAAAAACAATAAGGCTGGATCGATTAGTGTGGTGTTCGATCATAACAGATCCGGGACTGCTAGATTTATTAAAGAAACATTTTTGGTGGATTCGTTCCCGTCATACTGCTATGCGGTAAACAACAATGCAGAGGTAATCAACTATGTAGAAGCAAACCCAAATGCAATAGGGGTGATTGGGGTAAATTGGATAAGCGATTCTCGCGATTCAGTATCTATCGATTTTTTGAAAAGAATTAAAGTAGCCGCAATCAGTAAAGAAAGTGACAATCCAAATTTTGTGAAACCGTATCAAGGATATTTGGCCAATGGCGATTATCCTTTGCTGCGTGATGTTTTAATCATTAGCAGAGAATCTTTCACGGGACTTGGCACAGGCTTTGCTTCTTTTATTGCTGGAGATAAAGGTCAGCGAATTATATTGAAAGCCGGCTTGGTGCCGGCCACTGCACCGGTTCGATTAGTTAATGTTGGTAATTAAGCCTTGTTGGAACCCAGAGAACACACTTTTTTTTAATACAAACTATATTATTAGCTAAATAGAATTTTCGAAAGATGGAGAAGAAAGCATTATTGATTTGGTCCTTAGTATTATCTACTTTTTTCGCTCATGCCCAGACACTGGATGAAGCACGCAGAAAGACAGAGAGTGAGCAATTTGAAGCAGCCACACAAATGTTTCGTGAGCTTGTTCAGCGCCTGCCGCAAAATGGTGATTACTGGTTTTACTTCGGGGAAAATTATTTCAAAGCTGAAGACTTGGACTCTGCTTTGTATATTTATCAGAATGGCATTCAAAATGCAGACAAAGCACCATTAAATTATGTTGGTGTGGGGAAAATTGCTTTGCAGCGTGGTAAAGCTGATGAAGCCGAACGCAACTTTACTAAAGCTAAGGAGCTAGGCAAAAAAAATGCAGAAGTACTCATCCGAATTGCTGAAGCATACATTCTTGCTCCTAAAAAAGATTTGCAAAAAGCATTTCAGCTATTAGCAGAAGCGGAGAAACTTGAACCTAAGAATCCCGAGATTCAAATCCTGAACGGTGACGCCTTTCTTGAAAACAACGACGGTTCTAGTGCTATTAAGTTTTATGAAAAAGCACAGACGCTTGATCCAAAATCTCCAAAAGCGTTGCTCAGAATTGGTCAATTGTGGACTCGTGCCAGAAACTATGTAGGACGCGATGGGCAAAAAGGTGCTTTAGATTATTACAAAGAAGCTGTTGCCGTAGCTCCTGATTTTGCACCTGCCTACAGAGAGTTGGGGGAATTGTATGCCAAAGCCCAACGATATGAGGATGCTAAAGAGAACTACAAAAGATTTTTAGAGCTGTCGAGTAAAAACCTGAGTGCGAAAACCAGATATGTCTCTTTCCTTTATTTATCAAAAGAGTATAAGGAAGCGCTGCAAGTGATTAGCGAAATTAAAACAGTAGATACGACCAAAAACCTATTGAACCGAATTGCAGCTTATTCTCACTATGAGCTTAAACAATTTCCCGAAGGAGTGGTGGCTATAGAACGCTTTTTTAGAAATGCAAGCCCTGAAAAAATCATCGCCAATGACTATGTGTATTATGGCAAACTCTTGCTAGAGACCGATCGCGTTGAAGATGCTATCGTTCAGTTGCGCACTGCAGCCGAAAAAGATCCTGAGAATGCAGACTTATTTACTGACCTAGCCGGCATTTACTCTAAGTTGAAAAGGTTTGAAGAAGCTGCATTGATGTACAACAAGAAAATTGAGTTAGGCAAAGCCGGTGTGAATGATTATTTCCGCTTGGGTCAATCTTACTACAATATCAAAGAATACGGAAAAGCAGATACAGCATTTATGTATGTCACTGAAAAACAGCCCCGTCTTGCTGTTGGTTATTTTTGGCGTGCACGTGCGAACAGTGGTTTAGATCCTGAAACCAAAACAGGCGATGCCAAACCGCATTATGAAGCTTTTATTGCCATTGCAGAAGCAGATGTTGAGAAAAATCGCAAAGAGTTGATTGAAGCCTATTCATATCTTGGCTACTTCTACTATATCAACAAGGAGTATGCGCAATCAAGAGATTTTTGGGACAAAGTAAAAGCGATTGACCCTGAAAATACTCAGGCAAAAGAAGCTCTTGCCGATTTGAAAAATAAAGTGAAGTAAATATTCATTCAAAGAAATTAAAATGACCATCAAATCAGGATGGCCATTTTTTTTGCAATTCTTCGCTGTGCAACATGCCTATATAATTCACATAGCGGCTTGGCGCGATTAAGTCATCTTCCACGGCCTGTTTCACCGCACATCCGGGTTCATTTTCGTGCAAACAACTGTTATACTTGCAATCCTGAGCATATTTGAATATTTCGGGAAAGTAATCGTCAAGCTCTGTTTTTTCCATGTCAATTAGCCCCAATTCCTTGATTCCGGGTGTATCAATAATATAGGTATCCGGTGCGATTTCAAGAAGCTCGGCAAAAGTCGTTGTATGCTTACCCTTGGCATGTACATCAGAAATTTCTCCTATTCTTTGGTTCAGCATGGGGTTAAGAGTATTAACAAGTGCTGATTTACCCACCCCGGAATGCCCAGAAAAAAGGCAGATTTTTCCACGCATTACATCAAGCAATTGTTCTGTGTTTTGCTTGTTTGCCGCCGAAACAGGAAGAATTTCATAGCCAGCAGTTTCATAAGTGTATTGCAGCTCAGCCCAGGCATCAATATCTTCTTTGCTTTGATACAGATCGGTTTTATTCAGCACTATATAAGCCGGGATGGAATATGCTTCGCAAGTCACTAAAAATCGATCAATAAATCCGGTGGATGTTCGGGGTTCTTTTAAGGTAACCACAATCAAAGCAAGGTCAATATTCGATGCTATGATATGCGCCTGTCGAGAAAGATTGATGGATTTTCGGATAATGTAATTTCTCCTTGGAGCAATTTCTGTAATCAAACCTAAGGCTTCGTTAGCCCTGATTTCGATTTGCACATGATCACCAACGGCTACAGGATTGGTATTTTTAATGTCTTTAATACGGAATCGTCCGCTAACTTTACATTCTTTGATTGCTCCACTATCAAGCTTCACGTGAATGATGCTCCCTGTAGATTTAATTACCAATCCATTTTCAATTTGGTGCATTTACAAATATAGGCTTTCGTATTTATTCAATATTAAGAAGGATCCACATCTGCAATCACGCGTGCCCCTTTAAACCTTTTGTCCATGTTGAATGATTGAATCTGTTGTTCAATTACTCTTTTTACCTTATGAATGGAAAATGCAGGCGGTATTTTGAGAATGATTTTTCGGAGAAACAGGTTTCTAACCCTTGCCACAGGCGGTTCTTCCGGACCAAGGATATACTCTCCGAAAAATTTTCTCAGTTCAATAGCCAAATGATTAGCCGAATAGGCTGCCATTTCAGCTTCCTTATGCTTGATGGTGAAAATGATCAACTTTACAAAAGGAGGGTAACTGAATTGCATTCGTTCTTCAATTTCTGATTGATAAAATCCCTTATAGTCATGCGCAATGATGAAATTAAAAATCTTATGCTGGGGCTGATGGGTTTGAATGACTACCTTGCCTGGTCGGTCGCGCCTACCGGCGCGACCGGCAACCTGCAACATCAGCTGAAATGCCCGCTCACTTGCCCTGAAATCGGGATAATTAATCATAGCATCGGCATTCATAACCCCTACTAAATCTACCGCATCAAAATCTAAACCTTTGGTTACCATTTGGGTGCCCACCATCACATCAATTTTTCTGTGCTCAAACGCTTCCAAAATCTGATGATAGGCATATTTGGAACGTGTAGTGTCTAAGTCAAGACGTTGTATGTTGGCTTCCGGCAAAAAAGCTTGCAAGTCCTCTTCAATCCTTTCGGTGCCAAAGCCAATGGTTTTCAAATTTGTGCTCCCACATTCCTTGCATGCTTGCGGCACATTGATGTTATAGCCGCAATAATGGCAGCGCAGCTGATTAAGTCTTTTATGATAGGTCAGACTGATATCGCAATGTATGCATTCTGGTGTTGATCCGCAATCGTCGCATTCCAGCGAAGGCGAAAAGCCTCTCCGGTTCTGAAAAAGTATGCTTTGTCTTTTGTTTTGCAAGGTATGTTTCAACTCATCGATCATCAATTTGGAGAAAACACCTAGCATTTGCTTTTTTTTCTTGTCAGTTCTCAAATCGTTGATAAGCACATCCGGAACCAAAGCATTTCCAAATCGTTCGTGAAGCTCCACCAACTTATACTTGCCTTGCATCGCATTGTAAAAGCTTTCGATAGAAGGTGTGGCTGAACCTAACAGACAATTTGCCTTAAATTGGTGTGCAAGCATGATAGCAGCATCTCTTGCATGGTAGCGTGGCGCAGGGTCTTGTTGCTTGTAGCTGTTTTCATGTTCTTCGTCCACAATGATTAAGCCCAGATTAGTAAAGGGCAAAAAGATCGAAGAGCGTGCTCCTAGAATGAGTAAGGGTTGATTCTTCTTTTCAATCAGCAATCGCCAAACTTCGGCGCGTTCATTTTCGCTGAATTTTGAATGATAAACCTGTACCTTATCACCAAAATAGGCTTGCAATCGCACAATAATTTGTGCCGTAAGCGCAATTTCAGGCAGAAGATAAAGCGTCTGTTTGCCTTCGAGAAGTACTTTTTCGATCAGCCGGATATAAATCTCTGTTTTCCCGCTCGATGTCACCCCATGCAGTAAGCAAGTTTTCTGTTCCGAGAATCCCTTTAAAATTGCATCATGTGCTTTTTGCTGTATTTCGCTCAGCACTGGCATGATATCTTTTGTCCTTTCACCTGGCTTTAAACGGCTTATCTGAATTTTTTCTGAAACAATAATTCTCTTTTTTATCAGCTGTTGCAAGGCCTGCAAGTTTGAACCTGACTTTGCAAGCAATTCAGATTTGAGCACCTGTCTCGATTCTTTTTGCAAGTAACCACTTAACTCTAGCCATGCCAATACAATATCGAGTTGCTTGGGTGCTTTTTGAAGTTTTTCAATTAGGTTACCTAATTCAACTTCCGTCAAAAACGACTCATGCAATGTAACTACATCCACTTGCATCGGCTTGAATCGCTCTTTCACTTCATCTTCCAGTCTAATCAGCCCTTCATGCCAGAGTTTTTTCACAATCGGGTAAACTGTTTTTATGTTCAGCAGTTGCGGTAAATCCGCTAGTCTTATTTTTTGGCGTTGGTCTAGATGATAAAGCAGGCTGATTTCCCGCTCACTCAATCCTTCGGCTGACAATTCAGATAGATCGGTGTTGAGCATGATGTTGGTTTCGCCCTGGAGCTTAAGCCCCGCGGGTAAAGCTACAGATAGAACTTCTCCTTCAGCACAGACATAGTAAGCGGCCATCCACTGCCAAAATTTGACTTGATGCGTGGTTACTAAAGGAATTTCGTCCAATATTTCGTCAATGTAACGTGCTTCAACTTTTTGTGGTGGCTTGTCATGAACATTCAGCACCACACCGGTGGCAATTCTTTTGTTGCCAAATGGCACAATTACTCTTACCAAAGGCTTTATAACTTCGTTCAACGCAAAGGGTACACGATATGTAAAACTGCCTTTTAGCGAGATAGGCAACAATACATCGGCAAATAAAGTGACTCTATCCAAGGTAGTTTTGGACTAATATAAACCAATAATGAATCCCATGCGGTAAAGCAATCCTCCCGGGTATAGGGTATTCACATTATCGCGACTCAAAACGTCGTAAAGTAAATTGATGGTAAAAAATGAATTAGCTCCAATCTGGCTTCTGTAACCGATGCCAACAGGAATAGCCGGTACCCAAACTCTTTTCATCACACCTACGGTAGATCCCGGTTCGAAAACTAAGTCTTTGTAGCTCATTCGTTCATATTCTGCATGCAGAAAAAACTGATCGGCAATTAAAAAACGTGCAAAAGTGCGTCCACCCAGCATATTAAATCTTAGAGAAGGTACAAAACGATTATCTGAAAAGTAAATATACGACAAGCCCACTCCGGCCGAAAGTCTTTCAGTGAGATTGAAACCACCCATGGGAGAAACATCAAGCATGGTGATGGTGCCGAAGTTTAATCCAAAGTTTCCCCCCACATATACCCGACTTTTGAAAGTATCGCCAAAATAAGTCTGCCCATAAAGGTTCATGCTCAGGCATAGTAATAGGATACTGATATATTTTTTGAGCTGCATGTGCTGCGTATAAAGTTTAGATAGCGTTTTCATACTACAAAATAACAAATTAAATAGGTAACAAGCCGCGGCTTTAAACTGTTTAACACTTCATATTTTGAACTTACAAAAAATTTTGCCAAATTTGCTATTGGCAAAATAAAATTCTGTAATTTCATGTTTTCGCAAAACAATAATGCAAGATACATATAATTCACATATTGAAAAATTGCCTGCACATTTGAAGCAATATATCAAACCGCAAGTTTACGAGGACTACACCGCCATCGATCAGGCCGTGTGGCGTTATGTCATGCGCATCAATGTAAGTCACTTGAGTAAGGTAGCCCATGAATCTTATGTGAGTGGGTTGAAAAAAGCAGGGTTGGAAATCGACAACATAGCACATATGTACGGCATGAATCGGATTTTGAAAGAGATTGGTTGGGCTGCCGTGGCAGTTGATGGTTTTATACCCCCATCAGCATTCATGGAGTTTCAGGCTTATAAAGTGTTGGTGATTGCAGCCGATATTCGTCAGCTCAACCATATTGAATACACTCCCGCCCCTGACATTATTCATGAAGCTGCCGGACATGCCCCTATCATTGCCGACCCTGAATATGCGGAATACCTTCGCTTGTTCGGCGAAATAGGCGCCAAAGCCATTTCATCAGCCAAAGATTTTGAACTCTACGAAGCCATCCGTCATCTCTCCATCATTAAAGAATATCCATTTACACCCAAGGAAAACATTGAAGAAGCTGAAAGACGTATTGCCGAAATTCAGCAAAACATGGGTGAGCCCAGCGAAATGGCCTTGATAAGACGCTTGCATTGGTGGACGGTAGAATATGGCCTGATTGGAACACTTGATAACCCTAAAATTTACGGAGCAGGCTTATTGTCCAGTATTGGAGAAAGTGTGACTTGCCTGAAACTGGATGTCAAAAAAATCCCCTACACCATTGATGCGGTAAATTACGAATTTGATATCACTAAACCGCAACCGCAACTGTTTGTTACACCTGATTTTGCTCATCTCACCACTGTTTTAAATCAATTCGCCGACACAATGGCACTGCGTAGAGGAGGGGCATATGGCGTTAGACTTGCAATGGGCTCCGAAAATGTTTGCACCCTTGTGCTTGATTCAGGAATTCAAATTTCAGGCGTAATGGCTGATTTGAAAACCAATGCTGATGACCATCCGATAATGGTGGCCACCAAAGGGCCGACAGCCTTGGCATTTGAAAACAAGCAGTTAGCCGGAATGAACAAACATCGTTTTCAGGAAGGCTTCTTTTTGGTGCTTTCTCCATTAAAAGACATCAATATGTTCCTTTCGGAGCTTTCTGAAAGTCAATTGTTGGAAATGAAGGTGAGCGAAGGCGAAAATTGCGAGCTGGCCTTCCGCGACAATTTTATCATTCAAGGCCGCATCGCCGAAATCAAAAAAACGGCTGAAGGCAAATTGCTTTATATTCGATTTACCGATGCAGAACTGTGGGTAGAAGGTAAAACAAAAACTTTTGAAGAATTTTTGCTGCCAATTGGAAAGCAGGTTATTTCTGTTTTTTCAGGTGCAGCAGATAAGGAAGCATATAGCGAGTTGATTCGTATTCCTGCCGAAGGCACCTACAAAGTGGTTTACGATACCCGCACCAAACGATTGCAGGAGTTATATCAAGAAGTCAGAAATATTCGAAATGCCAAAGGGCCTTATGATCGCCTATGGAGCATTTTTAATAAATTAAATAAAGATTATCCTGAAGATTGGTTGCTTTCACTTGAAATTTACGAGCTGCTACATGAGTCAGGCTTCGATAATAGCTTGATGAAAAATATAAGTATACGACTCAATCAACTCTGTGAAAGCCACAAACAATTCCGAAAATTGATACAAGACGGCCTCAGTCTTATTGAATCAAAAAGCGAGATTGGGGTGTAGAATAGTTAACTTTTCCTAATTGCAAGAAAAATACAATACGATTTTATATCATCCATTCTTGATCATTTAGGTGAAAGCGGAACGGGAAATAATATAAAACTTTCAAAACAAGATGCCAAACTAAATTTTAATTCAGATTTAATTTATTCACCTAGATTTCAGATAATTGTATTTTTCTAGTAAAAGTGTGGGCATCCCATAAAATGGACGGGTTGAAAGTAAAAAAAATCTGCTTGATATTGTAGCTGTCAAAAACGAAGCGGAAGTGAGCTCTGCTGGAGAGCAACTCATCAGGAAT
>JBKBKN010000040.1:0-12516 GCA_046294625.1 Flavobacteriales bacterium
ATTAATCAAACAATGAGAAGGCTTGTATTCATTATTTTGTTGTCGTTGAGTGCTAATATACAGGCTCAGGATTGGGAATGGGCTTGTATTTTTGAAAATAGTGAAGGCATAAATATTCATAGTAAAATATTATGTGTAGATGATAAAGAAAACTCATATGTTACCATATATCTTGATCCAATAAACTATTTTAATAACACAAAAATTACACTAAATAAAATTGAATACAGGATAAGAGGTAAGAATGATGTTTTTCTGGCAAAAATTAATTCAGCAGGAGATGTTTTATGGATAAAACAATTAGGTGGACTTGGAAATTATAGAGAAGTTATTACGGGAATACATTACTTTAAAGGAGACAATTCTTTGTATGCGGCAGGAAATTTTGGTGGTGGCTCTTTTTATTATGGGGATGACATAGTATATCATTCTTCATCTGAGTCGAAATGTTTGATTCTCAAAATCAGTGAAACAGGCTCAATAATTTGGATTAAATCATGGATTGCGCAACCATTAATCAGTAATGCTGAGATCAAATATTTGAATGAAGACGGTTCATTTATTTTTACGGGCACTAACACTGAAATAATAGAAATGCCATTTATTGGTCAAGTAAAAGGTTCATGGATTGCAAAGTATGATAACGACGGTGAACTCGTTTGGATTAAGAAACCCTTTACGAGTTTGTCAGATTCAAATCAAGTTCCTGTTAATTTCAAATCTATAGATAAAATTGAAGATAACTATTTCGTACACGCTGAGGTTAAAGGTGAATATTTGTTGGATAAATACGGAAATGTGCATATTTTCGATCCTATACAATATTGTACTTTCAAATTTGATTCAGAATTTAACTTTACTGGAGATGTATTTAGACGGATTAAAACACCTGAACATTCAGATGTAATTCTAAATTTTAAAAAGGATAAAACCTATTTTTTTGTTGGAGTTGCGGTTGATGGAAAGATTTATATGGGAAACGACACATTGATTCTGGGAGATAGAACTCAGTATTATTTAATGAAAGTAAATGAACATGGGGACATTTTAAACACAATTTTACTGAAAATAAACTTATCATCTGAAATATTTTATTTCACTCGGATTACAGCGATATTTTCTGAAAGAACTGAAAGTATATACATTTTTGCTAAATCACCTGAAAATAGTACTATTGGATTTAATGAAGAAAATGTAAATGTTTTTAAGGAAATTACTTCAGTAGCCATACGCATAAATAGTGAATTAGAAATTCAAGGATTAAGGTTTTTTGGAAGCTATTGGCCGCATTATGCTTATTACAACTTGCTTTGCAGTAATGGCAATTTATATTTTGCTGATATGTTTAAAAACAAGCTACACGTTGGTAATATTCAATACTCGACTGATACTTGGTTTTTTAACACTTATGTCGCTAAAATTCCAGAATTCACTGGCTTTCTCAGGGAGAATAATCAGATTGATGACGAGCGATTATTGGTATTTCCCAATCCTGGAGAAGGGATTTGCAGGGTTAATATTCCATCTGACTTAATTCAGGAAAAGGAATTGCAAGTATTGGTAACAAGTTCAGATGGTCGTTTGGTGAAGCAATTTGCTTTAAATCCTTTCAATGGGCAGTTTACAATAGACATTTCGCAAGCTTCCGTTGGTGTCTATTACATTCAACTTAGCTCATCAAAAAGAAACTATTATGGCAAAGTTGTGAAGATGAATTAAATAAATATTTGATTGCGCACCGCTGTTGCAGACTTCCGAAGGGCGTCTTGTGACTTATAAGTAGATCAAGTCTCTGACTTGATTAAATCACTATTTTAACACAACAACGAGCCGAGCTCGATCGTCGCTAAATTTGTTGCATATTCCGCTGAACTCGGATTTCGAACATAAAATTACTTAATTTTGATAGCCAAAAGCAATTACAATGTCAACAGCAGAATTGAAAATTAACCTTATTAATAGGATAACACAATTAAATGATGCTAATTTGGTAAAGCAAATCAAGCAGTTGCTTGATTTTGAAATTAATGAACAATTATATAAACTCTCAGAAGAGCAATTGGACAATATTCGTGAAGCTAAAGAAGAATATGCATCGGGTAAAATATTGTTGGATAAGCAGGCTAATTCTGAAATTTAAAGATTGTTAAATGAGAAGTAATCTGGACCAAAAAAGCCAATTCAGAGCGTAAGGAAATTCTTGAATATTGGATACAACGCAATGAATCAAAAGCATTTAGTAAAAGGTTAAATCTTTTGATTATTTAAAATATAAGACTTATATTATTAAATTCAGCAATTAGGAAGAAAACAGAATAAGAGAATGTCAGAATCAGAATAATTAGAGATTATTTGCTGGTTTACGAAATTAAGGAAGACGAAATAATAGTTTTAAGTATCTTAGACAGCAGAAGAAATCCCCGTTCGGCTTAATGTTCAGCGGTGAAGTTTAGCGGAGAGTGTTTTCCCCTTCGCTCTCGCATTCTTCCGCACTGCGTTCTATGCCTTAAAAGCAAATCAAGTCTCAGCAATGTTTACGATGCTTTCTTCTATTCCAGGGCTTTTTGCATGGGTTGGGAGAAAAAGAATCGCTGTTGAACCATCACAAACAACAGCGATTCGGTGGAATTATGGGGGAATTCGGCTGTAGGAGAAGGATTCGAACCTTCACGAGGCGGTTAGCTGACGCTCAAGAAAGTTTAGTGGTCAACCCATTAAACGTCGTTTATCCCGTACTCCTCACCCCCGAGACAAGAGGGCATGTCTGCCATTTCAACATCCTACAGTGTTAAAATTTGTGACAAATGTATGTCAAATATTAATACGATGCAAATAATGCAATAAAAAAATCATACAAATGTGAATAAAATATTTATATGCCAAATTGGTTGCCAAAACATTAAAAATGACTTTGCTGAATAAGGTCTTATTTTCATTTTGACAATAAGAAGTGCTGCATCTTCAATATTACAACCTTATCAACCACAGTATGCTTCGATATCAATTCTTCAGAATAGGAAACAAGAATTTTCCGGAAGATCCACTTTTCAATGCATAAATTGGGTTTATTAGGTTAAATTTGCCAAAGCTGATGAATGACAATTTAAACACGGATCCGTCTAAATTACACCCCAAAGACAAGGAGTTTGAGCGTGTGCTCAGACCTTCTGAATTTGATGATTTCACGGGACAAGAGCAGGTTTTAGAAAATCTTAAGGTATTTGTTGAGGCGGCTAAACTAAGGGCCGAAGCCTTGGATCATGTCTTGTTGCATGGCCCCCCGGGTTTAGGCAAAACCACTTTAGCCAATATTATAGCCAATGAACTGGGTGTAGGAATCAAAGTGACAAGTGGGCCTGTGCTGGATAAGCCGGGTGATCTTGCCGGCTTATTGACCAATCTTGATACAAATGATGTGTTATTTATCGATGAGATACATCGCCTAAGTCCCATGGTGGAAGAGTATCTTTATTCAGCAATGGAGGATTATCGAATCGATATTATGATTGAAACCGGGCCTAATGCCCGCGCTATTCAAATTGGTTTAAATCCATTTACGCTGATCGGCGCCACCACTCGATCGGGTTTACTCACCTCGCCCTTGAGAGCCAGGTTTGGTATTAATTCGCGCTTGTCGTATTACGATGCTAAACTATTAACCAAAATTATTGTCAGAGCGGCCGGGATATTGAATATCGAAATAGCTGATAATGCAGCCAAAGAGATTGCAGGACGCAGCCGCGGAACTCCTAGAATAGCTAATGCACTGCTGCGCCGTGTCAGAGATTTTGCCATGGTGAAAGGAAATGGAACCATCACGCTCGATATTACGCAACATGCGCTTGATGCCTTAAATGTGGACCGCAGTGGCCTTGATGAAATGGACAACCGAATTCTACAAACGATCATCAGCAAATTCAAAGGCGGGCCGGTAGGACTCACTACCATAGCTACAGCAGTGGGAGAAGAAGCGGAGACCATTGAAGAAGTTTATGAACCCTTTCTGATTCAGGAAGGATATCTGATGCGCACGCCACGTGGCAGAGAAGTTACTGAAAAGGCTTATAAACACCTGGGCATTGTTCATCCGAGGCGGTTGGGGACACTCTTCGATGGAATGGATTAAATCGCGTTGATAATCAATTGAATATATTTTTATTAAAAATTGCTATCAGCTATTGCAGGTATCGAAATGCTGCTTATTTTTACCGAGTCTAAATAAAGAGAGCAGCAGCATTTCATGGATTCATTCTGTGTAGAAAAACATGTATCGGTAAATGAATTGATCCCTTTTACGGGAAAGGAATTTGTTGCTATTTCGCATTGCGATTGCCTAAAAGGCAAGAAAAAATGCTGCAAGAAATACAAAAAGAGCAAGCCATGCCGGAGTTGCCCTAAATTTTGATGTTAACCGCTTTCATACCCTTTACCTGATTGCTCTCTTCTTCAGAAAAAGGAAGAGCAAATGCAGAGAACATAACTATGGTTGGTAGAATGTCCTTGGTTTTTGACGCAAAAAAAATCTCATTCTCACGGTCAATTCGTCTACATGTTTCTTTTTTTACATACTTGAAATCAAAAATGAATATCAGTCGAAGTGTCATTGCAGGCGGTATGGAACTTATCTTGAAAATATGATGTAAACAATGCATTCGCATAACTCGCATCAAAACCATGCTCACCGATTACCTGTAGAGTAAATAATTTTGTAATCAGCTATCATATCGCTCAAAGAATAATTCTTGAATAAAAAGATGTTTCACTTTAGCAAGTGTAGGGGGTGGGTAGTGCAAGGGTAAAGGTTTCAGTCTTGTGCAAGTGCATCGATTTTTTTATTATGTTGGTTTCATCGCCAGAAGAATAATTGCTAATGGTGAAGGATTGCGTGCAGATGATAACACTGCAGATTTAACTGCAGAAAAGCGAAAGCAATGATTGTATCAGCTTTCTCTACTACAAGGTGGTTTAGTTCTTTTTTATAAAATAGAAACTTCCATTTTCGTCGAATAAGTCCTTTATTTTTCCATATTTGGGTGATTGTCTTTGGTTTTGCTTAAAGACATGCAGTACTTTTAAAACAATAGTTTCTGCTGAAATGCACGGGTCTTTGGCATTGTTAAGTACATTCACGAAGGCTTGTGTAAAAAGAGAATGATCGTTTGACTGTTCTTTACCTGAACAGGCGAACACTTGCGCCGATCTCAATGTGGTACTTTCCTGATTGTCACATTGTTTTCCTTTGATTTCATCGTTAGCAGCCATGTAAAATGCCGGACCTGGATCGCATGCATTTGAAATTACGAAAATGTGCCTAAGGTGGGTGTAGGACTTCAATGCACTTTTCAAACTATTCATGCTATACAAGGTGGATGCTTCATTTAAGTCGCCATCAATCGGAACCCAATAGCCGTTCTCGTTATGATACATGCCATGTCCGGCATACCAAATAGTAAGAGAGTTCACTCGATTTTTTTGCATATGATCGCGTAGTTCAATAGAAAAGTAATGGTCTAATTGTGCTTTGGTCATATTGCGTTTCACTTCAAACCGATTGATTGTGTAATTGCTAAATGCATGACGAAGAGCCTGAGCATCTTTTTCAGGCGTATCGAGTCGTTGTAGGTTTTTGTAGTCCGAATTTTCGATAAAAACAACCCATGTACGACCCATAGGATTGGTACTTGAACTGTCTTCGCGTATTAACAGATATTTGGTCAAGGAGCTATTCCCGTGCTCGTCCGTTGCTGCAATGCTTAGGGTGTCATTCGTACCAATAAAAACCGTAGCTGTAAATTTGGGATTGATGACATCATTCGGAAAGCTTGCAGAAGTTCCATTAATCAGGATACGGGCAATCTTGCTTTGATCTATAATTTCGCCTTCGATAAACAAGTTGGGTTTGTCGTCTATAAACATTTGATTGTCATCGGTCGAGTAAGGCTGCATCATTTTAACAATTGGCGGATTGACTTCTATTTTGTCTATTGCTATAATAAGTTCTGCGCTGTTCAAATAAATATCAGTTGTAACAATTCTTATTTGGCTAGCATCTCTAACATTCACTTCTGTCACAAAAGTCGGGTTGATGGCTTCATCGTCGGTTTCTAGGTCTTTTCCATTGATCTGAACATTTTTCATGGGACTGGCATCCTTTACCATAAATTCAACCATGAGTTTTTGGTGGTCTGCTCTGAGCGAAATGCTATTGTTGGGAGCTGATGGTTTCTTAAATACAATTTCGGGAGCATTTTTCTCTATGTTTTGCAGATAATATTCTTCCTTGGCTTTAATCAGTAGCTCATTTGCATTTTTACTTTCAGGGTTGATTTTTAGTACTTTTTTCAAATCGCGAATGGCATCTTTATGTTGCTTCATTGCAATGAATGCCGAAGCTCTCCCAATCAGCGCTTCCTGATTTTCGGACTGAATACTGAGTACTTGATTGTAGTCGTTCACAGCCAATTGAAGCTGACCGAGTTTTTCATTTATCTGGGCTCGGTGTAGATATGCTTCTGCATATTTGGGGCGAAGAGCGATCGCCTGACCATAATCATTTAAGGCATTCTGATAAGCCGACTTGGCCGCCATTGCCTGGCCTCTTGAGAAATAGAAATTCGGGTTTTGTGGATCTGTGTTTATGGCTTTGGTGAGATTGTTTTCTGCAAGATCCCATTTGGAGCGTTTTAGCTGAACCAAACCTAACTGCTGGTAAACAATACCATAAAGTACTGCGGTATTAGGATTTTTCTTAATTGATGCATCCACGTTGGCAGCAGCAGATAGCAATTGTTTTTCCGCTTCATCGAGATTGCCCAGTCCTAGAGCAGCTTCTCCCGCATAATACAGCGCCCAAATATCATTTTTGTTAATGGCGATAGCCCGTTTGGCTGATTCAAATGCCTGTGTATGATCACCGCTTCTAATTTCTGCTTGTGCTTTTTTGGTCCAGGCATCTAAGTGTTTGGGATTAATTGCTAGCAACTGCTCAAAAGCATTAATGGCCTCTTTAAATTTTTCTTCACTTAAGTGAATGGCAGCAATCTCATAGAATACCTGAAAGTTTTTAGGCTCAAGAAGTGCAACCTTTTCAAAATCGCGTACAGCATCCGAACTAAGTCCACTTTGTTGACTTGCCTTTGCTCGAATATGATAAGCTTCTGCTTTGTTTGGGTCAAGTTTTATGGCTTCCGATGCATCTCTTATAGCTTCTGCAAATCGGAGTTCACTTAAATTTTTCTCCGCCTGTTTGGTCAGTTTTGATGCTGATTGACCATAAATGTTGGTCGAAAGCATTGCCAAAATGACAAGTATAAAACAGGGTTTCATAAGGATTTAGGTTTGGGTTGTAGTTATTCAAAAGTAAAAATTGATAGAGAAAAATCAAATTTTCTGACTAATTATTTTCGACCTGCGCGCAACATGAGCCATTCGCCTTCTGATTTTTTTTCTATAGTATGCATACCGTTATTTTCTAAGACTGTGGCAAGATATTTTTCGTCTGTAGTCAAGAAGCCACTCAATAAGATTTCACCGGTTTTTGACAACATGTCGAGGTAGCTTTTCAAATCTCTGACAATGATGTTTCGATTGATATTTGCCAGAATGATATCATACTTAATGGTGTCATTGCTCCAATTTCCGGATTCTCCTTGCATAGATTGGATTTCGACATGATTTAATGATGCATTTTCCAAAGCATTTTCCACAGCCCATTCTTCATTGTCCACTGCATCGGTTTGGGCAGCGCCAAGCTTTTTAGCCAGAATCGCCAAAATACCTGTTCCAGAACCCATGTCAAGCACAGTTTTTTTGGTCCAGTCCATTAGGAGCATACAGGAGCACATGAGCCGGGTGGTAGCATGGTGACCTGTGCCAAATGACATGCGTGGCTTGATGACAATTTTTAAAGGATGAACGGTGTTGGCATCGTGAAAAGGGGCATGAATGAGTAGTTTATTATCTACTTCAATGGGTTCGAAAGCTTCTTCCCATGCTGCATTCCAATTGAAAGATGGAATTTGTTTGATTTCAGCTTCTTTTTCTTGATGAAGATATTCACTCGATTCCAGCAGCGCATTCAATTTATTTTGTGAATAAAAATGAACTTGAATGTAGGCCTTGATGCCATCCTGATCGCTTTCGAAACTTTCAAAACCAATATCTGCTAAATCGGAAATCAGGATATCCTGTGCAATTTTGTCTTTCGAAAAGATCTTAACTTCTATATAGTCCATCGCATTAACTATTGCTTGCAGCCTGTATAATTGCTTTGAAATCTTCGGCTTTGAGCGATGCCCCTCCAATCAAACCGCCATCAATGTCAGGTTGACTGAATAATACAGCCGCATTTTGTGCATTGCAGCTTCCACCGTATAAGATGCGAATTTGAGATGCTGTGGCAGGGTCATACATTTTGCTAAGGTATTCACGCACTAGTTCGTGTGCTTCTTGTGCCTGTTCAGGACTAGCGGTAACCCCTGTGCCTATAGCCCAAACGGGTTCATACGCCACAATAATTGATTTAGCTATTTCGGCATCAATATCTTGTAGCCCATTTTTTAGTTGGTTACTGATCACAGATTCAAGCTGACCATTCTGTCTTTCTGCCAATGTTTCACCTATGCAAAACAGCGGTATCAAGCCTTTTATTAATGCGAGTTTTATTTTTTGATTAATCATTGCATTAGTTTCGTGATAGATGCTTCGGCGTTCCGAATGACCAATGATGACATGGCTCACACCCACTGATGCCAGCATATTCACAGACGTTTCTCCCGTGAAGGCTCCTTTTTCCTGATCTGCACAATTTTGGGCGCCTAATGAAAATTTTCTTGAAGGATATTTTTCATGCATGGCTGCCAAGTAGGGGAAGGGCGGGCATATAATTATTTCGCATGCTACTTCTTTGATTGAAGCAAATAGACTGATTTCATTGCTTAGTTGAAGTGCTTCGCTGTAGTCAAGGTTCATTTTCCAATTCCCTGCTACTATTTTTTTTCTACTCATGATACTATCTGATTTTCTCTGGCGAAAATAGGATTAATCACGAAAGCTAAGCTTTAAAATTGCTAAAACTTGAAGGTATGGCTAAAGCCATTTCCATAGAAACTACTGTTATCAAGTATTTTAAACAGCCCTCTGGTATTGTTGCGGGTCTGAATGTATTTCACCAGATCAAATACGAACAAAAATCCGCCTTGCAACATAATACTCTGTCCCATGCCAATTAGCCTATCAGCGTTTCGAGTTCTGCCTAATTCAGTCAGATATAGGCCGGACATCACATACGCTAGGTCTAAACCGGTATTGAATAGGAATGCTTGTTCAGCCTGATGAAAACTTCTGATTGTCGAAAGACTGTTTCCGGAGGGCTGTTCTTTCTTTGCGCTAATCAATCCAAATGTGGCAATAGAAATGTTGATGGAGTTCCACATCAGATTCATTTCATGAAAGGATCTGTTCAGCTCCTGCGTGCTGGTGCTCATTCCGTAGGCGCCCCATGCGATGTTGGCTACAGACCAGCCACCTAACACATACATGGCTTGCTTTTGCGATTTGATTCTTTCTTTATTAATTGAAACAAATATGCTTGTATCAATCGCCGACTGGGAATAAATTTGTGTCGGATAAGCCATAATCAATATGAAGATGAAGATTACATGCTGTTTTTTCATGAGTCATGAAGTTTGATACCACATGAATAACACAGACGCAAGGGTTATGTTTTTTGCTTTTTCTTCTTGGCCGCAGGGAACAAAATGTTATTTAAGATTAAACGATAGCCCGGTGAATTTGGGTGCAGACTTAAATCTGTTGCCGGATCTCCCACACGGTGCTCATAATCTTCGGGGTCATGACCTCCATAAAACGTCCAGGTGCCTTTGCCAAATTCTCCATGGATGTAACGGACTTCGTTTGCGGCTTTATTTTCAGCTAATATCAATACATTGGGTTTCACATAGTCTTTGATAAAGGCAGTAGTTTGTCCCATAAAACCTTTGATGATTTTAGTATGATTTTGTGTAAGCATAGTAGGCACAGGATCCCATTTGGCCGAAAATTCGAATAAGACAAAGTAATCGTCTTTTTCGCGCATTCGTCTGGTTTGGGTGGCATCTATACTTGAAAATTCATACTCATAGGGATTAGCACTTAAAATGAAATTGCGGAATGCAAAAGTATTATCGTAGTTGATTTTATTTTGCATGTTAGGGTCGGCGGGGTCGCCATCGAACATGCTCTCACAAATATCTACCCCATCGGCCGACAGTGCAATATCATAGCTATCCGTTGCTGAGCACATGGCAAAAAGAAAGCCACCTCCTGAAGTAAAATCTCGAATTTTTTTAGCAACTGCAAGTTTTAGCTGTGAGACCTTTTGGAATCCTAATTTATTGGCCAGGGCTTCCATATTTTGTTGTTGTTCAATATACCATTTCGCATTTCTGAATGCTGAAAAGAAGCGACCATATTGTCCGGTGAAGTCTTCATGATGCAAATGCAGCCAATCATATATTGGCAGTTTATCGTTGATGATTTCCTCATCATAAACCACATCATATGGAATTTCTGCATAAGTCAGTGCCAGTGTAACTGCATCATCCCAGGGTTGTTTGTCTTTTGGGGAGTAAACAGCAATTTTTGGCGCTTTTTCCATTTTCACTGCATCCATATTAACTTCTGGCTGCGCAATTTCTGCTAATATCTGTTGTGCTTGTACATCGGCAATTACTTGATAGTTTACCCCTCTTACAATACATTCATTTTCTATGGTTTTGGCTTGACGAAACATGAAACTTCCACCACGATAGTTCAATAGCCAATAGATATCAATCTCATTCTGCAAAACCCAATATGCTATGCCATAGGCTTTTAGATGATTTTTTTGGCTATCGTCCATAGGAATAAGGATGGATGCCGCACGGGATTCGTTCATTGAGAACGAGAGGAGTAAAATGCTTAAAATAAGTCTGTTGAGCATCTTTGGCTTTTAAAATTTTAAACGAACGCAATCAATGTACTGTTGCATATAACATCAAATATCGTACAAAAAGCTATATACCCAATGTTTATCGACCCTTAAAAACTTGAAAAATGTTTTTATGGCCATGGAGCCGTCATCGATTGCTCGTCGAAGAAATCATTGCTGTCATTATTCACTTTTGATCGGACAATAACTTCTTTTGGTTCTGTTTCAAAATTATCATTAGGACTGAGACCGGTAGACCCATATGTACTTTTCGCATAGGTTTTATTCAGGTTCATAAACTTAGCCAACTCAGGAATAAACTCAAGTTGAACATGCCCAGTTGACCCGTTTCTATGTTTTGCAATGTGAATTTCTGCTACGTTTTCTTGATAGTTGCCTGATTCATCTTCATTCAGGTTGTAATAGTTTGGACGATAAATAAAAACTACCATATCTGCATCTTGTTCTATTGCACCGGATTCACGCAAATCCGAAAGTTGAGGTATTTTTACGGCACGTTTTTCAACTTCACGACTAAGCTGACTCAATGCAATCACAGGCACTTGCAGCTCCTTGGCTAAACCTTTGAGCGCTCTCGAAATGGTACTAATTTCTTGCTCCCTGTTTCCATTTCTCGACACTTCTCCTCCTACGGTCATTAGCTGCAGGTAGTCAATGATAATCATTTGAATATCATGGTTGTTCTTGAGTCTTCGGGCTTTTGCTCTAAGCTCAAAAATGGAAAGTGATGGAGTGTCGTCGATAAAAATAGGAGCTTCGGCAAGTTCACGAATTTTACTGTTGAGTTGATGCCATTCATACTGCTCGAGCTTTCCTTTTTTGAGTTTTTCGCCTGAAAGTTCGGTTTCAGAAGCAATCAAACGGGTTACTAACTGCACAGCAGACATTTCGAGAGAAAATATGGCAACCGGTTTCTTATATTCTACCGAAGCATTTCGACCTATGGAAAGTACAAAAGCTGTTTTCCCCATACCCGGACGAGCAGCAAGAATGATTAAGTCGCTTTTTTGCCAGCCCGCAGTCATACGATCCAATTCGTCGAAGCCGGAAGGCACACCGCTAAGGCCATCAGTTTGTTTACTTGCTTCTTCTATTGCTGTTTTTGCTTCAGCGATTAAATCGCTCATTTTGGCAAAATTTTTCTTGATGGTGCCCGATGCTATCGTAAATAAATTGCGTTCTGCCTTATCAAGCAGTTCGAATGCATCAGACGCATCGTCGTAAGCATCTTTGATGAGTTCGGACGAACTGGAAATCAATGATCGCTGAATAAATTTCTGGTTCAGAATCCTTGCGTGCGTTTCCAAATTGGCGGTCGAAGCCACTCTTTGTGTGAGTTGGGTGATGTATTTTGCCCCACCAACGATTTCGAGTTCTCCAGATTTTCTAAGCTCATTCACCACCGTAATGATGTCAATGGGTTGTGAGTTTTGAAATAGCTTGAAAATGGCACCATAAATTATTTGGTGCTCGTTTTTGTAAAATGTATCTGTAGTAAGAATATCTGTTACTAGCGAGCAAGCATC
>JBKBKN010000041.1:0-11623 GCA_046294625.1 Flavobacteriales bacterium
ATCTAAAAAATCAAAATTCTGCGTTTCGTCAGCATTAAATTTATTAGTGCTGTAATTCTGCATCATCATGATCTTGCTTCGATTGTTGAGCTTGTAGGTGATATTCACACGACCGCTCTGACCTGCCCGCGTTGTTAAACTAAGATTATCTAAGTCTATAAAACCGGTTACCGCATCGTTGAGCAAATTAGTTCTATTCGAAAAACCATCGTTATCGTTCGATACGGTGTAGATATTGTAAGCCATGGTCACATTAAATCTGCCATCGCGCACATTCAGCAAGCCATTTAATGAGTATCGGTCATTGGTGCCCACGCTCCCGGTAACAGATCCGTTGTATCCGGGTTTTAGATTTTTCTTTAACACAACATTCAAAATTCCTCCTGTGGCATCAGCTACATATTTGGCCGACGGATTAGTGATTACTTCGATTCGGTCGATATCTTCTGTCGGAATCTGATCGAGTGTAAATAAAGTTGGCCTGCCATCCACAAATATTATTGGACTACTATTGCGTAACTGAACGGAACCATCACTATTTACAGTAACACCTGGAATGCTTTTCATGGCATCAATAGCTGTACCTCCACGAGCACCTAAGTCCTTTTCTACATTGTAAATTCTTCGATCTATTCCAAGTATTACAGCAGATTTTTCTCCTTCTATCACAACTTCATTGAGCACCTTCGCATTCACATTCAAGCGGATATTTCCCATATCCACCGACATAGCTCCGGGCTTTAGCATCACGGTTTGTGTGAGCGGTTCAAATCCGATGAACTGGAATTTAACCTTTGCCGGACCAAAAGGCAATTTTTCCACTTCAAAATCTCCGTTACCGCGAACCAAAGCACCGCCCAATATACTATCTCGCATATTGAATACCGAAACGGTTGCAAACTCAAGTGGCTTGCGAGTTTCAGCATCAATTACTTTACCATAAATTTTGGCGACGGAAGGCATCTTCCCTGCTCCGGGTTGAGCAACTAATTGAACACTAAAAATTAAGATGACGGAAATTGAAAAAACGAATGACCTCAGGCTGGTATATCTAATCATTAAATGAATAACTCCTTTGAAACAGACAGCAAAGTAAATTGTTTCTCGCTAACCGATGATCGATTTTCCGAATAAAGATTAATCAAGGATTTTTCTGGTCCTTTTATTCCTTAAAAAAGCGGCGGAATGTTTCAAATTTAGCTTGATTTGAAACAATGCGAATGATATATGCGCCTGGAACCAAGTCCTGGACATTTATTCCGTTTTCGCTATATGCGCCACTCTTTATCAGCTTGCCATCCATTGAATATATTTCGAAATTCATGGAGAAATGGTCTGATGAATAAATGTGGAGTGTTTCCTTACTGGGATTAGGGTAAACGCGTATACTGTTTTCCTCATTATCCATTCCACCTGTTACACTAACTTCATCGATAAATATTTCTCTTACGATCACCGAACTGTCGCCCGGCTGGCCTACCATACTCGGCCAAATAACTACCGTGTTACCACCGGTTCTGAAATATTGCTCGCTTAGCGGAAAACTGAAGGTAAAAACCCGCGATTGGTTAGGGGCAAAGAACTGAAGTTGTAAAAATTCAGCAAACTCATAAATACCTAATTCAGGATGTGTTTGATTTAAAAGATAGAACTTCAGATTGCCGGTTCGCGATGATGCTTGCTCATTTCTAACCACCGCCTCAATCTGCACCGTTTGATTCAAAAAGCCCTGAGAAGGGAAGCTAATCGTATCAATCAGCAATTGAGCCTGGGTTATAGATGCACATGTAAGTGTTATGATTAATGATAAAATAATACGGGTGATCTTCATTGTATTCGTTAGTCAAATAATGCAAAACAAAAATAGGATGATTGAAAATCACATTGAAAGTATTATTTTGAATAACTTACGCACTCAAAACTATAAAAATGGATACGATTCAAAGTTTTGTTCAAGTACTAAACAAAGAAGAAATTCGATTTTTTAAAATCTTTTCCTACAGGCAAACAACTAATTCTGACAGAAAAGACTTTGCGTTGTTAGACTGGTTTCGAAAACGAAAAGAACATGAGCATGAAGAGGAGTTCATTGCTAAAAATTACGGACTTGACAATAAAAATGCCTATTATCGATTGAAAAATCGTTTGCTTGAAGAGCTCAGTCATTCGTTGGTCATCCAACATCACGACAAGGAAGAACTACTTAAACTTTTGAACCTAATCGGTCTAGTGAGAATTTTTTTCAGAAAACAAGCTTATCGACTAGCCCTCCACTACTTAAAAAAAGCCGAAAAGCGAGCACACCATCTGGAACAATTCGAATTGCTAGATTTCATTTATGCGGAGTATATCAAACTTTCGCATGAGCTACTGGAAATTAACCCAGCCGAAATCATTGACAAACGAAAAGATAACAGCAGAAAACTAAATCAGATCCGCGAAATGGACGATTTATTGGCCTTGCTGAGCTATCAACTTAAAGTTTCTCAAAATTTCAATGTCGCCGCTAATGTCTTGATGAAAGAGATTGAATTAATCGTTGAAAAACAGGAAAACTCAGAAGATCTTCGAAAGAGCAGCAAGTTTCAAATCAAGTTGTATGGACTTGTTAGCCAGATGTATCTGCAAAAGCACGACTACAAAAATCTTGAAGCGTTCACTGAAAAAACCTATCAAACTTTCATTTCTGATGGTATCTTCAACAAGGAAAATCATGACACAAAACTGCAGATGATCACCTACATAAGCAATGCTGCTTTTAAAAATAAAAACATAGTAAAATCACTGAAATATGCCGAATTACTGCGGCTTTCGATGGATGAGTACGATGGTGTATTGAAGTCAAAATATGAAGTTTTCTATGTGAATGCCTTGGTAAATAACTACATGTTGAGCAATATAGAAAAGGCGATTGGACTGCTTGAAAACCTTTTGAATGAGAAGAAATTTGCCCAACTTCCCTTCTATGAATTGTTCCTGCAAATCAATTTGGCGACTTGCTACTTTGAAAAGAAACTTTTTCAAAAAGCATCGAGGCAAATCACCCGCACCATGATTGCCGACGCATTTAAAAATGCAGATCCGCAATTGCAATTAAAAGTGAACATGGCCGAACTCATTATTCGCAGCGAATTGCAGGACTATGAATTTCTGTTGCATCGAATTGAGCAGGTGAGAAAAACCTTCAAATCAATTTTGCCCGATTTACCTAAAGAAAAGACCCTGCTTGAATTGTTGTGGCAAAGCGGCAAGAACGGTAGTGGTCCGGAACATAGCAGAACAAAAAACATAGCACTTAACTTTGTAAATCAGTATGCCGCTGAAGACCAGGAAAATGAATTGATTCGATATACCGATTGGTTGAGAGAAAAACTAAAATTACAATGATCTACTTCGACAATAATGCTACCACACCGATCAGCGCGAAAGTTTTAGAGCGCATGATGCCATGTTTTACTTTTTACTATGGAAATGCATCTAGCAAAACGCATGCTGCCGGTTGGCAAGCTGATGAATTAGTGAAAATTTCCAGAGCTCAAGTTGCAAATGCTATTGGTGCTGATGATCAGGAAATCATCTTTACATCAGGCGCAACAGAAAGCATTATGCTTGCTTTGGAAATTATTTCAGAGAATTATGCATCGAAAGGAAAACATATCATAAGCTGTGTTACAGAGCATAAAGCAATGCTCGATGGATTGCTGAAACTGGAAAAGAAGGGATTTGAAATCAACCTATTGCCTGTAAATAGTGATGGAAACATCGATATCGAAGCACTTGAATCTGCTATAAGACCGGATACCATAGCCGTTTGTCTGATGCATGCCAACAATGAGACCGGGCTCATACATCCTGTCGAAAAAATCGGTCAGATCTGCGAAAAGTACCAAACTCTCTTCATCTCTGATTGCACACAGACAGCAGGTAAAATATCAGTTGAAGTGAAAACTATGAAAATGGCTATGGCCTGCTTCTCTGCTCACAAATTTCATGGACCTAAAGGAATAGGGGCACTTTTTATCAGCCGAAAGTATCCACGAGTAACTGTTAACCGATCAAAAACAGTGGGAGGACATGAATCTGGCCTAAGATCAGGTACGCTGAATGTTCCGGGAATTGTAGGAATGGGGGCGGCCTTGAATGAATATCATGAACAAGCCATAAAAAGGATGAATACATTGTTGGATATGAGAGACTACTTTGAAACAGAAATCAAAAACAATTTCAATGTTAAAATACATTGCGAAAACGTGAACAGGCTACCCAACACGAGTAATATCTGCTTTAGAGACTTCGACCATGCTACGCTCATCAAAAAACTACCTGAGATAGCTTTTTCTACCGGTTCTGCCTGCTCTAGCAGCAGCAATAAACCTAGTCATGTGCTCATAGCTATGAATGCCATTGCAAGCAACACTGTCCGATTCAGTTTTGGTTCTCAAAATACGCTGGAAGAAGTGAAATCAGCAATTGAATATATGAAAATAAAATTGCAATAATCGCCTTACAATCTGAGCACTAACCTAAAATCAAGCATAGATCGATTGGTCAAAGATGCATTCATTTTTGAATTATTTTAACAACAATTTAATACCTAACTCATTAGATTTGAAAAACTTATCACGGTTTTTGCTGTATTCCAAATTGGAAGTTACAATGCGACTTGCTTCGGGCATATTCAAGTAGGTTAACTCATATATGAAAAGGCTTATGAATTTGAAAAAAATCGTAAAGTACACGACTATAAGCATCTTAAGTCTGCTTTTGCTTCTTGCTATTGTAATTGGCTCCGCTACAGCTTGGATCTATCACAATGAAGATAAGATTTATGCTTATTTGCTCCAAGAGCTCAACAAAAACCAAAAAGGTCACTTGGATATTAGCCGCATTGATATTTCACCAATTGAGAACTTTCCCTATGTATCAATCGGTCTGCACGATGTCGTATTTTATGAAGACAAATCAAAATCAGGAGATCCTATTTATGAATTTGGTCATGTTTACACCGGGTTCGATATTGTTTCGATTGTGCAAGGAAACTACACCATTAAAAAGATTAAAATAAAAGATGGCCATGTGCGCTTGGTCATGGATGAAAATGGAGAACTCAATCTGCTACGCGCCAAATCTGATGGAAAAGTAAGTGAAGACACGACCTCATCAGGCCCATTAAAGCTTGACTTGAAATCGTTCGTGATTAAAAACGTGAAAGTGGAAGAAACTAATCTTCAGAGCGACAAATTCATCGCCCTTCATATTAACAAGACAAAAACCAACTTCAGTAGCAAAGAAGAATACATGCGCATCAAATTGAATAGTGACCTTGTGTTGGAAGCGTATCGATCGGGCAAAACCACTTATTTCAAAGACAAAGCTTTTAAACTCAAAACAGCATTGAAATATTATAATGAAACGGAAATACTAACCATAGCGGAAGGCAACCTTTTTGTTGAGCAAGGTAGTCTAGATCTGACCGGGGAGATTGACTTCAAAAATGACCTTGACATCAATATTGACATTTCAGGGAAGAAAAAGAACTTTGACCTTTTCATCTCCTTTGCCCCTGAAGAAGTGTATCAGAGCCTGATTCGATTTAAAAACAAAGGAGATATCTTTTTTAAGGGAAAAATTGCCGGGCCATGTCTGAAAGGAAGCCCTGCGGTGGATATTACTCTGGGCTGTGAAAATACCTTTTTCTATCACAAAGACAATTCCAAAGCCCTTCGCGATCTTACTTTTAATGGAAGATTTCATACCGGAGCAGAAAATTCATTAGAAACATCTGAATTCATTCTTAATAACCTATATGGCGTGCCTGAGTCGGGCATGTTTAAAGGCACCTTCAAGGTGGTGAATTTTATTAATCCCATGATCTCGTTTGATTTCAAAGCAGATATTGACATTGCAAACTTCAAAGCTTTTTACAATGCTGACTGGTTTGAAGAAGGTGGCGGCAGGGTGAAGGTGGACATTCATATTGATGAATTCGTGGGACAAGACAGTATCGTGCATATCGCGAGCCAACTCGAAGATGGCAGCAAAAGCAGGATTGTGTTTGAAAATGCTTGGATCAAGACCTCTAAATATCCAAACAAGATTGAAAACCTTAACGGTAAAATTGAATTCAACGGCGACAATCTCGATATCACCAATCTGAAAGTGAAAGTGGCGAATAGCGACTTAAGCTTAAGCGCAGCGCTTAAAAATATTAATTGTCTGATGCACAAATATGATGCGCCGCTCGAACTCAATGTGCATGCAGAGAGTAAAAAAATAGACGTCGCGAAATTGCTCCCACCCGACATGCGGAATGAAGACTCAACATGGAAAACAGAGGTGATTCACGACCTTGTGGTCGATCTTGATTTTTATTCTAACGTAAATGCATTAGACAGTTTTAAACTCTTGCCTAAATTACAAACGAATATCCGCAACTTTAAAGCAAGACTTGAAGGATTTGAGCAAGTTATTCATCAAATCTCCGGGGTGATTTATTCCGATGATAAAAAATTGAAACTGGAGAATTTCATTGCCAGAGTTGGAGACAATGATTTAAAAGCTGAGTTAATGATTGAAAACCCTTATCGATTCAAAGTAAAAAGCGATGGAAGGGTTTATTATGCTGCCGACCTACAATCGGATTTGATTGATTTCAAAAAGCTGCTCACCTATCGTGGCAAACCCTTATTGGACAAAGAAACAGATGAAGCGCTTGGAAAAGAACTAGTTCAAAATCTGCGATTCAAAGGCAATGGTTTCATCTATCCATCCACCTTTTCAGCATTAGGATTCAGGAGCGATTTGAAGATTGAAGAGTTTACCGTAAGGCTAAATGATCTGCCCAAAATTGCCAATACCAGAGGTCGATTGAGAACAGACTCTTCCGGCTGTTTGTATTTCGATGAGTTTGCCTTCACCTTAGGCAAAAGTGACTTTAAAGCCAATCTTGCCTTCAATCACTTACTCGATAATCAGAAAAACAGACGTTACATCAAGGGCAATGTGGGTGGAAGTCTTTGGGATTTGAATGAACTCATGAGTATTAATCAAACCAACCATGCAGCCCAAGCTGAAAACCCTGCTTACAATAATTTAAAAAACGATAGTGCATCAAAATATGAAGCTGAGTTCAATATCTTCTCCATTCCTTTCCCAGTGGCCGATTTCCATTTCAATATCGACAAGTTTATACATCAAAAATACCAACTAGAAAAGCTGAAGGGACATATCAGAGCCAACCGCGATCATCAGCTGTTTGTCGACACTTTACATTTCAGAGCTGCAGGTGGCGCCATAGGCATAAAAGGTTATTTGAACGGGAAAAACCCCAACGATCTCTACATGTCAGGCAAATTTTCAATGAAAGATGTGGACCTGGACAAAATCATGTTTAAGATGGATAACTTCGGTCAGGAATATGTTGTAAACGACAATCTTCATGGCAGAATAGATGCAGTGATTGATGCCAAAGTAAAACTATACCCCGATCTCACACCGAAACTCAACCATACTGACGCAAAAATTGCTATGACCGTCAGAGAAGGAAGGATAGAGAATTTTGGGCCGATGCAGGCTTTGAGTGCTTTCATGGGCGACAGAAACTTAAACAATGTCAGATTTGCCGAACTTGAAAATACATTGGAATACAAAAATGGTATGCTCATTATTCCGCGAATGAAGATAGCATCAACATTAGGGTATTTCTACGTCACCGGCCGGCAACATCTGGATAATTCTATGAATTATGAAGTGCAAGTACCCTTGAGCTTAATCAGAAATGCAGGTTGGAACATGGTTCGCAGCAAGCTTTTGGGTTCAAAGCGAAAGCCTAGGCAGAATGAATTGGCAGAATTAGACGAAGAAATTATCACATCTCAGAGTGGGCTCATCAGGCGATATATCTCTTTCAATATATCCGGTACAGCCGACAATTTCGATGTAAGTCTGGGCAGAAACCGCAAACTTAGAGACGAAACAGCATCGGCTAATTAATGCCTTTTCGTTTTTTGGTGCTGATTACATATTTGACTTCGGATCGATACATGGAATAGGTTTTTCTGGAAAAGAGCAGAATAATCAATCCTAGAAAAATTGTACTCACGCCATTCAATTTATGAAAATTGGTTTCGAGTGTATAATTTAGCTCCTCTTCGCTAACAAATGCTCCTTCAATATAAATATAGATTCCAGTAAATAAAAGTATGATTCCGATGCATAAATTTAATATGAAAAGCCATTTGTATATTTTATCCATGTTTGGTTTAGGGTTTAATTCTTAGTAAGGCCGGAAACTGCATTTCCACATCCGTACTTGGTGCTTCTGCCGGTATTTGAAACGTTTGTCCTTTAGCATCAATCAAATAAAAAGCCGGATCATCATTGGCATTATAGATTTCTTTAAAATTGTCCTTGTCTTGAAGCGCACCTATAGTCCACATATAGGAATTGCGATTTGCAAAATTATCTAATCTCTCATAGGGAATCTCATCAAGTATGGTGATAAAATGAATTTTACCGGAAAGTTTGTTGTGAAGCGACTTCAACTTTGCCAATTCTGCTCCGGCATAATAGCCTCCCTTTGGAAAATAACTTATATAAATGGGTTTCCCTTTATAATCTGCAATCCGAGATGTTTTTCCATTTGACAATGTGAATGTAGCATCGGGCACAGGTTTGCCTACGAGAAACCTGGATTCCTGAAGATACAACTCTTTTGCCCAACGATTGATGGGTTCTAACTTAATTGTTTCCGAAGCTGACTTGAGCATTTGCACCATGTCACTTTTTTGAAATTCCTTATTAAAGCTCAATTCCTTTAAACCGGCCAGCAATAGATAATGACGAATTGCTTCTTTTTTCCAAGTGGTGTCTCTCAAAAACACATTGTAAAGGTCTCTGTATGATTTGTTCTCATAAATTAATGTCCTCGCTTCATTGCCATGTTTGCCGGCAAGAAAAACATCCATATACCCATCAGCAATTAGCTGAACAAAATCCATATAGGCAGGATGAGCATACAAAAACGGACTAGCGTTGATGTATTCATTCACCAGAAGTTTAAGATTGGTTAAACCGGAAACACGCTTGATGTAAGCATTCTTATAATGCAAATAAATTTTGATGTAGTAAGCGCTAATACTCCCAAAATCGCTGTTGAGCTTTTCTAGGAATTTTTGTGTTTCGCCTCGTGGTATATTTCCTGAAAAGGATTTGAAATATTTGCTAATAAACTGATTGCAGCTCGCATTGATTTGTTCTATCTGCCTGTTAATTCCCTCATCGCTACCATTGAGCCAGGAAAATGATTTTCCGGTTGACTCTAATTTAAGATGGTAATTTTTCTGCGGCTGCACATAAATCTCCTTTACTGCATCGTCTGACTCCAGGTAGAGGTGTGTTATTTCAGACACAGCAATAGACAACTCTCCTTTTTTGCCTTTCATCGCAGTGGTAGTAGCTACCACTGTTTCTTTCAAAGTAAACGGATTGTGTATGAAATAAAGTTTAATCTCCTTTGTTCCCGCCCCATCATATTCGATTGTGATGAGCGTGTTTTGTGCAAACACATCAAAAAGTCCAAATAAGAAAAGAAAGACAATGCTAAAAGTGCGCATCAATTTTAATTTGCGGTGGGATAAATGCCTCAATGTTTCCATTGTTTCTCAGAATATCACGCAAAATAGTAGAGCTTATTGCACTATGTTCGGGCAGCGACATGATAAACACAGTTTCAATAGATCCCTTTATAGAATGATTCATTTGTGCGATAGCCCGCTCATAATTAAAGTCTGCTGATGAGCGAAGCCCGCGAAGAATATAATTAGCACTGATTTGCTGGCAAAAATCAACTGTGAGACCGGAATAATTGATCACTTTAACCTTTGGATGCTCCACAAAACAATCTTGAATCCATTGCATACGTTTTTCCATTGGAAACATTGCATTTTTGGTAGCGTTTGCCCCAATAGCAATGACAATTTCATCAAACAAATCCATAGCTCGACTCACTATTGTGTAATGGCCGATTGTGAATGGGTCGAAGGTTCCAGGAAAAACAGCTCTTCTCATGATTGATTAAGTGCTTGCAAGGTAAAAAAACTAAAATTGACTTTGCCATATTTTCGTAGCTCCTGAAAATGAGTGTGATTGCTGAAGTCTATTACTTTAGGATGCTCGATGATCAACAAACCATTAGGTTTGAGCAACTCGCAGGCAAAGATTTGATCGGCTAATTTTCTATAGTCTGAAAAATCATAAGGGGGATCGCAGAAAATCAAATCGAACGTACGCTTAAATCTAGGAATAGCAATAAAAACATCTGTTCGAAAAACACGAAAGTTTTTGAAATTCATTTGCTTTAATTGTTGATCAATAAATCGGATACAAGCCGTATGACGATCTACTGCTTCTATCCATTTTACCCCACGTGAAACGAACTCGTAAGAAATGTTTCCTGTCCCTGCAAATAGATCGAGTACTTCGCATTGTTCCAAGTCATACCGCTGATCGATGATATTGAATAATCCTTGCTTTGCAATATCAGTTGTGGGCCTGACTGGCAATTCTTTCGGAGCGTGAATGTGCTTCCCTTTAAACTTACCACTAATGATTCTCAAGGCTTGTGCTAAATAAGTTAAAATAAAAATGTGGCTTCAGTCTTAAGGATTGGTCGAGCCTTTCTTCATTCAATGGGTGCAAAAAATTAAGATGGCGAACATACTTATAAAGTTCTGAATACAACATGGAGTCTTCTTCCAACTCTCCTAATAACGCCACTTCGCATGTATTGGGATCTGTTTCGCACTGCTCTAACATGAAAATCAGAAAATATAAAAACTCAACGGAGCTTTGGTAGGCGAAAGTGTTGGCTAAAAGCAGTTTTCGACCATCGTAAACAATAATATCTGCCTGAAACTGGCGAACATAAACAAAAGCCTTCTTTTGGTTTCCTGATGGCAAATATCTTTGCAAATCGCTTAAGGTTAAACCTACAGCATGCCATATTTTAACCTCACCGATTAACAACTTATCGAGCAGTTCTTTTAGCCTTTTGTGCACCGTAAAAATCATCATCATGCTGTCATTCACTTTCTGATGCAGCGTAATCTGATTTTGTAGTTTCTCAGATGTGAACAGGGAATGAATAAGCGCTTCGTTAAGCTTTTGATCATATAAAGCAGAAGGAACCATTGTATAAAATGGAGCGTGCACGATTACATTTGTTCTCGAAGCAGCAATATCTGCAAAAGCCTCTTGTCTGAGTATGTTTTGGAGTTGGAGAAAGGTGTCTGAGCGGTTGAAGTCTTTTTTCAGATTGTAATCCTTGAGTACGATATAAGTATTTCGAAGAGTGTCTTTTACAGCATAACAAAACTGATAGTCGGACACCAATAAATTATATTGGTAATAATTGGAGTTCGCTTCGTGGAATATTTCCGATTTTAAATGTATTGCTGGCTGCACTGGACAAAGGGCGTAATAGTCTGCGAAATTAAAACAATGTTACATAATTGTAAGGTGAAATATTCATGAGCATAATTATGTTATTGAGCACAACAAGTGGGGATGAATATTCAATGTGTCATTGAAAACTAAAATTATATACACATAAAATATCGGCTTC
>JBKBKN010000042.1:0-7386 GCA_046294625.1 Flavobacteriales bacterium
AATCAATTTTTGATTATATTTGAAGACAGATTTAAAATATGACTTTTCTGTTTACACACTTTAAAGGATAGTGTCATTATCAAGTAAATTTTTCGTGATTTTTTCTTGCTATTTTACACAGTTCATGTTATGCACAGGGCTTTATTGTCGTTTGTGTCTTGCGTTTCTTGAAGTATTCCAATATTTCTTCTTTTGTCATCTTAGATAACTTCTCGCTTAATTTGTCTCTTTGTTGACGCATAAATTTTACAGCGTCAAATGTTTTTTCAGTCGTCTTCATATTTTTCAAATTCTCTTGGTGAACGTATTTCTAATTGTTTGTAACCGTTTTTAATGTTGATAGAGTTGTAACCCCTTATTCTTTCTATGTTAACTATGTGTTTGAAGTTCCAACTAACTAAAAAGTCAGCACGGTTTATAGTCGCTAAGGCTATATGTAAGCAGTCTGCATAACTTGTTTGCCCAACAACTTTTTCAGTAATGTATTCTGTTGCCAAGTCAATTGCTTCATCTGTTATTTCTATAAACTCTGTCAGGTCGGCTCTAAGACTTTTTACAAGGTCTTTTACTTTTTCGGGAGCATTTTCAAGTTCGTCCTGTGTAACTGTCGAATAAAGAATGACAAATTCGCCAGCTTTAATTCTGTCAAAGAGAGGAATAGTATGTTCTTTGAACTCTTCGTCAAAGTGTCCACCGAAAACTGATGTGTCTATGTAAATTCTTTGTTTCACTTTTATTCTTGTCTTATCCTTCTCAAAAATACGATTTTTAAGTGTTCAGTCGGTCAGTTTCTTGTCTGGTCGTTGTCTTTTAGCCTTGTGCATAACGTTTCGCAGCTTGCCGATCGGCGGGAGATAATCTAGTAAAGCTCGATAGGGAAGCCACAGGTCAATTATACGCAAAAAAGTTTTATTCGGAGCTCCGTTGCCCCGCTGTCGGCAAACTGCTGTTATTAGTAGTTTCACTCTTTTTTATGTATTGGATTATGGCTTTTTTATATTCTGACAAACAGGGTCTTTCATTTCTTTGTTTTCAGTTTTTCTTGTCTGTCATTTTTTTGATCGCTCGCTTAACTCATCCGGCTATCCTTTCTTAGTTTCCTTTTTTTTCTTTCGATTCTACTCTTTTCTTTTTTTTAGCGAGCGATACTTTTTTTATTTACAGACAAGCTGCAATCAGCAAATTACTTCGCCCTGTTGAGCATCAGATGATATACAAGGCCAATTACTGATAACGTTTTGGCGCTTGGCGCAGTGGCGGGTTTCTGAGCACAAAACTGTCAACCCAGCACTAAAGTTGATTTGAAAAACTGCACTTGAATTTAAGCACGTCACCCCGCCTGACGCAAAACCCGTCCTATGGCAGCAATTGCCAAAGTAGCAAAGCGAACAAATGGATTTAGATTTAAGGTGGCATTTAGTATCCATGCTTTAACATTTACAAAAGCTAAAATGGCAGCCAAGCCACCCAAAGCCGCCAATACTCCTTTTACAACACCCGGATGTTTTTGTAAAAACGACAAAAATGATGACAATAGCGAGTTAACCCATTCCAGAGCAGGGCGCAATTCGTCAATCAAACTCACTATCACACCCCCCATCTGCTCTTTGGTGTCGCCAAAAGCATTGCCTAATTGTTGCCAAGCTCCCAAACCGGACTTTGCCGCAGCTTCGGCACTACCACCAAACTGCCTTTGAAGCTCATTCAATATAACCTGTTGTGCTTCCTGCACCTTTCCGGCAGCTACTAATTTTTCAATGCTTTTTTTCTGTTCTTCCGAAAATTTAACTCCGGTTCTGCCCAATGCGCTTAAACCTTCTACAGGGTCTTGCAAGGCTTTGCCTACTTGCATCACTGAGCTTTCCAAGTCGGTGCCCATCTTTTGGCTCATGTCTAAGATGGCGGGCATTGCCTTGTCATAAATCGCACCACGCACATTGGTGAATGTCAGCAGAATGCTTTGGGCATTCATAATGGCTTCATCTCCAAAGAGCGTTTTCTTTTGCAGGTCTGATGCCTGTTTTTCAAGTTCTTTAAGGGTTTTTCCGGCTATCCCGCCGGTGGACTGGATGGAAGCATTTACCGATGCAATAGCCTTTTGCTGCACATCAAAACCTTTGATGCTGCTGCTGAAAAATTGCCCAATGCCACGCATACCCATCATGGCTACGGTGGCCTTAAAATACCCATTAAGGGCTACACTTGCCTTATTCCACATTTTACTCAAGGCATTGCCTGCTAAAGGTGAAACAGAGCGAAGTGTTTTTATTCTTTTTTCTGTTTCGGCTATACGTTTATTGTATTGCTCCACCACTTCGGGGCTGTGTGCAAGTCTTGCCCTTTTCTGTAGCTCACTTAAATCTTGCTGCTCCTCTTTGATGAGTTTGCTCCTTTGGCGATAGGCCATGAACTGTTCTTTTTTCGACACGCGAAACTTTTCAGACAGTTCATCTTCCTTTTTGCCAAAGTCGTCCAAAAATTTTGTAACTTTGTCTTGTACTTCGTAAATCCATAAAACTTTATTCTCGGCACTCATGGAAGTTTTGTTTATATTAGTTGGAGCTTATTTTCTTGTTCGCATCTGGCGTTGGGTGATTAATACTGCTTTAATGGTTAGTGCTTCTGATATAATCATTGTGGCTTTGGTTGCCCCTGTTTATTCTTTTTGGGTGATGGACTCTTTCCTTGGCGGTTTGGCAGTTACACTTTTTATTTATATCTTATTTATCTCTTTGGTTTATTTTGTCCGAAGGAAACATTCTTAAATTTTCATCACTCCGGCAAAAGCTTGCATCATAATCCCTTTCATATTTTTTAGCCGCCATTTTTCAAGCCATACGGCTTCGTTAAACAGGCGGGCAAATTCTTCATCGCTCAGCGAGAGTGGGTCAACTTGAAAATGACTGCGGATGAGCGCACAGGCTTTAGGAAACTCATCTGCATCATCATTCTCATCAATCTCACACTCGCTTACAAGTTTTTTACTTCGGCCTCCCGCACTTTAAAGAGTTGCCCTACGGCTTCAATAGCGCTCATCTTCACTTCATCATCTTCTTTGATGATAGGGTCGCCGCCTAAAAAAGTGCTTTCAAATGCTACCAATCCGCCACGAATCATGTCGGTTTTGCCCACCTTGTTAGCAGCCGACACAATATCTAAGTTAGGCTTACGGAAATAGCCGGTGGCCTTTTCTTTGCCTTCGTCGTCCAATGGGATGCTGATGGCAAATACCTGCCCATGTTGTTTTTTCCATTTGTTGATTTGCTCCTGCGTAACTCCGCCGGGCAATAGTTCATCCTGTTTGCTCATATTTCAAAAAAATTAAACGTTCCAATCAATGTGGCTCACGATAAGCTCCAGTTCCACTTCGGTGAATGCATCTCCGCTTTTCCACTCGCGCTTGTTGCTCATAAACTCGGCATTGCGAATCACGTTGGTTACCAATCCATCCTGCCCTTCAGGAATATACACCACCGGGATGTCAAATGCCGGAATATCCTGCAATCCTTTGCCGGGCGGCAGTGCTGCCTGTAGCGCATCTACTTCATATTTCAAAAGTGTGATGCTGGCTTTGGCTTCGTATTTTCCTTTGCCACGGCTCACCGGATAGTTGCTGCCGCCATACACATTTTCTTTCTCTTGGCTGTCTTCGTAGCTGATGGCGGTGAAGCCTGTGACCAATCGGCCTAAAATATTCAGTTTTATTGACCCCCATGAGTGGCGGGTTCCGTTGATGTATGGTGTCATGAGTTAAATGGGTTTTTAAATCCGATGGTTGCTTTTATGGTGCGTGCTGTTCCGGTTGGAGTAAGCTCAAATTGAACTTCTAAGAGTGATGTACCTAATACATCTTGGTCAGGGTCAACATACACATCGTACCCGCTGATTTCTGAATCTTGCTGCATACGGCGTATGGCTTGGTCGCCTTTGCTCTCAAAATATTTGATGACTTCAGGAGCTAACTTGCCCGTGTCAGGGTCAACCAACACCGGAGAGTTCACATCAGGCAAAAGCGCATTGCGCACAATACGGCCAGCCTTGTCAATGGTTCTTACATTCTCGATGTAGGCAAAATCATCAGATACTACTGTGCAGGTATGACTGTCGTTGAAATAGCAGCCTTGGAAGTTGGGGAATGTGCGTGCAAAGATGTAGCCCTTATTGTTTAGCGTTCCTAAATCGACCAAGGATATGTTTTGAATCAATTGTCCACCACTCAATGCCGGAACTAAGAATTTTGATTGTGCTGTGTTGGTCAAAGGAAATTTTCCCACCCAACCAATGCACTCATTCACATTAGCTGCCGACACAGCGCCCAAGGCTGTGCCAATGGCTGCATGTGCTGCATATTCAGGCTCAAGATTAGCCACTGCCTTATCTTGGGCTATCACTATGGCCACATTCTTATAGTTGCCCAAAGCTCGTGCATCGGCAACATTGGTGGCATTGCCCTGGTAGTTTCTACCTTCCACAAGCACCACCACGGGGCGGTATTCAGCTTCTTCGGCATCAGCCGTTAGCTGTGCCTGTGCAATGGCATCTAAGCTGTCTTGCTCTATGCCATTAGTTACATCTGTCGTATAAGATGCATCAGGATTGATACAAACACCAACCTGGCGTATTTTGCCTTGCCCTGATATGAGCAGCTTATTGAGTGGATTTGAAGGCGATGGTGTGCATAACAAAGTAAGCGTTTCGGTTTGCGGCATCACCAAAATGAACAACCTGCCAGAAGGACTCAAACGGAAAAATTCGCTCACATGATAATGCAACAGCAGTTTATTGGTTTCATCATAAGCTGCATCTACACCCAATGCTTCTAAATCATCGATAGAGCGAAGCTCATAAGTGGTGTTGTATTGCAGACCACCGACTACATCAATACCGGTGCAAACCAATCCTGATATGCCATCTTCCGAAGGCGACCTGCGACCAAGATTGCCCGATGTTTTATTGATAATTACATTGCTAAGTGCCATCGCTTATTTCTTTTTAGGGGTTGTTTTTTTGGCAGGAGCCGCTGCAACCGGAGCTGCACCGTTCTCGCCTTGAGATTCAGTGGAAGCATTATCGGCTCCTTCGCTTTCGCCTGAAGGAGCTTCCCCGGCTGCTCCTGCTTGCGCAGGGGCAGAATCTTCGTCGGGGCTTGCGCCCCTTTCGGGTATAATTTGTTGGGATTGGGATTTGCCATCGCGTAATATTTTTTCCACTTTCAAACCATTGGCATTAGCATGGTAGCGGGCGTGGTCAATGGCCTTTGGCAAAAAGAAGTTACCATCGCCGGTGCTAAGCACATGGTCGGTATCAGGGTTGGCTGCGAAGATTGCTGCCACTGCTTTTTTCTCTTCAGGTGTCATAACTGTATAAATTTGAAGGGTTTGATGAATTTGTGAATGAATATAGTTCCGGCAGTAATTACACACAATGCAATGAGTGGTATAATCCACCAAGGATTGCGTGTGATAACCACCTTAGTTTCTATACTGCTGATGGCGCTTTCATACAATCGCTTGTAGCGCTCTTTATCCTTAACAGCTATTTGCAACTGCTTTTCCACTCCGTCACAATGCACTTGGGTAGAGATATTGCCATACTTGTCAATAGTAGTGGTGGCTTTGGCTCTGCCGCTTTGGGTACGTTGCTGCATTGGAACAATAGTTACCCTTCCTGTCTCTTCATCTATCACCGTAGCGATGGTGAAAGCAAGCTCCGCGCTATCAGCCGGAATGCTCACCGGAACATCGACCAAGCGATTGTTTACGATGGTGCAATCACTCACTGCTGTGTTCAACTGCACACGCTCCTGAACACGCAACTTGCGGCTGCATCCGGTAGCAATAAGCATAAGGGATAATATGATCGTGATAAACTTCATAGCTTAAGCAGGTTTGAAAGTTTTTCTTTTATGGCGTTGATCAGGCTGGAGCTTTCTTTTCCGGTAATTACGGACACATTCTCAAGAACAGAAACAAGATATTCAAGCGCTGTGTAAGCGAAGATTCCGCTATACATCCAGTCAAAGAGTCCATGTAAAATAGGAGCATTGTCCAAGAACTGAAGGCGAAATGTGTTAACGACATATATCACAATCATTAGCATTGCAAGCTTAAAGGTGAAGCGTCCCATCTTGCCGGATTCAAGCCTTTGCTTTTTAACTACGACTGATGCTGTAAGACCGCTTATAAGTTCTGCTAAAGCAAGAACAGCAAAGGCTACCAGCGTGGCATGTGACAATCCCAAAAACATTTCAAGCGATACCATTAATGAACTTAGTACTACCATGCCAAAAGTGATGTGATATTTAAGTGAGGGGAAAATTGAAAGCATGAACTCAGAAGGATCACTCCAACCGTAGCCTGCCATAATTTTTGTAATCACTTTTAACATAATTTGAATTGGTTTTAAAAAATGGCTGCCGCCGTCTGTTCAAGGTCAGGCGGCAGCCTGCCAGGGGGTTTTTGTAGCGATGCGATGGCAGGACTCGAACCTGCGACCTTCAGGGTATGAACCTGACGAGCTGACCAACTGCTCTACATCGCAAGATTATGCTTAGGCAGCCACCTTCACAATCGCACCGGTAGCGCGGTTGTTGTTAATAGTTCCTGCTTTAAAGCGTTTCTGGAAGCCCATGTAATCGGCACGCAATTCAGGGTCTTTCTCTTTTAAAAACAAATCCCATGAACCGTCAGCGCGGAACACCTGGCTTTCTACCCAAGCCACTGATGTGGATGGAGAGTCAGTAGATGGTGCAGCAGCAGCGCCTATTGCTACCTTAGCCAATGTGACCTTATTGAAGATTGGCATTACAGAGCTTGCTGTGTAAATTTCGAATCCTGCAAATTGAAGAGCTTCGCCGGTGCGAAGATTAATGAGAGCTTTAAAAAGCTCCAAATCTTGAAATTGAAGATCAAGCAAGTGATCGCTATTCAATAACAAAATTCTACCGATTTCCGGGAAATCGTTGTCATCAAATGACTTTTTCATTGCGGCGATGTCCAATGCGCTGAAACGCTTGTGACCTGATGATGTGGCTCCGGTGGTTTCTATCACAGGAGTTAAAGCGGCATTGGCCGAAGGTGCCCAAGAGTGTGCGGCATAACGCTGCAAGGTCTTCCAAATCTGACCACGGTGGTCAGTCAATACAGACTGACGTTTGTCGTAAGCCAATTCATATTGCTCCACGTTGGTTACCGGAGTGTTTTCGCTATCGAACACATCCAAGTCAACAAATCTGTGGGCATCAGTTCTGGCTACGATAGGAACGGGGTTGGCAATGGTATCTCTGTTCACAAACACTTCAGGTGAAGCTCCAATAGCTGCCCAGTTAATTCGGTCATTTTCTACCATCGGGCTAAAGTCTCTCGATCGGCTCACCCATGAACCTGC
>JBKBKN010000043.1:0-7192 GCA_046294625.1 Flavobacteriales bacterium
AAAGCTAAAGGAAAAGAAATCACGCCGGATGATGAAAAAGCCCTTTACGATAAAATCTTTAATCACTACGAACAGACCACGTCTATTTACTATTCAGCAGCACGTTTGGTAGTGGATGCCATCATTGATCCATTGGAAACAAGAAAAGCTCTTTCAATGGGCATTGAAGCTGCTAACCATGCTCCAATTGAGCGTCCTTATAATGTTGGGGTGATTCAGGTATAAAATGAGCATTCAAACCACAATAATCTATTCAGGCCATATTGGACGTTAAGCTACATAAGCTATTTCCGGCTAAAGTTTCATTTTGGATCAAATATAATTTGGTGTTTCGTTGTGAAATTTTGACTCGATTGCATTATAATTGACTTTTCAAACATAGCAACAAATGAAGGGCTCTCTTTTTATTGGTAAATACGCAGGAATAGGCGTTTACATTCATTGGACTTTTTCGCTACTCATCCTTTATTTTATTGGTTCGGGAATTGTTAAAGGACTTGAATTTGAGCAAATATCGTGGACTATCCTTTTTGTGCTTTGTATCTTTACTTGTGTGGTTTTTCACGAATATGGCCATGCACTGTCTGCAAGGCGATACGGTATCAAAACAAAACACATCACGCTTTTACCCATTGGAGGCGTTGCACAATTAGAATCACTGCCGGAAAAACCCAAACATGAGTTGGTAGTAGCGTTAGCGGGTCCAATGGTGAATTTAATTATTGCCGGAATTTTACTACCTTTTGTCATTCATGCCGATATGAACCCTGAATCTTTACTGGCGATAGGGTCAAGTAATTTTCTGGTTTACCTGTTTTCGACCAATCTCGTTCTTGCATTTTTCAATCTTTTACCTGCATTTCCTATGGATGGTGGTCGAGTGTTTCGCGCGCTCCTCTCCTTTTCTTATGGAAGAGCAAAAGCCACTGCCATAGCTGCGCGTTTAGGTCAATTGCTTTCGTTAGGATTTGTCTTGCTAGGCCTGTTCTCCAACCCATTTCTGGTGCTAATAGGTATTTTTATTTTTCTAGGTGCTCAAACAGAGAACAATATGGTGCAGGCACAGCATTCACTAGCCAATACAAAAGTTGGCGATGTGATGATGCGAGATTTTGCAATCCTGCATCCGACACAAACGCTCGGACACGCCGCTAGCCTTCTCATCAACTCTCAAAATACGGACTTTGTGGTTATGGAAAATGAAAGATTGCTCGGTTTAATCAGCCGGGATGATTTAATAAAAGGAATTACAGTGCATGGAATGCACGCAAGTGTATCTGAAGCGATGAATACCCGTTTTAAAATCCTTTCCCCTGAAACCTTACTTTCAGCTGTTTATGCTGAAATCCGATTGAACAATACGGGCGTAATACCTGTGATGAAAGATGGAAGCTTACTAGGCGTGATTGATGCACAAAACGTAATTGAATTCATGCTTCTGCGCAATTCTATAGGGCAGCACCAAGCTTAATTATCTATTAGCAAAAGTCTTTATCCAAGCGCTTGCTGCGTTTAGCAATCAGCACAAGGAATTGGTGGTTGATTTCTATGCCTCTATTTTTATGCAAAACAAAATCGGAACCGGTGATTGACTTCTCATGGTTTGATATCAGATGTTCATTATTCACTCTGAGCATATCCACAGGATTCATCAAGGCAGAAGATGGATAGTTCAATGGTAAACTTTCCGTTAATATCAAAATACTCTTATGATTAATCGTGTAAATCTGATGCATATCTGCAGCCACTTGAATCCCTCCTCTATAAATAGTCTGCGATTGCTGTTCTAATCCGGATGGCGTGCTCAGGCTTCGATACACTTCCAGATAGTGATCCCCACTTGCTAAGAATGTAAAATTGATTTGCTTGGTAGAATATAAGATTTCACCATTGTTTAGTGAGGCGCCAAAGGGTTTTCCATTGCTGCAGATAATCGTTACAATTGATCTGCCGTTTTTCGCATGAATCGTATGATTCATTAATAATATCGATAAAACAAAAAATAAAGTTTTCATAACAGCTCCTCCAATCATTTTTTAATTAAAGTCCAAGTAATATGCCAAGGAATCGTTTTTTATTGGGAAATAAAGGAGTTTTAAGAGAATGAATAATGTTTTTTGCTTCTTTTCACTAAGTTGAAAATCATTTTGAATTAATGATTGATGCTCAATAAAAAATCCCATCAAAAAAATTTGATGGGATTTCACTTTTTGCTCTGTTTTTTAGAACGATTGTGCTATAAATCTATTGAGTTGATTGATGCTACTATTAAAGCTAAATCCATTGTTGACGATAAAATAGTTTTGACGATCAACGGTGAATGGGTAAGCAAACTTAGCTACATCTAATCTGGTGCTTTCAAAACTCATTCTGCGAATAATCTCCAACACCTGCTGAGAACTCACGCCATTTGTGCTAATGGCTTGCTTCGCTATGTTTCGGCGATTTGAATCAAATGATGTGGCATTAATTGTGGCCAATAACTGCTGAAAGGTTTGCGGATGCATTCCCCAAGCCATATTGCCATGCATTCCTGCGTGTGGATTATTTATCATTCCAGGACCATGTCCTCCAACATGTATCTGATTTACAGGCTGCTGAAATTGATTGGCATGATGCATACCTTGCATCATTAAAGGAGTGCTTTGCGCCAACACCAATTGATTCATATGATTGATTACATAAATCTGCTGCATGTTAGCAGGAACTTGTATCATACCCCTAAAAATGGTTTGCAGATTGTTGGCGGCTCCGAAAAAAGTCCCACCTGCCCTAAACACTTCCAAGAAATGATTACCAGGCTGAACCTGCGTAAAATTAATTTGAGTAGTAGGTTGAACAGGGGCTCCATTGTTCATTGATGCTGTAAATGGCAATCCATTTTGACTTTGAATCACAACCACTGATTGGCCAAATTGCGCGTTCAAATTGAGAGCAACTAAGCAGAAACTGATAAAAATTACAATCGTTTTCATAGGTCTTTCCTCCTATTCTTATTTAGTTATAGAAGCAGGTAAACAAGCCCTATGCCAATTTGCATTATGCTTAATTAAAAAAACATTAAGCCAGTCCTGAAAACAATACCATCAATATCGTTCTTTGTCTTTTTTACTAAACTTCAATGGATTGGCTGATAGTTCTGCATACTCTTCGCGTTTACGAAAAATATCGATCCCTTTAAAAATCGCTTCGCGCAGTGAGTCGGCAGATGCAATATTTTTTCCGGCAATATCAAAACCAGTTCCATGGTCAGGCGAAGTTCTTACCACCGGCAGGCCTGCTGTATAATTTACTCCATGATGAAATGCTAGGGTTTTGAATGGAATCAATCCCTGATCGTGATACATGGCCAAAACAGCATCGAACTGTCTAAATGTAGCAGAGCCAAAAAAGCCATCAGCAGAGTATGGTCCGAAGACTAAAATATTGGCTTCTTTAGCCTTTTGGATGGCCGGTAGAATGATATCCTGCTCTTCTTTGCCTATCAATCCATCATCGCCTGCATGCGGGTTTAGCCCCAAAACGGCAATTTTAGGTTTTCTCACTCCAAAGTCCGTGATCAATGATTTATGGAGCAACTGCAATTTGGAAAAGATTCTGTCACCATTAATTGCATTTGCCACATTGCTTACCGGAAGATGCCCAGTGAGTGTGCCAATTCTCAATTCATCGCTGATGAGCAACATGAGATAATCTTTAGAATTTGTTTTTTCGGCCAAATATTCTGTGTGTCCAGGATGCTTAAATGATTCGTTTTGAATGCTTTTTTTATTGATTGGCGCGGTAACAAGCACATCAATTTTACCGGCAATAAGGTCTTCAACCGCTTTTTCCAAAGATTTGAATGCAATCTCTCCGGCTTCTTTGTTCAATACTCCGGGCTCTACATTTACTTCTCCATCGAAAACACTGAGAAAATTGCAATGATGCTTAACAGCTTTATCCACATCAGGAACACCATAAAAACTGAAATCCTGAATATTTAATTGTTTACGCCAAAATGATGCTGCCTTGTGTGCTCCATAAACAATGGGCGTGCATAGCTCCATCATTCCGTGATCCATAAATGTCTTCATGATCACTTCGTAGCTGATGCCATTGTAGTCACCTTGGGTGATTCCAACTTTGATCAAGTTACTCTCACTCATATTTCGGCTTTGTTTTTGATAAAATCAAACAATAATCTAACTCCTGTTCCGGTTCCACCTTTACCTCTGTAGCTATCATTGCCTTCGAGAAAAGCCGGACCTGCAATGTCAAGATGAATCCATGGATAATCGGTGAAATGCTCTAAAAATTTACCAGCTGTATTCGCACCAGCAATTACGCCTCCGATATTTTTTATATCTGCAATGTCGGACTTTATCATATCTGCGTATTCGTCCCAAAGCGGAAATTCTACCAAGCGCTCATGAACCATATCACCGCTATTTTTCAGTCTTTCAAAGTCCGATGGACTGTTACCCATGGCAACGATCCCAAACTGACCGATGGCTCTGGCTGCTGCTCCGGTGAGTGTAGCAAGGTCAATCACCAGTTCAGGATCATATTTCTTAGCATATACCAAAGCATCGCTTAAAATTAAACGACCTTCTGCGTCTGTATTCAATACTTCTACGGTAGTGCCATCTGAAATGGTGATGACATCTCCTGGTGTTACGGCATTTCCGTTTGGTCGGTTATCTGTCGCCGGAATGAGTCCGACACAATAAACCGGCAATTCCGCTTTGGCTATAGCATGCATGGTACCGATCACAGCAGCTGCGCCTGCCATATCACATTTCATGCTGTCCATACTACCGGGAGTTGGCTTTAAACTTAAACCTCCGGTGTCATAAACCACACCTTTTCCTACTAACACCAATGGCTTCTTATTCACTGACTTCTTGGGCTTGTATTCCATAATATTGAAAGTAGGCGGGTCAACTGAACCTAAATTTACAGCCAATAAACCGCCCATCTTCAATGATTCAATTTTGGATTTGTTGAGTACTTCCACTTTGAAGCCGTCAACTTTGCCTAACATTTCTATCTCCTTGCTCAATTGCGGAGCTGTTAAATGAATCACTGGCTCATTCACCAGATTGCGAGCTAAAATTACTCCCTGAACTACAGCATCAAGAAAATTGATATCCTCATTCGAAATTCCTTTGCTGCTAATGTCAATTTTCTCCAAACTGTTTTTCTTCTTCTTCGAATCACTTTTATATTTCAAAAACTGATAAGAGCCCAACAACATTCCTTCTGCAAATGCAAGTGTTTCGTGAGGTTGATCAAATAGGTCAACAATACTGATTTGCGCAATTTTATTCGCATTGAAAAATGAAGCTGCCTGATGCCCTGCTTTTCGGCATGTTTCCAATCTGAGATAAGGTGTTTTACCTGATTCAATCAATTGAATGTAAGTGAATCGATCATAGTGATTGATGGTGACTTGCTTTTTCTCATCTTTTAATTGAGCTTGAGCATATTTTAATTCAGGTGCATCTAGTCCTGCACTTTTCAAGTCATCTGCTTTGGATATCAATAATACTTTATTCGATTTTTCTGCAGTCTTGCTACTTTTTTTTATTGCGATTGATGGCATTGTTTATGAATATTTTGAATGTATTGATGTGGTTGGCAAACCTACATAAAATTTCGTCATTTCTAATTTTCTGTTGTGTCATAGCTTGAACTGTCTTTTTGTTTCTGAAATATACACCTTCAGTTACTATTGTTAATCGAAAAGCCTTATATCATAGCTGATGACTAAGAAAATCTGAGCACTAATGAATTGTGATGCTCACGATCTAAACATCAGCCTAATTTTACTGTTACATTTGCACGATGCAATTACAATATCTTCTTGAAAAGGCACTTAAATTAGAGTGGCTAACCATAGATGAAGCTATTTTTTTATGGAAAAATGCTTCTACAGCCCAGTTAATGCACGTTGGTCACACGCTCAGATTGATTCAAAAACCTGACAACAAAGTAACCTGGATTATTGACCGAAATCTCAATACCACCAATGTTTGTATAGCGAACTGTAAGTTTTGCAACTTTTTTAGAATTCCGGGTCATAAAGAATCCTACATCACTTCACTTGACGAATACAAGATAAAAATTGAAGAAACAATACGCTACGGAGGCGATCAATTATTGCTGCAAGGTGGTCACCATCCCGACCTTGGAATTGAATATTATGAGCAACTCTTTAGAGATTTGAAGCAAATGTTTCCTGAAGTGAAATTGCATGCACTTGGTCCACCTGAGATAGCCCATATTTCAAAGTTAAGCGGATTGTCGCATACAGAAGTTTTAAGCCGATTAAAAGCAGCAGGCATGGATTCACTGCCCGGCGCAGGTGCAGAGATTTTAAATGATCGTGTGCGGCGAATGATTTCAAAAGGGAAATGTGGCGGGCAAGAATGGCTAGATGTGATGCGTGCTGCGCATCAATTGAATATTACTTCATCAGCTACTATGATGTTTGGCCATATAGAAACTTTGTACGAACGATTTGAACACCTGAGTTGGATAAGACAAGTTCAAAGCGAGAAGCCAGAGCATGCCAAAGGATTTATAGCTTTTATACCATGGCCCTTTCAAGATGATGGAACCTTACTCCAAAGAGTTAAAGGAATTAGCAACAATGTGACCGGGGATGAATACATCAGAATGATTGCCATGTCGAGAATAATGCTACCGAACATTAAAAATATTCAGGCTTCATGGCTTACCGTGGGTGAAAAAGTTGCACAATTGTGTCTCTATGCGGGAGCTAATGATTTTGGCTCCATTATGATTGAAGAAAATGTAGTTTCTGCTGCAGGTGCACCGCATCGATTTACTTCAGAAGGAATTCAAAAAGCGATTAAAGCGGCCGGATTTGAACCACAATTGCGTAATCAGCAATATGAAGATAGAGCGATGCCTGAAATCATGGAACAGCAGGTGATCACCTACTAAATTATTGATCAACTTCTCTGCGGCAATTCGCAATTGAACGGATCACTTCAATTTACTTACACTTTCAAAATCAATATCAATTGATAGGCTTCTATGTGGGGAGTGCAATATTCGAACTTGCGATATTCCTACTACTCCTACTCATGACAGTAGGAAGGACAGCGATAACCGAACTACGCAGAAATAAAATAAAAAAGCCTGTCAAAATCAATTGACAGGCTTCTATGTCGGGGCGGCA
>JBKBKN010000044.1:0-6829 GCA_046294625.1 Flavobacteriales bacterium
TTGCGTAACTATGCCTAATTCCATTGCACTTTGCGCATCAATAATGTTTCCACGCATGCACCAGTCTAATAGTTTTCTTTTATCCACAACTGATGTGAGGGTTGCCATCACTTGAAAAGGCCATAGTCCACGATTGATTTCGGGAAGACCAAATTTAGCGTTCGATGAGCATATAACGTGGGTGCAACCGCCTATCAATAAAAAACCTCCGGCATATACATCGGAATGCACTTGTGCAATGCAAGGTTTATACAAGTGTTTAAAGGTATCACCCAATCTGACTTTTTCTTTAGGGCTTGGAATATCTGATGACTTTTCAGCAGTTTCTCCTGCAAAGGCTTTTAAATCTGCACCTGCGCAGAAAACCGTGCCATTGGCTCTCAATACCACCACACGTACATCAGAGTTTTGTTTGGCATGTTCTATCGCAAATACAATTTCATTCATCATTTGCGGCGTCATGGCATTGCGTTTTTCCGGCCGATTGAGTGTGATGGATAATATGTTTTCTTGAATCGAAATTTCCAGATATGCAAAGCTTTTGTTCTTGATATCCTTTGTTTCCTGCGGGCTGTAAAAGTTCATTTGTGCGTATTTTGTGGCATAGTTAAGCAGCTTTATCTAAATATGCAAAACATGTTTCTGCTCTGATGCGTCGTGTTGAGTAAATCTGAAAACGAAGCAAGGGTGACATTTGGGTAATCAATCATAGAAAATGCGAAGTATTAAGTAGCAGTTGCAGCACAAATTTGCCTGGTAAAGACGTTTAAGTTTCATCAGTTACAATTAAAACCACTGTTAAAAAGTCTGACTGTCCCTTTTGGGGCTTAATCGCGCAATAACTGAGCTATTCCTTTCATCGATGTCGGCAATTGATGATGAGATTAGATGCGATCTAAAGGTCAGATAAACAATTGATTAAAAAGATTTCAGCTTTGCGCACATCATTTCTAAGGCAATAAACCTACTTCAACCTTGCATTTGTAATGTTTGAGTTTCGGAAAAGGAAAACTAATAAAAAAGCCACCGTTAAAGCAATCGTATCAAAACAACAAAAACAATTAACATTATAGAAGGCGTCAGCAATGAGAAAAATTTTACTAAGCTTAACCATATTCACATCCATATATATTCAAGCTCAAAAAGAGTTCAAACTCAATTTTGCTGAATTTGTAATTGCTACAGGCGATGCAAAGGCTGCTGACACCTTTTCAACAAGTGAAATGATTCCTGCATTTTCTCAAATGAAAATAAAAGCCAATCCGGCTACTTGTGGTGAGTCGAATGGAGAGATCGTAGTTTTCAATCCATCAGAAAAAGAAAAGTTACATTTAATTCTATCTGACTTAAAAGGAAATATTCTTCAGCGAAGCGATTTGCAAAATGGGGAATTTGTGTTCCAATCTCTAGCCAAAGGAGAGTATTTACTGAGCACAAGCAATTTTGAAGGCATCAAGTCCATTGATCTTGTGCAGGTGAATGATCAGCAAATTATGGCTTCAGGTATTTTAATGGATAAAGATAACAACTATGCTGTAGGGCAGTCAATTAGCTTATCCATAGAGCCTGAAGGTGTCGTGTCAACAGTTTGGCACATGGGCGACGGAACAGTTTACACCAATCAATTTGAAGTAAATCATACATACAAAAGTGGAGGAAAGTTTGCGGTGTCGGTTGAAGCATCGAACTGGGACTGTGAAAAAACAGTCGTGCAGGAAGTGATGATTAATCAACTCGTGGCAGATACTCAGGATGACTACTGAATAAAGATTCCCTTTCCTTAACTTTGAATTGCATATTACCCGGCACAGTCCGGGTTTTATGCATTTAAAAGATGGTAGTTTCAATCGCTAAATACTTTTGGACTTGAGGTTATAACCCTTTTTTAACGAAAATATTTTAACGATATCTGAATAACTCATTTCCATTTTTCACTAAAAATCAATGCGTTACAGCTTTTAAACCGACAATGGAAATGATCAAGGTACTCATGAAAAAGAGTCGCCAAAAGGTTGTTGGCTCTTTGAAGAATAGGATACCAACCAAAACAGTTCCCACAGCGCCTATCCCCGTCCAAACCGCATAAGCAGTGCCTATGGGCAGAGTTTGTGTCGCTTTAATCAACATGCCCATGCTTATGCTTAGGGTAACAAGAAAGGCTAGATACCACAGATACATTTCCATGCCAAAGCTTTCTTTGGCTTTTCCCAAGCAAAACGCAAATGCCACTTCAAACAAGCCACCGATGATGAGAATAATCCAGTTCAAGTCAAATACTTGTTTTGATGGTTAAGCGATTAGAATATTCCCATTCATCACATCAGGGCGCGGAATGTCCATGATGTGCAAAATAGTAGGAGCCACATCTGCTAATTTTCCGGAATGCAGTGCGCTTACGTCTTGATCGATGAGTATGAAAGGCACCGGGTTAGTGCTATGCGCAGTGTTGGGGCTTCCATCTTCATTGAGTGCAAAATCTGCATTGCCGTGATCGGCTATAACAAGGATAGAATAATTCTCACGAAGAGCCGCTTCCACCACTATTCCAAGACACTCATCTACCGTTTCCACAGCCTTTATGATAGCTTCATACACACCGGTGTGACCTACCATGTCAGGATTAGCAAAATTCAAACAAATAAAATCGGGTTTATCATTTTGTATCGACGCTACAACTGCATCAGTTATGCCATAGGCGCTCATTTCAGGTTGCAAATCGTAGGTAGCAACTTTGGGCGAAGGAATCATAATTCGACTTTCCCCTTCAAATGTTTCTTCTCGGCCTCCGGAAAAGAAGAAGGTCACATGCGGATATTTCTCTGTTTCAGCAATACGCAATTGGGTTTTTCCATGCTTCGACAAAACTTCTCCCAATGTATTGTCGAGATTATCTTTTTCAAAAATCACCTTCACGTCCCGAAAGTTGCTGTCATACTCCGTCATGGTGACATAATAGAGTGGCAGGGTTTTCATGCTATGCTCTGGAAAATCTTGCTGTGTGAGCGCTTGTGTGATTTCACGACAACGATCAGTGCGGTAGTTAAAGCTAATAACCACATCTCCGGCTTCAATTTTGCCATTGATTGAGGCATGGATAATGGGTTGAATAAATTCATCTGTTTCTCCTATTTCGTAGCGTTTTTTTAAGGCGTCTAACAAATCATTGGTTTTTTCTCCAACGCCATGCACCATTGCATCATAGGCTACTTTCACTCTTTCCCAACGCTTATCCCGATCCATTGCATAATATCGTCCGGTGATGCTTGCTAATTGTCCTCCGGTCTCTTTCAACACATCGATCAATTTACCCACAAAACCTGCTCCGCTTTTTGGGTCAGTATCTCTGCCATCGGTAAAGGCATGCACCATAAAATTGTTTATGTCGTGTGTCTTTGCAATTCGGCAGAGTGTATGCAAATGCATGTCAGAAGAATGGATGCAGCCGTCGGAAACCAAACCCATAAAATGGAGTTTTTTATGATTATTTTTGGCATAAGCGATGGCATCGAGTAGAATTTTGTTGTTGGCAAGTTCTCCATCCTCACACGCTTTATTGATGCGAACCAATTCCTGAAACACCACGCGGCCGGCTCCAATATTGAGATGGCCAACTTCGGAGTTACCCATTTGCCCATCAGGTAGTCCAACTGCCAGGCCCGTGGTATTGAGCGATGCATTTGGATATTGCAGCATGAGTTTGTCCATCACCGGAGTTTTTGCATGATAAACCGCATCTGATTGAGATTTATTACCGATTCCCCATCCATCCAGTATTAATAGGGCTACTTTCTTCGTATTCATTCAGTTTGAAAGGTTTTAAATTTGAGTTCAAAAATACTGCCTTGTGGGCTGTTGTCCATAACGCTGAGCGTGGCTTTGTGCAAAGTGGCTAGTTTAGCCACAATATAAAGCCCCAGTCCCGTGCCTTTGGTTTTTCTGGTTTCTTCGTTTCCTGCGCGGTAAAATTTCATGAAAATATTCAGCTTTTCATATTCCGGAATTCCCGTACCTTCGTCTGCTACCTGCAAAACCACAAGCTCATTTTGATTGCTTAATTTGATATTTACCGGTTTATCATCGGGTGAATATTTCAAGGCATTTTCAACCAAATTTGCAACCATGCTAGTCACATATAACTTATCGCCCAAAATATAGAGATTAGACTCCACCCGAATCTGGATACGATTTTGGTGCTGAATCTCGCTTTTTAGATGCTTCACGTAATCGTGTATCAATTCCGATAAGTTTAAAGGAAGCAACTGAAGCTGAAAACCAGAGTTCTCCACACGACTGGCCAAGAGCATGTTTTCCACCAGATTGTTGAGCCTATCGGTATCAGCGATGGCTTTTTTGATAATTTCATCACGTTTTTCCTTCTCAAATTCTCTTTTCCCGATCGTTTGCAAGTAAAGTTTAATGGATGCCAGTGGAGACTTTAATTCGTGGGTGATGGACAATAGGAAGTTTTTCTGTTGACGTATCAACGCCAATTCTTTTTTGAAGGTTTTACGTGTTTGAACTATGCCCAAAGCCAACAAAATCAGGAACACCATGCCTTCACCAAATATCATCAACCACTTATTTTTTAATGCTTTGGCATAAAAAAGTGCATCAGCTTCTTCACCTTTCATCATGGCAATTTCAGAGCGCAATCTTGACACTTCACCATTGAGATCAAACAATAAGTATGACCACCATAGGAATTGCAAGAACACATAAATCACCAACACATAAAAGATCAGTAACGATCTCGATATCGATGCACCTTCTTTTGCCTGCATTTGGCAAAGATAAACTCATTTCATGCATTTGAATGAATAAGCAATCGGAAACTTTGTATGATTGATTAATTGCTTTTAAATATTCAACGCAGATAAACTTGTTATCGAGCAAATTGAAATCTGCTCAAATCTAATTCCTGCTGTGAAGCTTCTACTTTCTTACGCAATCCGGTTTTAAAGTTTTCGAGACGCTCGGCCAATTCTTCATCGTGCGTGGCTAAAATTTGTGCGGCCAGAATTCCTGCATTTTGAGCAGCATTGAGTGCCACGGTGGCCACGGGCACGCCATTGGGCATTTGCAGGATGGACAATATGCTGTCCCAACCGTCAATGGAGTTGGACGATTTCACCGGAACACCGATAACAGGCAAAATAGTATGTGCGGCTACCATTCCTGGCAGATGGGCTGCTCCGCCAGCTCCTGCAATAATTATTTTAAGCCCCCGTTCAGCTGCAGATAGGGCGTAGTCGGCCATATATTCGGGTGTACGATGTGCAGAAACTACCTGAACTTCGAAGAGAACCTGCAATTCTTCCAAAATAAGGGCAGCTGCCTGCATAACACTCCAATCAGACTGACTTCCCATGATAATGGCTACTTGTGCTTCTGTTTGCATCTTGGTTGATATTATTAAGTGATGATTTTCAATGTATTTTTTACATACCGTGCTTTTTCAATGGCCTTGTCGAGCGATGCATCTGTGATTGTCGCATGACCCATTTTGCGGTAAGGCTTGGTGATTTTTTTACCATATAAATGCAAGTGAACACCTTCTAAACGCATTATTTCATGGAGATGGGCATAAGCCGCTTCGCCTTGATGGCCTTCTTCACCCAGCAAATTAACCATCACTGCCGGGGTTTTTAGCTGGGTTGCGCCCAGTGGTAGGCCACAAACTGCGCGAAGTAGTTGTTCAAATTGAGATGTTTCGCAGGCTTCGAAAGTATGGTGACCACTGTTATGCGCTCGTGGGGCTATTTCATTCACCATCAAATTGCCCGATTTGTCGAGAAACATTTCCACGGCCAAAAGCCCGATGATACCCAATTCACGTGCTACACGCTCCGCAATCGAAACAGCTTCATCTAGTACTTTAGTTGGTAGCCGGCTGGGCACATAGAGAAACTCCACGAGATTGGCCTGAGCATTGAAAGCCATATCCACTGGCGGATAGGAACGAATCTCACCATCGTGCGATACAGCAACGATGACCGCCAATTCAGTTTCCAAATCCACTGCTTTTTCCAAAACCATTGGCACATCAAATGCTTTTTCCCAATCTTTAGCGGATTGAACTGCCATCACACCTTTGCCATCATAGCCCATTTTACGCATTTTCAAAAAGGCGGGAAACCACGAATCGTCAAGCGTTTGCAATGATTTTTTGTGTTCGATCAACAAATAGGGTGAAGTTGGTATCTGATGTTGGGTGTAAAATTCTTTTTGCAATCCCTTATCCTGAATCAAAGCAATCACATCAGCTTGCGGGAAAATCTTAATACCTTCATCTGATAATTGCATTAAAGCTTCCACATTCACATGCTCGATTTCAATCGTAAGGACGTCCACCTGACGCCCAAATTGAAGCACAGTATCATAATCGGCAAAACTTCCACAGGTGAAGAAGTCGCAAAGATGCGCACACGGTGCTTGTGGGTCGGGGTCAAGTACATGGATTTCAATGGGGTAGCGAATGGCTTCACGAATCATCATTCGGCCAAGCTGCCCACCACCTAATATACCTAGCTTGATTAGTGTGGATGGATATAATAGCACACGGCAAAGATATCATTAAAATGAAATCCTTTTTTTGAATACCAAAGCAAGTTGCTCTTTGGTAAAGTGAGGATAAGAAATTTTATTGCTGTTCACTAACATAAGCTGTTCAAAGTTTTTCAAGTGCCAAGTATGGTTGCCATTATGGATACTAAAAGCAGTTTTTGCTTTTATCTTAATTATTTAACTTAAAAAGACCTTCCTTCATGGCATACACCACCAGGCCGGCAATGTTTTTTGCACCGGTTTTTTCCATGAGCTTGTTGCGGTG
>JBKBKN010000045.1:0-6591 GCA_046294625.1 Flavobacteriales bacterium
AAGGAAAATAGTAAACATCGTAAAACCATAAAGCCTTTTGGATGGTTAAATAGTAAAAATCATTTAATGAAATCGACACAGATTGCCATCGCTTTCGCAACTATTTATTTAATGGTTTATGCCTTACTTTGCGCGATAGAATCAGCAATACCTATTGCCATGATGATGTTTTCAATAAGCCCCTTTGTGGTGATTGGTATGGTTTACACCATTATCCGATACGGCAGCCCATCAAAGCACACCTTCGAAGATCGAATGTATGAAGATAAGGATTCTTGAACCTTAAAGTCTGAGTGTAATTCCAAAGGACAAATAATGGAATAAGGAAAAATTATAAACCGAACGATTATCTGCGCCTCCTTCCAGAATTCTGTAACCTAACCGAAGCATTATGCGCTCTGTTGCATAATAAGTGGTTGCCAACAGCATATCCACTGCCCTGCCTTGAGACGCCCCTAAAGCGTCTCCATCTACTAGTAATGACCATTTTTTATGAAACAACCAATTTGCTCTTAAATTGATTATTGGAACAAAACCTACATTCACCTTAGACGAAGTCTGCTCACCGCCACTCAAGGCTATTTCGGCATCACGAATTTTTGCTGTAAATCCCAACCCAAATTCGAACTTCGGTTTACGCAGGAAGTCATACCGATAAGTTAAACGATAAGAATTGAACCTGTAACTCGCTTCAATTTCACTGCCTTGCGCATAAGTGAGACCGGCAAAATCAATTGGGCGATCTGCAATTCCATTGTAGTAAAGGGTCAATGGCGCAAATAAACCCAAAACGGTGTGTCTTTCGTTCCATGAATATCCCGCTCTAATCCTGTAAAAGAAATCAGGATTGGTATTGAAATCTTTACTCAGAGAAAAGCGAGTGCCACCGCTGCCCGGAATACGCACTTCGTTGTATCCGGTGAGGATTAACCCTGATTCTAAATCTATGAAAGTCTGAGCACGGACTATGGTGATGATACTCGCCATTAGTGATAAGCAAAAACTTAAAAAATATAACCGGATTGGAGTTGACCGCTTTACATGCATATAAGATTAACAATCTCTCATAAAATTTGATTTGCTTTCGATGAGCATATAAACAAATGTAATTCTTTGCCGTCGCATCTTCTTTCAAAATAATCCACGAATCTAATCCTGACTACTTGATAAGTCTGAGCACTTCATGCATTGCACCGAATATATAAAACAGATTGATTTAAATTGTTTGCCAATCAAACCCGGTAAAAATGCGAGTTAAATAAGAAATACTAATCCTGTTTTTCAAATAACAGCCACATCAGCGATAAAAATATGGATTTTTAAAAACAACTTTAGGGCAGAGACTTGTTTAGGCTATCCTATTTGTTTTAAAGTGACTAAAACTCGAATATAAACCCAATCGTAGGCGTAATCAAGGCGGACTGATCTTGAAGAATTACGGGTATGCCGTTGCTTCCGTCAGGTCGAAGCGGTTGGCCGTCGGTAGTTTGAAAAGTGGAATTATCTGGCGTGCGCTTGAAAGTATAATTCGGAAAATTGGGATTTGCAAAGCCAAAGGCATTGATCACGTCTATAAATAAATCCAATGTGGCGCGCTTGAAATTGATTTTCTTGTCGATGCGCACATCCACCTGATTAAAATTAATCAGTCGCTCGGTGTTCAAGCGCGAGAAATCCAATACGCCAATACCTGCTGTCGGGAAATTAAGCTGTGAAGCAATGGGATCGAAGGGTGTAAATGGTGCGCCTCCGGCAAAGCGGTATTTCAAACCCAATTCCCAGTCTTTGTCAAACTTGCGACCCAATAAACCGGAAAATAAATGACGATAATCCCAAGCAGAAGGGCGCAGTACGCCATCAAAGCCGGAGAACTTACTGTTATAAAAGGTGTAACTTACTACAGCAAAGTAATTTTTCACCAATTTTTGTTGTGCATACACTTCAAATCCAAACACCTCGCCAAGTCCATTACTCAATACCGGTTCGTTGCCCAACACATCAAACCCACCGCCTTGATTGGCTAATGAAATACCGGAGAGCAAGGAAACAGGATAATTACCATAGCGCTTATAGAAAGTTTCAAAAGTGAAGCGAAGGCTCTGATTGGGTAAAAATTCGGTGCCAATCACATAATGATCGGAGCGGATATAGTCCACACTTTGGTTCACAAACACCCCTGCACTATCCTGAAAACCTAAAACGGTGTAAGGCGGTATTTTAAAATATCTGCCTACGGAAGCACTCAGGTTCCACTTTTCGGTGAGTGCATAAGATGCAGATACCCTTGGTGAGAGTGTGGCCAAAGGATTGTTGCCATCGGTGGTGAAGGAGTTCATGTCGTTGCGCAAACCAAATGACAAGGATAAGCGCTCATCCAAAAAACGGCGGCTCACCTGAAAGAATGCTCCATATCGGAAAAATTTCAAGTTGCCATCGTAGTCGAGAATTAAAGCAGGGCGTATTATATTGCCTGTGCTGTCGGTCAGCTCGGTAGCAATGCGGTTAAATATACTGTTGTTAAATTTCACGTACTGCGTCATCATTCCGTAGGAATATTTCCAACCGTTCTGAAACTTATTTACATCAATACGTAGTTTGTTTTCTATTTCCTGAGATCGGATTTTCAGAATGCGCTTGTCTTCATTGCCGTCGTCCTTATTCTCAAAGCGATCAATTTTATTATCAAACATGTTGCGGCTCAATGCCACATTCAAATATCCATTTTTTACCAGTCTGCGAAGTGAAACACCTGTTGTATAGTTCCATTGATTGATGCTCGGAGTGGAACCTAATATGAATGAGTTTTCAGGTGTTGAATTGCGCACTTCGCCAAAGGTGAATTCATCTATAGCGCCTACCCCAATGAAATTCAAGGTGGTTTTGTCATCAATCTTATGTGTGACTTTGTATTGAAAATCCCAGTAATTAGGGCGAATAGGCAAGTCTATCAGCTCAAACAGCAATTGCAGATAAGACCTGCGTGCCGACACTAAGTAATTGGTCTTTTTACCGGCAGGGCCTTCTAAGGTCAAAGCTACTTCCGACGAGCTGGTGCGAAAATTTCCAGACACACGCTCAGGGTTGCCCTCACGCTGCTTAAATTGAAATACCGAAGCCAAGGCATTGTCGAAGCGTGCATCAAATGCCGATGAGCTCAATTTCACATCTTCAATAAAAGATACATTCAGTATCCCAGCTGGTCCGCCCGATGCACCTTGTGTTTGAAAGTGGTTAATCACCGGAATTTCAATGCCATCGAGATAATACACGTTTTCATTCGGCGCTCCACCGCGAATAATGATATCGTTTCGAAAGGCTGCACCCGGCGAACCTGCCACTCCCGGCAATACCTGCACCACGCGTGAAATATCGAAATTCCCCCCTGGATTACTTCGAATTTCTTCTGTGGTGAGCGATTGCACCGAGAGAGGCGTAATCATATCTACCGGCGAAGCAATCACTGCTCGGTTATAGGTGATTTCAACTTCCTTCAACTGACGTGAATCTTCTTCCAGTTCGAAATTGATGATTTGGTCATTGCCCGAAGTCACGCTAATGTTAAACTTCACTTGTGGTTTATAACCCAAAATGCTTGCACGTACATTATAACCTCCGGTTGGAACATTGCTGATTAAAAAACGGCCCTCGATATCGGTGGTGGCGCCAATGGTGGTGCCTTCTAATACCACTGCAGCTCCTATTAAGGTTTCCTGCGTGTTTTTGTCCTTTACTGTTCCGCGAATATTACCAGTTTTACCTTGCGCATACGAGATTACGGCAATAGTAACCGCAATAATTGAAGCAAAAAATTTCATGTAGCCGTTTTGATATGCTTGCAGAAACAGCCATGCTGCTAATTTGTTTTGCCGCCTTGATGAATTATTCTATGTTTGAAAAAAAATAAACCATGACCAAGCTACACTTTGTTACTTTAATTTTCTTACTGTTTGCCATATCAGCAAAGGCACAGATCGTAGAATCAGGTGGAGAATATGAAAACCAAAAATCAGCGCTGCATCATCCTTATATTTTAGGAAAAATCGATGGGGAATTCATCGCCATACGCTTATCGGGCTATAGAATGAATGTAATGCGCCAAATGTATAAAGGCGACCAGGATGCAGTGATGTCGGCAGTGTTGTTGGGGGGAGCCCGATTCAAAAATGACAATGCCATCAACGATGAGCTAACCTATTTTACCAAAAACACCTATTACTATCTTGAAAAATACGATGATGACCTGAAGCAAACTTTCCAAGCCGAACTAGATGTGGAAATCAACACCAAAGGTGATATCTATATGTTTAAGAAATTTGCTATTCTCAACAATGAAATTCGTGGTTTTTCAACTTTCATTGATAAGAAAACAGACAAAATCACCTTTTATGTTCATCGGGTTTCTACCAAGGGCAAGATGGAGAAAAATCCTATTGAGCTGACTTCCTACATTGCCAAAGACAAGTATAACTCGTCTTACGATGACGCATACAATGTGTCCATTTCACCCGACCATAGCAAGGTATTGGTTTATTATCACAGCTTCCCTTATGGCAAAAAAGGCACAGGTGTTCCCAAAATATTTGCGCAGCTGTATAATGATAAAATTGAAAAAATATGGGAGCGCGAAATTACCTTTCCGGAAATGAACAATCTGGAGATCGAAAAACTGCAAGTAACCAACAAAGGCGATGTGTTGGTCTCTATCTCACAACCACTAAGCAAAGAAGAGCGTAAAACATTGGATATTGATGAGCGCTTATACCTTTTTCATCACAGCAATAAGGAAAATAAAACCAAGGAATATCGAGTTGATGAAGATCAGTTATTTGCAAACGATGTACACTATGAATTTACTGGAAATAACACATTACTAATTGCAGGTTTTTACTCAACTAAGAGTGCCAAGCGATCGGAAGGATATTTTTACAGGGAGATTGATCTTGCAAGCGGAGATATTATAATAGACAAAAAAATCCCATTTACCAAAGAGTTTATCAAACTAGTTATGGGAAGCAAAAAAGGGGAAAAAGCGGAAGATGTCAAAAACATGCATGTTCGTCGTTTGCTCGCTTTAAAAGATGGTCGCAAATTGATCATTGCCGAAGAATATAGCATATCCATGTCTTCAGGTAATAATTTAAGCATAGCTTACAGCGCGAACAGCGATTATATATACAACTACGAAGACATCTACGTATTGGTGCTCGACAATAAAGGAAACTGGACCAATACCGTGAAGGTAATTAAATATCAAAAAACGATTAATGACAATGCGCAATTCAATTCCTTCACCCCAATTGTAAATGATAAAGAGTTAATATTGATTTATAATGCTAACCGAAATGACCCTAATGAGCGCATGACCAACACAAGCAAAGCTACTGTTTATTACACATCGATTAATTTAAATACATTGGAGCAAAATACTCAACAATTGTTTAACGCGAAAGATTTTAAGATGGTGGCTACACCTAAATTTGTATTTGCTGAAAATAACAGCAATATTATTCTACATGGAAAAGATGGACGCTACTTCCGCTTTTTTAAGATTAGTCTGTAAACGCAAAATACATCAAAGTCAAAAAGCCTGCAGTCGAAAGAGATTCGCAGGCTTTTTGCTTTAACCCAAATTTCAAGACACTTTTTGAAAATCTGATATAAAATAGCTAACTATAGATATAAGCTCATTATCAGCATATTATAAATTTAGTTTGATAGAATTACGCATTAAAAAATGCGTAATCGACTAAGTGTTAGTAATCCATTCCAATGGATTGGAATTGAAACAATCACTAGATCGGGATTACCCCAACTAAATCAAATAGTTAAGCTCATCCTTCGCCTCCTATTGATTAATTTGGGAAAAATAAGTTCAGCGAAAAAGTATTAAGCTAATGCTGATCTTCTTTGGCGTTCCTTCATTTGAGAACGATTATTCAATTTCTAAGCGCATCTGCACTCAGAATTACTGTTTTAAAAACTTCTCGCTGATTACTTCTTTTTCGTTTTGAAAAATGATGGCATACAATCCTGAAGGTATCTCCGGAAGCTGAATCTGCTGATGTCTGCTTTCGCTCCATTGCATCTGATACACTTGCTTGCCCAGCATATCCAATATGCTCAAGCGGCCCGATGTGGTATGCCTGAACTCCACTTGCAATTGCCCTTGCGAAGGATTAGGGTAAAGCTTCATGGTTTGAACAGCAGCTTTCTGGACATGTTGCTTGGGCTTATAAGCAAATTTTAGCAGTTGATGCGTTCCGTCATTATCCACTGATGCTTGCATTTCTGTTGACCTTGCTTCATATTGTTTATAGGATTTCAACTTAAAAGATTCAGGAGAAACCGATGCGGATTGCTGCCCGAGCAATAACAGCGGGAAGCTCATGAGCAATACTAAAATTCGTTTTTGCATAAAGATAAATTTTTTAATCGTTATTATTCATTCTCCATCAACTGCCAAAAGCCAACCGCCAAAAGCCAACTGCCAAAAGCCAACCGCCAAAAGCCAAAAGCCAAAAGCCAATCAACCTAATCCTTCACAAACCTTTTCACCACAGCTCCTTTTTCACTCTCCACTCTGAGCAGATA
>JBKBKN010000046.1:0-6509 GCA_046294625.1 Flavobacteriales bacterium
GTCTTGCCAATTAAATTTTGCAGGACTGAGTTTTTTGTCGTTTATCCATTTTGATGAAAAGGAGCTGCGCAACAGTCTGCAAATGATAGAAACGCTGAGAAAAGATCCCGATGTTTTGGGAATTTCGCCCAAGGTAATTGTACAAGCCATTTTCATGTCTGGCATCACTGATATCAATGGCATGATTTCGGGCATTGATGTGGAGAATGAAGTGCGCCTGTTTAGCTTTGCCGATTATGTTACCTAGGGAAAGCTGGAAGACCTGCTCACCGTAAGCAATAGCGTGATTCTTGGGAAAAAACTCGCGGATATGATGCTTGTTAACATAGGCGATATGGTACAGGTGGTGACCTTCACCGGCAATCGGGTGAATATGAAAGTGGTGGGCTTTTACCAAAGCGGTCTAGCCGATTTTGACAAAACACAAGCATTCACTTCACTTAAAACAGCACAGAAATTGATGGGTGCTCCCAATAGTTACATTACCGAACTGCAGGTAAAACTTCATGACCTCAACCTTGCTCCATCCAAAGCTAGACAATATGCACGCACATTCAATGTGGATGCTGTGGACATTCAAACTGCCAATGCCCAATTCGAAACCGGAACCAATATCCGAAATCTGATTTCCTATGCCGTGAGTTTTACCCTATTGCTCGTGGCAGGCTTCGGCATCTACAACATTCTGAACATGCTCATCTATGAAAAAATGGACGACATAGCCATATTGAAGGCGACCGGATTTTCCGGTGGTGATGTGCGGCTTATTTTCATCTTTCAGGCCATGCTTATCGGCCTTATTGGTGGCATCGCCGGATTGATTTTTGGATATCTGATTTCATTTGGCATCAGCATTGCGCCTTTCGAAACGGAAGCGCTGCCTACCATCAAAACCTTTCCGGTGAATTTTAATCCTTTGTTTTATGTTTCCGGAATCACCTTTGCGCTCATCACCACCTTTCTGGCCGGATTGCTACCCGCCAACAAAGCCGCTAAAATTGACCCGGTTGAAATAATCATAGGAAAATGAAGGAGTTAAAAAAAGTGATCGAAGCAAAAGCTATTCGAAAATCATTTTATGATCCGGTGGAGATAGAAGTGCTAAAAGACGTGAATCTGCATGTAAATCGTGGCGAATTTGTATCCATTATGGGAAAATCAGGTTGCGGAAAATCTACGCTCCTCTATATCCTTTCTACCATGGATACCGATTACAAAGGTGAACTTTTCATTGACGGAGATCCTATGCATCAGTTTAATCACGAAGCATTAGCAAAAGTGCGCAATGAGAAGATCGGATTTGTATTTCAGTTTCATTATTTACTTCCTGAATTTTCAGTATTACAAAATGTGATGCTGCCTGGATTGAAATTGGGTAAATATCATAAAGATGAAGTGGAATACAGAGCCATGGAAAAACTTAGGCTTCTTCACATCGAAGATCAAGCTTTGAAAAGGGCCAATCAATTGTCGGGTGGGCAAAAGCAAAGAGTAGCTATTGCGCGTGCTTTAATCAATGACCCTTTGATTATCATGGGTGATGAACCAACAGGGAATCTCGATAGCCGTAATTCCAATATTGTATTTGATATTTTTAGAGAAATTTCCGCCCATTCGGGGCAGTCCTTGCTGGTAGTCACTCACGACGAAGATTTTGCCCGCCGCACCGATCGCATTGTTGAAATGGCCGATGGGCAAATTGTTTGATGTCTGATTTATTTAAATTAATATAAAATAAAACATGGCAAAAAAAATAATTCAGACTTTCGCTGCATGGGTAAACAAGTAATTAGAATAGCTATCCTTATCCTTAAAAAACTCAAATCGGCCATAATGGATTTGGCACCCATAGTGGCAGTAGTGGTGTTTTTTCAATTGGCGGTGCTTCGACAGCCTTTCCCCAACCTTGGCGAAATTATCGTAGGACTGATTTTTGTGGTGTTTGGTTTGATGTTTTTTATTGAAGGCCTAAATATTGGACTTTTTCCCTTGGGCGAAAATTTATCGTATGCATTGGCCAAAAAAGGAAGTATGTTCTGGCTACTCACTTTTTCTTTTCTCTTGGGATTTGCCACCACCATTGCCGAACCGGCCTTAATCGCCATCGCCGACAAGGCCGCCGAAATTTCAGCAAGTTCTGAATTGATTGCAGCAGATTCTCAGTCTTCCTATGCCTTCGGCTTGCGCATGTCGGTAGCAGTGTCGGTGGGCATTGCCATCATGCTGGGTGTGATTCGCATTATCAAAGGCTGGCCGATTTATTATCTCATTATTAGTGGTTACATCTTAGTAATGATCATGACCTTGTTTGCTCCCAAAGAAATTATTGGAATTGCCTACGATGCAGGCGGAGTAACCACTTCCACTATCACTGTGCCATTGGTTACGGCGCTAGGCGTGGGCTTAGCCAGTGTAATAAAAGGGCGAAGTCCACTCACCGATGGCTTTGGACTGATTGCCTTTGCATCGCTCATGCCCATGATTTTTGTGATGGCTTATGGAATGATTATTTTTTAAAAAAAGGAACAGACGATGCTGGATTTCATCACCGGACTTATTGAAAGCTTTCTTTCCACAGTGAAGGATGTAGCGCCCATCGTGCTTTTGATAGCTTTCTTTCAGATTCTGGTTTTGAAAAAAAATATCCCCGACCTGCGTAAAGTAACTTTTGGCGTGGTCTTGGTCATCATTGGCTTGTCCTTCTTCTTGATTGGGTTGGAAAAAGCGCTTTTTCCCATTGGAGAAACCATGGCTTTGCAACTTTCTTCACCCGAATTTATCAGCAATGGCGCTGAAACCGTTTCCGATTGGAAAGCCTATTATTGGGTCTATTTGTTTGCGCTATTAGTGGGTTTTGCTACCACCATTGCTGAGCCATCGCTCAAGGCTGTGGCCATCAAAGCCAATGCCGTTTCTGGAGGAACCATTAGCGAATGGAACCTACGCCTTGTTGTCGCCTTGGGGGCCGGTTTAGCATTGGCCATAGGCACACACCGCATTGTGATTGGTGTTCCGCTTTATTATTACATCATCGTCGCTTACATTATTGTGCTGCTTCAAACCATTTTTGCACCTAAAAATTTTGTAGGTTTAGCTTATGATTCAGGTGGGGTAACAACTTCTACCGTTACTGTTCCCATTGTGGCAGCATTGGGGCTTGGCTTGTCGAGTGTGGTACCTGGTAGAGCCCCAGCTTTAGACGGATTTGGTTTGATAGCCTTGGTGTGTATGTTCCCGATTATTACTGTGCTGGGCTATGCACAAATCGTTCATTTGATTGCAAAATTTAAAAAATAGAAGAACATGAAATTTAAACTTATTGTAGCCTTAGTGAACCCCGAAATCACCAATGATGTGGTTGATACAGCCAAAAAATCGGGAGCTACCGGCAATGTAACCATCCCGGCTAGGGGTTGTGGTATTGAAGAAACTAAATTTATGGGCATCTCCATCGAAGATCGCACCGATGTAATTCTTTTTGTGGTGGAGGAACATTCTGTGAAACGCATTTTAGAAAATATTTCCAAGGAAACCAAGCTCGATGAACCAGGCAATGGCATCATAGTGGTGCTCAGTATAGACCAGGTGGCCGGCCTCGACCGTCAAATCGCCAAAATCAAAGATAAACTTAAAACCGAACAATTGTATCTCAAATAATTCTTTTATCTATGGACAATTCAAAAACCGCCAAGGACATTGCATCCGACAAGTTTTACTATATTGATGGTCTCGCAACTGCCAAAGATGCCCTGCTTATGATGAAAACCAATCAGGTGGAAGCCCTCATAGTGGAAAAGCGCAACGACCGCGATGCTAATGGTATCATAGTGATTTCTGACCTTATCCGCAATGTGGTAGTGTCTGACCGCAAACTCGAAGAAGTAAGCGTTTATGAAATCATGACCAAACCCTTGATTTCCATTCCTTCCCACCTGAATGTGCGCTATGTTCCTCGTTTGCTGCTTAATGCCAATATTAGCATAGCGCCAGTAGAAGAAAATGGAAAATATATTGGCATGATTGCGCTCAAAGATATTTTGTTCAATTGTTTTGAATAAGCAGAATGTGTCGCACAAATATTTGGGAAAAAGTTCTGCTCCTTTCTGCTGCAATGTTTGCTATTACCGAAAGTACATTGCTCATGGGACAAGCATTAAAATCAACATTCGAATATCCCGATTGGGCAGTAGATGTGGTGTGGTATCAAATCTTCCCTGAAAGATTTGCAAATGGCGACAAATACAATGACCCTACATTGGAAAGCATAACAGGCACCTGGCCTTATGATTACACTTCGACTTGGCAGGTGCACCCATGGACCAGCGATTGGTATAAAATGCAACCCTATGAGCAGCAAAACGGAAAAGATATTTGGCACAATATCTCACGCAGACGCTATGGCGGCGATATTCAAGGCATTATTGACCGCATTCCTTATCTCGATTCGCTTGGAATAGGTGCCGTGTATTTCAATCCGCTCTTCTGGGCGCCTTCGCATCATAAATACGATGCCATCATGTATCACCATATCGACCCTTATTTCGGGCCAGACCCCGTGGGCGACATGGCGATGATAGCCCGGGAAAATCCTACTGACCCCAAAACCTGGAAATGGACATCGGCCGATTTATTGGCCCTGAAAATGATTCAGGAATTTCACAAACGCGGTATTCGCGTAATTTTCGATGGGGTGTTCAACCACATGGGGCAAATGAGTTTTGCCTTTCAGGATGTGCTGAAAAAAGGCAAAAAATCCAAATATGCCGATTGGTTTATGATTACCCGCTGGGCCGATACCGATGATGGATTGCCTTTTGAATACGATGGCTGGTTTGGAGTGAAAGAATTGCCAGAAATCAGAGAAGACGAAAATGGAATTGTGACCGCTCCCAAAAAATATATTTTCGATTGCACCCGCCGCTGGATGGCACCAAATGGTAAGGTGAAAGACGGCATTGACGGCTGGCGCTTAGACGTGGCTTTTTGCGTGAACCACCAATTTTGGAAAGATTGGCGCAAGCACGTGAAAAGAATCAATCCGCAGGCTTATCTTACCGCCGAAGTCATCGAGCGACCTGATGATTTGATCCCCTACTTGAAAGGCGATGAATTTGATGCGGTGATGAATTACAACTTCACATTTCACCTTACCGACTTTTTTATTGGCCGCCAATTCACTCCTTCGCAACTCGATAGCGCCCTTCGCTACCTGCGCGAAGCATTCCCTGACAAGTTGGCCTACATTATGCAAAATCTGCTGGGGAGTCACGACACCAATCGCATCGCTTCACATGTAGTAAATGGTAACAAAGTGCGTTTTAGCGATTGGGGGAATTATTTTTCTTGGTCAAAAGCCAATAATCCTGACTATCTAGTTCGCAAACCGGAATATCAGGAGTGGGAAATTGTGAAGCAAATGCTCGTATTTCAAATGTGCTACATCGGAGCACCCATGATTTATTACGGCGACGAAGCCGGCATGCACGGTGCCAACGATCCCGATTGCCGCAAACCAATGGTATGGCCAGAAATGGAATATGATCATGAGGGTTTCAACCCTGACCAAAGCAAACGAAATCCTGAGGACTTGATAGCTTTCGACCACGAATTATTCGACTTTTATCGCAAACTGATACATATGCGCAAACAAAACATTGCCCTGCGTCGCGGCAAATACAAAACTATTTTAAAAGATGATGTAAAAGGAATCATTGCTTTTGAACGGGTGCAGGATGGTGAGCGCATCATCTGCATTTTCAATCAATCGGACAACATGCAAACCTATTCCATAGCATCCGATCGTGATGCACAGGACCTACTCAGCAACAAAACCTACACTTCGGGGGGTAGCTTTATCAACCTGCAAATTGCGCCTCGAGGCTATTTGATAATGAAACGGGTCGAGTAGTGGTTTAACGCACGGATTAGAAATATAAAAGTCAAAGAAATCGAAAAATCAATTAAATCCGTGATTTAGACATTAGAATTGATGAAGGGGTTGTTTTTGAAAATTAATGATTAATTATGATTTTTATTAAAAAAGCAACTAATAACAGGGCTAACGCCCCTAAATTGCAATTATCGTAAATTTTCTACCATTATGCCGGAGCTATACTCTTTGACAAAGATGAAATATTGGGGCGTAGCCCTGCTTTCTTCGTAGCAAAAAAATGGAATCGTACAACAAAAGGGGCGTAGCCCTGAAATCAAAAAATCAAATGTCGAACACCTAAACACAATTATATATTCAATTCATATTTGCAGTAAAAGGACGTGAAAACCTAATTCGTAAATCATTCAGAGATGAATTAGAAAAAGTAATGTGCGGCATCATCACCAATCATAAATGTAAAACCTATGCTATCTATGCCAATCCAGACCATACCCATATTTTTGTAGGAATGCACCCAACTGTTTCTCCATCAAAGTTGATGGAGCAAGTTAAATCAGGTTCATCAAAATGGATAAACGACAAAAAACTCATTCCTGCAAAATTTAATTGGCAAAAT
>JBKBKN010000047.1:0-4663 GCA_046294625.1 Flavobacteriales bacterium
AATGGCACATAGGGAGTCATTGTCGAAATAGGCATTGGGTTGGTAGGCATACACTATGCTGCGGGCTTTGTACACGGCTGTGCCATCGCGCAGCGGGCAAAGCCATGCCAAGTATTCTACTGTTTTTTTTTGGCTGTCGTCCAAGGTCATTTCATCCTGAGCCACTAAGTGCAATAGGATTTCATTGATTGTTCGCTCATTGACTTCGTGCTGGTTTGAAGGATGAGTTGGGATGGAGGCATTAAGCGATTGTGCCAGCGAATTTTGAACGGATAGTTTATGTTTCTTAAACCACCCATTTCGCAAGCTCTCCGAATTTCTTAAAAGTAATTTCTCCATTTTTAATTCATCATTTGCAACTTTCAATTCTCAATTCTCTAATTCTTCTCATACACCACCTTCCCGTGCATCATTTCCCCCGTTATGCTGTTTTGTACCTGTAATAAGTAGATGCCCGAAGGCAGGGCCAGTGCTGTGAAATCTATTATAGCTTCGTGCGCTGATAAGGTCTGGGTGTGCAGTCTTTGCCCGGTGGTATTAAATACACTTAACTGATATTGCCCCGGCTCCGGCACTTGCAGCTGCACTATGCCATTGCTTGGGTTGGGAAACACTTTTACACTTTTCACTTTTAACTGTTCACTTATACTACTCACTATGGTATCACACGGACTGCCCGCTAGTTTACCCAAACGAAAGTTGACCACTGCCGATGGAGCGATGAAGTTGGGTGCATTTAACACTGAATCTACATTTTTTTGAAATTGACAATTTAAACCTGCGCTATCCGGTTGCCATATTAAATTATAAGTCTGAATTAAAGTGTCTATCGCAGGGTCATCGAAATTGGATGAACCTTGGATAATGTGCTTGTAATTGGGAGTAAGTTGAATACCCGATTTTATATTGGATAATTTGGTGATGAGCTGTGTTTCAAAATCGTATTGAAACAAGGCGCTGGTTCCCGGTTCAGCAAATGGAAAGGAAGAGCGTTTAAAATAAAATTTGCTTCCGTCGGGGCTGAGTGCAGGGGTCATCCAGTCGCCACTCCATACGGAGTCTGCAATACTTACTGTTGAAAAATTGCTGAAATCACCACTGCATCTGTCGAAATTATATTTATAGATTAATAGCGGAAAGCCTGTGAAATGAGCAAATACATCGCCGTTTTTGTTAAAAAATGTACAGGGTCTGCCATGCTCTAAATGTTCAATTTCCGGCATTATACGTTTCTCAAAGGAAATTCCTTGTGGGTTGAGCAAGCCTACATAATACTCGTCTAAATAACGCCCCGGTTTCACAATCCACCAGTCGCGGCCATTGGCGTGGCGCACCGCCGAGATGCCGCCTATGGCCGTGGTATCGCTAATGGCTATGTGGTTTTGGCTGATCAGGGTTTGTGTGGGAATGTCGAGCAGGGCATAGGTAAAGACCATGTCGTTCCAGCGTTGGCCCTGCCCAGGCAAAAACCAGATTTGGTATTGCCCATAAAACAAATACACGCGGTTGGCATTGCCGGGGTCGGGCAAAAACAAAGGGTTTTGTGTGTAAAGCAAATTGGCTTCACCGTTTAAGGTATGCGGGGCCTGGTAGTAGTTAAACCATAGCTTAGGGCTCAGCGTTTGCCCTGCGCGGTTCACCAGCCGCCAGCCATTGCTGGCAAAGAGCAAGTCGCCCGTCTGTTTGTCCGAAAATGCCGCCCGGCTGTAGTCGGTATTCAGGTTGAGCCCGGCCGGTTCGATGATGGCTTCCAGGCCTTCTTCATTAAACTTGTAAATGGCGCTGCCATAAGGCTCCACACAGCCATGCGGAAACATGTAGTCACAAAATCCTACCGCAAAGCTATCGCCTTCGCGCTGTGCCGCAAGCACACCGCTGAACATGACCAGCAGCGCTGAAAGGAATCGCCCCAAGGATTTATTTGCTGATAAGGAGTTTTTCATGCTGATGGTATTGCGTGGTGGTAAAGTTCGAAAAGTGACTGCTTGGCTTAAGTTTGTCTGTTAGCGGGCTTAATTGAAATTTAAAATGATTGATTCAAAAGCGTCATTTTTCGAGCATTCTAGCAGTATGATAAATGGTAAGGATATCAACACCTTGCTCATCAACGATTCGGTAAATGATTCTGTAAGGCTCGGAAACAATTTCACGAACGTTGTCATCGTTCCACTCCTTTACTTTTTTCCCTGCCCTTGGATGTCTTTTCAAAATTGAAGTTTCATTCCTTAATTTTATCACTTGTTGTTGCGCATAAAGCTTAGAGTCCTTTGCGATAAAAAAGGCTATGGCTTTAAAATCCTGAATGGCTTGCGTTGTCCATCTTATTTGAACCATGACTTTACTTCTTCATCCAATTGATTTTCGCCCAGCGTTTCTTTGTTTTCCGATTGTTTCAAGCCATGTTCAATTTTCTCCATCAGCAAGAGCTTTTCAATCAACTCTTCTGCACTAAACTCATCTGGCAACAAGTCAAGTTGCTCTTTTACTTTTGTTTTATTGATCATCTTTTTTTGTTGCTAAGTTAACAAATAAATCACTTACTGTTTTACAAGCGCTTGTGGCATCAATACCAAGTACAGGTCCCGCAAGACTTCCTTGTCTGCCGGCAGGCAGGCGAAGGACGTCTTGTGGGCAACAAGTAGAGGAAGTCTCTGACTTCCCAAATTGCTGCTGAAAAAAGGTTTGGCGAACTTGTCCCATTCATCTTAAAATTTCAATTGCTCTAATGTAAACAAACCATTTGAATAAATACGATTTGATTCCATTTTTCTGCCGCAATCATTAAACTAGCATTGAAAGTTTCATTGTTGAGTCGGTCGGTAATTGATTTTAAAATTTTTGTCTTGGATTCTTGTGACAGCGTCCCAAGAATGGGGTTTGGCAGCAAATTTTTAAATTCTTGTGTCAATGCCCAAAGAATTTGGGGATAACAAAAATAAAACTGACGGCAGCGGGAAAGTTCAGCCGAAACAAGTCCTTTGATATTTAGCATACTGGCTAAATTGTCGAGCAAGCGGGTGCCGTATGTTGCCCTATCGTCGCCATTTTGCTCAAACTCTACAATATAAAAACCAATCAACCAATTCCTTACTGTCAATGAAATATTAACAGCTTTTGCTGCCTACTGCTGAAGATGCTGATGCGTTTGCTCAATGACAGATACTAATGATGCAAAATTCATAATTCCCCCAATTTAGCTCATTTTTTTCTTTTTCAAATCTCACTTATTTCACGCAAAGGCGCAAAGGTTTTCCGCAAAGGGCGCAAATTAACTCATCATTTATCATTATCCCACATCTTCGAGCTAGTCAGGCAGTTGTCCATTGTTAATTTTCCATTCTCAATTTTCAATTAATTCCTCTCATACACTACCTTACTATGCATTACTTCCCCTGTTTGGCTGTGTTGCACTTGCAGCAAATACATGCCCGAAGGCAGGGCCAATATGATAAATTTCTATTTGATTAATTTTAAGCATTCTGAATGATGGCTATGGATAGGGAACAGCATGATTATCTACCCATTTGGTTACGGACTCATATCTAATATTGCCATTGCTCGCTTCCATTACAAAATCATATTTCACTTGTGAACTCGCGTGTAAATCATAACCGTATCTTATCAATAGAACGCGCATACTGGTATATGCTGTGCGCTTATTTCCATCCACAAATGGGTGATTCATCAATAAACTCTCAAACAACGCTGCGGCTTTATTTATTGGGTTGGGATAAAGTTCATTTCCATCGAAGGTGGCAAAGGGCCGATGAATTGCAGACTCGAGCATTCCCCAATCTCTAACACCTTCAATACCCCCAAAAGTTTTGATAAGTGACTGGTGTATCCATAATACTTCATTGACATGAATCATTCCGCCAGTTTTTTCAGAAGCTCTTGATCTTCAAGGAAAATCCTGTTTAAATCAGCTACAAGTTTTTCCTTTGGTTGATTTATCCATTGTCCTGTTTTGAGATAATTGAGCAATTCTTGAAGCATGTGCTCAGGCATATTATCCATCAATTGGGTTATTTGAGATTTTATTTCGGTCTTCGTCATAAGCAAATTTACAAAAAAATAACATCATTTGAGTATATTTTCCTCAGCTAGATTCTCTATACTGGCACCAAGGCTGGCTTTAGAAAACATTCCCATTCTTCATTCATCTTTCATCACTTTTAACTTTCAACTTTCACATCTCACATTTTTTTAACCGCAATGGCCAAAAAGCTTTCACGCAAAGCACGCAAAAATATCCCGCAAAGGCCGCAAAGGAACTCAGCACTTCTCATTCATCAATCATCATTTATCACTTTTCACTCATCACTCATCATTCTCAATTCCTCTCATAAACTACCTTACTATGCATCACTTCCCCCGTTTTGCTGTTTTGTACCTGTAATAAGTAGATGCCCGAAGGCAAGGCCAGTGCATTAAAGTCTATGTGTGCTTTGTGCGCTGATAAGGTCTGGGTGTGCAGCCTTTGCCCGGTGGTATTATACACACTTAACTGATAAGGCCCCGGCGCGGGCACTTGCAGCTGTACCCAACCATTGCTTGGATTAGGAAACACCTTTACACTTTTCACATTCAACGGTTCACTTATACTACTCACAATGGTATCACATGGGCTGCCCACTAGTTTGCCCAGCCGGAAGTTGGCGAA
>JBKBKN010000048.1:0-2858 GCA_046294625.1 Flavobacteriales bacterium
TCGAACCTTGGGGAGGAACAAATTCAAGACCTATATTAGAACTCGCCATACTGCCAAATGATTGGGTGAGAAGGACAAAAAACAAGAAAATTCTGATTAATTGTTTTGCTCGTAAGCCTGATAGCGGTAACTGTTTGTTTTGTTTTAGAGATAATTATCCTATATAGTTATCAGATTTTTCTTCATCAACAATGGATGATGAAATTCAAATTAAACTTGCTCAAAATATGTTTAATAACAATTGTTTTGATGATGCAAATGTTTCATTTCCATTCAGTACAATAGAATTTTTGCATTCTCAAAATATATCTCCATCTTTTGGAGATGAAAACGATGCATCAGTTGAACCATTTGCAGTCTTAGAAGCAATATCTGGTTCATACTTTTTTTATCGCGAAGTGCTTTTTAATGGAGAGAATAAAAAATTAATCAAAGAGACAGAACCAATATATAAAAGAATTGGATTTCCGATAAACTCGACATTGGTTAAAGGAAATGCCGTGACAATTTGTAGAATTACAAATCGATTCAAGTCTGCGGGTGAATATTTATCTCATTATATAACTAATAATAATAATGACAACGACAATAGGTTTGGCCTTTCCTTAGGTGGTATATATCGGATATTTATTCCTGATATACCTATTAGGTCGTTATACTTTTCTTTCCCTGCTAGCAAATGTTTGTGGTATCAGCATGGACCAGATATGAAGATAGACTATGGATTAGCAGAAAATGATTTTGAATGTTTGACACCTCCCGTAAATTCAGCGGATTATGTTATTACAGATAATTTTAAACATGGAGGTTCTGCATTTCGTAATGCATATGAACAAATCTATCAGACAATCGGTGACGAAGCTTTTAAATACGTCCTAAATACAAGCCTGAATCAAATCAGGGAATATTGGGAAACAAACCGGATAACTGTTTATTTTAGCTCCCATTCTGGAGCATTAGTGATTCCTGAAAACGTTTTCAGGTTTATTGTGAGTAATAATGAATTTATTGAACTATTGCCTTCCGATGAGTTGATTACTAGCTTTACTCTCAATCAGCAAGGAGAATATGAGGTTTTCAAAAATTCTAACAGCCATTTCGAACCTTTTTACGCTGCACATCCTGGAGACAATATTGTACTTGAAGTTATAGCCAAGTTTGAAAATAGCGAAAGCATTATTTGTAGAAAACTGGTGCAACTGCAAGGCCAAAACATCCTTGAATTTAAAACAGTGGGTGTTGAAATTACTGGAAAAATTAGAGACTTCGATGAAAATGAAACCATTTACAGCATAAAACTATGGAAAAGAAACTGATAATTTTATTAATCTCTTGGATTATCTATTCAAGCTTATCTGCTCAGATTATGATTGTGGATTCTTTGCAAATAAACACCTTGCAAAGTGGAAGCATGTCTGGCGATAGTAGGCTAAACAGATTGCAAACTTATGATAATACACTATTTTATGCCGAAGACTTTTCCCTGGTTTCAACAGGAAATAACAGAGGGAATCTAAATGTGATTAGTTTAAATAATTTAAGCCTATTATTCCAAAGTGAATTCCGTTGGATTTCAAATGTAAGCTGCCTTCATCAAGGTGAAGCTTATATCCTTCAATATTGTTATGCAAATTACTTTGCACCAGGAGGAGAATATTTGAATAACATCAACAATATAGTTAGAATAAACCCCGGCAATAGCCAACCGGATACGCTTTTCTCTGAAATTATACTGCATCATGGAGGTCTTAATCAACTCGTAATGTTGAGCGACGAACAATTTATATCGGTTATTGATAGTGCAAATCATCTTTTAATACTTCGATTTGACGACAATCAATTCACTGGCCGATATAGATTCAATCTATCAACATTGGGATTAGGAGGCACTTCAGTAGGATTAGGAAATATTACAGCATTTCAACAGAATGGTGTAAATTACCTTTGTGTTGATATAGGGGTCAATGATATGACTTATTTGTCATTCTTTAAAATCAATTCTGCGAATGAAATTGAATTAATGGGACATAGCGCAACAAATTTATATAGTTATTCCCCAAATCGAAAATTCCACTTTACATCAGGAAATATCTTTGTAGAAGATAGGAATATAATTTATGCGCTTGCAGATTCCTATGAGTACTTGGATAGATTAATAAGAAATCCGGGGGGTGATGGGGGGAAATCAGTATGGATCTTTTCATCAAATGAGTCTGATCTAAAGTTTATCAGGATGTACGTTTCTGATTTCAATGTTTGTACTGAGATTTATAAATTTGAAGATTCAGAAAGCGAGTTTAAACTGCTTAATGAAATCAGACGAAATCAACTCAATGGTTTAACTTCATGTCCAAGAAAAACCTATGCAATTAATTACCTAGGGCATGAAATACTTTTTTTTCAAAAACCAGTGGGTAAGAGCGAATTAGGCATTTACAAGTTGTTGGACGAAGGTGTTCTTCATGTCGGTGATGTTCATTTTGGTTCTTCGAATGGTAGTATGAATATATATGATGTTCGTTTTCAGGAATCTGATTCAACCATACTTATTCTGTTAGCAAAAAATGATAACGGCTTATCGAGCCCACAATTTTCATGGCTTTACAAACTTAAAATAGACCCTGTTTATTTGTCTTTAAGTAATCCCGAAGCAATAAATCCACCATTCACCCTTTACCCCAACCCCGCCACATCTACAATTCATATCACATCCGAAGACAATGTGCTGCGGCAATACCAAATCACCGATTTGCAAGGCCGGAAAATGCAAAGTGCTATGCTTCCGGCACAAGCAGCTACTCATGAGATTGATATCGGTCAGCTGGCAGCAGGTGTCTATCTGCTCAGAGTGGAGAGTG
>JBKBKN010000049.1:0-2315 GCA_046294625.1 Flavobacteriales bacterium
TTTCCGTTTCAATTGAACTAAGCAAAATGCAATCTAATCAACTATATTTACAAACTGTCAAAAAAGTCAGCCACTTACCCATGTGTTAAAGGTAAGTCAGAAACTTTCCTACGCTTGGCGGAATGTTTCGCGGTAGTTAAGCGGGACATTTATAGATGAATAATTGATTTCAATCGAAATCTATTAATGCTAAGCAGGTGATATGCTTATTTGATGAATGCTAAAAATGTTATTTAGCTAATCAGATCAACCACCAATCACTAAAAGAAACATAAGTAATTCTATGCTGATTTGTTCAACCTGATAATACCTAATTTGCTAAACAACAGAATGATATAATAAACCGGGTCAATTTCATACCACTTTGAACCGAAATTGGCATTAGACGGTCGGTGGTGATGATCATTATGATAACCTTCGCCAAGCATGAATACATCTACCGGCATTAAATTTTTTGAAGTGTTGTTCATTTTATGATTAGTGTATCCATACTTGTGGGCAAACCAGTTGATAACCACACCGTGAAAAGGGTTCATAAAGATGGTTAAGGGAAGCAGTAAAAACCACCATAAAGACGGGGCAAGACTGAGATAAATGAATACATAAATCGCCACCCAAACTAGTCTGGTCCAGATAGACTGAGCAAAAGTGTCGAAGCTTTTCCAATCTGGCAGATTTTTGGTGAACTGCTTATCAATCACCATTCTATTATTGTTGATATCAGAATAGAATCGATAAGTGCGCCACATCATATCAAACAGATTTTTGGAATATTTCGGTGAATGGGGGTCTTTTTCGGTGTCAGTGTAGGCGTGGTGCATTCTATGCATGATGGCATATCCACGCGGAGTTAAATAAGATGAGCCTTGTGTTACAAAAGCAAAGACATAAAAGAATTTTTCCCAAAAAGGGCTCATCGTAAATGCCCTGTGTGAAGCATATCGATGATCAAAAAATGTTTGCGAAAAAAGAGAAATGTACCAGTGAGCAACAAAAAAAATGAGGAGCGACATAAAAAATAATCCGTGTGTTGAGAAATCTTAAGTGCAAAATAAAACCATGATAGCATTGATATTGTTGCAAAATTCTTAAAATTATTACCTTGTATTCAATCGAATATTAGGCAGTTTGTTTATTGCTATTAGGCAATAAACCTTCACATTGAACGCATTCGGATTTTCTAAACTCTTTATTAAGCGGCATTAATGAATAATTTATTACTTTTCTATGGTATAGATGCTAGCTTTGCAGGTGCAATGCTGCTTTGAACAAAAATGAATTAATAATTCTGCGAAACGTTGAATGTTGAAAATAAATGGAGAATGCATAAGCATAATAAAATGTTTCTTAATTCATCAAGCATTTTGGGGAGATAGGGCTGAAAGTTCAGTGAAAGTTTAAGTATTTTTTTCAATTAATTTTGTCATAACCATTTACCCCAATTATGAAGCTTCATATCTATCCTCTTTAGCTTTATTTGTATTTATCGCTATTCACATCTTTCCTAAAGGCTCAAATCCCAACCGAAGGCTTGGTTGCACATTGGAAATTTGAATCCAATTTCGATGAATCCAGCGCTAATGGGCAGGATGGTATTGGGTGAATGGTGCTTCCTTCACTTTTCATCGATTTGGGAATCCTAACAAAGCACTGAGAGTTGTTCAAAGTTTACAGAAATATGTAGAAGTAGCCAATAGCCCACAATTGTAAATCGCAGATGAATTAAGTATAACATTATGGGCAAAAAGAAACAGCTTGGGCGGAGCCGATGTGGTTATTAATAAAGGTGGTGATTGGATATCGGGTATCTGTAATTATGGTGTGGTTTTCTACGATAACACACTCCTTTTAATTCACAACATGGGCTATCATGGTGTAGCGGTTCCAGGGATTCCTGCCCAGTTACTCATTCCTTATGATGGGCCTTATGGCACGCAACTGCCTGGTGTACCAATTGATACGCTTTGGCATCACTTTGCCATCACAACCAAAGATGGCGAAAGTTTGGTATTTTTTTATCTCGACGGACTGCTATTGCCTACTTTTTTTGATGGAAATTCTATTGAAGTTGATTTAAACCCCATAGATTCAAATCCATTAAACATTGGTATAACCACGCAATAAAGCAACAATTCTATGGACGACATTCGCTTGTTTCAAAGAAAACTTAGCGGTCAGGAAATTCGGGCTATTTACTGCGATGGAACCAACACGACTAGTAGTATTTCCACCAGCGCATGCGGAACATACACCGCACCGGACGGAAATGTTTACACTAATTCGGGAATAAAGACGACAACCATACTCAATGCAGC
>JBKBKN010000050.1:0-2182 GCA_046294625.1 Flavobacteriales bacterium
CATTTTTGCTCAACTCTCCCAGGGGGGCACTCCTTTAAGCTTTGGAAATAAACACTTGCAGAAATATTTTGACGGAATAAAGCTCTCGTCTGTAAATATTCATCAGTTCCTTACCGAAGATAGTCTTGCTGCCGCTTCAGGAGACAAGACTTTGCGATTTGGTGCTGAAATTGCGGTTAACTTAACTTCCGAAAATTCCGGCACCTGGGAACAGCTTCCTGATGGAGGAAGAGTATGGCGTTTGAGTCTTCAATCGCCCGGAGCTTTGAGTCTACATGCAAATTTCAGTCGTTTTCAATTGCCTGATGGAGCAAGGTTTTTTGCATTCAATCGCAATGGAACCAGTGTGGCCGGGGCATTTACTGCAGCCAACCACAACCCTGATGGTAATTTTGCATTTATGCCGGTGCAGGGTGATGAGTTGATTTTAGAATTGTATGAACCTGAATCAGGCACAGGTAAAAGTGAGATTGCATTAGCCTCAGTGGTGCATTCTTATCGGGATTTTTATCAAAGCATGAAGAATTTTGGCAGTTCAGGCGTATGCAATATCAATGTGAATTGTCCCTTAGGAGACGACTGGCAATATCAAAAGCGATCAATTTGTATGTTGCTTACAGCTAATAATACCCGATTTTGTTCCGGGGCTATGGTCAACAATACGGCTCAGGATGGTAAGCCATACATACTTACGGCAAGGCACTGTCAGGCAGCAACAAATAGTATTTTTATGTTCAATTATGAAAGTCCATCTTGTGCAAACATTAATGGTCCTACAAATTTTACCATTCAAGGATGTGTAATTAGAGCGCAAAGAAATGGATCAGACTTCGCACTTGTTGAGCTCAATCAAACTCCGCCGGAGACATTCGATGTGTTTTATGCAGGATGGTCGAGAGAAAATGTGGCACCTGAATTCACGGTTGGCATACATCATCCGAGCGGTGACATTAAAAAGATTTCAAAAGATGAACAACCTGCAACTCAGGCATTATATGGATTACCGCAAGCGCAATGTTGGAGAGTAGGCAATTGGGAACATGGAACTACTGAAGGAGGCTCATCCGGTTCTCCATTATTTGATCAAAATCGCAGAATCATTGGTCAGCTCTTTGGCGGTTCAGCAAGTTGCAATCAGCCTAATGAACCTGATTTCTACGGTCGCTTCGATGTGTCGTGGGATGCCGGAACCACTCCTGCAACCCGATTGAAAGACTGGCTCGATCCCACCAATAGTGATGTGATGTTTATCAATGGATTGGGTGAAGTGATCGAAACCTTTAATTATGACCTAAGATTACAAGCTATTCTTAGTCCGGTAGGAAACTTTTGCAGCCAATTTCAGGTAACACCTGAAATCAGAGTGAGAAACCAAGGCACTGAAACAGTAACTTCCTTCACTATAAACTATCAATTCAATGGTGGAGCAAACCAGATATTCAATTGGACAGGAACGCTCGAACCCAATAGCAATCAAACCATAACACTACCGACTCAGACGCTTTTGGCAGGAGTTAATCAAACCTTCAATATAGAAATCAGTTTGCCCAATGGAGAAGTCGATGAAAATCCCGGAAACAATGCAGAAGCGAGCACTTTTTCGATCCGCGAAGGCTTTCCTACAACGCTTCAGTTAACTACCGATAATTATGCAAGTGAAACATCCTGGAGAGTGATTGATTTGCTCAATAATAATCAGATTGTTTTCAATCAGGCGGCTAACACATTGTCTAATGCTACAACCTATGCAGAAGTTTTGTGTTTACCTAGAGGTTGTTACCGCTTTACCATTCAAGATTCATTTGGTGATGGTATTTGCTGTGGCGCTAATGGAAATGGTTCATACAGTCTAACCAGTCATTTAGGTCAGACCATTGTGCAGGGGGGGCAATTCACCTTCTCTGAAAGCACCGATTTTTGTGTTGACACTGTGTTGAACCTAACAAATCTTCCACAAGACATTGACTTAATGGTATTTCCAAATCCAACAAATGGTTTAGTGCAATTGAAAGTGAAGAACGAAATTCCAATGTTGTTGCATTATCAGGTTATTGATATTAGTGGAAAAGTAATAGTGAGCAACAACATCAATCAGACCAATACGTTAATTAATCTTTCTGAGTATGCAGATGGTCTGTATATTCTAAAAGTGCTTGGTAAACAAAATACACAATCATTTAAA
>JBKBKN010000051.1:0-1594 GCA_046294625.1 Flavobacteriales bacterium
TATTTGCTCTGTACGGAGAGATGGGCGCAGGAAAAACTACATTCATCAAATCTATAGCAAAAGAACTTGGAGTGAATGATGAAACAAGCAGTCCCACTTTTGGATTTGTAAATGAATACCGGGGAAAAAATGATATCAAAATATATCATTTTGACCATTACAGAGTGGAATCAGTTGATGAACTGATGTCAATTGGCTTTAATGAATATTTACAATCGGGTAATTATTGTTTTATTGAGTGGCCTGAAAAAGCTGAATCATTTTTACCAAACAATCATGTTAAAATCAGCATCATTGAAGAATCGGGCACACGTATCATTGATATGAAGGCCGCAGAATAATATTCGGTTTATTTGCCTTTCATAAAAGTGAACCATTTGGCTTTAAAACCTTTAGCTTTGTAGCAATATATTTGTGGCAAGATACTTTATTTCATTCAGATTTCACGGGGCTAATTATCATGGCTGGCAGTTACAGCACAATGCCTTATCCGTTCAAGAAACCTTAAATCATTGTCTTTCACTGGTTGCTAAGCAAACTGTTAACGCAATCGGTTGTGGTCGAACAGATACAGGTGTTCATGCAAGCTATTTTGTTGCCCATTTCGACCTTGAAGATGAAATCAAACCAAACGAACTCGATCAATTTTGTTTCAAGTTAGAAAGTCTTTTACCTGATGATATTGGATTGATTCAACTGCATCAGGTAAATGCCGATGCGCATGCGCGATTTGATGCCGTGAAGCGAAGCTATGCTTATCATATCATGCGAAGAAACAATCCTTTTAAGAAAGGTCTGGCTTGGCATTGTTATGGAAAACTTGACTTGTCGGTAATGAAAGCTGCAGCAGCATACGTTCCCGGGAGAAAAGATTTTTCATGCTTCAGCAAATCGAACACACAGGTGAAAACCAATATTTGTCAAGTAGAAACATTGGATATTGAAGAAGACAACGAGTTGATCATTATCAAAATAAGTGCTGACCGCTTTTTGAGAAATATGGTTCGTGCCATCACCGGCACTTTGGTAGAAACAGCTCAGGGAAAAAGAAAACCCGAAGATATGCTCAAGCTGATCGAAAGCAAAGATAGAACCAAAGCGGGTTTTTCTGCTCCTGCCGAAGGTCTTTTTCTTACGGAGGTAATTTATCCTGAAAACATTTACATTGCCAGAAATCTTTTCTACAACCCCTATAACCAAGTCCAATGAGTTCAGTAAGTGGAAATGCATTTGATTTTAAACTGCTGCGTAGGGTAATCGCATTTGTGAAACCCTACCGCAAATACCTCATTTTATCCGTAGCACTTACCATATTTCTAGCATTGCTCTCACCTGTAAGACCGCTGTTGATTCAATATACTGTTGACCATTACATACTTAATCAAAATCCAAACATGCTCTTGCTGATGACCTTGATTATGATTGGTATTTTGATCGTTGAAGCCATAGGTCAGTTTTTTAGCAATTTCATAACCAACCTTTTAGGGCAATCTGTTATTAAAGACTTGCGAGATGCGGTGTTTAATCACATCACACGTTTGCGTATTAAGTATTTCGACAGTAATCCGATCGGTGCATTGGTTACAAGAGTGAT
>JBKBKN010000052.1:0-748 GCA_046294625.1 Flavobacteriales bacterium
TTACGCACTCCTGTGCCAAATAGTTAAAAAATAATCAAGGCATTATTTTAAGCTTAAACCACCGTTATATGTTTACAGGTTGATCACTTGTGCGAGCTTGCCCTTCTGGAGTGTAGTATGGTTTACCATTAAAATTTCCTTCCACCAATCCGTCTATCATACCCTGATGATTGGTTATTTTCAAATTTACCAGACTATTCATGTCTTGCTCTTGGCAAATTTGTTGCGCATTCATCATTCTTTTTCGTCAAGACAAATAATATGTTTGCGTGTTGTTTGTAAAGTACATATCATATTCTCTACTGTCATTTTGTACAATTAAACTTTGATTTCCTTTTTGATGGATTAGCTATATACAAGTTAAATGGAAGCAATCCATTTTCCCCATTTACGATTTTCGCTCCATAAATCTGCAATAGATTATCAGCTAAGGTACACGCGCCATCTCCAAAATTATTCGGATCAGATGGCGTAGGATTGTTGTATCCAAATCCCCATTGAAAATATTGATGTGTTACATCATTTATCTTAAAAAAAAATTGATAAATCATCTTGTATAACAGTGATATTAGAATTTAAAATATAAATAGGGTCACCTTCAACTCCTCCTGTTTTAAGTCTTACAGAAACCATTACCGGGTTCGTTTCAGGTATCTGTGCCGGAGCGGTTAATTCAGCCATAATTGAATTCATTACGCTAAGCATGCCATCTTCCTGAGAAATAATTAAATCAGCATTGCCTTCGCCA
>JBKBKN010000053.1:0-718 GCA_046294625.1 Flavobacteriales bacterium
AGGAATAGTTTTTGACCACGAGGAAAGGGAGTGCATGCTACGGTGTGCACTCTTTCTTTGTGTGATGATGCCTTAAAAAAACTCATTTTTTCAAATATTTTTCAGCATATAATACAGGTGGTAGGTTTTTGCAACTCTCATGTGGTCGATGGTTATTGTAATCATCTATCCAGTGCACATTCTCTGTTCGGAGATCATCGAGATTCTTAAAGGCGTAAGCGTTAAGTAATGACCTTCTGTAGCTGCCATTAAAGCGTTCAATGAAGGCATTTTGAGTAGGCTTTCCCGGTTGAATGTAAATGAACTCGATCTTGTAAGCTTCGCTCCAATCTGCCATAATTTTGGCGATAAATTCCGGTCCGTTGTCCATACGTATGCGCTTAGGTTTTGCTCTGCGTTTGATCAGATAGTTTAGTACCCACACCACGCGAGTACTTTTTAAGGAATAGTCGCTTTCAATATGCAAGGCTTCACGGTTGGCATCATCGAGAATGTTAAATGAACGGACTTTGCGACCATTCCCCAAACGGTCTTCAATAAAATCAATAGACCAAGTGTGATTGAGCGTTTCCGGAGTTTCCAATGGCTGTTTTACCCTTGTTGGCAGTCGTTTCTTACGCTTGCTCCTGAGTGGAAGACCCAAGTTGACATAAATACGATGCACACGTTTGTGATTCCAGGGTTTGCCATCAAGCCTGATTCTTCTGTAGGCTTTCCA
>JBKBKN010000054.1:0-709 GCA_046294625.1 Flavobacteriales bacterium
TTTTCATATCCGGAAATGCAGTGATGTTTGTATTCGATGCCGATGATGCGTATGATTTTTTCAGTGCTGAAAATGACTACATCAACGAAAAAGGCTTCCAATTTCACCGCATCACCGTATCTACAGATGTTAACCTTGCCGTGTTTCAGGGAACCATCGAAGGAGAAGCCTTTTACCTTCAGCAATACACTTACGAAATCGCTGATGGAAGCATCAAAGTGGCACAAGTATTATCAAAAGAGCGAATCACGCTGCAAAACGCTCAGAAAACATCTGCGCAACTGGCCTTGATGAAGTGAACAGCCTGCAAAGCCCGCAAAAGAAAACCATAACCCAAACCAAAAACCCCGAAGGCTCGATGCTTTGCGGGGTTTTTTATTTAGAAAAAGTAACTCAACCCACTAATTCATTCCCATCCATTACTCCACCCGCCGCATCACAAAATAGCCTCTAAGGGCAATTTACAAATTGATTAAGCTACTCCCGTAGCAAAATTTGTCCTACAAAATTCATAAGGGGCGCGGCCCTGTAATCTCTGCTATTTGTACCATTCAAAAACATATTTTGAGTCATAATCCACCTCGAATTTTTCAAGCAACAACAAATATTCATCTTTGAAAGATTGTTTTTTGTGGTGTTTCGGTTGACTTAACACATATTTTACCACCCTGTCAATATGCGATTTGGAATAAGTAAATGCGCCAAATCC
>JBKBKN010000055.1:0-704 GCA_046294625.1 Flavobacteriales bacterium
GGGTCTTTCCGTCCTGCCGCGGGTAGCCGGCATCTTGACCGGCATTACAATTTCGCCGGGACTCTCCTCGAGACAGTGCGGCACTCGTTGGGCCATTCATGCAGGTCGGAACTTACCCGACAAGGAATTTCGCTACCTTAGGCATCCCTTTTGGGACGGACCGTATCTTAACCTACGGGTTTTTACCCTTCGGCCCCTTGCGTACGGTCTCTGAGGATCCCCAGGAGGATCTCTTCCAGAACGTGTTTTTCCTGTTTTTCACCTTTGTTCATCTCCATGGCCAGCTTTATCAACCTTTCAAAGCCTTCTTTTGTGGTATGCTCTTTTCTTTCCAATGCTTCCACTATCTCTTTGAACCTTAGAAAGTCTTCCCATTTTTTAGAGAGAAGCCTGTACCTTTCAAAAAAGGGTATGACCTTTTCCCTTAGATGTCTCCTGTTGGAGACCGTATATACCAACATATCGGGATTATTGGCTTTTGGATGTATCTTTCCGCAGTTTAGCACCTTCTGAAAAAGCTTAAGGATGACCTCGTTGTCTTTGTGTTGATATACGTTAAACTCTGGGTCTATGACCCATCCAAATTTAGCGGTGGAAAGCTTTTTTATGGATACACTAAAAGAGCCTTCTGCATCCGCAAAGCCAGCTAAATAGTACCTTAGCTCTCTCCCTTTTGGTGGAAGCCTTTCAAAGTTTTCAAGGTC
>JBKBKN010000056.1:0-696 GCA_046294625.1 Flavobacteriales bacterium
AAACTTTGATTTCATAATTTGCTTTTTTTAAATTAAAAATTATTTTTACAGCACAAAGATGCAACCATCATATAAGCATCACCTTAAGTTGAGATGAAGAAAAATTTATCCTAATAAAAACGTACAGATTAACTCCCTTTATATTTCTTAAAAAAACAGTCCACGATGCTTATGTAAATAAACCAATAGACACCTATAGGCTTAACGTAAAATTTTATTTCTGCAAATCCGTCTAAAAAGTATGTTTGTTTGTTTTTTAACAGATCGAAGTCGGAGGTTTTAATTTTCAGATGCTTTTTGTCAATGTTTAGTTGGGTCGTCACAGCATTGGCTATAACGGTTTCGGGCTTTGCGTTCGGGCGGGTTTCGGAGCACAAAACTGTCAACCACCACCGAATTTAAATAGAAGCACAAAGCTCCAAGTTTGCACGTCACCCCGCCTGACGCAAAACCCGTGTTACCGGTTCGTGCTTCTTTTTCTGTCGTCAATTTCGCCATGTTTTTCCTGTCCTGTCAAAATTCTCCAATATAAAATTCAGGTCGCTGTTTAACTCTTCTGATACTGTCAGACCCAAATAAAATGTTGCTCTGGATAAACCAACATATAAGTATTTCAAGAGCAAGTCACTTGATAAATTTTGGTTTTGAAGTTCGTCAATATTGTGAAAGAAAACGGCTTCAAATTCTAAACCTTTG
>JBKBKN010000057.1:0-688 GCA_046294625.1 Flavobacteriales bacterium
GACGCAGAGTTCGCGCAGGCGGCGGAACTGTACGAACTGGCCGTGGTATCACCGGGACTGCCGCAAGGCTGGCACAATGGCACGGCTGGCGCGTAACCCGCGCCTAGGAGAGTTGACCGAGCGGCCGAAGGTGACAGTCTTGAAAACTGTTGAGGCGTAACCCGCCTCCGCGGGTTCGAATCCCGCACTCTCCGCTCCTCGCAGGGCCCGGAGCCACTTTGCTCCGCGCGCTGTGAGACCGGTACGCTGTGCTGGACCAATCGGGAGACGTGACTGAGCGGCCGAAAGTGCATCCCTGCTAAGGATGTGATGGGGTAACCCATCCGTGGGTTCAAATCCCACCGTCTCCGCCACTTTTCGCCCGCCCCCGACTCCGGTCGGATGGCAGGCGGCAAGACTGTATACTCGTGACTCGGCCCGCGCGGCCGTGCGCCCGTAGCTCAACGGATAGAGCATCTGACTACGGATCAGAAGGTTGGGGGTTCGAATCCCTCCGGGCGCGCTCAAGACTTAAGGCTCCTACCGCTGATGCGGTGGGGGCTTTTGTCGTTTCGGCTGGCTCCCGCGCGGGCTCCGACCCGGTTAGAGTCGTGCGCATGAGCGATCTCACCACTCTCGCGGACGAGTACTACGCCTACCGTCAGACCACCGACGTCAACCGCCACCTGTGGGACTGCTCTCTCGAGCA
>JBKBKN010000058.1:0-651 GCA_046294625.1 Flavobacteriales bacterium
GGAACTTACCCGACAAGGAATTTCGCTACCTTAGGACCGTTATAGTTACGGCCGCCGTTTACTGGGGCTTCAATTCAGAGCTTCTCCTTACGGATAACCCCTCCTCTTAACCTTCCAGCACCGGGCAGGTGTCAGCCCCTATACTTCGCCTTGCGGCTTCGCAGAGACCTGTGTTTTTGCTAAACAGTCGCTTGGATCTATTCACTGCGGCTCTCTCGGGCTTTAACACCCTATCAGAGCACCCCTTCTCCCGAAGTTACGGGGTCATTTTGCCGAGTTCCTTAACGAGAGTTCTCCCGAGCGTCTTAGAATTCTCTTCTCGCCTACCTGTGTCGGTTTGCGGTACGGGCACCTCTCACCTCGCTAGAGGCTTTTCTTGGCAGTGTAGGATCAGGAACTTCGCTACTTAAATTTCGCTCGCCATCACAGCTCAGCCTTCTCGAGAAGCGGATTTGCCTACTTCTCAGCCTAACTGCTTGGACGCACATTTCCATCAGTGCGCTTACCCTACCTTGCTGCGTCCCCCCATTGCTCAAACGGTGAGGAGGTGGTACAGGAATTTCAACCTGTTGTCCATCGCCTACGCTTTTCAGCCTCGGATTTGGTCCCTACTTACCTTGAGCGTAGTAGCCTTCCTCAGTAAACATTGGG
>JBKBKN010000059.1:0-651 GCA_046294625.1 Flavobacteriales bacterium
TGCACTCCCAATCACGAACGGTGATGGAGCGAACGAAAAGCTTACTGAATAAAAACGGCCAACAGAGTAACTGGAGGCGGATTTTAGGCCAATAAGTTTGGAAGTAATTGAGGATGAGGCTTTGAATTTTTTTTCAAAAAATCTTCCAAAAAGTTTGCTCTAAGGATTTAAATTTCTTTATCTTTGCATCCGCTTTCGGCAGGAGAGTGGGAATAATAAAAAGGTTTTGAGATAACAGACCACAATCTTACTAGAAAGTAGTAAGGAAAGAGTTCTTTGAATGAATGTAACCAGCATAGTGAATTGCGTATTATAGAAAGATATCAGCGATGATATTTGAAGAGTACCTTTAAAGGGGCCAGAGAACACTTAAAATTTATATACAATGGAGAGTTTGATCCTGGCTCAGGATGAACGCTAGCGGCAGGCCTAATACATGCAAGTCGAACGGGATTCTTAACTTCGGTTGAGATGAGAGTGGCGCACGGGTGCGTAACGCGTATGCAACCTACCTTTTACAGGGGGATAGCCCGGAGAAATTCGGATTAATACCCCATAATATAATTTTCAGGCATCTGTTGATTATTAAAGCTTTGGCGGTAAGAGATGGGCATGCGTCTGATTAGCTAGTTGGCGGGGTAACGGCCCACC
>JBKBKN010000060.1:0-641 GCA_046294625.1 Flavobacteriales bacterium
ATACAGATGCACCTAGAGCGCAACAAGAGTGACAAGAAGGATGCCAGGCGTATATGTGAGTATGGCATAGAACGCAATCCGGAACCGAGCCAGATGCCGGATAAGGAATATTTTGAGTGCCGTTCGTTAAACAATGCGATACATGATTTGACCAAGGATATCACCAAGTATACCAATCGTATTCACAGTCTAAAACGCGCCCCTTATGATGCTCAGGATATTCTGTCAACTTACAAAAGCATTTTAGCCAAATTAAAGAAAGAGAAGAAGCGATTAGAACAGGAGCTAGTAAAACGACTTACATCTTGGCAGCCCGAGCTGATGGAATTGGTTGAGAGTGTAAAAGGCATAGGCAAGCGAGCAGCATCAGAGCTTATTATCTATACTCAAGGCTTTAAGGGCATTGAAGACTACAAGCAATTGATAAGCTATGCGGGCTTGAGTCCGGTGGAGTTTAGCAGTGGCACGAGTATAAAAGGCAGAGTACGCATATGCAAACAAGGGGGTAAGCAACTCAGGCATATCTTGTATATGGGAGCGCTGAATGCCAAAGCAACGAACAGGGCCTGTCGAGAACTCTATGACAGACTCGTGGCCAAGGGAAAAAACAAAAAAGCAGCGATTATTGCCGTATGCAACAA
>JBKBKN010000061.1:0-629 GCA_046294625.1 Flavobacteriales bacterium
TTTCACCTTTCCCTCACGGTACTGGTTCACTATCGGTCACTAGGAAGTATTTAGCCTTGGGAGATGGTCCTCCCGGATTCCGACGGGGTTTCACGTGTCCCGCCGTACTCAGGATCCACTCTGGAGGGGATAAGATTTCAGCTACAGGGCCGTCACCTTCTCTGGCCGACCTTTCCAGGTCGTTCACCTATCCTATCCCTTTGTAACTCCGTATAGAGTGTCCTACAACCCCAGGAAGCATGCTTCCTGGTTTGGGCTGTTCCCGTTTCGCTCGCCGCTACTCAGGGAATCGAATTTTCTTTCTCTTCCTCCGGGTACTTAGATGTTTCAGTTCCCCGGGTTTGCCTCACGCCGTGCTATGTATTCACACGGGTGTCCCGCCAGTCTCCCGGCGGTGGGTTCCCCCATTCGGATACCCCTGGATCAAAGTGTACTTACCACTCCCCAGGGCATTTCGCTGTTCGTCGCGTCCTTCATCGGCTCCTAGTGCCAAGGCATCCACCGTACGCCCTTTCTACCTTGATCTAGCGTCTAAGACACACGGTCCTCACGGACCATATGTGAAATTTTGGTTTGATGTCTTGATGAATCTTCAGTTTTCAAGGAACAATCGAGGGACGAACCCTCAA
>JBKBKN010000062.1:0-619 GCA_046294625.1 Flavobacteriales bacterium
GCGGTTTTTTGTTGGGTTTTGAGAACATTGCGGCAACCAAAAACAAAAGGCGAAACAATGCGTCTATTTTGTTAACATATTCTCAATAGACGCGATTTTATTTCGCTATTTGTCAGTCTATTGTGAAAATACAATTTGATTTACTTGCTTTTGTCAGATGGTTTTCTATACTTTGTAATAAAATTATTTTTATGACAACAATTATCCAATTATCCAATTATCCAATTATCCAATTATCCAATTATCCAATAGAAAAAATCAATCGGAATTCTTTGGGTTATGCTTGTCCTTCTTTGTGCTGTTGAGCACTTCTTGCAAAAAAGAAATCTTGACAGAGCAGCAAGCACAGCCATTCACCCCTTCACTCAGAGAAAACCCGGCAGAACCGTGCTTGAAACCCATCAAAATCTTTTGCGACAGCATTCTTTGGTTTGAAGATGAACAACATTACGAAATGGTTTATCAATGTCTCGAACAAGCGTATGAAGCACACAATGATTGGTTTGACCAACAAACCCAAAACATGAGCGATGATGATGCCGAAGCCCATGCTGCGTATGTCGGATTTAATGAAGATCAGCCTTTAATGGATTTTGAAGCCTTTCAAAACTTTTATTCT
>JBKBKN010000063.1:0-608 GCA_046294625.1 Flavobacteriales bacterium
GTTCTTAGTAAATCAGAAATAGCCAAAGAAGTCTGGAACACCCACTTTGATACTGGCACCAATTTTATAGATGTGTACGTCAATTACCTTCGAAAAAAAATTGACCGTGACTTTGAACCTAAACTCATCCACACCAAGTCGGGTATGGGCTTTATACTTACCAAAGAAACATGAAAATCAGAACCCGATTAACGCTGCTTTTTACTTTGTTGGCTGCATCGGTGTTGCTTATTTATGCCTTTGCCATCTATTGGTCTGCCAGAGAAAATCGAGAAAAAGAATTCTATGATGTTTTAGCCAAAGAAGCCATTACCAAGGCCAATTTGTTTCTCAATGCCAAAGTTCCTACTCAATCTTTACATGACATCTACTTAAGCAACCGTGAAATCCTTAATGAAGTGGAAGTCGCTTTATACACAACTAACTTTGAACTTTTATACCATGATGCCGTCGAAATTGATGTTGTAAAAGAAACTCCTGAACTCCTTGAAAAAATTGTGAACGAAGGAACCATTACATTTTATCAGGACAAGTGGCAAGTTTTAGGTGTGCTGTATGCGTTTGAAGGTCAAAATTATATTGTTACTGCCACTGCATTAGATCAATAT
>JBKBKN010000064.1:0-572 GCA_046294625.1 Flavobacteriales bacterium
ATTTGGCTACCTTAAGAGGGTCAGAGTTACCCCCGGCCTTCAGCGGCGCTTCGCCCGGTTGTACCCGAGGTTCACGTACCGCCAGTGGCCAGGATTCAGCCCCCGTACACACCCTTACGGGCTTGCGGGGACCTATGTTTTTGTTAAACAGTCAGGTCCCCCTTGTCACTGCGATCTGCGGCCCCTGGGGTCAACCCAAAGGCCGCAGACACCCCTTATCCCGAAGTTACGGGGCCAATTTGCCGAGTTCCCTGGCCCGGGGTCACCCGAGCCGCCTTGGGCTTTCCACCCAGGAACACCTGCGTCGGTTCTCGGTACGGACGCGGGGGCTCGTTCCCCGCCTCCTTTTCACGGGCCCCAGGAGTCAGGCAGACCGGGGAAACCCCCGGCTATTCCCGCCTTCGGCCAGTTCTCGCCATTACGGCACTCCCCGGCCTTCGACGGTTAAACGAGACGGCAGTCCCGCCTGCCCTATCCCGAGGCGTCGGAGGCAGGGCCTGCGTTGCCGCAAACCTACCCCCGCGGCACGGGAATATTAACCCGTTTCCCTTTCGGCGGGCACCAACTAGGCC
>JBKBKN010000065.1:0-561 GCA_046294625.1 Flavobacteriales bacterium
CCGATTCAACGAAAGTGCGAACATTAATTATGTGAAACGTTTTAATATTTCGCAGCAGTACCAGCGTTTTGCTGAAAAATATTGGATGCTACAACGGGAGTACACCGAAATAGAATTCACCCCATTCGAACGTTCCAATAAAATGGGCGTATTTGGTAAAAAGACTTCCATTTACAGCGATTTTGACTTCAGCCCCATTGTTGATGAACAAATTTTTAAAGATCCTGAAGAGGTAGAGCTTCTTGCAGGCGCGGAAACATTCAGCGATAAGCAATGGAACAATTTGCGACCCGACACACTGTCGCAAAAGGAGAAAAATATCTATAAAATGATTGATACCCTCTCGGATATCAAATTAGTGAACAACACGAAAAACTTTGTCCGCATGCTTTATTCCGGTTATTTACTATGGGGTAATTTCGAATTGGGGCAATACTATACCTTTTACAGTTTCAATAAAGTAGAAGGCGACCGATTTAAATTTGGCGGCATCACATCCGACAAATTCAGCACAAGACTCGAATTGGGGGGTGCCTTGGCCTACGGCACACGCGATGAAAG
>JBKBKN010000066.1:0-545 GCA_046294625.1 Flavobacteriales bacterium
ATATGTCTTTGATTACCAATGTATTCTCGGTGTTTACTCCCATTTTCTTCAAGTTTTAATTAAAAATCCTAAATTTTTTTCATGCCTGATATTGTAAAATTAAAAGTACCCATTAAATTTGCAATCCAATTCAGGAACAAGTTCTGAAAATTATTTCGCGAAAGTAGCTCAGTTGGTAGAGCACGACCTTGCCAAGGTCGGGGTCGCGGGTTCGAATCCCGTCTTTCGCTCAAGTTTTTAAATAGAGCTTAAAAGCTCTATTTTTGTTTAAAGTCATTCCATTCAAGAATGTTTCAAAAAATCTGAGCGAATACAGATTTAAAACATTTATGAAAGAAATAAGGCTAAGGAAACTTTTCAATGCCGGGATGGAGGAACCTGCCTACTGAACGAAGAGAGGTAGGTTGGTAGACATCAGGTAAAGAATAGAGGCTAAGGAAACTTAGTCAATGCCGGGATGGTGGAATTGGTAGACACGCAAGACTTAAAATCTTGTGTCCATTAGGACGTGCGGGTTCAAGTCCCGCTCCTGGTACAAAAGCCGG
>JBKBKN010000067.1:0-539 GCA_046294625.1 Flavobacteriales bacterium
TATCTGTATGATGATAATCGGCTCCTGAAATTACTACATCACATTCAAATACACCTTTATTTGTATTTACAGAATGTATTCTTTTTCGTTCATAGTTAAAATCTTTAACCTGTGTAGAACAATGAACTTCAACCCCTTTTTCAATTGCTAAAGATTGTAGCGCCTTTACAATTTCAAACATGCCACCCTCTGGATACCATGTTCCTAATTTAATATCAGCATAATTCATCAAACTGTAAAGTGCGGGCGTTTTGCTTGCTCTTTCACCTAAAAATAAAACAGGAAATTCTAATAATTCTATAATTAAAGGATCTTTGAAATATTTTCTTATGTGGGTACTTATATCTCCTAAAAGTTGCAATTTTACTAAGCCTCCAATGATTCTTACATCTAAAAATTCAGTAAGTTTCCTGCCTGGGCGATAGACTAAGTCATTTATTCCTACATTGTATTTATACTCAGCCTCCGCTAAAAATTGATCTAATTTGGATCCGCTTCCTTTTTCTCTACTTTCAAACCAAACTTTTAAATCTTCGTAA